>JADFXP010000036.1:0-1450 GCA_015233465.1 Candidatus Magnetominusculus dajiuhuensis
GATTAAACCATTTAGCTGAAAACATACCTGTATCATCTCTGATTGTAAGGGTAAATATCTTCAATCCCCTTTTAGGAGTTTTAATTGTTTGAGCAGAAACAATAGTTCCAGAAACAGTTTCATTTTCACCGCAGATTAAATCTTGAATTTTTTTAAGTCTTGATCGGTCTTCGTATCTATAAGGGAGGTAATATACAGCGTCAGATATAGATTTAATACCCAGAGTTGAAAGCATCTTGGCAGAATGAGCGCCAATGCCTTTGATGGATGTTATGTCAATGTTTGAGAGATTGGTTTCGGGCATAATGTTGTGTGATTTATTTGGTATAATTACCAAAATATTGGTTTAACATTCTAAAAATAACTCAATTGCCTCTTTGATATTACTTAGAGCCTGATCCTTTGTTTTTCCTTGAGTCCAGCAACTTTTTAGAGATTGACAATGGGCTGTGAAATAACCATCGTCACCTTTTTCTAATATTATTTTAAAGTTCATTATTATTACCACCTTTTGCTTTTATTATTTAATTTATTGTATATAAAAGCAATGAATATAGTAAATAACATATGGTATGAAATATAATTTCTAAAATATTGGGGGGAGAGAATTAAGTCCCAAATCAGTGGATCAATATTTCTCTATAAGTGTTACCTTGAACCCGCATGTTAGGGTGTAATTCAATACGTCATTACTTCAACTCGCAAGATTGAGTATCCCTTTTTTTTATCTTGGACAGATGTGTTTAAGTGTTAGAATAAGTTGTAATTAAGTATTTCTAAGATATAAGACCTCTGCACAACTTAAGAATAATCAGAGCATTATCTTGTAATATACAAAATAAATTTTTTCATAATGGGTTCAAAGGGACGAGTCCCTTTGCGGGTCAAGGGCAGAGCACTTGTGGGGATTTTAAGGGGCAAAGCCCCTTAAAGGATAGGCTGTGCAGAGGTCTTTATAATCATATCTGTCCATCTCTTGACAAAAATTCACCCAATGCCTTATCAATCGTCAAGATATGTGAAATTATTTCCTGAGCAAACTTAAGAGTTAATTCAGATATGTAGGAAAAGTTACCGCCCTGTTCCTTTAGTCTATCTGTTATATCAGTTAAAACAGTTTTAAGCCTCTTATGCTGCTGAATGTGAAATGTAACTGCTGGATAGTTTTTTTTATACATATAATCTTCTTCAAATTTGAAATAATAATTAACGTAATCCCCCATGATCCTAATTGTTTTAAAGATTTCTGTGCTCCATTTTCCAGTATTTATTGATTTCAACATTAATTGAATTTGATCAAAAATTAATTTGAGCTGTTCATCAATTTCTTTAATCCCAACTTGAAATTTTTCATCAAAATTAATATATGAGAGATTTCCAACACAATCGGTCTCATAAATCCGACAAAACATCACATACAAATATTTATAGGCATTATGGATATTAATAA
>JADFXP010000036.1:1548-3893 GCA_015233465.1 Candidatus Magnetominusculus dajiuhuensis
CAATTTCTTTAATCCCAACTTGAAATTTTTCATCAAAATTAATATATGAGAGATTTCCAACACAATCGGTCTCATAAATCCGACAAAACATCACATACAAATATTTATAGGCATTATGGATATTAATAAAATCCGTTTCACACTTTCGCAGTGCATCTATTACATGAGGATCAAAGCTCTGACCGCTGTCTTTGTATATGATTTCTATTGCAGATTCATGAGACATTTCATCCTTGTAAGGTCTCTTGCTTCTCAAAGAATCATATACATCGCATACAGAAAAGATTCTTGCCTCAAGTGGAATGTTATCGCCGCTAAGACCATGATTATAGCCCTTGCCATTATATTTTTCATGATGATATAGGCAAATATTTTTTGCAACAATAAATAATGATTGTTCTATCCCAAATCTATCAACTGCAGTATTTAAAACCTTTCCTCCTATTGTTACATGACGTTTCATATCATTGAATTCTTCTTCTGTTAATTTCCCAGGTTTTAATAGTATAGAATCAGAAATGCCTACCTTGCCTATATCATGCAAAGAAGCAGCATTATATATATCTTCTATAAAATCATTAGTAATAATACCCACATATTTTTCTTCTTTTTGAAGTCTTTGCGTAAGCAGCATTGCATATTGTTTGGTTCTTTCAAGATGGCTGCCTGTCTCTGGGTCTCTACCCTCAGCAAGAGCTGCTAGAGATGATACTAATGCCTTTTGTGAGAGGGTAACGTCTCTAAAAAGTTTTTGTAAATCTGATAACATTGTGTTAAAGGAATTAGCAAGCTCTCCAATCTCATCATTTGTGTGTTTAGTCAATATTTTTTGATTAAAGTCGCCGCTGCCAATTTTTATTACAGTCTTTGAAAGATGTTTTAAAGGAATAGATATATACAGATTAGTCAATATCCAACCAATAATAATTATAATAAGATCAATAATTAACATTATAATCAGAAGCCGTTTCAAGAAAATTATTTTATTCGTAAAATAACCTTCATAAGCATACGTTATTTCATCATTTATATCTAATAGTTCATCTGAACCCTGTTTAACATGATTTAATGCCTCAATATTATGTTTATCTGAGATTATAGTCTCTGCTGATTTTTTTATTGATGTCCAGATGTCCCAATTTTTTTTGAATAGATTATCCATTGATTCCGGGGCTTTAGGTATTGTTAAGTTTAAGATTTCGCCTCCATTTTGGAGCCTTAATAATGAGAAATTATAAAGCTCTAAAAATTGAGGGATTTGTTTAAGGTCTTGGTCATCACCAATTGAAGCAGATAAGACAAGTTTTGCTATCTTTTGAGACAACATCCTCTGTCTTCCAGCAATATTGATAATATGTGAATTATACTTTTGTAATAAGAGGAAATGATATACAACTGCAAGATTCATAATGGCTATGATAACCATTATTATTAGTAGGAATCCAATTTTTTTATCAATAGTAAATTTCATAATTGGAATTTAGTTACAAAACAAACAGTCAAAATTTAAAATATCATGAAACTGTCTCCACATCATCATGCTTCATAGTTGAATACTTAGTCTCACTCATTATATCAATATCCCAGCCTGTGAGTTTCATTGCAAGCCTGACATTGATACCCTTCTTACCAATAGCTACAGATAACTGACTGTCTTCAACTATTGCTAGGGCAACGTTATCGTCTTCATTTATCCCAATCTTATCAACTGTAGCAGGAGTTAAAGCCCTTGAAAGCAGAACCCTTGGGTCATCAGACCAATTTATAATATCTATCCGCTCACCCCTTAATTCCCTGACTATAGACTGCACTCGTGATCCCTTCATTCCTACGCAGGCTCCAACAGGGTCAATAGAAGGCTCATTTGAGGCAACAGCAATCTTGGTACGCTCACCAGCCTCTCTAACTGCCTTTTTAACTACTACAGTGCCGTCATGTATCTCTGGGACTTCAAGTCTGAATAATTCTACGACAAACTCAGGCTTTACCCTTGAGAGTATTATCTGAGGGCCCTTTGACGTATGTGACACTGAATCTATTAATGCGCGAACAGTAGAGCCAATCTTTAGATGCTCGCCAATAATGGTCTCTTTTTGAGGGAGAAATAACTCCGCCTTTCCAATATTTATAACATATACGCCGCGTTCTTTTCTATTTACAGTTCCGCTGACAATTGAGCCGATTTTGTGGCTGAATTCTTCAAAGATCATATCCCGTTCAGCCTCACGCACCTTTTGCAATATCGCCTGCTTTGCTGTTTGTACGGCTATTCTGCCAAAATCCTTTATTTCAATAGGCACCCTTGCAGTTTCTTCTAATTTGAAGTTTTCATCAATTGACTGCGC
>JADFXP010000036.1:3993-22397 GCA_015233465.1 Candidatus Magnetominusculus dajiuhuensis
CAGCCTCACGCACCTTTTGCAATATCGCCTGCTTTGCTGTTTGTACGGCTATTCTGCCAAAATCCTTTATTTCAATAGGCACCCTTGCAGTTTCTTCTAATTTGAAGTTTTCATCAATTGACTGCGCTTCCAAAAGACTTATCTGCAGATTAGGATTTTCAACTACATCAACTACAGTTTTATCTCTATATGCTTCAAAATCATAGTTGTTCGTATTAATAGTAATGCCTAAATTCTCAGGGTCGCTATATCTCTTTTTAATGGCTGAAAGCATGGCTGTCTCAAGAGTTTCCATCAAGGTGTCTTTTGATAACCCTTTTTCAACACTTATCTGTTCAATAATATATCGTAATTCCTTGCTCATCTTTATCCTTAATATTTATTGGGCATTTTGGAGCGCAGCCCCAATGGTTGTAAATCTTAAAGCCTTAATGAGATTACTGTCTCAAATATCTAACTCCAGCCTTGCCCTTGAAATATTCAATTTATCAATTAAAATATCTTCTTTATCAACAGGTGTCACCCTGATGGTTAATTCATTCACTTCTGCCAGTTTCCCAATTATCACAAAGCCATCAGCGATTAACTCTTTAGTCACAATTCTAATATTCTTTCCAATGCTTCTTATAAAATCAGCCTCAGACTTTAAATGTCTATTTAATCCGGGAGAAGAAACCTCAAGGGTGTAATGCCCCCTAATAAAATCTTCAACATCTAATACTGCTCCAAGCTGTCTGCTTAAATTAGCGCAGTCTTCTATCGTAATCCCGCCTTCTTCCTTATCAGCAGTAACCTTTAGAATCCTGTTAGACCCTCTGCCCATTAATACGGCTTCATAGAGTTCCAGATTCAATTGATCGGCAGCAGCGCTTGCAAGTTCTGTTATCCGCTTATTTATCTCAATAATGTCTATCTCTAAACTCCTTTTATTTTCACCACGGTAGATTATTGATTAACATGATTCAACTACTATACTATAATTTATCAGGTTACGTCTCTAAAAGTCAAACTTAATCAGCCAAATTATCTTTTAATTTCAATCTACTATTAATAATTAGTGTGGTTTTATTATACTATCTATAACTTAATGAAATAATGAAAAGACACCCTAAGTTTAATATTGGAACAAGGATAGCTATTACATTTACCATAATTAGTATGGTTGGATTTTCTGCCCTTAATTTATTAAATATACAGTATTATAAAAAAACCATGTTAAGGCAGAATCTTAAACAGGCTGAAGAACTAGTTAAACTCAAGGTTACCTATAGAATAATTGAACTCCCTGATGACATAATAGTTTCTTATAATCCAATTAATAAAGAAAATCTTATACTTATTGATAAACTTGGGAATTCATATTATTATTTTAATAATAGCTCTATAAATGAAGACATAAATAAACTCGCTATTATACTCTTTGGAATTGAATCAATATTATTTATTTGTCTAATGCTGCTAAATTTTCAATTTACAAATAAATTTATTACTGAGATTGAGACAAATGAGAGATTTTTAAATCTTCTTTTATTATCATTTAACCATAAGATATGTAATTTTCTTTCTTCGCAGCGGATTAATATTGATATTGTAAAACAAGATGGAAGTGAAAGAGCGATTCAGAGGCTTGAGGCCGCATATTTAAAGATTGAAGAGGAGATGACACGCACACTTCAGCTTGTTAAAACTCATCCGCTTAAAATCAGAGAACAGGTATCAATTGATAACATAATAAGTCAAACCATTAACTATTTCGAAAATGACCTATCAAACAGAATGATTTTTTATAGTAAATCTAATCTTAGCCTTGAGAAACCAGTACTCGCAGATGAGCATGATATAAGGGATATTTTGTATAATTTGATGGATAATGCGGTTAAATATTCTATAAATTATATAAATATCAGGCTTTCTTTTAAGTCAAAGGGTGCTTATATCTATATAGCAAATGATATTGTATTAGAATCTCATTCAGGCACTGGACTTGGGTTAGAAATAGTAGAGACCATCCTAAAGCGTTACAATGGACGATTATCAGTTAGACGTAAAAATAGTTATATTGTACAAGTATATATATCTTTTAAATAATGGGTTCAAAGGGAGGGTCACAGAGCCGTTTCAAAAATCCCTTTGCGGGATTTTTAAGGGTTCTACCATTTAATCAGCGCAGAAGCCCAAGTCAGTCCGCCGCCGAATGCCTCAAGCAATATATAATCATTTTTTTCAATCCTTCCGCTTGTCACAGCCTCATCAAGGGCAATTGGGATAGAGGCAGCAGAGGTATTTCCGCATTTATTGAGATTAACCATAACCCTGCTCATATCCATACCGAGTCTTGAAGCTGTAGCTGAGATTATTCTAAGATTTGCTTGATGTGGGATTAATAATTTTATATCAGAGGATTTTATATTATTTTTTTCAATTGTGGAAATTACAAGCTGTTCAAGTGTCTTTACTGCAACCTTAAATGTCTCATTTCCCTTCATCTGTAGATAATGAAGTTCGTTCTTTAATGATTCAGGTGATGGCGGATTTTTTGAACCGCCTCCTGGTAGATTAAGTAAATTTGCAAATGAGCCGTCTGAGTATATATCTACTGAATATATTCCTTGATCTCCGTCTGTTGCCTCAAGAATTACTGCCCCTGCTCCGTCACCAAATAATACACATGTATTTCTATCCTTCCAGTTGGTAAATTTGGAAAGCACCTCTGCTCCAACCAGCAGGATTCTTTTGTATACCCCTGATTTTATATAGGCATTGGCTATTGACAATCCATAAATAAACCCTGAACACGCAGCATTAATATCAAATGCAGCAGCATTAACTGCCCCAAGTTTATCCTGTAAGATACATCCGCTTGACGGTACCGGCATATCGCCTGTAATGGTAGCAACGATTATAAGTTCAATGTCTTTAGCAGATATTTGCGCCCTCTCAAGGGCTAACTTGGATGCTTCAAATGCAAGATCAGAGACTGCCTGATCGTTTGAAGCGATCCTGCGTTCTTTGATACCAGTTCTTTCGGTTATCCATTGATCAGAGGTATCAACCATCTTTTCAAGTTCGGAGTTAGAGAGAATTCTTTCAGGCAGGTATGAGCCGGTTGATACAATCTTAGTTCTTAACAAATTGCTGCTCCTTTAATTAAAAAAATCTTTTTGATTTTTTAAAGTGTAAAGTTTAAAACTAAAAGTGAATATCTAAAAACAGTTTATGAAAAAATATTTATGAAGCTCTATCTAATAATAATTTTTCATTTTTCACTTTTGTTTTTCACTAGTTTTTTGCCATAGGCAGAAAAATCATCAGAGATTAACTTATCTAATCTGATCTTAGTAAGCTGATTTGCCACATTAAGGGCATTTCCGATTGCCTTTGCTGATGACCTGCCATGACATACGATGCAGGAGCCATTAATACCAAGCAGTGGAGCGCCTCCCATTTCATCATAATCAGTCTTTCGTTTTAATCTCATAACTGCTGGTTTTGTAAATATATAATTCATAATCTTAGAGAGCGGGCTTGAGATTTCATTTTTAAGCATCTTAATAATTGCCTCAGCAAGTCCTTCACTAAGTTTAAGCACTACATTTCCAATAAATCCATCACAGACTATTACATCAGCAACCCCAGTGAATACATCCTTGCCTTCCATATTGCCAATAAAATTAAGATCTGTCTCCTTTAATAATCGGAAGGTCTCCTTTGTCAGTTCATTGCCTTTAGTGTCTTCTTCGCCAATACTTAAAAGACCAATCTTAGGTGATTGCGAGCCGTAAATAGCGCGGAAATAGGCGCTTCCCATATAACCAAACTGTAGAAGATGCTCAGGCTTACAGTCTACATTTGCCCCTGCGTCTATAACTACAAAAGGCCCTTTAAGCCCAGGCATAGTTGCAGCAATAGCTGGCCTGTCAACGCCCTTAGCCTTACCAAGCACAAAAAACGACGTAGCCATAGTGACACCAGAATGACCTGCGCTGATAATACCGTCTGCTTGACCTGATTTAACAAGCTCTACTGCTACCTTGATAGAAGAATCCTTCTTTTTTCTAAGGGCAACTAAGGACTCATCGTGCATATGTACTACTTCAGAGGCATGTTTTATGGTAATTCTATCTTTTGGATAAGATTTGCCTTCAAGGCCTTTTTCAATTATCGCTTTGTCGCCAACTAAAATAATATCAATATCATCAATGGCATTTACGCTTCTAATTGCACCGTCAATATTTGAAGATGGAGCAAAATCTCCGCCCATTGCATCTAGGGCTATTTTCATATAATATTCTCCATAAAGCTCTGCGGGTAATTGGGGTCTATGACCCTTTGCCCGTAAAAGAATGCAACCCTCAATGTTATTTCTTTACAAAAAACTCTATATATATTTAACTGTCAGAATAATTAATTTAATTATTCTTTTACAACAATCTCAAGCACTGCCTTGCCGTCATATTTACCACAGGCGCTGCATACTCTGTGAGATTGTTTCATTTCACCGCATTCTGGGCATTTTGATGGGTTAGGCATTATGCCCTTCCAGTTTGCGCGTCTTTTATCTCTACGTGCCTTTGAATGT
Source organism: Candidatus Magnetominusculus dajiuhuensis (assembly GCA_015233465.1). GTDB lineage: Bacteria > Nitrospirota > Thermodesulfovibrionia > Thermodesulfovibrionales > Magnetobacteriaceae > JADFXP01. Next base: position 8,573 of record JADFXP010000036.1, read on the forward strand.
CTTGATGTAGGATTTGCCATATTTAGTCCTTTGTATTTATGTATCTCTGAAGGCGAAGCCCTCAATTTTATTTAAATTTAATTCATAGCAGCCTTTAGCAGATCGCCAAGACTGCCAACCTTAGTCTCCTTGCTGCAAAGACATGTTTGTTCATTTAGATTAATCCCGCATACGCTGCAAAGTCCGAGACATTCTTCTTTACATAATATCTTCATAGGCAGACTATTTATAAGAAACTCAGATGCTAAAACATCCATATCAATTTCATCATCTGTATAAAAACACACATCAAGCTCATCATTCATCAATTGTCTGCTGTCCAAAGTTGATTCCTCAGATTGAACACATGTAATATTTACCGATAGATTTAATTCATCCTTAAACTCATTTAAACAGCGATTACAATTTAAAAGCAGAGAGGCATTTATATCTCCATTAATAACAATCATACCTCCAAGATTTCTAATAAAAAGTTTAGACTTTAATAACCCTTCAGAAATAAACTCATCTGAAGGCAGTTTGACATCAAACTCAATTTTAACCCCATCATCAGGTATTTCCTTTAGATTGATTATCATATTAATCTACCTTGCATGTTTAAGTGATTATAGTCTTAAACAGTTTCATTCATTATGAATTTATAATGAAGCAGCGATTTAATAGAGATAACATCTCCACATCCACGTTAATAATTATAATTTAATTCAATGTACTTGTCAAGTACAGATAAGTTTAGTTATAATTATTTGAGATAAATTTTGTGTAGGGGGCATTATGAATGAAACTGATAACTCAATAAATAATATAGAATCTGAAAATGCGGTTAATGTATTTGAAGAAAGATTAAATAAACTTGCTGATCTTAGTGACTTAGGGATTTCTGCTTATTCAAGTCATTTTGAACCAAAGGATAGAGCATTAGATATTATTACTCAATATAACTCGCTATCAGATGATTTGCTTCATTCTTTACAAAGAGATTTTTCTCTGGCAGGACGTATTATTGGAATGAGAAATTTTGGAAAGGCAGCGTTTGTCCATATTGCAGATTCAAGCGGGAAGATTCAGGTATATTTCAGAAAAGATGTATTAAGCGATCAATTTACACTGCTTAAAAAACTTGACGTAGGCGATATAATCGGACTAAATGGAAACCTTTTTAGAACCAAGACACAGGAATTAACCATTGAGGTCAAGGGTTTTACACTGCTTACAAAATCCCTCAGACCACTTCCTGAAAAATGGCATGGGTTAAAGGATATTGAGATTCGCTATAGACAGCGTTATGTAGATTTAATAGTCAATCCAGATGTTAAGAAATTATTTGAGGTTCGAAGCTGTGCAATTAAGGCAATAAGGGATTTTCTTGAAGAACGCAAGTTTATTGAAGTTGAAACCCCTATGCTTCATTCCATCCCAGGAGGTGCTGCTGCGCGGCCATTCAACACCCATCACAATGCCTTAGATATTGATCTATTTCTAAGAATAGCCCCTGAACTTTATCTGAAAAAACTCCTTGTAGGCGGATTTGAAAGGGTATTTGAATTAAATAAAAATTTTAGAAACGAGGGGATTTCAACTAAACATAATCCTGAGTTTACAATGCTTGAGTTTTATATGGCTTATAAGGACTATATTTATCTTATGGGGTTTACAGAGGAGCTTTTTGGTTACGTGGCGCAAAAGATAATCGGCTCGCTAAAGATAACATATGGAGACACAATTATAGACCTTACCCCGCCATGGAAGAAGATTACATTTATGGATGCCCTTAAAGAAAATAATGTGCCTGAAGGCATTTTATCATCTAAAGAAGACGCACTGGCATGGGCAAGGGCTAATAAGATAGATGTCAAAACAGGTACATCATTTGGTAAGATTTTAGATGAGATATTCTCAGAGATGGTTGAACCAAAACTTATTCAGCCTACATTTATAATAGATTATCCCGTCGAGCTTTCTCCACTTGCAAAGAGAAGCGAAAAAAATACAGATTTTGTGGATAGGTTTGAGCTTTTTATTGCAGCAAGAGAGATAGCCAATGCCTTTTCTGAATTAAACGATCCAATTGATCAAAGGGCAAGGTTTGTTAGTCAAGTAGAAGCAAGGGATACTGGAGATGATGAGGCTCATAGAATGGATGAAGATTTCCTGCGCGCCTTAGAATATGGAATGCCCCCTGCGGCTGGCGAAGGAATTGGTATTGACAGGATGATAATGCTTCTTACAAATTCTCAATCAATCAGAGATGTAATATTATTTCCACAGCTAAGACCAGAGCAATAAAATGAGATTTGAGTTATTTAAAGGATATTTCAACGCAGAGACACGTCCTTAAAGTGAGCCCTCGCAGAGGGAAAAACAAAAAAGATAACTTAATTAATACTCTACTTCTTGCATAGATTGTGCAAAAGTCTTTTATTATCTTGTACAGGTGTGATTAATTATTACAATCACTCTATATATAAAATGGTGAGGTTGAAACTGAACAAGTCATCCGTAAATATTATTTATTTAGGAAATTGTAAAAAAACTCTGAGCGCTTAAAGACAGTTGGATAACTCTCTACCCAAGATAAGACCTATGCGTAATTTTTATTGAATATTCCTTAAATACATACAGCGTTTTCGATGCAAGATTTTAATTCATATGGTTCTACAGGTTTAAGCAGCAGATCATACCGCTTTATTTCCTTCATTTTTTCCTTGATATGATTATTGCCATGTGCAGTTACAAATAATATAAATACATCTTGACTGGACTGAATAATAGAGGCAGTTTCTAAACCGTTTAGCTCACCGCTTAGTTGAATATCCATTAGTATGATGTTGGGCTTGTCAATTTTAGCCTTTACTAAAGCCATCTCACCAGTAGGAGATATTGAGGTTACGGTATATCCAAAGCTTTTCAACATCTGAGCCAAACTTACTGCAATTAACCATTCATCTTCAACTATCATTACCTTTAAAGAAGTCATTGCCTACCCCCTATTAGAAAGTATTATAGATAATACAATATGAATGTATTATACTAACATAATTTAATTAAAAAATCATACTGTGAAAGTGTAAAATATTTTTTACTATAGTCTTCAGAACGAAACATAAGAATTTCAGTTGAATAAAAAAACCCCTCTTTGACATCAGCCAAAGAGGGGCAGAAAATAAATTATCGTTAAGACTGATGCATAGAACAATATGGATTGTATTCACCCATAGAACTTCTATTCATCATTGAGCCTTTACCTAAACCTTTTCCTTTACGATTCATCATCATTGAATAATTAAAACATGACTTTAGTTCTTTAAAACGGGCTGCACCAAGGAGTTTCCGAACTTCAAGCAGAAACTTAAACTGCTCTGTTTCCAAGTTAATCCTTGAATCCTGATGTTCTTTAAATGTAGCCATTGCCTTAGCCTCATCTAAAGTGTCTGCCTCAAGGATTTGCTGCATCGCAAGCATTTCCTTTTGGAGACCAGCCTTGTGGTCAATCATGTTCTTCATCTTTTCCACATAGAGATTGTCAAGCGTGGTTTTTTCACTATCAGTAATGGCAAGTTTCTTAATAAAATCAGGGTTTTGCCACCATTTAAAACCCATCATCATACCGTCATTGCTCATCATACCTGCGCTTTCGTCTCTATTAGGCATATCTTGAACTTTTCCATGCACATCTTTAGCAATACTAATCCCGCCAATTACTAAGATACTTATAATTGTGAGTACTATAGCTAAAGTGTATTGGCTTTTCAATTTACATCTCCTCATACTGCTATCTCATCAGTTATTTTGCTTCAGGTGCTGGAGCTGCTTCTTCTGCTTTCTCTGCTTTCTTAGCTGCCTTTTTGTGGTGCTTGTGTCCTTTCTTTGCTGGCTTTGCTTCAGCCTTTGCATCTGGAGCAGGTGTTGTTGCTACTGCAGCGCCCTTGTCATCCATAGGCTTTGCCTCGTCAGCTGCGAATGAAATGCTTCCGAATACTAAGAAAGCGGTTAAAGCAAAAACTGTTGTAAATACGGTAAATCTCTTCATTTTGTACATCCTCCGTAATATATACCCTTATCAATTTTTCTTGACAGGGTCATTAACTTGTCCGGCCGAGTCCTCCTGGATGCTGACCGGTACAATAAACTTCATAAAATCTTCATTTACATAACTATCTGGATTCTCTGAAAAATCAACCCTCATATCTGTAAGCAGCTGCTCGTTAAGCTCTTGAATTACTCCTCTTATATCTCTATCAGCCAGCGCCTTTTCTATAATAAGGTTATCTGTATATTCTTTATATAATTTTGCAGGTGATGGAAACCAGATAACTGCAATAATCAGCAGACTAAATGCTATGATTGCAGGATGGACTATAAATAATCCTTGTCTGGATTTCTCTGGCAGGGTTACATTACAACATTGGCGCGCAGGTAAAAATTTCCTTGCCATAACATTTATTTGATTAAGCTCATGCTCAAGAGTCTGCCTTGCCTCTTTGCATATATCACAAGATAAAAGATGGTTTTTATCTTCATTGCTTAGATCATTTATATCAATAATAGATACGATTATCTTATCTTCATTAATATGTGGCATTAACGTAGCCCTCCAAGCAAATCTTTGAGTCCATGTGTATTTTTAAACTTACTCACTGCCCTGTAAAGATGGGTTTTAATAGTACTTTCATTTTTTTTAAGCACCAATCCGATCTCTTTTATATCCAATTGATCTAAAAATCTAAGCGTAAAAACTTGCTTTTCCATCTTAGATAGATTATCAGTAAATTGTTTTAATTTCAAGTAAAAATCTTTTTTCATAAAATCTTTTTCAGGATTTTGATGATCCTTTAATTCTATATTTTGCATTTCATCAGAGTCTATACTGATGAAAGATAAAAAACGTTTTTTTCTATGAAAATCATTAACCTTATTTAATGCTATCTTAAATAACCATGACTTGAATTTATCAGGTTCTTTAATGCTTTTAAGTTTTTCAGCCATTGTAATAAATATTTCCTGTGTTATATCTTGAGAATCCGTATCAGAGCCAATCCTATAATATACCATTCTATAAATATCCATATAAAATAAGTCAACCAACAAATTTAAAGAAACTTCATTTCCAGCCTGAGCCTCGAGAAAAAGGGCTGTTCGTTTATTGCCAGAGCCGATTTTTTCATTGCTCTCACACTCTGGCTTAGCACCAACTGTTTTTTCAAACTTTAACATATTTTAGCGCTTCTTAATTATATAGACGATATGGTTGTCATTTTTGTCTACAAGGGTTATTAATTTTTTAAAAAATAATATACCATATTAACATAAAAGTTGTTATAAAAATTTTTATGTTAATTGAATTTTTTAAATTATCAAATATAGACAATTTCAATTGAGGTAATTACAATCTGCAATACATAAGACAAAGTATAAGATAAACTTATTATAATTATATGAAGACTGTTAAAGCCACAGACATCGTTTCACTTTTTAGCCCCTTTATTTAACAGCCTCCAGCCTCTTGTCAAACTTTATATTATAAGTACCTCGTTCTCACCTTTATTTAGAAAATGAGTCTGAATCTGTCAGGATTTTGTGCTTTTTTATTTACACTTTCCAATATCCAATCACTTGCAAATAAATCTGTCATTTCATATGGCTGTTGTGGTTTCAGTTCATGTGACATCATCAGAGAATCTGTTATATCTTCTATGGTATCTTTCATGAACATTTCATCATGCCACTTATTTTTATAAGCTAATTCATCTGGGTTTACCTTGTGCATTGGTATATTCCCGTATTCCTTAGAAGTATCTTCATCCCAGATCATCCAATAAGCTCCCATATTATTACTGCCGTTATCTATACGGATAACTTCTTGTGCATTAAATGTCTCTATTAATGCTTTTAATGTGGTATCCATACTTCACCTCAGCAGTTTTATTTAAAGCCTGCAATGCAGGCATCTTAAGGCATTTTTATAAATTTCTCTAAAAATCAATGGAGATACATTAGTCTAAATGCTTTACAGATGTGACTGCGGATATTATAAGCAGGATAGTCAGTTTTAACATTTTAACACCTCCAATTCAAAGAATTTGAGAAGCAAAAATGCCTAACCATATATGTAATATATCATAAAATAGATAAAATTGGCAAATCCTAAATTGGATAAAATTGATTACTTAGAGGAAAATCAACATAGGCAATACTGTTCGGTATAAACGTTACTTGATATTAAATAGTTTTTACAAGACGAAACCCTATATCAAGGGCATGATAAGCAGGTCCGTAGTGGGTACGATAACAACAGCGTGTATATACAGGGTTACTGAACCAACTTCCGCCAAGCACAATTCGACCGCTTCCTGTGGCATCCCAGTCATCTTGTGACCATTCCCATACATTACCGCTCATATCATATATACCAAGACCATTTGGCGACTTTTTACCTACCTCGTGCGTTTGTAACCCAGAATTTGACCTATACCAAGCAACGCTATCAATATCTTCCCCGCCAGAGTATGTCTCATCCATACCCCCGCTCCTACAGACATATTCCCATTGAGCTTCAGTTGGTAAACAAAATCTGTCTTCTAATTTACAATTTAATTTTTCTATAAATTCCTGAGCATCATACCAGCTTACATTTTCTACAGGGAAGTTATCTCCATTATCCTTAAAATGAGACGGATTATTGCCCATTATCAACTTCCATTGTCCTTGAGTTACTGGATACTTTCCGAGATAAAAATCATCTATACTAATTGTAGATTCATCTTTTAGATAGTTCCAACCTTTGATGAAAACCATCTCTAGTTTAATCTGCGAATCCAAATTAATTATTAAATTAGTTGGTTTTTTATAAAATTTGCTCATAATAGATTATACCAAATTATAGATATTTTTTGATTATTAAATAGATAAATCATTTTACAGTTTATCTATTTAATGTATAGTTTGGAGGGAATAACATAATTTATCTAACAGATTATCTATATATAGAGACCTCTGCGCAACTACTTTTATTCCTCTTTCAAGAAAGGGGAATTTAAAAAAATAAATAGTTGTGCAGAGGTCTTTTAAATAATGAAATCTGCTATAATTAAAAAATGATTGAAACACAGCAGTTGCCTTGTAAGTTTTTTATATTATTTAATAAGCCGATGTCAGAGGCTTGATTAATTTTACGACATATAAGGGGAAAGACATTATGATAAAAGAAGGAGAAAAAGCACCAGATTTTTGTCTTAGTGGAATAGGTGAAGATGGACAGGAGCGAGAGTTCTGTCTGTCAGATCTTTTAAAGAATAAAAAACAAATAATCCTTTATTTTTATCCCAGAGATAACACACCAGGATGTACTCAAGAGGCCTGTGATTTCCGAGATAATCTAAACAGGTTATCCATAAAGGCTAATGTCACTGGTATTAGTCATGATAGCATTAATAGCCATCTGAAGTTCAAGGAAAAGCATGGACTAAACTTCCCTTTATTATCTGACCCAGATCATAAGGCATTGGAACTCTATGGAGCATGGGGCGAGAAAAAGATGTATGGAAAGACTGTTGTAAGTACTATCAGAACTACCGTATTGATCAGCCACGATGGTAAAATCAAAAAGATTTGGAATAACGTTAAGGTCAAGGGTCATGTTGATAAGGTGTTGGAGGAGATTGAGGGATGATGAGATTAGGGGAAATAGCAGCTGACGCAATAGTACGTCTTTCAGACGGTAGTGAAGTCGTCCTTAGTGAGCTTTTACATCAAGGCAATACACTTTTTGTGTTTTTACGTCACTTTGGCTGACCGTTTTGTAAAGATCTTGCTGTGCAGTTGCATAGAAAAAAAGAACAGTTTGAAGGACTTGGAATAAAGATAATTCTTGTAGGAATGGGTACGCCAAAACAGGCAGAAGTATTTCGCAAGAATCACTCGCTCTCTTTTATTATTATTTGCGACCCACGAAAAATTCTCTATAAAGCCTATGGACTTATTGAGGGAGGCATAGCAGGTATAGTATCACCAAAGACTATTATACGAGGTCTTGCTGCAGTAGGGCGAGGACATATGCCGGGCTTACCATCTGGGGATATCTTTCAATTATCAGGTATCTTTATAATAGACAGGAATATGGTTATACGATATGTCCATTACTCAAAAGATATGTCTGATAATCCGCCTATTGATGAGATTATACGGCAGGCATCTGCGCTAATATGAAAAAAAAGATTACAATAATAGGGGCAGGCCCTGGAGGACTTGCTGCCGCGATGCTGCTTTTAAGCAAGGGTTATGCAGTGAACATATATGAGAAAGAATGTTCAGTTGGCGGCAGAACAGGAAGATTTTTACTTGGTGATTATATATTCGACATAGGTTCAACGTTTCTAATGCTTCCTCAGTATATTGAGAGAATATTCAGGTTAGCCGGTAAAAATATCCATGATTACGTTGAAATCACACCGCTTGACCCGTTATATAGATTAAAATTTGAGGATGGAACTGAGTTTTATCCCTCAATGGACTTAGAAAAGACAATATCAGAAATAAAACGCGTATTTCCTGATCAGGTTGAAAACTATCTTAGATTTCAGCATGATGAACAGTATAGATTCAATCGAATAGAGAGATGTTTTAAAATTCCTTACAATAATTTATACGATTTCCTAAGACCTTCATTTATAGAGGCACTGCCGCAGATGAATATTTCTGGCAGCCTTAGAGGCAGGCTTGAAAAATATTTCACTAACGAAAATATGAGACTTGCAATGTCATTCCAGACAAAGTATTTAGGGATGTCCCCGTGGCAGGCGCCATCTGTTTATTCTTTGATTTCTTTTATAGAGTACAAGTGGGGCATTCATCACGTCACGGGTGGACTTAACCAGCTCACTCTTGCAATGTCAGAGGTTGTCAAAGAGTATGGAGGCAGGATTTATACATCAACAAGAGTTAATAAAATTTTAACAAAAGGGAAAAAGGCTTATGGTATTGTCCTTGATGACGGCACAACAGTAGATTCAGATTATGTGATAATAAATGCCGATTTTGCCTATGCTATGTCAAATTTCCTCAAAACCAAGAAAAAGTTCACAGATTCCAACTTGAAAAAACGCGCATACTCTTGTTCAACGTTTATGTTATATCTTGGCGTTAATAAACAATACGAAATACCACACCATAATTTGATTTTCGGCGAAGATTTTAAAGATTACATGGATAATATCACAATGGAAAAGAGACCGTCAGCGTCATCGCTGCTGTATATCCATAACCCTGCAGCTACAGATTCTACGCTTGCACCGCATGGAAAGTCCCCAATCTATATACTTGTGCCTGTACCTAATAACAAGTCATCCATAAACTGGGACGAGATAAAACATAACTTTAGACGGCAGGTTCTTGACTTTATAATCGCTAAAACTGAACTTAAAGACATTGAAAGACATATTGAACAGGAGAAAATCGTAACGCCGCTGGATTGGCAAAGTGATTTCAACGTCTATAATGGAGCAGTATTTAATTTAAGCCATGATTTAAACCAGATGTTTTATTTCAGGCCGCACAACAGGTCTGAGGAACTTTCAAACTGTTATATTACAGGCGGAGGTACTCATCCAGGAAGTGGATTGCCAAATATCTGCATATCCTCATTAATCACATCAGAACTTCTAATAAGGGATGATATTGGAGACCATAGATGGAGATTTGAGTAAAATACAAATTTAGTGAAGTGCGATATAAAGTTGCGAAAGATACTGTATAGGCTCTACTGTATGGGCTTTATAAACCGTCTTCAAACCAACATTTAAAATATCAAAAAAAAATGAGACACAGTTAAGTGCACCTCAAATCTTATGTTGTCATAAATACTGGCTCATACTAACATCTAACCCATCCCTGATTTGGTGAGTAGATCAACTGGGATATAAGGATAATTTGAAGCCACCGAGAGGATTTGAACCCCCGACCAGCTGATTACAAATCAGCTGCTCTACCGACTGAGCTACGGTGGCATTGGTAGATATTACAAGGTTTCCAGAGCGTTTGTCAATTCCTATTTTTACCGTCAGCAGCATATTGCAGCGCGCATCTATTACCTCATTCCTTTATTTTAAACTATCAGGATAATGATTAGCAAATCTTGTCGTAATATTAATCGCTTGTTTTTATATTACTTCTGTTCTTTAGTTAAAAGCTCTATCCTCTCAAGTCCTATATTTCCTCTTTTGTCTCCAATTTCAACAAGTCGGGTGTATAAGCTATGAGCGCTGTCAAGGCTATTATTTTTTTCGTGAAAAACAGCTAAATTATAAAGTAATTCGTTATCATAGGGCGACAATTTAAGTCCATTTTCAAAGGTTTCTAATGCAAGGTCATAGTGATTTGACTTTGCATAAGCAATTGCCAAGTTTATTATTGCAGGGGTGTAATCTTCTTTTAATTTAATCGCCATTTGAGCATATTCAACAGCTTCAGCGTATCTGTGGGTCTTTATCAGAACAAATGCCATTCGATTTAAAAGGCGGTAGCTCACTCCATCTGTTATACTTGACAACTTGTATTCATTAAACGCGTCATGGTATTCTCCCTGTTTCTCAAGGTTAATCCCTGCATATAAATGTCTTCCTGATATGGGCGGCACAGTATCTATAGAGTAAGACTTTGTATCTCCGTCTTTTTTGACCCTAACTTCCATCTCTCTATCGTCCTCTTTTTCGCTTTGATAAATGTCATCTTGAGCATCCAACATCTCGTGATTGTTTAGCTGCTGTCTAAATCTATTAGAAGGTTTTGAAGACTTATGATGCGGCATCTTTGTTAAGTCGTCATTTTTTTTAGTTATGTCTTGAGATACATTTTTCTTAATTGCTTTTGTATCAATTGATTGATTCTTTGTTATTTCCGTAACAACTGACAAAATATCTTTCAAGTTACCATCTATCGCTTCAGATTTATTTTGAGGGTTATTTGCATTTCCCTGTATTTGTAAAGGAGGATTGGATCGTTGATTCTGGATTGAAGAGATAGCGCTGTTGACATTTTTATCTATCTCAGCCATGTCTTCAGGAGATGGAGTATCATTATCTTTACCCTTGAGTGGTAAATTTGCAATTGATGGTTGTGTTGAGCGGTTTTTTATCAATGAAACTGCACTTTTAATATCTTGTGTCTCTTGTTTAAAGAAAAAAGTCATGCCCATTGCTATAGAAAAATAAATCAAAGCTATTATCAAAAAAATAATAAATTTTTTGCGGCCAGATTTTTTTTTACTCTTCTGTTTGAGCATCTGCTCAAGTTGAGGATGTACCTCTTTTTTCTTTGAGGGCTGCTTAATCTGTGATAATATATTGGCAATAAAACTCATAATATTATATTATAACATAATATGACAATCAAACATAAATTAATTTTAGGGTTCATATCAGTAGCGCTTATAGTTTGGATAATTAATCTATATAATACCTTTTCAAATATCTATATAAAAGATAACATTGATTCAATAATGCCTACTGAATTAGACCAATTTAGTGGAATAAAGAAAGTAAGTCAAACTGTTGCAGAGATTGAATCGGATATTGTTTTTCTACTAAGCGCTCATGAACAGAACAATATTTCAAAGAGAATAAAATCCTTAGAGAAAAATATATCTAATTTAGAGAGACAAATCTCAAACTTGGGTTATGCTATCAGTGTGGAGCTAAGGCATACTACCCTAAAACAAACTAATAATCAACTTCAAATAAACTATGCTAATATGCGAATCAAGATGAATAATTTTGTTTTGTTGGTTAAGTCTTTTATCACTATATATGAAAAGAATGGAGCGGTTTCTGGGGAGATGTTTTATAAGACTCAGATTAAATCCGTATTAGGTGAACTTACAAATATACTTATAGCACTTGAGCAAGGAATAATCAAAAATATTTCCGATAAAGGTCAAGAAATCAGTAATGAAATCAGAAACACAACTATTATTAGTCTTCTAATTACTTCCAGCGCTTTTTTATTCGCAATAACCATAGGTTATATAATCTCAATATCTATCTCTAAACGTTTAAAAGTCTTAGCAAGTTTGTTATCAGATGTAGGTAATGGAAATTTTGAAAGAAGAGCAGAAATCAAATATAATGATGAGATTGGTTCACTCTCGGAGTCCTTTAATAAGATGATTGATCGTTTGAAAAGCACTCATGAAAATCTTATGAATTCACAAAGACAATTACAGATGCTTTCAACCCATTTACAGACTGCAATAGAAGAAGAACGCATAAACATAGCAAGAGAGGTGCATGACGAGATTGGGCAAGTGCTGACTGTTTTGAAGATAGATTTATCTATGCTCAAAAATAATTTAACTCAATCTAAATCGCTGTCCATGATAAATACAATACTGGAAACTACGGATAATGCTATAAAATCAGTGCAAAAGATTTCATTTGAACTCAGGCCAACAACTCTTGATAATCTGGGTATTGCAGATACAATAAAGCTTCAAGTGGCGCAGCTTCAAAACCGTATGAACATCAATTGTTCAACAATAATTGCGCCTCGTGATATTGAAATTAATAATGCCCTTTCAACTATAATATACCGCGTCTTTCAAGAAGGGATTACAAATATTATACGTCACTCAAAGGCTACAAGGGTTAGAGTAAAACTATTGAAACAGGATAATGCTCTGGAACTCGTTCTCAGTGACAATGGTGTTGGAATAAGCAAAGACAAGTTGAACTGTATCGAATCTTTTGGACTCCTTGGCATGAAAGAACGCATCCGCGCTGTGAGTGGATCGCTTGATATTAGAGGAATAAAGGGTATAGGTACAACAATTAAACTCGTTGTTGCATTGACGGAGGTCTAAAAAGTGTTAAATGTGTTAATAGCAGACGATCATGCCATTGTTCGTGAAGGCATGAGGCAGATTTTATCTAGTACTTCTGATATTAATCTTACGGCTGAAGCAAGCGATGGAATTGAGATGCTTTCAATGATTAGAAAAAAGAAGTTTGATGTTATCTTGATGGATATTTCCATGCCAGGGCTTAATGGCCTTGATGCTCTAAAACAGTTGAAGACTGAATTCCCCTCTCTTCCTGTATTAATATTAAGTATGTATCCTGAGGAGCAGTATGCAAGGAGATTCTTAAAGGCAGGGGCATCAGGTTATTTGACAAAAGCGAGCGCTCCAGATGAATTGATTATTGCAATAAGAAAGGTTTCTGAGGGAAAGAAATACATAAGTCCCACACTTGCAGACATGCTTGCAAGTTCCTTAGATCAAGATACTGATAAAATGCCCCACGAACTGCTTTCTGACCGTGAATACCAGATTATGCTGATGATCGCATTAGGGAAAACGCCTAGGGTAATTTCACAAGAACTCTCACTTAGCGTTAAAACAGTTAATAATTATCGCATGAGGGTTCTTGAGAAGATGAATATGAAAAGTAATGCAGAAATCACAACTTATGTTATTGATAAAAGCCTTCAATAGTCTTTGTAGGTAAATCTCTTTGAATATCCCTATTTTACCTACAAGAAAAAGGGAGAAATACCTCTATCGCTATTTTAGGATTTATTATACTATAAATTGTACAAGGTACCAATAGGTGTGAAGTAGTATAATTTTAGATGGAAGATCGTTTATTTAAGTGAAGGAGGCTAGTTATGAAAAGATTGCTAACAATTAAAAACTTATTCAACAATGCTAAGGGCTTTACTCTTGTTGAGATTGCCATTGTATTGGTCATTATAGGTATAATCCTTGGGGCTGCAATGAAAGGAAAAGACCTGATATATGGCGCAAGATACAAAAAGTTTATCAATGCAGGCGGAC
>JADFXP010000037.1 GCA_015233465.1 Candidatus Magnetominusculus dajiuhuensis
CAGACGATCTCACAGATGGCTATATTTTTTGAGGGCAGATTGAATCTGGAACTGACTTTATGATATATTAAGAGGGTGGCTAATGAATGAGCCATTACCCTTGACACAGTTTAATTTACAGACCCTTGTTTTTTCCATAATGTGTCAACTACACTCCTGCTTATCTATAAACATTTTCAAATTTCTATAATTTCTGTATTTAATTAAACTCTAAAATCTCATCTGCCAATTAAAATTCGTTCATATATCTCAAGTGCGCCTCTGCCAATGGCATTAAAACTCAAATGTTCTATATAATACCTATAAGCAGCATCTGCTTGTTTATTTAGTGGTTTTGTTGCAGCATCAATTATTTTTTCAGCGCAGTCTATGTGATCGCCAACACGCCAAAGCCTGCCAATCTCACCATCTCCTGTCATCAATCTTGACGATGGAATATCTGAAATAATCGGCACTACTCCGCACGCTAGCGACTCCACAAGGGCATATCCGCTGCCTTCATAATGAGTTCCAAGTAGATAATAATCTGAACTATTATAATAATACTCCATCTCAGAATGCGCAACTGCACCGATTAATTCAACTGCATTATGAAGTCGTTTTCTTTTTTTAATTATTTCTTCAACCAGTGAAATAAGACCTGTTTTTTTGAATATCATATATAACCTTGCATTAGGAAGTTTCTCAAGGGCGAGATCAAATCCTTTTAAAACCGTTAATGGGTCTTTATTTCCATCAAGCCGTCCTACCCATAAAAATATCGGACTACCTTTAAAACCTGTAATCTTACGGCAGGTCTCTCTATCCCTGCGGCTAAATAGAGTTGACCCCTCCATAACTGTAAAGACCTTATCCATTGATTCAATGATCTTTGACTTTATCCAAGGTTTTGAATTTTCCTTTGCTGTAAAAATATATCCGTCCATTCCATGAAGCATGAGATATTGAAATAATCTTTTAGGTAAACGTTTAGGTTTTTCACCATGATTTTGTAGTATTACTGCAGTGCTAAATGGAAGTGTCTTTCTCAATATCAATGATTGAAAAGGAAATTGAAACCCATTAATGTGTACTATATCAGGTCTTTTTTTTGCAATAGTCCAATGCAGACGAAACGGCATTTCAAACCACTTAAGAGTTTGACCAAAATGGTCAAATATAAAATTATATTTGATGCCCTTGCGCTCAATCACTATATTAGTATTAAAACGCAAAAAAACTGTCACATCTGCCCCTGCTCGACGTAATCCCTCTGCCCAGCCTGTGAGCGTTATCAGCTGGTCAAGCAGTGCATCTGGTGAATTTGCGTCTTTATTGTAATTATAATTAACAATTGCAACTTTCATTAATATCCCCGTTAATATACATCAACTTTATATTATATTATTTCTATTATTAAACGCTATAATTTTATAATTTTTCTATCTTCCACGGGCAAACCCCGCAGAGCTTCAACGTGAAGACATTGGGAGCTGCGCCCCCAAACCCCGCAAGGCTTCAACGTGAAGATTATTATATTTTGCCTTGCCCATATTTTATAAATTATGTTAGTCTAATAAAATATCTGATTAAATATAATAATAGGAGGCAATATGAACGAGTCAAATTCATGCAGCCCTGATAAACGCTGTGAAAGCGGGATTGTTAAAAACATTTTAAAGATGGGCATTTTATTACTTCTTGGTATAAGTCTTTTTATATATATGATATTACTTTTTACAGGCGCTATTGGTGAGAAAAAAAATGTGGCGCAAATTACTGCAAGTCCTGCTGAGATTGAGTCTGCTAAGAATGCTTTAGATAATGTAGCCAGCGATCCTATTGTCAAGGCAGTCAAAGAAGTGGGTTCTACATTGACTATTACCGTTAATCTTGAAAAATGGAAAAAACTTGAAAGAAAAGATAAAAAAGAGTTTCTCCAAAAACTAGGAAAATCGCGTTCAACCCTTGGTCTTAACCCCTCTATTAAGGTCATAGATGACCGCTCAGTAGAACACGCTTCATTTGAACATAATAGGTTATCAATCGGCGATTTTGATTTTTAATCGTTGTGTCAATTGACCCATACCCGATTATAAAAGGGAAATTAAAAATGAACCAATCCCGCTATATCATTGGTATTGACCTCGGCACAACTAATTGTGTTGTCTCTTATATTGATAATACTTCATCAGATAAAGTCCCGAAAATCCTCCCTATTCCTCAAATTACTCAGGCTGGCGTTGTTGGTAATAAAGACACACTTCCTTCATATATTTATATTCCAACAGAATCTGAACTTACTCAAGGTGGACTTAGTCTCCCATGGGATGAACAAGTTAAATATGTCACTGGAATATACGCAATGGAGCGCGGGGCTCAAGTTCCAAATCGTTTAATATCCTCTTCAAAATCATGGTTATGTCATCCTAATATTGATAAAACAAAACCCATTCTCCCATGGAATGCAGCAGATGATTCAATAAAAATATCCCCTGTATACGCTGCCTCTGCGCTTTTAAAACACATCAAAATGGCATGGAATAGCCAATTTCCTGATAATTTATTAGAAGTCCAAGACGTATTTATCACTGTCCCTGCATCATTTGACACAGTTGCGCGTGAACTAACAGTTACAGCAGCTAAGGTTGCTGGTATTATAGATCACATCCTGCTTGAAGAACCAACGAGCGCGTTTTATGCTTGGCTCGCCTCTATTGGTGACAGTTGGAGGAATAACGCAGTGCTTGGCGATATAATTATTGTTATAGATATAGGCGGAGGCACCAGTGATTTTAGTTTAATAGAGGTTGCGCAAGAAAAAGGCGATCTAATCTTAAATAGAATCGCAATAGGCGAGCATCTTCTGCTTGGCGGCGATAATATGGACATCACTCTTGCATACGCCCTAAATGCTAAATTTATTAAAAAAGGCATCAAACTAACATCTTCACAAATGCTTGAGCTAATCCATAACTGCCGATCTGCCAAAGAAAAACTCCTAAGCAATCCAGATATAAAAAGCCTCCCTGTCACAGTCTTAGGTACTGGCAGGAGCGTAATCGGAGGCTCTATTCAATCAACGCTTGAGTATTCAGAGATTGAAGAAATCATCCTTAACGGGTTCTTTCCAAATTGCAATATCGGAGATATGCCCGCTGAAAAATCAGCATCAGGATTTAAGGAATTAGGCTTACACTATGCGGGAGACCCAGCTATAACCAAACATATCTCAAAATTTCTAACTCGTCACGCAGCCCCTAACACAAAATTCATCCGCCCAACAAAGGTTCTTTTTAACGGCGGAGTCACTAAATCAAAGGCAATCTGTAATCGTATTATGGAAATCCTCAATTCATGGCTGACTCCCGAAATCGCTGCTCATATCATAGGAAATGACCCAGATAAGGCAGTTGCAATCGGCGCATCTTATTACGGATTAGTCAAAAACGGTCAAGGTATAAGAATTAGAGGCGGCACAGCAAGGACTTATTACATAGGCATTGAAACCTCCATGCCCGCAGTGCCAGGCATGACCCCTCCAATAAAGGCTCTCACAGTAGCAAGTTTCGGCATGGAAGAAGGCACTGATATTAAAATCAAAGGCCAGCAGTTCGGACTGGTAGTTGGCGAGAACGCAGTCTTCCGCTTCCTCAGTTCCACAGTCCGCAAAGCCGATACTACAGGCACAATCTTAGAAGATTGGGTTGATGAGGAAATCACAGAACACGACCCACTTGAAGTTACATTAACAGCCGAAAACATCACCAGCGGCACAATCGTCCCTGTTACCCTCCACTCCTTCTTAACAGAAATAGGTATACTTGAACTCTGGGCAGAAACCATAGACGGAAAATATAAATGGAAACTCGAATTTAATCTAAGAAAAGAGTGAAAGGCATCTCTTTGAGGGCTCTGCCCTCAAACTCCCGCAAAGGGATCGTCCCTTTGAACCCATTATAAAAAATTTGATTGTAAAATTTTGCTATTTAAGGTATTCTAAAATATGGAACATACTATAGCATTTGACACATACGCTTATGTAAAAAAACTAAAGGCTGTTGGAGTTTCTGAAGAACAAGCAGAAGTTCAAGCACAAGCAATAGCTGAATTAGTTGATGAAAGACTTGTTACAAGGGGATACCTTGACGTTCGCCTTAAAGAACTTGAAACCTCTTTAAAACATGATATTAAGGAAATGGAACTAAGAATGACTATTAAACTTGGCGCTATTATGACTACTGGAGTAGCTATAGTTGCTGTTTTGGTTAAGCTGCGTTAAAACCTAATCTCACTGACCCAAAAATTATTTTTTAGCTTCTTTGGCAGCTTTTTCTATCCAGTCGCCCATATTATTATAACCGTCTTCTTCCACCCAATCATAAAAACTGTACCCATCTGGTATCTCTCCATATTTTTTTGTTCTATTACATTGTATAAATATATTTATTAAACGAAAAAAGAAAAGTATCTTTCCACAACTTTTAGTTGTTTTGCCTTGTTCATCTTTAATTTGACTAATGTCTATAAATAATAAACCATTTCCTTTATCTAAACTTTGTTTGATTTCATATCTCACCCATTTACTTTCATAAGTGTCTTTTCCAACCAAAACTACTGTTACTGTTGTTCCCTGAAGTTGTCTATTTATCCAAAACTCAATAGGAGCGCTAGTCTTTACTATTTTTTCTCTCTCCACTGCATCAAAAAAACCAGCAGCTTCTTTTCCTTGTGTAACCCAGCTATTTCTTACAACGTTAGATCTCCATACATCAGACTCAAATTCAAAACTAAAAAAAACTCGTCTCGCCATAGAATTTTACCTTATTTGATAAATTTAATGTATAAATATATCCCAATTAACAGTAAAGTTATACCCAAATATAATGTCCAAATAGTTCTGGATATGAAAACAATAAAATATGAATATTTTCCTCCTTTGTACAAATCAGGTCTCATTTCAAAAGGTTTAATTTCTTTTGAATTTTGTGATACTTTAGCAACATCCTTATATAATCCACGAAATTTTCTTTCTTGAGTTAAATAATATGTATCTAAAAACCAGAATATTATTGTTGGGAATATCCCCAATAGTATAAAATTAATATTCTTTGTAGAAGCATATAAAGCCAATACAGCAGATACAATGGTTACAGTCCACCCTTTAATCTGGAAAGAATTTCCATTCATTCTTGTAATAACGTTTTGAATAAATTCTAAATGTTTTAAATTATTTTCATCCATGTTATATGAAGCCTACTTTATACATCTATTTTTTGTTTTGGTAATATATCTGTCATTGTTTTATTCTACAACATTTCATCAATATATGTCTAATTTTCTTTTATAACGGGTTCAAAGGGACGAGTCCCTTTGCGGGTCAAGGGCAGAGCCCTTGTAGATTAAAAATATATCATAGCAGATATGAAATACATATCTGGGTAGAGTTTGAATTCCGATCTGGTTAAGATATTTAATCCGTTTATTTTATTATTTTTTGCCAGTATCTGGGTTGGTGAGCCCTGTCCTGCTGGGATAAATGCGCCTGCTCCAAGCGTTATGTTTGTAGCTATGCTGTATGATAGATTTGGGGCAAATAGGAGGGATGCATCAATTAAATTTACAAAACTCATGGCTGTTACCGTTACAAGCGGGGTTAGTTCTATTGTTACGCCTGGGATGATGTAGTGCTGTCCAAGCAGATATACTGAGCCTAATTCATAGGCTGTGGTATTATAATTTTTTGCTGTGCTGCCAGTGTCTATAAATTTTGTGTAATTATTTGGATTAGATATTCCTGCGCTGTTGTAGTGGTATTCGGTGAAGGCGTATAACTTGGATGTTAATTTATAATCTGCTCCAGTTGATAATCTTAGGTAATTATTATTGGATGTGGGGGAGCCGCTGAATGCCCCTGAAAATACATAAGCGGTTTCAAGCCAAACGCCAGCGTCAAATATTGCGCGTGTTAGTTCAAAGCCGAGCAGCGCATTTTGTTTAAAATCCATGAGGGTTAATATTAAGTCTGTGTCATAGAGATAAAATCTTGATCGCAGGAATGCTGCGTCGTTTGACCATAATAGATCTTGCCCGCCTACAAAACCGAATTCTACCTCACTCATGTTTCCGGTTGGTATTCTGACTCTGACAGCGTCAACGCCTGGGCGTTCTTCTGTGGCAAGGGAGGTTTTTAGAAGAGGGCTTAATACATCTACAGGGTTTATTACATGGGCTACTCCGAATGCTATTGGCTGTCTGCCTATAGATATGTCTCCAAAGTTTAGAGTTATGGTTGCAACTGCCCTGTCTAAATTGTGTACTTGGTTATTTTCTATATCTACTATGCGGTAATCACGCAGTTGCGTGCTTGTGTGTTCAAGGGGTTTTAGTGTTGGAGATATTATCATTGGGCCAGTGTATGGGGCGTTTATTGCGTTTTGGGAAGAATACATTGGAAGTCCTGAGTATGCTTGAATTGGCAGAGTTAATATATATGACGTTTCAAATATGAATTTATCGCTTGGCAGCCATTTTAAATCAAGATTTGCAAGGTTTAATATTGTTCCGCTAAGGTCTATATTATTTTTCTGTGCAGGAGTATAGACATCACTTGCGGATTTGGCCATATTTCCAGTTACATCGGTAGTTAAAGTATAGGTTTTAAAATAGCCTTTTATTTGGAGTGTATCTTGATCTTCAGCAAAGGAATACAATGTCTGAAATATTAATATCAATAAACAAAAAATAATCTTTTTTAACATTATAATCTAACGAATCTCCTCTTTATCAATCACGCCGTCTTTCAGCATAATCAGCCGTCTTGCGCGTTCCATTATCCTTGAATCATGGGTTGAAAATACAAAGGTCATGCCCTTTTCTTCGTTTAATCTGCGCATCATATCAAGCAGGTCTATTGCGCTGTGGCTGTCAAGATTTGCCGTTGGTTCATCTGCAAGGATTATATCTGGATTGGATACCATCGCCCTTGCTACTGCCACACGTTGCTGCTGTCCGCCTGAGAGTTCCGCAGGCCTTCTCTTAGACATGTCTGTTAGCCCTACTTCCTTTAATATCTCTAAGACACGAGTATGACGATCATGTTCTGAAACACCTTGTAACAGCATGATATATTCAATATTTTCTTTTACATTAAGCACAGGTATTAAATTGTATGACTGAAATATAAATCCAATATGATCACGTCTGAAATCCGACAGCTCACTGCCCTTCATATTGCTTAATGGTTTGCCGTCAAGCATTACGTTCCCTGTTGACGGCACATCTAATCCGCTTATAAGATTTAGTAAGGTTGTCTTTCCAGAGCCCGATGGCCCTGCTATTGCAGTAAATTCACCCTTTTTTATAATTAGGCTTACATTATCTAATGCAATAATCGGCACTTGACCTGAGATATATTTTTTGGAAATGTTTTCTACTTTTATAATATCTGACATAAGCCTCCTCTTTAAGGACGGAGTCCTTAAAAATCCTGCAAAGGGACTCGTCCCTTTGAACCCATAATCTTCTATAATGGGGTAAAGGGGACAAGTCCCCTTTTGGGAGTTTGAGGGCAAAGCCCTCATGTAGATCTTTACATGCTTCTTTTCATCGCTTTTGCAGGTGTTAATCTTGCTGCATAAAATGCTGGATATATTGCTGCTACTATTGAAAATATAAATACATACATTGGATTTAAAAAATATTGAGATACTTGCATCACAGCATACAATGGCTCTGTAAAAGTAGCCCCTCCAAACTCTGTCCCAGATAAATTTAACCCATGTACCGAATAATAATAACTAAATGAAAAACCTAAAATTACCCCGATTATTATACTTATTGCCGCAAGCACACAGGCTTCAAGGACTATCATGGATGCAAGATTTATCGGCTTTGTCCCTATTGCCCGCAGCACCCCGAACTCATACATTCGTTCATATAATGACATAAAAAGCGTGTTCATTATCAAAAGCCCCACTATCGAAAAAATTATTGTGCACATAATAACCTTTTGATATTTCAACATCCCAAACATGGCGCTTATCTGTGGAATCAAATCCCTCCATCCTATTGCCTCATTACCATTTTTAGAGTATTTATTCCAAAAATCAATCGTCAGGTCTCCTGAATCATTAATATCCTTAAATTTCAAGGCTATTTCATGGATATTTCCATCAATCCCAAGCAATGTCCGCGACTTATCTATATTTATAAATGCAAATCCATTATCTATCATCTTGCTTCCAATCTTGAAAATCCCCCCAACCCTGAACATCTCTTGTGAGAGATTGCCAGTATTTGCCATCGCAGCAGTTACTACAACCTTATCTCCAACTGTAACATCTAAAGATTCAGCAGTCTTATAACCTAAGAGAATTTTCTGCTGGTCAGAGTCTGTTAGAAATTCGCCATTAATTATTGCAGCCTTAATCTGTGAAATATCCCCTTCAGTCTTTGGGTTAATGCCGTATAGCATAAGAGAAGCAACATCTGAGGCGGATGTTACCATTGCAAATGCCTGAGTCCGCTCTGTATAAGATTTAATTCGAGGTTCAGTTTTGAGCCCTTCTTCAATTGGGGTAAGATCATGGATTGTGTTTTCAACATCAAAGGTATCCCTAAATCCCCTTGCATGAATCTGGCCTTGACCGAGAAAGGTATTGGTTGCAGACTTTATTAAACCATAATTCATCCCAAGTATAAAGGCATCTCTAAAGATTAAAACCGCAAGCCCTATTCCGATTGCTAACCCTGAAAGTATTGTTCGTCTTTTATGCCGAAATACATTACGTATAGCAAGTTTAAAAAATATCATATATTTTAATTACTCCTAAGAGCATTCACAGGTATTGTCCTTGCGGCCCTGATTGCAGGATAAATACTAACTATAACGGCTGTTAAAATAGTCAATATCATAGGTTTTATTATAGATTCAGCATTTATAATACAGCGCATTTCAGTAAATAATACGCCCTGAAATTCAATAGGCGTTGGATATTTTATGCCATGTCTTGAAAGATAATAATTTATTGCCATTCCTGCCAAAGCCCCAAGTATTGCGCTGATTATTGAAAGTATACCGGTCTCTAACACAATTACTGTAAAAATATGATACGGTCTTGTCCCAAGAGCCTTTAATACGCCAAATTCTCTAGTTCGTTCCAATATCGTCATTAACACAGTATTTAGAATTCCTACAGCAACAATTAAAGATATAATTGTAAAAAATATTACGCTGCGTTTTTTATCAGTCTGCATTGCCTTGTAAAAATCCTTTTCAATTTCTTCCCAAGGGGATACCTCAAGGGTCTTGTCAAGATTCAGGTCTCTGATTAATAGTGCGGTTTTTCTTGATTTTTCTTGATCTTTAATTGAAATTGCTATCTCATGAATACGATTACCAAGTTCAAGAAACTCCTGAGCGGTCTTGATATTTATATAAACGCTTCCGCGTTCAGACGGGTCATCGTCTCTTCCAGCAAATCCGATTATCTTAAATATTCCATTAGCAATAGAGCCGTCGGCTGCTTGAGTGATAATGATCAGTTCGCTTCCAATTTCAGCCTTTAAAACCTTAGCCAAAGGAGCGCCGATTATGACCTCTTTGGATGGTTCAGTTGAAAACATACTGCCTTTTTTTATTTTTTCCTTAAATCTTGTAACGCTCATCTCTTTTTCAGGATTAATGCCGATTAGTTTTGCACCAGTAGTCTTAGTGTCAACAAAGACAAGCACGTTTGCATAAACCCTTGGAGTCCAAGATTCTATGATGGGAATTTTATCTAATTCTTTAGTAATCATCTCATAGTTATTAATATTTTTATATATTGATGGTTTATCCAAATACCCAGCCTTATGAATCTGGACATGGCCGGTCTTTGCGCGAGTGAACATATCAATTACCCCTTGATAAGTGCCTCCATGAACTCCAATAAAAAATGAAAACAAAGTCGTCACCACAAACATCATCAAGCCTGTAAAAGCACTTCTGCGTCTTTGACGAAAGATATTTCTAAATGCAATTTTTAATATCAGCATGATTTTTAAAGAATGAGGGCTCTGCCCTCAAACTCCCGCAAAGGGATTTTTAAAACGGGTCTGAGACCCTCCCTTTGAACCCATTATTTTATAGATTTGAATATTTAATGTTATCTAGTTTTTTGAAGGTTTCTTAGTGAAAAAATGTCTTTTTCAAGTTTTCTATCGAATTTAGCGTCTATGATTTTAATAACGGTTTTGTAACCATTTTTATTAAGCGGGCGCATCTCTAAGATAGAAGGCTTTAGCTTGCCGTCAAAGGTCTTAACGTCCTTAAACTCCATGATACGCATCTTCTGTCCCTTTTCATCATAAAAAACCTGCTCTAAGGGCATCATATCTGATTTGCGCACCTTAACAGTAATCTTGCCCCAAACAATGGCAGCAGTTCCTTTAGGTATGAGTTCAATATTATAGTTTTCTTTATCCTCTGGGACGATAAAAGAGCCTATGTAGTCTGATTCAAGGGAGCTTTCCTTAGCAAGGTCGTCATTAGTAAAATCTGAACCCATCCAAGAACCCATCATCATTGATGGGGGAACCTTCATGACCTTATTGATATTAGGGAAGAAATTCCACATCTCGCGGTTTATGCGAAGGGTAGTAGTGCCGAGGTCTTTTTTGGGGGCTTTGATATATATGAATGTCTTATCCATTTTTTCAGTCCAGATCTCAAATGTCATAGAGCGTTCCCAATTTGGGGTAACTATAGTCATCTCCATTTCTTGATTGCTTGTATCGCTGCGATGGAGTCTGTCAACGATTCTGATGATTTCAACTATATTTTGATCAAGGGCGTAAGAAAGGGTTGATGTGAGGATAAGGAGTAATCCAGTTATTAATAAGATTAGTGATCGTTTAGACATATATAGTCAGCCTCCGTTGATGGTTAATTAGATGTTATAGTATAAATTAATTTTAGGTGAGAATGAAAGAGGGGGGTAGAAATTGGGGAAAATTGTGATTTTTTTGGATTATTTTTGAGTTTGTAGTATTTTAATGAAAAAAGTTGAGGAAAGGGGGTGGGTATGGCATCAAATTGTCACATGGGTTGTGGTATGATAAAAGATAACTATTGTAAATATACCTTTACTGAGATGGATACTTATTTTAGAGGAGTGTAAGTTTATGACAGATATTACAATGATTAGCACTGCGCTATCAAGCATCAAAACAGCAATAGAAATCACGAAGTATCTAAAGGACGGCAATTTTTCGCTTGAGAAAGCAGAGCTAAAAATGAAACTCGCAGATTTGATTGATGCTCTAGCAACAACCAAAATGGAATTTGCTGAGATTCAAGAGATGCTTTCTATAAAAGACAAACGTATTGCTGAACTTGAGGATGCATTTGAATTTAAGGATAAACTTGTACATCAATACGATGCCTATTACAAAGCTGACGAAAGTGGTAATCCCACAGGTGTTGCATTTTGTCTTAAATGTTGGGATAATGACCATAAGCAACGTAAGTTAATTTATGAAATAGGATATGAAGGAACGCGAGCATGTGTCACATGTAGCTCCAAATATGCTAGAGGACGCGCTGATGATATAATTAAAAACCTCTGCACAACATAAGCAAAAATTGATATAATTTAAGCTTTTGCGGGAGCAGGTGTCCCGCAGGGCACCTGCTCCTAAATATTTAAGAACAAAAAATAACCATAAATTAGATATAATATTATGCCCTCAATTAGAATTTCTAAAGAATGCAATGATTCTATTTATTTCATCACTTTAACGGTCAACAACTAGTATTACATCTTTGACCGCTATAATCGATTTGACATATTGACTCAATCAATCATTTATTGCCAAAAACATAAAGGACTCAAAGTTTACGTCTATGTTTTTATGTTAAATCATATTCATCTTATTATACAAAGTTCAGACGTTTCAGGATTTATAAGAGATTTTAAGAGACACACATCTTATGAATTAATAAAAAATCTAAAATCAACAGAACCTAATGCAGCAAGTCTTTTTACAACAGAAAACAATAATTATACAATTTGGCAAAAAACTAATTTTCCTAAACTAATTGAATCAGCGGATTATTTTTGGCAAAAAAAAGCAATATATTGAAAATAATCCAATTCGTAAAGAATATGTATCTTCTCCTGAGCATTGGGTTCATTCATCGGCTTTTAAGCCTAATCCTATATTTATTGAAAATGTTTAGATTTAATGTAAATTTAAACATTTAGGAGCAGGTGCCCTGCGGGACACCTGCTCCCGCTATGTGAGGATTTTAAAGGTAACTTATAAATCTATTAATAATGGTGATTATATGAAAAATAAAATAGAAGAAATGGAAAATTATGAGCTGCCTGAACAATATACATTTAAAAATCCAATAAGGGGACGTTTTTATAAGCCTAAAAAAGTTTCAACAACAATGCGTTTTGATGATGATATATTAATATATTTTAAAAAGATTTCAAGCGAAAAAAAGATACCATATCAAACCCTTGTAAATATGGTTCTTCGAGAATTTCAAGAGTCTTATCTTACTGGTATACATGTTCTATAAATCTTGATGCGGGAGCAAGTTTGTGACACCTGCTCCCGCACGTATTTCTATGTGTCTACATTTTTTCTGTTTACTTCTCAATGAATTTGATTCTACCTGTTGTAATTAAATTTATAATTGATCCTATATATAAATATCTAAATAATAATTAATTTGTAATAGTTTTTTTATAAATGGGTTCAAAGGGACGAGTCCCTTTGCGGGAGCCATCCCTAAAGGGAGCCCTCAAGACAATGCCTTTCTTTAAATAAAATTTACAATTTCTTGACATTGTTATATTTAAATTGTTAAAATTTTTTTGTTTTTGGAAAATTACTAATAATCAGGGAGCAAAATTCTATGGGTCTTTCAACATTTAGCCGCGGCATTCATCCGCCAGATATGAAGGAATTGTCATCTGGCTCCCCTCTTAAGCCTGCGAAGCAGCCGTCAACTGCGATAATACCTTTGAGTCAGCATATTGGCGCGCCTTGTACTTCTACTGTAGATATTGGGCAGGTGGTTTTGGCTGGGCAGCAGATTGGGAGTGCTGGAGGGTTTGTATCTGCTCCAGTTCATGCTTCAATTTCTGGAAAGGTTTCTGCAATAAGCGTTTTTCCTATGGCTAACGGCAGGATGGTGCCTTGTATTGTCATTGAAAATAATAATCAGAATCAATTTGTTGATTTTGAGGTAAATAAGGACTTTATGAGTCTGAGTCCTGAGGAATTAAAGAAAAAGATTACTGCTGCAGGCATTGTCGGCATGGGCGGGGCTACATTTCCAACTCATGTAAAACTCTCTCCTCCAAAGGAAAAACCGATTGATGCTGTGCTTATAAACGGTGCAGAGTGCGAGCCTTATTTGACTGCTGATCATCGTCAGATGATTGAAAGGCCTGCGGATGTTATCTCTGGACTAAAGATTTTGATGAAGGTGCTTGGCGTAAAGAATGGTTATGTTGGGATTGAAAATAATAAACCAGATGCTATTGAAAAGATGACTGAGGCTGCGAAGTCTGAGTCAGCTATAAAGATTATAACCCTTGAGGTTAAATATCCGCAGGGCGCTGAGAAGATGCTGATTAAGGCGATATTAAATAGAGAAGTTCCAGCAGGCGGACTGCCGATGGATATTGGGGTTGTTGTGCAGAATGTTGGCACTGCGGCTGCGATATATGAGGCATGCGCATTAGGCAAGCCTTTGATAGAAAGGGTTGTAAGCGTTACTGGTAATGGAATAAAAAATCCGAGCAATCTTATTGTAAAGATTGGCACAACGTTCAGCCAATTGATTGAAGAATGCGGCGGTCTAAATAATAATGCGGTAAAGGTTATCTCTGGCGGACCTATGATGGGGTTTGCGGTATTTAGCCTTGATGTGCCTGTGACAAAGGGGACATCTGGAATAGTTGCCATGTCAGAAAACCAAGTTGACGCAACTGAGAAGCATGGGCCATGTATACGTTGCGGAAGATGTATAGAGGCTTGTCCGATGGGGCTGATTCCTTCAATGTTGAGTATATATTCAGAGCGGAGTATGTTTGAAGGGGCGAAGGAGTACCATCTTTTTGATTGTTTTGAATGCGGTTCATGCACATTTGTATGTCCTGCAAAAAGACCAATAGTGCAGTTTGTCAGATTGGCAAAGTCATTGGTAAAACCTTAAATTGATAAATAGTTAAAAGCCAGAGCTGAAACATTGGTTTTTCAGTTAAAGCTATAAGAATTTGGAGCAAGACTAAATGGATGCGACATTAAAGAAAGATAATTTATTAGTATCGGTTAGTCCCCACGTAAAGAGTGAGGAGTCGGTTAGCAGGATAATGTGGACAGTGTGTCTGTCTCTGATGCCAGCCCTTATTTCTGGGGTGTATTATTTTGGGCCAAGGGCAGCATTAGTTACTGCGCTTTGTATTTTGACAGCCCTTTTTTCGGAACTGCTTTTTAAGAGATTTGTTAATGCAGATTCAACAATTAATGATGGGAGCGCTTTTTTAACAGGTCTGCTTGTTGGTTTGAATTTTCCAGCAACTGTGGCATTTTATATCCCTATAGTCAGCACATTTTTTGCGATAGTTATAACGAAACAGTTATTTGGCGGGCTTGGTTATAATGTGTTTAATCCAGCTTTGATGGCGCGAGCATTTGCGCTTATCACATGGCCAAGGGCAATGACTACTTGGATAGAGCCTACTGCGAAATTTATAGGAGTTGACGCTCATACAACCGCAACACCGCTTGGGATATTAAAGGAAGATGGGTTAGATAAATTAATGGCAGTGTTTGGGAATGCCTCCAGTATGTATACTGAATTATTCTTTGGACATAGGGCTGGAAGTTTGGGAGAGACTTCAATACTGGCATTATTAATTGGGGCTGCGATATTATTATATAAAAGATATATAACGTGGCACATACCACTTTCATTTTTAGGTACAGCAGCGTTACTTGCGTGGGTATTTGGCGGAAAGACTGGATTATTTACAGGAGACCCAATATTACATTTATTAAGCGGCGGAATGGTGCTTGGGGCATTCTTTATGGCAACTGA
This sequence comes from Candidatus Magnetominusculus dajiuhuensis, assembly GCA_015233465.1. Taxonomy (GTDB): domain Bacteria; phylum Nitrospirota; class Thermodesulfovibrionia; order Thermodesulfovibrionales; family Magnetobacteriaceae; genus JADFXP01. The sequence continues at coordinate 15,086 of JADFXP010000037.1, forward strand.
TTATGTGACTGCGCCATCACTCAAGGCAGGACAGATATTATTTGGCGTATGCTGCGGGGCAATAACTATGATGATTCGTCTAAAGGGCGGGTTTCCAGAGGGAGTAATGTTTGCGATATTGATTATGAACTGTTTTGCTCCTATAATAGATAGGAATTTTAAGACTAAGGTATTTGGAGCCAAAAAGGCTAATAAGGATAAAGGAAAATGAACTTCAAAGACATAATTAAAATCACATTAAACCTGATTGTAATTTATATTATTGGAGGGCTTTTGCTTGCAGGGGTATATGCAAAGACCTCGCCGATAATCTTTCAGAAAAGTAAAGAGGAAAAAGAGCTAGCGCTTAAACAGATGATCTCAGAAGCTCAGACTATCATTAAGCCTGAAAATGGAGATTGGAGTATAGACTTTAATAATAAGCCTAAACACGTTGAATACTTTGAGGCAAAGACAGATAATCAGATTATAGGATATGTTGTAGAGAGTTATGGTAAGGGGTATTCAAGTTTTATAAATATCCTTGTAGCCGTTGATAAGGATCTAAAGATAACAAAAATGAATATACTTCAACATGCTGAGACCCCTGGTCTTGGAGATGGGATTGAAAATCCATCATTCAAAGATCAATTTATTGGAAAAGACCTAGATCACTTAGTATTAGTAAAAGGTGAGGCAAATGGCAATATTGCTGCAATAACTGGAGCAACAATATCAAGCCGAGCCGTTACTAAGGGAGTAAGGGCAGGTGTAGAGATGCTGACAAAAGTCGTGGGACAACATTCAAACGGACTTTCTGAGCAGACTATCGGGGTGAGTGGGGTGAATAATGAGCAACACTAAGACTAATTGGCAGTTAGTTAGAGAAGGCATACTTACAGATAATACAATCTTTAGAATGGCTATTAGTTTATGTCCGTCTATAGCGGTTACAAGTAGTTTAAGAAATGGATTTTTAATGGGAGCAGCGGTATTATTTGTTCAGGTAATGGTAAATATGACGGTATCAGCCATGAGAAATGTAATACATCCAAAGATAAGAATACCGATATTTATGTTAATAATATCAGCGTGGGTTTCGGTAACAGATATGGGTATGGCAGCATTTGCAAGAGAGGCATATAGGCAGATGGGATTATATATAGAGTTGATAGTGGCATTTGCCTCAATCTTGGCAAAGGCAGAGTTGTTTGCAAGCAAGAATAAAGTTGTACCCTCAATGTTTGAAGGATTTGGCATGGGGGTTGGATTTCTGATAGCGCTTTGTATAATAAGTTTTTTTAGGGAGCTTTTGGGCAGAGGCACGTTGTGGGGGCTTGAGATAATAGCAGCAAAGCCGCTTCTGATAATGGTACTTCCTGCTGGAGGGTTTTTGACTACAGGGCTTTTGATGGGATTTTTTAATTGGGTAGATATGCACTATTTTGGCGGTAAGGGCGCTGGCGGAGCAAGCGGACACTAAGGTCGTGGGACGACACCCATAAGGTCGTGGGATGACACCCATAAGTTGTGGGATGACACCCGTATAAAGGAGGCAATAAATGAGTAATGAATCTATAAGGTTATTTCAATTATTTATAAGCGCATCACTTATAAATAATTTTGTATTTACTAGATTTTTGGGGTTGTGTATCTTTTTTGGTGTATCGAAAAAGATGGAGACCGCAATTGGTATGAGCATAACATTTACAGCGGTAATGGTAATTAGTTCTGCTATTAGTTGGTTTTTATTTAATTATTTGATGATTCCGATGAATATAACATTTTTAAAGATAGTGGTATTTATAGGAGTAGTTGCCACATTTGTACAGGCATCAGATACGATAATGAGAAAGGTAGCGCCTACCTTATATTATAAACTTGGTGTATATTTAGCGTTAATTGCCACAAATTGTATAATATTGGCAGTACCGTTAATTAGTTCTGATGAAGGATATAGTTTTATTGAGACATTAGTATTTGGACTTGGGTCAGGATTAGGATTTGGTTTAGCTCTAACGATAATGGCAAGTATCAGAGAGAAATTGGAGTTATCAATAGTACCAAGGCCATTTCAAGGTTTACCGATAGCATTTATAGTAACAGGCTTAATAGCGCTAGCATTTACAGGTTTTTCAGGTCTCTTAACGCTTTAATTATGGGTTCAAAGGGAAATAATTTAAACTTTTTATAAAAAAGTTTACAAAAAGGCCCTTTGCGGGATTTTTAAGGGCAGGGTCGTAGACCCGTTATAAAAACCCTTAAAGGGTTGTAAGTATTAATCTAGGAGAAAAGGATGTTAGACATTAATCATATTGATATAATAAATTTTATAAATGACATCAGCAGATTTATACTTCCACATGCGGAGGCTGCTGGAGACGCGGAGTTAAATGGTAGTGTTGACTTAGTATCAGCGTTGAAATTTACGGCAGTGTTTGTGGCGGGGCTTGCTGCAATATTTGGATTTGGGTTAGCGTATGCTGCGCAGAAGTTTTCGGTGGTTATGGATCCAAAGATAGATGAAGTAAAGAATGTTTTAGCTGGTGCACATTGCGGGGCATGCGGATTTGCGGGATGTCAGCAGTATGCAGAGGCGGTAGTGCAGAGAGCGGAGGTTCCAACAAATCTATGTGCGCCTGCAGGGGCTCATGGGGCTGAGATGGTAGCAATGATAACTGGTAAGAAGGCGGTCATCACAGAACCTCAGTTTGCAAGGATAATGTGTCAGGGCGGGAGTTCAAGGACGGTTAAGAGATTTGTATATAATGGAATAATAGACTGCAGGGCAGCGGTAATAGCTGGAGGCGGGGATAAATCCTGCATATACGGATGTCTTGGATATGGCACTTGCGCTCATGTTTGTCCGTTTGGGGCAATGTCTATGAATAGTGATAATATACCTGTGGTAGACGTGTCTAAATGTACGGCGTGTAAGAAATGCGTTGAAGCGTGTCCGAAAAAGGTTATAGAGATAACGCCCGGAAGTAAGACCGTGATGACTGCGTGTCATTCAAAGGATAAAGGGGCAGCGACAAGGAAGAATTGTCAGATAGGATGTATTGCATGCGGGATGTGTGAGAAGGTATGTCCGTTTGAGGCTGCGTCTGTTAAGGATAATTGTTCAAAGATAGATCCTGCTAAGTGTAAGGTTTGCGGTCTGTGCGTAAGGAAGTGTCCGACAAAGGCTATAGTTGATTTATTGCCGATAAGGACAAAGGCTGTGATTAGCGCTGAAAAGTGTATTGGATGTGATATGTGCACAAAGGTTTGCCCAATGGAAGCAGCAAGCGGAGAGATGAAAAAGACTCATGTGATTAATCAAGATAAATGTATTGGATGTGGGATTTGTACGGCAAGATGTCCAAAACAGGCAATTAGCGGAACGTTTAATACGGTAGAGGTGCATGAGGCTGCAAGGATAAAGTCAGAGGTTAAAAAAGCAGCATAGGGTAGAGGTTCAACCTTTTTTAGAATATTTATCTTAACTTTAATAATAAAGGAGAACTAATTATGGGTAAACGTGTATTGGTTGTTGATGATGAAGAGATGGTAAGGACATACCTAACTGCAGTGTTAGAAGATAATGGATTTGAGGTTATACTTGCAGAAGATGGACTTGAGGGATATAACAAGGCAATTAAGGAAAAACCTGATCTTATAGTTTCAGATGTAATGATGCCTAAAAAAAACGGCATTAGTTTATTACAAGATTTGAGAATAAATCCTGAAATGAGTAGAACTCCTATTATCATATTAAGCGCTGTTCAGAGTTATTTGGAAAATGCTAGTAAAGAAATTCATGACCCTAAAACCTTAGAAGATATGAAGTTACTACTTGAGAATATTGATAGTTCTGTAGATAAATTTTTATATCGTTTTCAATCTTATCGTAAGATGTTGTTTATGCAAATTGCTGATCAAGTTAAAGATTACAAGGTAGGAGCAAGCTCTCAAGGTTATCGTGTATTACCTGATATGTTCATTGATAAACCTGTAGATCCAGACAACTTTATTGAAGCTGTAAAAGGATTATTAGAACAAAAATAAGAAGTGAAAAGTGTTTGATAATATGCGTTTATAATGATTAAATATCTCTGATGTCGTAATAACTTATATGTCAAGATATTGGGTGAATGCGTATTGGTTATAGTTGACGAAGAGTTGATAAGATCCTCTTTTCTCTTGTTTTGAAAGATAATGGATTTGATGTTATAGTTCTGAAAACGAAAAAAGAATGGGACTTCTTTGTTTAAATCAATTAGAAATGATAATTATATAAAGAATATAATTGGTCTCAAGATAACTGCTATATCAACATTTATTGAGGATAATTCTAATTGAACTGGTGATGGTGGTAAACTGATAGGAAAAAATCGTCAAGATGGGCATGACGTACCTAATCTTTTTCTTGTTAGAATTGATCCAGAAGAGTTTATTAAGGAAATATAGTCTTAGATAATAAATATCGAACTAAGCAAGGAAAGAGATTTATGTTAGTAGTCTGTTCCAAATGTGAAAAAAGACATGAAGTTCAAAAGTCTGATGATAAATTAGAGTTTTCTTGTCTTTGTGGTGAACTTATCACACCAATTATAGCTTCTCCCAAAGTGTTAGAGGAGCGGTATGATGACAGGGATAAAACAGTATGCACGTCATGCGGCCAGCAATTTGAGAAATCAACATACCGTAAAAATACAGAAATAAGCTGTAGCTGCGGCAGTCTATTAATTGTATGTCATGGGGATGGTGATAATAAAAAATATGGCAGACGTAAAACTGATCAAACCTCGCATATTAAAGAACTGCAGAACCTTATTAAAACCTCGCAAGTAATACATTCAAATATTGGTGACCTTGATAATCTATTGTTAGTAGTAGCTAATATTACAACTGAGATGTTGGACGTTGAAGGCAGCAGCGTTATATTAAAAGATGAAGCTGCAGATGAGCTGGTTTTTTACGCGGTTAGTGGTGACAAGGCATCTAAACTCAATAACTTTCGTCTAAAGATGGGTGAAGGAGTCGTAGGAAAATGTATCTCTACATTATCTTCTATAATTGTTAATGACACAAAAAAAGACGAAGATTTTACTACAAAAGTTGATGATACAATAAAATTTGTTACACGATCTCTGCTGTGTGTGCCTTTAATGGTAGATGGACGATGTATTGGCGCACTTGAGGCGGTTAATAAGAAACGTAACGAGAGATTTGAGGAGCAGCATTTAATGCTTGCAGATGCTGTAGCATGTCAGATAGCAATTGCGATAAATAATTGTCAGCTTCATCAGGAAGCCTTAAAGAGAGAGAAACTTGCAGCAGTGGGCGAGGCAGTAACTGGGATTGCGCATTGTGTGAAAAATATGCTAAATGGGCTGCAAGGCGGTATGTATATGGTTAAAAGTGAATTAAAGAAGGCTGGGCATGATATTAATTCCAGCAGCTTTGAGATGTTTAGCCAAAGTATAAAAAGATTAAGCGATCTTGTACAAGATATGCTGACATATTCAAAAGAACGCAAACCTGAATATGAAAAAACTAATATTAATTCTTTGGTAAAATCAATAGTGGATTTAATGCAGACCAAGGCACGAGAGAAAAAAATAAACCTTCGAATGAATGCTTACGATAATATTGATGATATAATGATTGACAGCAAAGGCATATATCGTGCAGTGCTAAACTTAGTTTCAAATGCAATAGACGCTTGTAATGAAGTAGAAAATGCTGAGGTTAATGTAGTTACACAATTAGATGGAAAAGAAGTCATAATCAGCATAATTGATCAAGGCTGCGGAATGGATGAATTGACATTGGCTTCAATCTTCAAGGCATTTTTCAGCACAAAAGGCTCAAAAGGCACAGGGCTTGGGCTATCAGTTACTCAAAAAATCATTAGTGAAAATGGCGGACGCATTGAGGTAAGTTCTATTTTGGGTAAGGGCAGTACATTTAAGGTTTTGTTACCTACAGAGGTGAATAATAAATAATCTCATGAGGGCTCTGCCCTCAAGCTCTCCAAGGGGACTCGTCCCCTTGACCCCATAACTTTTGTAATAACGGTGATATGGCTAAGATTGAAGGAGAGCCAGTAAATGTGTTAGAAGTTAAAGCGCTTGAGAGAATGCTTTATTGATAGATGTGAAATAACTGGAAGTCATGCAGAGGTCTTAAATATTACATAAAATTTGCGGAATTACGGGTAAAATA
>JADFXP010000038.1 GCA_015233465.1 Candidatus Magnetominusculus dajiuhuensis
CTTGGAATTCAGAAAAATTAAAATCTTGTAGCGTTGTTTGTGGTCTCTTTTGCTCTTCCATGTCAATTCTCCTTTTAAAGGTTTATTACCTTTTCGGTACTTTGACACAGTTTATTTAACAGCCTCTATTAGATTTTTCAACCATTTAAATATTGTCTAATAAAGCATTCAGAAAAGTCTAGAAAATAATTCACTATTTAAAAAAATATTTATAACTTATGCAATTTCCATTCCGAACAGTATTGTCGCTGTCCCTATTAACGTCTGTCCCTATTAAAAATTATTGGTTTTTATAATGGGTTCAAAGGGACGAGTCCCTTTGCGGGATTTTTAAGGGCAGAGCCCTTAAAGGGTTACTGTGCAGAGGTCTTTTTTTTAACTAAGCTACCATATAACCTTAATCCCTTTAATCCCCCCTATTTCCTTATCTTTGCTTATCAGCGGACTATTAGTAAGCAGTGCAGTAGAAACAACTATTCTGTCATGGGCTTCTAACCCTTTTACCGTTTCTGCTATCTTTAATAAGGGTGTATCAAAAGGGATTATTTTATAATGATTGTTTTTTTCTATATTTGCTAAAATATGGTTAAATGATAGATTGCCTTTGCCCCTTTCTATCAGATATAATGTTTCCATTAATACAATTATTGGGACGTAAATTGTCCCAGTTTGTTCTATATCTGCTATAATTTTTAATGTCTTTTTAGACAGCTTTTTATTTAATGTTTCATCCATCCACCATATAAGGACATGAGTGTCTACAGTTATTTCCATATCTCTTTTATATCTTCAATGTCTTTGTCTGTTATATGACTCTCATTCATTAGCCCTCTTAATGTTTTTATTCTATCTTCATCTCCATTTATAATTAATTCATCCTTATATTTCATCTCAATTTCTTTAAGTCTTTTAAATTCCTTAGCAGAAACTAATACGGCTACCTCCCTGCCTGAACGTTCTATGGTTACTGGTTCAGTAAAGGATGCGTCAAGATATTTTGCAAGTCTGTTTTTAATCTCTGTAGATGCTACTTTCATAGTTAGCCCTCAATTTAACTATAATTGTTAATATTGCTAAAATTAGTCAATCTATTTTTTGTAATCTTACATCAGAGGTATAAATCTAATCTTTATTAAACGGCTTAGATTTGTCATTGTCTTCCTTTTCCCCAAACGTCCACTGTAGTGCAATATACCCAATAAGGTCACTTCTCCCCCATATATCTCGTCCAACCGAATATAAAATATGATATTCTTCATCTATATTAATATACCCCCCAACATTAAACCCAGTTTCACCGCTCTCCCCCTTTGCCTTAGGCGATGTATTGAATATCTCTACTCCAAAGGTCAATATCTTTGAAACCTCCCGCTGCAAAACCCATCCAAGAAAACTGTAATTCTTACTCTTATCTCCAGTATTTACCCAATACCCCCCGCCTCCATAAGTTGTCCATCGCCCAAAACCCTTCTGAAGCCACAGCGGAAGATATATCTTCGTCTTTCCCTCTCCTAATCCCCGTGAAGTGTTCCCAGTTGGAAAATCAACCGCCGGATAAATCGCTGCCTGTGGTACCCACCCGTCTTCATCCTCATTTATAAAACGATATTTAAACCCAGCCTCTATATCTCCAATCCCATATTGTGTAGATGAATTGCTCGGCACAGAATATACCATCGGCGCCTGCACATGGAGATGCAAATCCGGCACAATCCCATAGTTAGCATCTATATGCGGAAGCGTTCCCACCGTCCCCGAAATGTCTTGTGTCCACTGCGAAGCTAAATAGATCTCCCAGTGATGATACTCTACAGGCTCAGGATCATCTGTCATAAACGGAGGCCCCGCCCATGAAAAATTTACTAGACAAAATAAAAATATGATTGTCATGAGGGCTCTGCCCTTTTTATCTATGGGCTCCCGCAAGAGTTGATCGGGTTTGGGGCTATTGCCCCATTTTGACTCTTTTATAAAAGAATTTGTAAGAGCCATCCAGATACTGCCCCTCCTATTACTAACCACGCTGTATTCAACTTAAAACGCTCCCCTGCAAACGCAGCCACTACCGCTATAACAACAGCCCTCCAATTTGTAAGAGTTGAACTCCCAAGCTGTATAACAACCGCTGCCATTAGTCCAATAGCACTTACATTTATCGCCTTCATAAAGGCCGACATCCCCTTTGATGCCTTAATCCGCGGAAGAAATTTGTTCAATATTAATATGAATATAAATGACGGAAGAAATATTGCTATAGTAGATATTATCGCCCCAGGTATCCCATATACAACGTAACCAATAAAGGTCGCTGTGCTTAATACAGGCCCAGGCGTGAATTGCCCAATCGCTATTGCGTCAAGTAACTGCTGCTGCGTCAGCCAGTTGTAATCTCTGACTAGTCCGCCCTGCAAAAATGCAGCAAGGACATAACCGCTGCCATAAAGTATTGACCCTATCTTTAGAAAAAATATTCCCAGCTTCCATAGTGATACCCGCACAATCTCTGGACTTTGCGCTGCGAGAGCATCACTGCTTTTAAACAATCCCTCAACCAAAGAGCCCGCAGCAATTATCCAAAGAGAAATCTTATGAGAGTTGACCCTCGACTTTTTGTTGTGTAATATTATCCCAGCAATCCCGCCAGAAAGTAATACAACTATCGGACTTATTCCCGCTAAAGATGCACATGCAACAGCAATTCCTATAATCGTTAATTGTATATTTTTTGCAGCAGTCTTTCCTAATTTGATAACTGCTAGGGTAATTACTGAAATAACAACCGGCTTTATTCCTATTAAAAATGGCGCGACTTGAGGCACTGAACCAAATTTTACATACATTGCGGCAAGGATTCCTGTTATGATTACTGCAGGAAGGATAAATGAAAGCCCTGAAATTATTAGCCCTATTATCCCTGCCCTTGTATATCCAATCAGTATCCCTAATTGAGTGGAGTTAGGCCCTGGAATCAGATTTACAACGCCTACAAGATCAAGAAAATGCTCTCTGCTCATCCATTTTCTGCCTCTTACAACCTCATCTTCCATCATCGCAATATGCGCAGCAGGACCTCCAAATGCGGTTATTCCAAGTTTTAGGAATAATTTAGCTAATTCAAGCAGAGGATTGACTTCTTGTCGAGTGTCGACTCCCATTTGTGATTTATCGTTCATGGATTAATTATACAAGAAATTATTTACTTTCTGCCATCCAGTCTTTAACTACTGCAGATGCCTGCTCAGGCTGCTGGCTTGCCCATTCTTTAACCATAGAATTTGGCTGAGATGACGAAGAGGCCGCGGCATTGGTGTCAGTATTTGAAATAAAAGGGTTTTGGCTATTTGGGTTAGGCATTTGATCTGCGTTTCCTGATGGTTTTCCTATTTCGCTAAATGGAGTTAATGCTGGCGAACTATTTGACGAATTATCAACTATTTTTTCAAGTTCCTTGATTGTCTGTTTTAATGGTATAACTACAAAAAAGAAAAAGGTCACCACCACTAATACATATGAAATGTATTTGACAATCATTAGTACATTTTTTGCAGTTTCTACATCCATTTAAGTTATTCTCATCAACTCTTTTTGTCCTATTGTTCAGTATAAACAGATTTTAAATATAAATCGCGTAATTGTTTATCATCAACTGTTGACGGAGCTTTGCTCAGTAGGCACGCTGCCTTTTGAGTCTTAGGAAATGCTATTACATCCCTGATTGAATCCGCTCCTGTCATTATCATTACAAGTCTGTCAAGTCCGAGTGCCAGCCCTCCATGTGGAGGCGCTCCAAATTTTAACGCATCAAGCAAAAACCCAAATTTATCAGGTATATCTTCTGCAGGTATCTTAAGTATCTCAAATATCTTGTTTTGTAAGGTTGTGTTATGAATTCTAATGCTCCCGCCGCCAATCTCGCTTCCATTTAACACTATATCATAAGCCTTTGCCGTTACATTTGAAAGATCACTTATCTCTCCAGCTAAAATCTTTTCAATATCAGCATCTGCCGGAGATGTAAATGGATGGTGCATTGCCTCATACCGTGATTCCTCTTCATTCCATTGAAACATTGGGAAATCTGTAATCCATACAAATTTATCCTGAGCGCTTATCATATTATTCTTTTTTGCTATATTTATCCTCATCCTGCTTAGTACGTCAAATACCACGCTTTCCTTATCAGCAACAAAGAGCATCATATCTCCAGAGACTGCCTCAAGCCTTTGAGCCATTTGTTTCAAAATTTCTTCAGGAAAGAACTTTGTTATTGGAGATACAAATCCATCCTTTGTAAGTTTAATCCATGCAAGACCCTTTGCCCCAAAAGACTGAGCCTCTTCTGTCAGCATATCTATCTCTTTCCTTGATAGTCCTGCCATGTTCTTTCCACAAAGCCCTTTAATTCTCCCTCCATGCTCTATTGCATCCAAAAAGACCTTAAAACTGCCTTGCTGTGTGAGATCTGCCATCTCTTTTAACTCTAGACCAAAGCGCATATCCGGCTTATCGCATCCAAAACGCTCCATTGAATCTTTAAACTTCAACCTCTCAAATGGGGTTATCAGCATCACGCCTTTTATCTCTGCGTATAGGCGGTATAATAATTTTTCTACAATAGCTATTATGTCATCCTGCTCTATAAATGACATCTCCATATCAACCTGAGTAAATTCAGGCTGGCGGTCAGAGCGCAGGTCTTCGTCTCTAAAACACTTGACAATCTGAAAATACCGCTCAAAACCAGCAATCATCAGTATCTGTTTAAATAATTGAGGAGATTGTGGGAGTGCGTAAAATTGCCCTGGATTAACTCTGCTTGGCACAAGATAGTCTCTTGCACCTTCAGGAGTGGATTTAGTGAGCATGGGTGTTTCCATCTCTATAAATCCAAGATTATCAAGGAAGGTTCTTATAGTCATGGTAATTTTATGTCTGGTTATGAGTTTGTTCATTGCCTCTGGACGTCTTAGGTCAAGGTATCTATAACGGAGCTTTAGATTTTCAGAGATAGGTGAGCTTTCATCAATCATAAATGGCAGAGGGTCAGAAGCATTTAATATTTTAAGAGATGAAGCATATATTTCTATCATGCCAGTTGGCAGGGTTTTATTTTCAGTTTCAGGGGGACGAGTACATACCTTACCGCTGATTGTGATGACATATTCCGCTCTGAGGGTATGGGCGAGTTTATGATATTCCTCTGAAATATCAGGGCTTAGGACGACTTGGGTTATCCCAGATCTATCTCTAAGGTCAATAAATATCAGTCCTCCGTGGTCTCTGCGGCGAAATACCCAGCCAGAAAGCGTTACGTCTTTATCAATATCTGACGCTCTGAGTTCTCCGCATGTGTTGGTTCTATACATTATTACTCCTTAACTTAACTTTACTTTATCTATATCGGCAGTATTGAGATTAATCCTTAATCTTTAATGATTATAACATTATTTTGAGATAATCTCAAATTTGTTATTTGGCTGTTTTTTATGTTAAAATTTTGCAATATGTTTAAAGATAGGATATTAGAACATCAGCAGGTAGTAAGTTCCCTTATCAATGATGATGTCTTTATTGGTGAGTTAAGGCGGACTGCCTCAATTATTACTGATGTATTTAAGGCAGGAGGGAAGTTGTTATTATGCGGCAATGGCGGGAGTGCAGCGGACTCCCAGCATATTGCAACTGAACTTGTCAGCAGATTTTATTTGGAGCGGGCAGCTTTAGATGCTGAGGCATTGACTATTAATACATCTTCTTTGACTGCTATTGCTAATGATTATAGTTTTGATGATATTTTTTCAAGACAGGTTGAGGCAAAAGGGAGAAAAGGCGATGTAATAATAGGGATTTCTACAAGCGGTAATTCAAAGAATGTCTATAATGCGCTTGTAAAGGCTCGTTCAATAGGTATGGTAACAATATCTTTTATAGGTGGAAATCTTCAGACTTTAATCCCAAAGGTATCAGACATTGTTTTGTCAATTCCGTCTAAAGATACGCCAAGAATCCAAGAGTGTCATATAATGATAGGTCACATTCTATGTGAATATATAGAGTCAAATGTTTTTAAATAATGGGTTCAAAGGGACGAGTCCCTTTGCGGGATTTTTAAGGGCGGAGCTCTTAAAGGGTTACTTATGAATATATTAGGCATATCAGGTTCAAGCATGTCTCCAGCAGCGTGTTTAATGATAGACGGGCAGTTAAAGAGTTGTGTAGAGGAGGAGCGTTTTGTAAGGGAGAAGGTAGCAAGGGGCAGGCTGCCGATAAATGCGATTAGGTATTGTTTGAATTCTCAGGGTTTAAAGATGGGGGATATTGATGATATTGCGCTTGCTTGGGATTGTGCAAAGTATCCGGAGTATATGGGCGAGTTTTTACGTTCTCAGGAGGATATTTATCCTAAAAAAGGGATTTTGTATAGAGAGAATGAAGCACAGATTTTAAAGAGATATACTCCAAGCATTTATCTTTCAAATCTTAATAAGGCGTTGAATGCTGCTAATCTGGAGACAATAAAGGAACTGACGTATTTTGACCACCATAAATCACATGCTGCTTCATCATATTATAACAGTGGATTTGATAGATCGCTAATCTTTATAATGGATGGGAGCGGAGAAGATAGGGCTACAACTATCTGGCTTGGAGAGGGGGAAAGGCTTACGGAGATAAGGGAGTTTAAACTTCCTCATTCGCTTGGCAGGGCATATTCAAGCATAACTGAATTCCTTGGATTTAGGGCATATACGGATGAGGGCAAGGTGATGGGGCTTGCGCCTTATGGGAGGTTTGACGGTAAGATTGATCAGGCTCTTAGAAGACTTATAATTATAAAAGACAATGGGGATTATGAGATTAATCCTGATTTGATGTATTATGGCAACCATACATATAATGAACGATTTACAGATGAATTGGCGGGATTGCTTGGAGAGCCGAGACGGGTAATTCATAAAAATGAACCTATAAAAGAGCATTATAAAAATATTGCTTGGTCGGTTCAGAATCTTCTTGAAGAGGTTGTGTCAGGGCTTGTGAGGAGATATATAAAGGAGAGCGGGGTAAGGAATGTTTGTGTAGGCGGGGGAGTTGCCATGAATTGCAAGATGAACGGAGTTATATCAAAGATGTCAGAGGTAGATGGATTTTTTGTCCATCCAGCAAGCCATGATGGAGGGGTTTGTATTGGTTCTGCAATCTTATCTCAGAAACGTTTAACGCCTTCAATTAATATTAAAAAGACGACTCATTCATATTATGGGAGCAGTTATGAGATTGATCAAATTAAAGATGTGTTAAAATATGCAAAATTAACCTATAAAGAGGAAAGCAATCCTGCACCGATTATTGCGCAATATCTTAAGGAAGGAAAGGTAGCAGCACTTTTTCAAGGGAGGATGGAGATAGGACCTAGGGCGCTTGGAAACCGATCAATACTTGCAAGCCCGCTCCTTAGTGATACGAAACAATTACTAAATAATCATGTAAAGGGCAGAGAAGACTGGCGTCCATTTTGTCCCTCAATATTAGAGGAATATGGAGAGCAGTATTTTGAAGCTCTAAAAAATCCTTGGTATATGGCAGTGGCAGTAAAGGTCAAAGGAGACAAGGCAGGATTGATTCCGTCAGCAGTTCATGTAGATGGGACTGCAAGACCTCAATTTGTGAGGAGGGTGGATAATCCTTTGTTTTGGGAGATAATCAATGAGTTTTATAAGATAACTGGAGTGCCTGTGATTATAAATACATCATTTAATATAATGGGTGAACCTATAATCAATACGCCTCAAGAGGCGGTTAGATGTTTTTATTCTACTGGGATTGATATATTGCTAATGGAAAGATTTATTTTGATGAAATAATTAAAATACGGTTTTTGAGGAGTTTTTTTTGGGTAAAATAATAAAGATAATAATTTTTATAATTTTTGCATTTATCATTTTTATGTTTAGCATAACGCCTTCGCTTTACATTTTTATAAAACTGGCATTGATATTTTTAGTATGGAAGATATTATTTTGAAGGGACATTAATTGGGGACATTGGGACATTGACTTTACTTATCATGGATGTCCCTTTAACCAGTCCCTATTTAACCATATAATCCCATCAACTAAGCACTTTTATAACAGAGCTTTCTTGGCTTTTGAATATTACGTATATCTTTATCTTCATCTAAATTAAATACGCTAAACAATGAACTCTTTGCAGGAATACATTTCTTAGATATATCTTTAATCAGTCTGTATCTTTCCATCAAACTAAGATCGAAAAAAACATTTGTCTCCATCAAAATTTCTACTATTTTTTTAGCATTACCGTTATCCATTTTATGACTCCTTTATATATTTTATTAACTAAATAAACTAAAGCAATATCTGTGCCAATTGGTTGCGCAAAATGTAATATAATGAATAAGACTGTATTTTTTACTTAAATATCACAGTAATCAAGTAATCCATAAGAATTAATGTGTCAGTTTTTATGTATAAATACGTGATAAAATCATATGAAGGAGATAGTATTTTGATTATAAGTGTCAAAGAAATGACAAAATATCATAATAATTTAAAAGATTTTGAATAATTGAGCATTGCTATATTTAGTAAAGAGGTGTTTGTTTCTTTTTTCTGTAAATAATTATGCCCTCTCATCTATTTATTATTTTTCTTGATAACAAAATCAAATCATAGTAATTGTTGACAATATATAAGTATATTTGCTAATGTTTAGAATGATTCTGTAAAATAATTCCGAGATTTAGAGGGGTTAAATATGGCAAAGATAGACGCTTTTTTTAAATTGATGCACGATCAAGGCGCATCAGATTTACATCTTGTATCTGGTTCGCAGCCAATACTAAGGCTACGCGGTGAGATGGAGAGGGTAAAGTTTGATCCTCTTGAAAATGACAGTCTAAAGGCAATGCTTTATGAAATAGCCCCTGAGGACAAGATTAAGGTCTTTGAGGAAACTGGCGATATAGATTTTGCCTATGAGATACCTGGGCTTGCAAGGTATCGTGCAAATTTCTTTGTGCAGAAATGGGGCGTTGGAGCTGTATTCAGAGAGATTCCAAGTGAGATTTTGACAGTTGACCAGCTTGGGTTGCCGCCTATTTGCAAGAAACTTGCTATGCTTCAAAAGGGAATGGTGCTTGTAACTGGACCAACAGGAAGCGGTAAGTCAACAACGCTAGCCGCAATAATAGATCATTGCAATAAAAATCGTAAGGATCATATCCTCACAGTTGAAGACCCTATAGAATTTGTTCATAAAAGTAAGGGCTGCATTGTCAACCATAGAGAGGTCGGACTTCATACAAAGACATTTGGTTCTGCACTAAGAGGCGCTCTTCGTGAAGACCCTGATATTATACTTGTTGGTGAGATGAGAGACCTTGAGACGATTCAGCTTGCACTTGAAGCTGCATCTACTGGTCACCTTGTCTTTGGTACACTTCATACACAAAGCGCAACTAAGACTATTGATAGAATAATTGACGTATTTCCAGCAAATCAGCAGGCTCAGATTCGTACGACTGTTTCAGAGGGCTTGAAGGCGGTTGTTGCTCAGAGTTTGTTTAAACGTATAGATAAAAAGGGAAGGTGCGCTGCGCTTGAGATATTAGTATGCACTGCTGCTGCTGCAAATCTAATTAGAGAAGGCAAGACTCCGCAGATGCAGTCAGTAATTCAGACAGGAAAGAAACTTGGAATGCAGACACTTGAGGATGCGATCATTGGGCTTTTACAGAAAAAATGGATCAGCCCTGAAGAGGCATTTGATAAGGCAGTTGACAAAAATAGGATAGATGCGGAGCTTAAAAAGCTGTTTCCAGAGTGGACAACTCCGCCAGAGTTTTAGAATTATTAAATTATACTTATAATATAATAAGAGAGCCAGAAAATGAGAAAGCAAGAAGTAGATTACATGCTTACAACAATGCTTGAGAGTTTCGGAAATGTATCTGATCTCAATCTTACAGTAGGGAAGCCTCCGCAGGTAGAGTCTTCGGGCCAGCTTGTGCCTGTAACCTTTGATGATTTTCCAGTTGATAAATTAACGCCGTTTCAGGCAGAGATATTTGCGTTAAATCTAATAAATTCAGACCGCAGGCTTACAGAGAATCTGATAAAAGAAGGCTCTGCGGATAGTTCATATTCACTTACAGGCAAGGCAAGGTTCAGGGTCAATATATTCTCACAGCGAGGCTCTTATTCCTGTGTGCTTAGAAAATTAGAGACTCGAATACCTACAATATCAGATCTGAAACTGCCGGAGATCTTAGGCGCTATTGCTGAGGAGAAAAACGGTTTAGTCTTAGTCACTGGTGCAACAGGAAGCGGTAAATCTTCATCGCTTGCAGCAGTATTGAATCTGATGAATGAAAATAAATCCGTGCATATCTTGACTCTTGAGGATCCGGTTGAGTTTGTTCATCCTCATAAAAAGGCGACATTTAATCAAAGAGAGATGGGTTCAGATTTTGATAAGTTTGCAACAGGTCTTAGGGCAGCCTTGAGACAGGCTCCAAAGATTATATTAGTTGGTGAGATGCGCGATAGAGAGACCGTTGAGATCGGAATGAGCGCTGCTGAGACTGGACATCTTGTTCTTTCAACGCTTCATACAATTGACGCTGGACAGACGATAAATAGAATAATTGGTATGTTTGACCAGGAAGAGGAAAAACTGATAAGAAACCGTCTTGCTGATACAGTGAGGTGGATTGTAGGACAGAGACTTCTGCCAAAGGTAGGAGGCGGAAGGGTCGCAGTGCTTGAGATTATGCGTACAAATGTCAGGGTTAAAGATTCTATAGTTAACGGTGAATCAGAAGGAAAGACCTTTTATGAGATCATACATGGCGGCGATGCCTATGGGATGATGACATTTGATAAATCTATAATTCAATGTTATAAAGACGGTATAATAACAGAAGAGACTGCCCTTGCCTATGCTTCAAGAAAACCTGTGGTCGGCAGAGGCATAGATATGATAAAGAGCGCAAAGGGTGAAAAAACCACAGATATTGAAGGGCTTACCTTGGATGCTGGTTATGGGAAAAAATAAAAGGCAGAGAAAAGATAAATGAAAATTACATGTCCTAATTGTAAAAAAAATCTCGTTATTGCAGATGATAAACTTCCTGATAAGGATGAGTTTAAGATAACCTGTCCGCAGTGCGGTGAGAAGTTGACCGTTGACCGCAAAAATACAGGTTCTAATGCTGAGACTGGCTCATTAGGAGCAGATGATTTTGAGGAAGGCGCAAGGCCTGTCCTTGTTTGCGAGAGTGACTCAGAGATTCAAAGGCAATTAGTTAAGGCGTTAAGCGAGCTTGGATATACTCCAGTAGTTCCTAAGAATATGGATGAGGCATTTGAAAAGATACGTTTTACAAGGTTTGAGGTAATAGTATTAAACGAATTATTTGATGGAAGTAAGGCTGAAAGTAATGATTTGTTTGATCACTTTGGAAGGATGCCGATGATAGACAGACGGCATATATTTCTTGCCTTAACTGGAAGCGGTTTTACATCAATGGATAATGGAACTGCCTTTTCAAAGAGTGTTAATGTTGTAATAAATCTTAAAGATACTCAGAATTTTAAGAATATTCTAAAGAAATCAATAGCAGATAATGATCAATTTTACAGGGTTTATAAAGGTATATTAAAGGAACTTGGTAAGGTATAACCATAAATTAAGGAGGCGAGTTAATGTCTATACTGTCAGTTTTTAGCGGTACATACTGTTTTGGAAATGAAATTGCTAAGGCACTAGCCGATAAACTTCAATATACCTTAGTCAAGGAAGATGAGTTTTTAGAAAATGTCTCAAAGATATATAATTTATCACCAAAAAAACTCAAAAAGGCATTATATGGAGAGCCGTCAGTATTTAATGAATTTACGCATGAAAAAGAACGCGCTATAACGTATATCAAATTTGAAATTGCAAGTTTAATCAAAAAAGATAATATTGTATTTCAAGGTTTTTCTGCGCATATGATACCAAAAGAGTTATCTTCTGTATTAAGGGTTTGTTTAATCTCTGATATAGAATACAGGATAAAGGTGGCTCATAAACTTGATACTGCTAAAAAGGTAACTCAATCTGATATTCTTAAAGAAGATACTTATTTAAATAATCTTACCAATGTTTTATTTAATAAAAAACCTTGGGATACCAATCTTTATGATATTATGATTCCGGTTGATATGATGTTAGAGTCAGAGGCAGTAGATCTTGTAATGGAAAATATTCAAAAGGATGTTGTTAAGACCACAGAAAAGTCTATTAAAGAATTTGAGGATTTTTTTACTGCTGCTACTGTTCAAAAGACTCTTTCTCAGAAAGGTCATGAGGTAAATGTAATATGTAAGAATATGATTGTCACTATTATTATAGAGAAATATGTGATAAGATTGAAACATTTGGAAGATGAGCTTAGAAAGATTGCATTGACTGTAAAGGGAGTAAGGGGGGTAGAAAACAGGGTTGGCAGGAATTTTAGATCAGACGGAGAGGTTTATAAGAGATTTGATGAGATTTTACCATCAAAGGTTCTGTTGGTTGATGATGAAAAAGATTTTGTTAAGACCCTTTCAAGCAGATTACATTTAAGAGACGTTGGGTCTGTCGCAGTGTTTGGCGGGCAGGAGGCGCTTTCATTTATAAAGGAAGATGAGCCTGAGGTAATAGTCCTTGATCTGAGTATGCCGGGCATTAATGGACTTGATGTCTTAAGAAAGGTTAAAAGTGATACCCCTGATATAGAGGTAATTGTGTTGACTGGCAAAGGCACAGAAGAAGACAAGGCTGCTGCACTGTCATTAGGGGCATTTAGATATTTGCAAAAACCTGTTGAGATAGATATGCTGACTCAGATTATGAAAGAGGCATATAATAAGATTAAAGAGAAAAAAGCAGTTGCAGTTTAATATATTTGGTTTAAGAGATAAGGCTCTCTCAAAGGGAATTTATGAATGATGATATAAAAGATACAGAGACGTTTAGAGAAAAATTAAAGAATATCATAGTTTGCATAAAGTCATTTTGTATCTTTAATTCTGGCGAGCCAACCGCATTTAATAAATACAGATACCGTCAGCTTCAGGTAAAGTTGTTTTTATTTATAGCAGTGCTTTCTTTGATTCCACTTATCTTGGTTTCAACATCTAGTTATTTTTGGCTTCAGAATACCCTTAGCGAGGATTTTAATAATCAGTTGAGGAGTCAGCTTGAAGGCGTAAAGAATTCATTAGAGTTTTTTCTTGACGTAAAATTATCAGCCCTCAGGTTTATTGCATCAAGTTATAATCAAGACGAATTATTAAATCATGAAAAGATGAAAGATATTTATACGAATTTAAAAAAGGAATTTGAGGATATAATAGATTTTGGTGTTATTAATTCAAATGGTATTATGGAATCTTATGTAGGCCCATATAATTTAGCTGGAACGGATTTTTCAAAGCAGTTTTGGTTTAATAATGTGATAGTAAATGGATTTTATGTAAGCAGTATATACAGTGGTTATAGAAATGTGCCGCATTTTATAATAGTAGTCAGAAAGGATCTTCCAGAAAAGGGTACTTTTTTAATAATCAGAGCAGCGGTAAATGTGAAGACATTAAACAGCATTCTTTCACCAATAACCCTTAAACAAGAAGACGATGCCTTTTTGATTGATTATAATGGGATAATTCAGACCCCTTCTAGATTTCATGGGAAATTATTAGATGAATACAAAATGCAGCCTCCTCCACGTCAAAATTTGGTCACATTGGAGTCGCGGAAAGAGGATGGAGAGCGTTATATACATGGATATGTGTATATAAAAAATGCCCCATGGATATTAAATGCGATAATAAAATCCCTTGAAAAGCGGAGTTTGGCAACTATTTCAAGCGGTGAGATATTGCTGATAATATTTGGAAGCGTATTTGTGGTATTTATTGTTTCCATTCGCATGAGTCAGATACTTATAAATAGGATTAAGAAATCCGATAGACTGCGAGAAGAGGCGTTAAAGGAGATAGAGCATACAAATAAACTTGCTTCAATTGGCAGGCTTGCTGCAGGCGTTGCGCATGAGATAAATAATCCTCTCTCAATAATAAGTCAAAAGGCTGGATTGATGAAGGATTTTATAGATATGTCCTCTGATATGGAGACAAATAAGGAACTCATTGAGAATCTCTTTACAAAGGATAAATTTATAGAATTGACAAATGGAATAACCAGCGCAGTAGACAGATGCAGGACAATCACACATAGACTCTTAGGGTTTGCGCGCAGGATGAGCGTATCAATTGAGGAGTTAAATATAAATGAATTGGTCAAAGAGGTCTTGATATTTACTGAAAAGGAGATCTCTCGACGGAATGTTCAGATTGAACTGGATTTTTATGAAAAATTGCCAAAGATAAAGAGTGATAAGGGGCTGTTACAGCAGGTTATCTTAAATATTATCACAAATGCTGCTGATGCTGTAGATGATAATGGATTAATCATGATAAAGACATATAAAGAGGAAGCAGGAAGCATTTGGATAGCAATAAAAGATGATGGGCACGGCATACCAAAATCACAGATAAAGCATATATTTGAGCCGTTTTTTACCACAAAGGGAAAGGACAAAGGTACTGGTTTAGGGTTGTCTATTTCATATGGAATAATCAAAAAACTTGGAGGCACACTTTCAGTTCAAAGCGAGGTAAATAAAGGTACCACTTTTTACATAAATCTCCCAGTTGAAGCAAATATTGAGATTTAGTCGTGGGACGACACCCGTAGTCGTGGGACGACACCCGTAGTCGTGGGACGACACCCGTAGTCGTGGGACGACACCCATAGTCGTGGGACGACACCCAAATATTGGAGTTTATATATGATATGTGATAAGGTATTATTAATAGATGATGAACAAGATTTTACAGCTACTTTGGCAGAGAGATTAAAGCTGCGCGGGTATGATGTAAATGTGGCATGTAGTTCAGAAGAGGCGCTTGCCTCAATCAAAGAAGGCATTCCAAATGTCATATTTATGGATCTCCAGATTCCTGGTTTAAGCTCAACAGATTTATTGTTAGCACTGCAAAAGGCTACGCCAAATTCAAGGATAATTATCCTTACTGGTAATGCAGATGAGGCAATAAAGAAAAAGGCTTTAGAGCAAGGCGCTTATGATTTTATTTTAAAACCCTTTAAAATAAAAGAGATAATATCAAAAATTGTAGATGCCTGTGAAGGCAGACACCCAACTCAAACAGAATAAGGAATATATAATGTCAGATCAATTAAAATTTATAGCGTCAATATTATCAATTTTTACTCATGAATTAAATAATCATTCATCAATTATGAATGAGTCCGCTGGGCTTGTGTTAGACCTGATTGAGATAAAAAAGGGTTCCCCTGACTGCGGGCTTGATCAGATTTCTTCAGTAACAGGCGGGATAACTGGTCAGATTAAAAAAACCACTGCCTTGGTCAAATATCTAAACAGCTTTGCTCATAGAATGGATAATCCGTTATCTAATTATAATCTCTACGAAGTTATTGAAGAGCTTATTATGTTGATGAATAGAGTCTTAAATCAAAAAGAGATAACCGTAGATATGGATTTTATAAAGGACGATTTAACCGTATTAGGTAATCCATCAATACTGCAATATATTATTTTTTCTATTATACAGGGTTATCTAAAATGTTTAAAGGGTGGAGACGGTATAATAATAAATATTTTAAAGGGTGAGAGTACAGTTGAGATAAAATTTCATCACAGAAGTAAGCAGAGTATTAGTTTTGATGAGGATATAGATAGCAGTGATGCAATAAAACAGATTGGTGCATCTATTGTGTATGGAGATGGAGATACAGGGCTTACATTAATACTCCCTTTGACAGTTGAAGTTACATTCTAAAAATCGAACAAGGAATAAATTTCTAACAAGGATGGTATGAAGGTTCTTATAGTAGACGATGAAAAATCTCTTGCAGAGATACTTTGTCAAAGGCTTAAGCTTCGTTCTATAGATACTGATGTAGTTTTTGATGGGGAATCAGCCCTTCAGTATGTGAGTAATATAGAGCCTGATGTGATGGTGCTTGATCTGAATATGCCCGGTATGAATGGGATGGAAGTTTTACGCAAGATAAAGGTTACAAATCCTCGGATTCAAGTTATAATATTTACAGGACACGGTTCAGAACATGATGAGCATGAGGCAAAAGGTCTTGGCGCACATTCTTTCCTTATGAAACCTGCAAATGTAAATGTCTTATTAAGTCATATAATGGCTGCTTATTCAAATAGATAGTTAGTTGACTAGAAGTAAGTGACTACATGAAAATAAAGTTTAAATTGCCTATAATATTGGTTCAAATAATAAAACAAGGAATAAATGGTTTAAAAATTAATGGGTTCAAAGGGACGAGTCCCTTTGCGGGTGTTTGAGGGCAGAGCCCTCATTCTTTGACTAATTCATTATCATTCATGGATCTCTCAAGAACAGTTGAACAAATAAAGACACGGATAGATATTGTAGATTTCATCTCAGACTATTTGGAACTCAAAAAGGCTGGAAGGAATTTTAAGGGTCTGTGTCCATTTCATGCAGAAAAATCCCCATCATTTACAGTAAGCCCTGAGCGTCAGATGTTTCATTGTTTTGGCTGCGGCGCTGGCGGCGATATTGTGGGTTTTATGATGAAGGAGCAAAATATCAATTTCCCTCAGGCAGTCACTCAACTAGCTGAGCGCGCAGGAGTGGTAATAGAAAATAATTTCGTCCCATCAAATAAATCAATAGAAAAACGAAAGGGTATCTTTGATGCACTTGAGAAGGCGCGGGAATATTTTATCAAATCATTAAATCAGACTGATTCTGCCAAAGTTTATCTAAAAAACAGGGGTCTAACCGAAGAGATTATCAAGGAATTCTCCATTGGTTTTGCCCCCCGCACTAATGATCTCTATAAACTCCTAAAAAACAAGGGATTTTCAGATACTTTGCTTGCCTCATCTGGTGTGATAGCTTCAGGAGACCATGGTTTGTTTGATATGTTTAGGGGTCGGATAATATTTCCGATAGTAGATATAGAGGGTAGGGTGATAGCCTTTGGAGGCAGGGTTACTGATGATGGTATGCCTAAATATCTGAATTCCCCAGATACGGATATTTTCCATAAGGGGCATGTGCTTTATGGGCTTTATTTTGCCAAAGAGAATATTCGTAAAAGAAAATATGCCATAGTAGTCGAGGGATATATGGACGCAGTCGTGTGTCATATGTTGGGAATTAATAATGTAGTAGCGCCTCTCGGCACTGCCTTAACTGAAAGTCATGTTAAATTAATTAGCAGGTATGCAAGGAATATCTTAGTTGTATTTGACGGAGATAGCGCTGGAATAAATGCCGCAAAGCGATCGCTTGATATAATTTATAGAGAAGGGCTGAGCGCCAAGGTCTTATTGCTCCCTGATAAAAATGATCCAGATAGTTTTCTTCGCTCTCAAGGAGTAGAGCAGTTTAGAAAATTGATGAAAGGGGCAAGGAGTTTTATAGATTTCAGAATAGATGTAGATGGAAAAAATATCTCAGCAATGCGCGATATATATGCTACTATCTCAAATATGAAGGACGCTGTTTCAAAGGGCACGCTAATAACCGAACTTGCCGAAAAGGCTGGAATCTCTGAGACTATCCTAAGAGATGGTATTAAACAAGTCTCTCATCAAGCAGGCAAGGGTTTAAAGGCGGCTGGATACGGACTGAATATCAAAAGCGCAGAAGAGATCTTGCTTTCTATTTTTTTTAATTATACAGATGTATTTTATAGACATTTGGATCAGATTAATCTTGATAATTTTGAGAGCGCATTAATAAAAAAGATTTTTATAGAACTATTAAAAACCAAAGATAAACCAAGTATTGACAGACTTACTGAAATATGTGATAGTAAAGAGATAAACTATGTCTCAGGTATTGTACTTGGTATCTCTATAGATGACCAAGAACTTGAACAAAATATAGTTGAGAGTATATCAAAAATCAAAAAGAATGCTTTAACTAAAGAAATAGATAAGATTGACCGCTTGATTCAAGGCGCATTAAACGATGATGAGGAAATGAAGTATATTATTGAAAAACAAAGATTATTGAAGGAATCTTTTGAGGGCTCTGCCCTCAAACTCCCGCAAGGGAACTCGTTCCCTTGACCCATTAATTTTTGTTTAGTTGCTTAATGAAAAACTTATTATTATAAATAACCTAAAATTACGGGTTCAAAGGGACGAGTCCCTTTGTGGGAGTTTGAGGGCAAAGCCCTCATGACAATTAAAATGGAAAGAATTGACAAAAAAACAGCACTAAAAATGTACAAGGAAATGCCTCTTTTGGAATTAGGCAAGATGGCAGATTCCTTACGTAAGGAACTGCATCCTGAGAATATAGTTACATTTGTCATTGACCGCAATATTAATTACACTAATATATGTATCAATAAATGCAGCTTTTGTGCATTTTATAAAGACATTGATAATCCAGAATCTTATCTGCTTAAAACCAGCGAGATATTACAGAAAATCCAAGAAACAGTAGATGTCGGCGGAACTGCTATATTGATTCAAGGCGGTCTCCATCCTGATCTAAATATAGATTATTATATAGACCTGTTAAAGACTATTAAGAAGGAATTTGATATAAATATACATGGATTTTCACCTCCTGAGATTACACATATTGCAAAAGTAGCAGGATTATCAATAAAGGATACGATTAAAAAATTAATAGACGCAGGCCTCGGATCAATACCCGGCGGAGGGGCAGAGGTCTTATCAGATAGAATAAGAGAGGCAGTAAGCCCAAAGAAAATCAAGACCGAACAATGGATGGCAGTCATGGCAGAGGCGCACGAAGCAGGGCTTAAAACAACTGCAACCATGATGTTTGGCTGCGGAGAGGGGCCAGAGGATATTATAGAACACCTTGATGCAGCAAGAAGCCAGCAGGATAAGTCACATGGATTTACCGCTTTTATTCCATGGAGCTTTCAGCCTGAAAATACCGCCCTTGGCAAAGGATTTCTGCCCGCAACAGGGGTGGATTATTTAAGGGTCTTGGCGCTGTCAAGGATATATCTGGATAATATCAAAAACATTCAGGCTTCATGGGTTACGCAAGGAATAAAGATGGCGCAGGTAGCATTAAGGTTTGGGGCAAATGACCTTGGTTCAACTATGCTTGAGGAAAATGTGGTAAGGGCTGCTGGGGTGAGCTTTAAGGTATCGCAGGACGACCTGATAAATGCTGGCATGGCAGCAGGATTTAAGGTAATGCAGCGTGATACGTTTTATAATCGTTTAAAGGAATTTAATTAAATATTAATGGTTAATAAAATATAGATTTACCGCAGAGATGCAGAGGACACATAGAAAAAATAATAAATTAAATATTTTGAAAAATGGTAAGAATAATTAAGAGATAATTTCACTATAGAGGCATAGATTACATAGAGAAAAATTATAAATAAATTAAATTTTTTTAATCTTTGTGGCTTTTCTTTGCGTTCTCTGCGTCTCTGAGGTGAAATAGCTTTTTTTGGGAGATGAGATAGATGGGTGAAACTTATGATGTAGTAATTATAGGAGGAGGGCCTGCGGGACTTACGGCTGCGCAGTATGCCTCACGCTGCCGACTAAAGACATTGGTTTTAGATAAATCAAAGAGCGCAGGGGCTTTGGCATATACCTCTAAGATAGAAAATTATCCGGGTCTTCATAAACCTGTTTCTGGCAAAGAGCTGTTGGATTTATTCAGAAAGCAGGCAATAGAATTTGGTGCAGAATATATAGAGGCACAGGTAGTAGGTGCAAGGCTTAGTGAGCCGATAAAAGAGATATTTACAATGGATAATTCGTATCTGGCAAAGACTGTGATAATAGCAACTGGTGCAATGGGCAGAAAGGCAAGTATTAAAGGAGAGGCAGAACTTCTTGGCAGGGGTGTGAGTTATTGCGCAATCTGCGATGCTGCGTTTTATAGAGGAAAGACTGTCTGTGTGCTTGGTAACTCTGAAGAGGCGGTAAAAGAGGCTGGGTTATTGACAAGGTTTGTTAAAACTGTATATCTAATTTCCCCTCAGATTAAGGTTACAGCAGGCGGATATGAAGATGTATTAAAGATTCCTAATCTGATATTACTCTTAGGACACCAGCCGATTGAGATAAAGGGAGATGATGCAGTCAAGGAGATAGTGTTAAAGAATAAGGAAAAGGATGAAGAGGTCATACTGCCAATGGATGGGGTATTTGTATACCTGCATGGGAGTAAGCCGATAGTGGATTTTTTAAATCAAGAGGTAAAGTTAGGTGATGAGGGATGTATATTGGTAAATGAGACAATGGAGACATCAATAGATGGAGTATTTTGTGCTGGAGATGTAACGTGTGTAGAGGTAAGACAGGTAGTAATAGCGGCTGGGGCTGGATGTATGGCAGCGTTGTCAGCTGAGAAGTATATACATAATAGAAAACAGCGCAAGCAGGATTGGGGGAAATCGTAGGAGGGTTGAATGTTGACTATAAAAAAACAAGCCATAAATATCTTTAAAAAACTTCCAAATAGCTACAGAATTGTACTTGAATGCAACATATCGTATTTGTAGGGGTAACCCTTGTGGTTACCCTGATTATATGCAGATTAAACTTAAAACAGGGCAGCCACAAGGGCTGCCCCTACGCCTGAGATTACCGTCTGAATTTA
>JADFXP010000039.1 GCA_015233465.1 Candidatus Magnetominusculus dajiuhuensis
GCAGACGATCTCACAGATGGCTATATTTTTTGAGGGCAGATTGAATCTGGAACTGACTTTATGATATATTAAGAGGGTGGCTAATGAATGAGCCATTACCCTTGACACAGTTTAATTTACAGACCCTAGCTCTTTCATTTAATCTCCAAATTTTGTTTTGTATTTCCGATTTAATCATTTTCACACTTCTCACCAACACACCATCCCAACACCAACCATCATCAATACCGCTCCAAAACCTACCCTATACACACTCACTCCAACAGGCATTTTTCTCAACATAATAACCCCAAATCCGAGCGCAAACAGGACATTCGTATTCACAATAGCCATAACATTAGAAACTGAGGACTCAGGATAACTCAATGCTTTTATAACAAATAAACTACCCATTGAACCAATCAATCCTGCCCCTGCTGCAATTACAACTGTCTTCATATTAACATTAATAATCAATACATGTCCAATATTTTTTGTTGATATTAAATATATTATAGCCCCAATTAACGCCCCAAGACTAGAAAACAACAATATAAACTCTGAAGGCATTGACATTTGGCTATGATTTGATACATATCGCATAGGAATAGCACTCAAGCCATAAGTTACCCCTGCCAAAATTGAATATATTGCCCAGTTACTCACTTTTTCTCATTCTCATCTTTCTTATCAGTCAGCTTTACTATCAAATCAACCACGGCATCAACGACCTTTACTATCGCATCACCTGTTTCCTTGCTTAATGACTTAGTTATTTCCATTGTTATGCTCCTTTATAGTATCCGTTATTTTTAATTGACTATATCTTAACACACTCACTCTGACAGCGTTATGTCATTATCAAAATAAATCCCCTTAATTAGATTTTAGGAATTTCAATTAAATCAACTTTGTATTTTGGATTGTTTGAATTCCATGTAGCTAAAAGAAATTTCCAATTAGTTGTACCCAATTCATGTTTAGAATTTAGAAATTGCATAAGTTTCTTCATTATTCTATTAGGTAATTTTGTACCTTTATTAAAAGGGCTTGTAACTTCTAAAACTGTGAAATCATTTATCTTTAAAACAACCTCCCATTCTTTGCATCTTAAATGAAAACTTGGATTACCTAATGGCTCTGGATAAATTGATATCTGATATTTATTATCAAAATATCCAACCGTAGCCATCTCATTTAACGGCTCAAGTTGTTGTTCTATTATATCGTCAATTACTCCCATAACTCCTCCATATGTTTAACTATTTATACCTTAACACACTCACTCTGACAGCGTTATGTCATAATAAGAATAAATCATATTTTCTCAAAATATTTATCAATTAATCTTATAATTACATCTTACAGCCAAAAATTTTTAATCCCAGATCATCTAATACAACAGCAAGATATTTTCCTTTTTCTCTCTGAACATACAATTCATAATGTTCGTTAAACTTTTTCCTCATAATACACTCTATAGCATCAGCCAATATATAATTAGGTCTATTTATTCTTATTCCATATAAAACATATTCTTTCTGAAACTTTTTAAAATCTTCCCAATTCTTAGTAAAAAATACCTTAATATTATTTTCTTCTAACCAGTTATGAACCTTCTTATCCTTCCAGCCTTTCTCTGGCTTTAGAACGCTAAACCCCTTTTCAATAAGATAGTTGACTGTTCCTTCAATATTTTCATCAATGGCAATCTTGATTTTCCCTCTTGCCATCTCATTTAGAATTCCAGATTCTTTTATTATATTATCTATTACTCTCATAGCTCCTCTAAATGTCTAACTTTTCATATCATATCACACTCACTTTGACAGCGTTATGTTAACTTTGAATCTAATTTTCCATTATTACTCTGTCTTGTATTTTTTTCTATAGCAAGAAATATAAGCATAAGTGAAAATAATGCTATAATAATAAACGACACCGCAAGTATTCCTGCATAGATAAGTTTTGCTCTTTCTTTTTCAGCTTTTTTTTGTACTTTTTCGTTCTTCCCAATTTTCCATAAATCATCATATATATCTGAAGCAGAAGCACGTTCATTTTGTGGTATTTTTTTAAGTATTTCAATAAGCCCGTCAATATATGTCTTATGCTCCTCTTTGGAATTTTCAAAGACCCTGTCCATAAAAATTTTACTATAAGTGTCTCTCAGTTCTTTATGTCCTTCAAGAATAATACCAACAGGGTCTGGCCATGGATTTGGGTCTAACATGTTTACTATTTCCTGCACTTTTTTATAAATCTCCTCTTTATATTTATCTACGTTTTGTGTTTCTGGATCAACTTCATTCTCATCAGAGGAAACCTTTTCAGTTTTTGACTTCTCTACCTGTGCCTTTACCTTTTCATATGTTATAGCAGGACTTGGTTCATTAGTAAAACTTTGAAAAACCATCACTCCAGAAAAAACCAAGGCTATAAATGCTGGAACTATTACTAACCAAGCAAATACCCTCGTGAACCTGAAAAATACCACCTTTTCAATTTTCTCAATCATTTCTATTCTCCTTTTTGATAGTAATAATTCATATTGCTACAGTTACATTAATCGTTTTAGTGAATCAAGAAATTCATTAATATCCATTTCAGCTCCCCTTTTCTGATACTCCTTTATTTATTACGCCCATAATACCTCCAACATAAATTAATGCCAATTATTGATATAGTACCACACTCACTCTGACAGCATTATGTCATTATCAAATATAATTATTGAAAATTGATAATAAAATACGATTTATTTATTAAAAATCTTAAAATTATCCTCATTAAAAATACAAACGGGATTGCCTCTAACAAGCATATTATGTTGACTCCAAATTTCTTGCTTTTTTTCTACTTTTTTTAATGTGTCGAATTGTTTAATTTTCTCTGATAATCTGGCTAAACACAATTTCTTATTTGAAAACTGTGACCGTTCCTCTTGCGCTATTGCAGTTAGTCCAGTTGGAATATGAGTTGCTCTGATTGCTGATTCTGTTTTGTTTACATGCTGACCGCCATGACCAGATGCCCTCATTGTCTCTATTTTTATATCTTTAGAGAGTAAGTTTATATCAGATTCATCATAAATTAAACAATTAACTCCAACAAACCAGTTTTTTCGTTTATGATTAGGTCTAAACATACTTTTCCCTATCCATTGAATTGTTCCATTCCATTGAGATGTGAAGTCTGTAAGATTATCGCCCTCAATTTTTATTAATGAAGATTTAAAAGTATTAGGCTTATCCCCCATAATCACATCAATGATTTCTGATTTAATCCCCGCCTTTGCTGCTTCTTCAAGAATCTTATTTGTAACATTATAAACAACCCAACAGCATTCTTCTGGGCCTCTTCCTGATGTGACCTGCAACCAGCTATTCATCGTATATCCTTTTCTTATAGGTGATTACTGGTTTTAGACTTGCTATTACTTTGATTAATTGCGCTTCCACTAAATCATCTATAATCATCTCTATCTTTTTATATACCTCTGGGGCTTCTTCATATAATAAATCCTTATCATCACAAATAACATGCCCGCCTAATTCTGTTTGTATTAAATCTCTGCTTTTATATCTTTCCTTCATTCTGCTTTTACATTCATTGCGTTTCCACTTACGGCCAGCCCCATGAGCAATAGAATAAGCATTTTCTTTTTGATCTCCAATTGGTTGAACTATATAACTAAATGTACCTCTTGTCCCTGCTATAACTACAGCCCCACTATCAGAAGGCGCTGCCCCTTTACGATGTAACCAACATTTTTTGCCATCAAAATCTATCTCAGTTATACTGTTATGACAGATGTCTAAGATATTTTCATAATCCCCATTTAGACATTCTATAAATCTATGCGCTATTAATGTTCGGTTTAATTTAGCCCATTTTATGGCTTGATTATATTTTGTAAGATATTGAGAGGCTTCTTCAGAACCAGTCAATAATCCCTTTGCACCTAATGTATCAGTATGACTTCTGTATAAAGCCTCACCAACACTCCTTGATCCGCTATGGATTAATAACATTAATTGATTTTTATCAAGGTTGATACTATCAAATAATTCTTGATTATATATATTTTCAATAACCTGTAATTCAGCAAAATGATTACCACCGCCGATTGTTCCTAATGAATTATCATGGACAGATGGTATAATATTCGCTGTTTCAAGCAATTCAGAAATATTACCATCCCATTGAGATTCTAAACCTGATAGGTTTTTAAGCCATTTATCAATTTTTAATTTATTCTTCTTCAAACTGGTATTAAACAAAGATATAGCGCATCCAGCATCATTTCCGATTAGATGAGGATAAAAGATCCCTTGAGTTATAAAGGCTGAGCCTACTGGATTACCTTTACCAGGATGAATATCTGGCAAACCAACTGCTAATAACATACCTTCAAATTCGGCAGTCTTTTTAAGTTGCTGTAAGGCATCTCCTTCTATCCAGTTTTTATCTGATGAGATAAGAATGACTTTAGGGTTGGTTTCTTGTAAAGGTTTAAAGTTTTTCATTGTTTTGATAGCTTTAACATTTGACTTTTATTAGTTTTTTGGTCAATTCCGCAGTATCAATCTTATACTCCCAGTAGTCTTTGATGGTTGAATAATTTCGTTTAATATATTTAACTACACATTTTAAAAGTTTATTAGGTATTATAGCTTCACCTCTTACAGTATAATCATTAATATCAATTGACACACTTTTTGTAGACGGATTAAATGAATCTGGAGGGTCAATTGCGACTTTAATTCTTGCTCCGTGCTTAGCCCCACCTTTTGGCGATATAAATATTGTATTAGTAATACCTGTACTTTTTTTGCCGTATGAAGCCATCTCATTTAATGGCTCAAATTGTTCTAATATATCTTCTTCTTTATTCATAACACCTCATAATAATTTTTGAATTACTCTTATAATAACTCATCTTCTGACACTGTAAATTCTTTATTATTTAAGATTGAATCTACATACTTTACACCTAATTTCTGGAGTTTATGCAAATCTTTATTACTTACATAAACTACTGGAAACCCCTCATAAGAGAAATTCTTAATATATGCTTGAATCTCTCTATCCCCCTCAAAAGGTTCAATAACTAACTTCTCTATAATATAATCTCTATCTACAATGAATTTATTTGATGAACCTTTTTTAACGTTATAGAGATATAATTTCTTCCTATGAGTATTTAATTCTTGTAACCATCCCCTCATATCCTCTTTATTAGACTTATGATAAGCAAATACCTTCCATAAATGTGCTTCAATAGTGTCACCCAAATATCTAATTAAATCCACCATATCCCGCCTTGGACGACCCAACTCATTAATTATCTGTAATATTACTGAAGATTCTTTCTTCATTCTCTACCTCCATGTCTATGACTAACTATATTATACAGTTACTCTGACAGCGTTATGTCATTATCAAGCATGTTTTTTACAATATTTGATAATCAATCTTATTATTACATTTTACAACCTCGTATTTTTTAATGATGGATTACATAAAAAGAATTACGCCATACCCATTATCACGAATTAATATGTTTTATAATCATTGCTAAAAGCCTTTGTCATAACACATTCAACTATATATGCCAAAAAGAACAGATTTCAGTAAAACACCACTTGAAGTCGTTCCTTCTTTTGTTGCACTTTAGGGTTGAATTTAGGTTTTGATTAATAAATCAAATGCTCCTGACTTTATTAGTGATTCAAGCACCTTTTTATTGACCTTTTGTGAGTCTAACCGAGTAACAAAATCCTCTAAGGATATAAATGGGGATGTTCCTCGAGTTGAGATGATTGATTCTGTTGCATCTACACCAACTCCTTTAACTGCCTCAAGACCAAACTTTATAGAATTACCGATTATCTTAAACTGAATATCACTGTTATTAATATCAGGAGGCAGGAGTTCTATATTCATAGCTCTACATTCTTTGATAAGCGTTGCTAATTTATCGGGATTATATTCAATTGATAAGTTGGCTGTCATAAATTCTACTGGATAATGTGCCTTTAGATATGCAGTTTGATATGTAATCAGGGCATATGCTGCTGCGTGAGATTTATTAAATCCATATTTTGCAAATAAAGTCATTAAATCAAATAATTTGCTGGCTTTATGCTCTTTTATTCCATTTTCAGTAGCTCCAGCAATAAAATCACCCTTTAGTTTTTTTATTTCTAGATGTTTGTTTATGAGCATTGCCTTTCTCATTATTTCAGACTTACCCATAGAGAAATTAGCAATCTTATTTGCAATCCACATAATTTGTTCTTTATAAAGTATTAGGCCATATGTCTCATTAAGGTATTCCTTTGACTCAATTACCTCATATGTTATTGGGATGATACCTTTTTTATGTTTGATAAAGTCTTCTACCATCCCGCTTTCAATTGGCCCAGGTCTATATAGTGAAACAAGCGCTATCAAGTCTTCAAAACAATTTGGGATCATCTTAATCAAAATATCACGCATACCATCACTTTCAAGCTGGAACACGCCAGTTGTATGTCCAGAACTCAATAATTCAAATGTCTTTCGGTCATCTAATGAAATTTTATCAATATCTATGGTCTTATTTAATTCCTCTATGTATTCGATAGTCTTTTTAATAATGGTTAATATTTTAAGCCCTGAAAAGTCAAATTTTATTAGTCCAATTGCCTCAATAGAATTTGTATCAAATTGAGTAATACGACTTTCATCAATTGGAGTTTTATAGATTGGAGTATAATCAGTCAGAGGGACAGGGGAGATAATCAGTCCTGATGCATGGGTAGATGTATCTCTGGAAAGCCCTTCAAGTCTTATTGCAATGTCTAATAATTTTTTGATGTCTTCAGAAGTAGTATATTCTTTTTTGAGGTCTGGCTCAATTTCTATTGCCTCTTTTATTGTAATATATTGAGTTGTGGAGGCTAATTTAGCAATCTTGTCAACCTCTGAATAAGGCAGATTCAATGCGCGTCCCACATCTCTTATGCATACATCTGATAGCATTGTCCCAAAGGTTACAATTTGAGCTACATGGTCAATTCCGTATTTTTGAGTTATGTATTCTATAACTTCACCGCGGCGGTCTCTGCAAAAATCTACAAATATATAAGGAATTCTGAGTCTATCAGGATCTAAAAAACATTCAAACAAAAGATGATATTTTAGAGGATCAAGATTGGTTATTCCAAGACAATAAGCAACTAGACTGCCAGTAATTGTTCCCCTGCCAGGGCCAACAGGGATGCCTTTTTTTCTAGCAAATCTATTACAGTCGCATACAATCAAAAAAGATGATGAAAGTCCCATTTTTTTTATAATCTTTAATTCCCTGTCAAACCTCTCAACATATTCCTGTGTTGGGTCTTCTCCTATCTTTTCTTTTAGCCCAATCCGCGCAAGTTCTTCCATATATGAATCTGGGGAACCTCCGTCAGAAAGGTGGTACTCTGGGAGTTTAAATTTATATAATTCAAAGGTAAGGTTGCATTTTTCTGCAATTTCTCTAGTATTTAATACTGCCTCAGGAACTTCTCTAAATGCTGTCTTCATCTCGTCAGGGGATTTAAAATATAACTGATCTGTACCAAATTTCAGCCTATTTTCATCATCAACTGTCTTGCCTGTTTGGATGCAGATCAAGATGTCATGGGCAGTGTAGTCATCTTTATTTAGATAATGACAGTCATTTGTTGCAACGAGCTTGATATCAAGTTCCTTTGAAAGAGTGATTAGTTTTTTATTAACAGCTGTTTGTTCTGGCAGCCCGTTTTCTTGTATCTCTATATAATAATTATCGGCCCCAAAGAGTTCTTTATACCAAAGTGCGATTTCTCTTGCTTGGTCAGGCTGTTCATGGTTAAGTAAATAAGGAACTTCGCCCTTTAAGCATGCTGAAAGTGCAATAAGCCCTTTGCTATGCGACTCTAATAGTTGTCTATCTACGCTGGGTTTATAATAAAAACCCTCAGTATATGCCTGAGTTACAATCTTGACGAGGTTTCTATAACCTGTCATGTCTTTTGATAGAAGGATTAGATGGTAATATCCCTTAGTTTTTTCAAAACGAGAATAATGAGTTACATTGATTTCACAGCCAATTATTGGTTTGAGTCCAGCTGTAGTTACTTCTTTGTAGAGTTTAACCGTACCAAATAGATTGCTATGATCAGTAATTGCAACAGAAGGCATCTTAAATTCTACTGCCCTCTCTATTAGTTCACTTATACGTATTGCTCCATCAAGCAGACTATATTCTGTATGCAGATGAAGATGGACAAAATCAGCGTATCTCATGATTATTTACCTCCATTTAACCCTGAAGTGCAACAAAAAGAAGAAGTGACTTCAAGTGGTGTATTACTATAATCATAATCTGATTTTCTAAAATATATGTTTTTACTCTGCCAATTACAGACAACTGTTTTATCTGCTCCTGAAGAAAGAGCGCTATCATAATAATCATGCTTGTTAAAATTACTACTTATAATTAACATTTCATTCTTTCCAAAAATTATAATTAATCATTAATTTCTAACTAACTTTTTATATCATAACATACTCACTCTGACAGCATTATGTCATTCTCAAAATAAATTATTAATAATTAATAATAAATTACGCTTCATTCATACGCTAACATCGCCTTCTCCAAATCTCTTTTAATCTCTAACCTCAATGATTCTGGTTCAAGCACAGTTACATACGGTATCCATGAATTAATCCACCATTTTATCTCCTCAGTCCCTGATAATCTGAATGTTAGCTCCACCTCTCCTGTAACTTTAACAGTTCTCGTCTCTGACGGATGCCATGATGTCTTTCTTTTTATAAGCTCTGCTACTTCTTTTGCAAATATTACCTTTACAGTAGTATCCGTGCCTTCTCTTACATGCCATGCTCTATTTGTATCTATATTCCAATTATCAGGCTTATCAAATTTCGTATTTATTAGTTTTACTGATTTGAGGCGATCAAATGCAAAAGACCTTCTTTCATTCCTTTTATGACAATAAGCATATACAAACCATATACCATCATCAAAATATACTTCGTATGGATCAATTATCCTTGTAGTAACTTCATCGGTGTTAATGGCATGATATTTTATTTCAAGCTGTTTCTGTTCTATTATAGCCTTGATTATATTCTCAAACCATACCGCTGAAAAGGTTATCTTAGTCTTTGGAATCATGACTTTTATTACGTTTGATTGCTTCACATCTGGTTTAGCATGACTATTAATCTTATCTAACACACTTTGAAAGTAACTATTAACAGGATCACCGAGACTTTTAGTGATATGACTTATGGCAGCTATTGCAGCAATCTCTTCATTAGTAAAGGATTTTAGCTTGCTGGAGTCTTTATTTTCAAATCTATATCCACCTTTTATTCTGTCATATACTATAGGCACTATAAATTTAATTATATTCAAATATCTATGTATAGTACGCTCAGTTACTTCGCATTCTTTTGCTAATTCAGGTACATTAGGATACTTACCTTGCTCTATTAGGTTTAATATATTGAGAATGCCTATTACTTTTTCAGATATGCCAGCATCCTTGTCTCTCTTTTTTCCTGTAAAGGCTTTATTGATACTATCATCTGCCATTAAATACCTCCAATATTGTTAGTAAAAGGTATACAATTACATTTATATTTATTATGGTTCAATATACCTTGCAGTTTAAATCCCTCAATGTCTTTAAATATATACCGCACTATTGATAGTATATCATATCCATCCTGACAGCATTATGTCATGTTGAAAATAATTATTTGAATGAAAATATTTTATTTGGCAAGGATTGTTGAAACGTTTAGTTTAAAAGGGTTTTCCATGATTTTTCAGTAATATAGAGGGTGTATGGAAACATTATATATAATATTAAATGGTTCATTACACCCTCATGAATTAAATTTAAGTATAAATAGTCAAACAGTATTAAGCATTATGATAGCAAATTGAATATGAGTTGGTATATAACTGTAAACCTGAGAATATAGTTCAAGGCAATATGTTTAATAGGTTATAGAAACTGATAGACCGTTAATGTG
Source organism: Candidatus Magnetominusculus dajiuhuensis (assembly GCA_015233465.1). Lineage (GTDB taxonomy): Bacteria > Nitrospirota > Thermodesulfovibrionia > Thermodesulfovibrionales > Magnetobacteriaceae > JADFXP01. The sequence goes on from JADFXP010000039.1 coordinate 10,066, forward strand.
GCAGTGTAAATAGTGGTTTGGTATAAAGGTATATGAATCTGCGAAAATACTCCTATGCAATGATTAAGAAGGTTTTAGAATAATTGGATAATATATAAACAGTAAGATCATCTCCGTGAAATAGATTATTATAATTCCTGCAAGCATCTGATATACAAATACCCAGTTGATAAGGCATCGTCATATGCTCTGTGGTTAACACTTGTCTCTATTTTCAAATATCGCTGTAATGTCATTAATTGATGATTCTCAAGAAAAGGAAATGCCTGTCTGCTTAGAGGCAATGTATCAATAATCGGATTATTTAATACCAAGCCTAATTCTTTCTGAATAAAACCAATATCAAAGAGTTTAATGTTATGACCAATAAGCGGAGCATCTCCAATAAAATCAAGCAGTTCGTCTATGATGTCATTAAATTTAGGGGCATTGCATACCATAGAATCATCTATTCCGTTGACTTGGGAGGCATGATATGAGATAGATCTTTGCGGATTGATTAACCTTGTATAATCATCAATATGCCTTCTATTGTGAAATTTAACTGCTGATATTTCAATAATCTTATCATTAACTGCACTTAATCCAGTAGTCTCAATATCTATAGCAATAAAGGTTGTTGGGATTTTAGTTGTAATTTCCATGTCACAGACACATTTTAACAAAATTAGGTATTATTAAGCAAGGAGCTATTCCTGCAACATTTACCAAATAAATATTTTTCAAATAAATAAAAATATTTTCATAATGACAATACGCTGTCAGAATGCTTCATATATAATAATCTAAATTTGATGACTGGAGGAATAAATAAAATGGAGAACAAACAAATTATCTGCCCTAACTTCTGTGAACCTAACATTTGTAAATATGTACCTTTTCTAATTACTAGATATATTAATATTTTTTGCAAAACATCTGAGACATATAAAAACTGTAACTTTTACCCAAATGGATTAAACAGCAATGAAGATTAGGAATATACATTTGATATCACAATTCATTACATTTATGAAAATAAACAAGCTATAATGAATGTAAATAGTATTAACAGCAAGGAGGACTCTTTTGATTAAAACTATTAAAAAGTAATACAACATATAATATTCCCAGAATCAACACATTATTCCGATAGTAAAGGACTTCAAGAAAGAATAAGAAGATTAGAAGCACAAATGTTTGATGAGACCAAATCAACTGACTTAAGAAATAAAAAACGTGATAAGAAGGCTACAGAAGATTTTTAAAATCATATTTCATATAAAATTATGTTTTAAATAACGATGAAGGGGCTATGACTGAATTACAACAAGAACAATTGTGTATATTTTACTCTGAGCCTAATATTTGTAAACATAATCCTTATTCAGTTGATAAAGGATATGTATTAGTTTGCTGCAAAAAGGTTCAAGAGTACAAAAATTGTTATTTCTATATTAAAGCAAACTTAGAGGCTGTAGAAAATGGATTGTAAAGCATGTACTCATAATATGTGTATTAAAAATTTAATATCTAATCAGCTAAAATATTTTCAAGTTTGACTGGATAATCTTGAATTTCTTTAATAGTTGGAAACATCAGACATCTCTTTCAATAATGCCTTATCCAATAGATTGTTTTTCTTTGAAGAAATAACCTTAGTTTTGATGGAAGATAGAGGGACTATTTCTCTGGATATTTTTCTGATAATTTTGATATTTTTCTTTTGTATGTTCATAATTGCACCATGTAAATATTATATATCTATTTAAGTTATAACGTCAAGTTCAGATCTGCCTCTATATTAGGAATACTTTGTTTGAAAATTATAGCTTAAACTGCTATATTCAATAAATAATAGACATTTGTTATCATAATTTACTACAATTTTCACAAATAAATATGCTAATATGACTAAAAATATATGAAAAATGATAATAGAACAAAATTAAAACAGTATTTAGGAGGATGAATCAATGAACAAATCTGAACTAATCACACAAATCTCCACCGCTGCAAAACTAACTAAAGTACAAGCTGAAAAGGCACTTGATGCAACAATTGACAGCATTATCAAGATAACTAAAGAGGGTCAAAAGGTAACGTTAGTTGGCTTTGGTACATTTTCAATATCAAATCGTGCTGCAAGAGAAGGACGCAATCCTCAAACTGGTGCTAAGATTAAGATTCCTGCCTCAAAGAGTCCAAAGTTTACTGCTGGCAAGGCTTATAAGGAGGCCGTGAATGGAACAAAGGGTAAGCCCGCGCCAAAAAAGGTAGTTGAAAAGTCTAAGAAATAACATATAGGAAAGATTAAATATTTTATGCTATCATAAAATATATGATAACGAGGGTATAACTATGAATATAACACTTACGCCACAACTTGAAGAACTTGTTAAAACAAAAGTAGCTAGTGGGCGGTATGGTTCAGAAAGCGAAGTCCTAAGTGAAGCTTTACGCCTTCTTGAAGAAAGAGACCGAACAAACATTAAACTTATTGAAGAGTTGAAAGTTGAAATAAAAAAAGGTTTAGATAGTGGTAGGCCAACACCTTTAGATATTAAAGCCATTAAAGCAAGAAGTCGTCAACGGTTTGTTAATCACCGAACTAAAGCAACAGGTTAATGTTGAAAATTCTCAAACGTCCTGAAGCTGAAAACGATCTTGAAGAAATTTGGCTTTATATCGCCCAAGACAACCCTGACAAAGCAGATAAATTACTTGATGAGATTGAGGAAACAAGTAAAAATCTTGCTTTGTTTACAAATATGGGTAAAACCAGAGACGAACTCCATTACGGATTGAGAAGCTTCCCTGTTGGTCAGTATCTAATTTATTATTTACCTATTATTGATGGTATTGAGATAGTAAGGGTACTGCATGGTACGAGGGATGTTGTTTCTTTTTTTTGATCTGGGTTATATCGAAAATTCTAATAATTAAATGGTTTATAGTTTATTTTAGTTTTGAAGTTGTTAAAGCTCAAAAGATTAATTCTTTTTCTGCGAATTTTGTGATTATAGTACTTTTTGAGACTGATATTATATATTTCGCTGATATGAAGCGCAGTATTTTAAATAATGATAGCCGTTATTATAGCTATGAATGCCAAGAATATACATCATAGAGGGACGAATGCAGTAGATGCTTTGACATTGAGTCGTTGTAAATTTGATAGAGATGTTGTAACAAAAGTTGCTGTAGACGAAAAGATGGATTCTTTTTGTTTGAGAAAATCAAGAATGAGATATGTAGCAGTGAAAAGATTTAGTCTTTGTAGATGAGCATGAATAGCAGGTTTTGAAGAGATTTCACTGTTACACTATTGTAACACTTTCGTTACGGAAGGCAGCGAAAAGGATATGAAACGAAAGAAAATATGGGAAAAGACAGACAGCAAAAAATGCTTAAAAATCAAGGTGTTAAGTGAAAACTCAAGCCAAAGGCTGGTTTATAAAATTATGTTACATCGGATTAGGAATCCTGTGCTCTATCCTACTGAGCTAAGAGGGCATCCGTTGATATTAAAGGGTTTCTACCCTTTATGTCAATTCCTATTTTCCGACTGTGAGACTATTATAACATCTTCTTATTATATACTTTATTTTATACAACGTTCTCCACTTAATATAAACGGTATTATCTAAGGTAAGGTTAATAAACACTCACATTTATTTTACCATTTGATTGAGTTTAAGTAGAGGAGTCATAATAGATAACATAATAAAACCAACTGCTAATCCAAGGATAAGTATAAATAAAGGCTCTGCCATTGACGTAAGCCTATCGAGAATCTTATCAACATCTTTTTTCAAAAAACTAGATATCCTCTCAATAAAATTAGAAAGTTCTCCTGTGCTTTCTCCTGTTATGGTTGCTGCTATTAACATCTCATCAAATATAGAAGAACCCTTTATCGCTAGAGATAAAGGCTTTCCATTTTCAACCTCCATCGCTATTCTCTCTATCTCTCGTTTAAACACCATATTTTTTACTACTCCACTGCATCCCATTAATGCCTTTACAAGTGGGATGCCTTCATTTAATTGAAAGGCAAGAAGTTCTGTAAATGTTGCTACTTGAATCTTTTTATATAGTTTCAATCTTAAAAATAATGAATCAATTGTCTGTCTAAATACGATATTTTTATTATATACCTTTATCATAAATATTATTAAAAACCATGTTATAATTATTATAATTATTCCATATGATTTTAGAAATGAACCTGCTTGAATAAGGATTACGGTTGAAATTGGCAGCTTCATCTTAAAAGATATAAATACCTTTTCCATTTTAGGTAAAATATAGCTGATTAAAAAACCTACTATCCCAGTACCAATGAACGCTACCATAAAAGGATAAGTCAAAGAACTTATAATCTTCCCTTCCCTTTCCTTTTTTTGTTCATTATGAGATGCTATGCTTAATAAAACATCTGCAAGTCTCCCTGTTGATTCAGCAATTCTAATCATATTTAGGTAGACCTCTGATACGATATTTGAACATTTATCGCTTAGTGAATCAGAAAATTTAATCCCTTCAGATATATCCTTCTCTATTAAAACTAAGATATTAGAAATAGATCGTTGTTTATAATTTTTCATAATTATTCCTAATGTCGTATACAATGGAAGCCCGCTTTTCAGCATAATTCCTAATTGAAAAAAAAATTGCCCTACATCAAAATGGGGTAATAGCCACCCCAAATTTAAAAACCCTGTATTTTTCTCCCCTCTCATCTCAATAAAATAAGGATTTATTGATTTATTCTTCAGCGTCTTTAAAGCAGTATTTTTATTTTGTGATACTAATTCCGAAGAAACCTCAATACCAGCAGCATCATAACCTTTATATTTATAAATAGCCATATCTATACTGAAATAGTAGTAGCTATAATTTCTTCTGGGGTTGTTATGCCCTTTAGGATTAATTCCCTGCCGTGATCAAATAATGTCTTCATGCCTTTTTTTTCTGCAAGTCTCTTTACTTCTACTGAATTAGGTCTTTTCATTATAAGATTACGGATATCATCATCTATTATCAAAAATTCATAAATGCTTGTTCTTCCGCTATATCCTACATTTGCGCATTTTGAACACCCCATACCTTTTGTATATTTAGTAATATCAGGGAAGTCTTTAAAAAATAATTCCTTAATATTCCTATCAATCTCTACCTCTTGCTTACATTGTTGACAAACCTTCCTGACAAGTCTTTGAGCAATAATAAGAGACAGACTGCTGGATAATAAAAAAGGTTCAATATTCATCTCCACAAGCCTTGCAACAACAGTTGGAGCGTCATTTGTATGAAGCGTAGATAACACCAAGTGGCCTGTAAGAGATGCCTGAATAGCTGCATGAGCAGTCTCTTCATCTCTTATTTCTCCTACCATAATTACATCAGGGTCTTGTCTTAAAAAATTTCTAATCGCCTTAGCAAAGGTTATTCCTATCATAGAATTAACCTGTACCTGTGCAATACCGTCAAATTGATATTCTATCGGATCTTCAATGGTCATTATATTAAGCGCTTCATCTTGTATCTCTAAAAGTGACGAATACAGAGTTGTTGTCTTGCCGCTTCCTGTTGGACCAGTTACAATTATTATACCGTTAGGATGTTTTAAGTATCGTTTCAAAACCGCAAGATGTTGTGGATACAGTCCTATGGTATCAAGATTAAGTAGTGACTCTGATCTATTCAACAGTCTTAAAACAGCCTTTTCTCCTTTTGCAGTAGCCAATGTTGAAACTCTAATATCAACCATTTTATTACCTAGCTTTATGTTAGTTCTGCCATCTTGCGCCCTTCTGCTTTCTGCAACATCCATATTTGCTAATACCTTTATTCTAGCTATAACAGACCCATGCTGACCGATTTCAAGTGTCTTTACTGTTTTTAATCTTCCATCAATTCTATATCTGACAATAAGATGTGATTGTCTTTGTTCTATATGTATATCACTTGCCAAAAGCCTCACTGCGCTTCGAATTATCTCATCAACTAGTTTAACTGCTGGCGCATCATCGTAAGAACCCCCTAAAACATCATGTCCAAGCGTATTCTCCGATGCCTTTATCGGAGCTAAATCCACTTCATCATCAAAGACATAAGAATAATCCTCTTGGATCTTTAATAATGTATCATTAGGAATATACTTCAATATCCCAGTATATCCATACATAAATAATAAAAATGATGCCTTTTCTATACCGCTATTTGAACTAACGATAAATGTTAATTTATTATTCTCAATATTTATTGGGAAAAAATCACCCTTATATGTAAATTTCATATAGGCGCTTAATATCTCTTTTGGTATATTGTCAAGGTTTATAACTATATCACTCATAAAGATTAAACCCTCGCTAGTGAATGGATTTTTCAGGAACATTCACATTCGTAATGTCTTTTTCAGGAATGGACTTATCAGGAATAATAGTTTTTGGCGCTGCATCCTCAGTGGTCTTAATAACAGGCACTTTTTCTATAATAGGTTTTTTTAAGAGTTCTTCACTTTTTATATTATAGTTTTCTGACATATGTTCTTCAAAGATTTTATATCTTTCCTTTGTTACATCATCAATTGACTGAGCATTTTTTAAGATAGTGACTGTTATAAAGACCATTAAATTTGTCTTTTCACTTGTTTTATTTTGAGAACGGAATAATAGACCAATTATTGGTATATCACCAAGTATAGGAATCTTTGTTTTAGTAATGTTTTCAGTATCTTTAATAAGCCCGCTTATAACAATAGTCATATTATTCTTGGTTTTTATAGTGGTATTTGTACTCCTTGTTAGTGTTATTGGGGCAGCATTGTTTGAGCCGACAGTGGATTCAACTTGTTTAATTTCTTGATTAATCTTTAACAATACCGTATCTCCATCAATTATATGCGGTAATATTTTTAATTTAATACCTACATCTCTGTAATCAAATGTCTGAATCGGATTATTATTTAGATCAAACTTTTCACTGATCATAAAAGGACGATTTTCACCTACAAATACATCGGCCTCTTCGTTGTCCAAAGAAAGTAATTGTGGCTTGGACATTATATTTATTCCTGTTTCAGTCTTGATTGCATTAATCAGTGCGCCAAATGTAGGAAATGTTGTATTCCCATACTTTATTGTACTTAAATATCCAAGTGACAAGCCACTTGGCACAGAACTGACACTTGAGGTTGCTGAGGAAAGTACAGCAAGATTTCCTTGATTTATAGATGTTGCCATTCCTCCACCCTTGCTGTCAACTTTATTTAATGCAAGCCATTCTACGCCAAAATTAGATGCCTTTTCTAAGGTAGCTTCTAAGATCAATGTCTCAACATATACCTGATCTCTTTCAATATCCAAACTCTTGATAAGCTCCTGAACTTGCGTATAAAATTCCCTGTCTCCTGATACTATAATAGAATTGGAAGCCCTGTCTGATGTTATTGACGATCCTACTTGAATAGATGTATTTTCAACGGGTTTTCCCTTTCCGTCAGCTACCTGTTTCTTATTAAAAAATATAACATTCAGCACATTTTCTACATCTTTGGCATTGGCGTATTTTAATTTAAAGACATTTTTTGTTGAATTTGTATCTGGAATATTATCAGTAGTGTTAATAATTTCTTTAATCAGAGTCAAATCGGCTGGAGATGCTGAAACAATCAATTGATTTGCTTCTGTATTGGGTGTGACTACAGGTATTCCGCTTTTATAATTCAGCTTCATACGCTCTTTAAAAAAATCATTGATTGTAACGGATAAATTTCTAACGTTTACATTTTTAACTGGGATTATTTCTGTAGTATAGTCCTTAACCATTTTAGTTAAATTATCTAATAACTGAAACACCCTTGCTATATTACTTTTATAATCTTTTATTATTATGGCATTTAATGATGTTATAACTGAAAATTGACCAGCAGAGGATTTCATATTATTTAAAAATGTTGAGATTTGATTGAGATCAAGACCTTCTATCTGATAAACACTTACGATTATTGGATCGCTGATGTTTTTTGTAGAATCAGATGTCACGTCAAATGAGGATGTAAATTCTGATATATTAGCGCTTTTCACAATATACAACACCCCTCGTTCTGACACAAGTTCTAATTTATAAAACGTTAATGAATGACGCAGGATGTTTAATATATCTGGTTTAGAGATATTTTCTCTTACTTTGATAGATATAGAGCCTTTTAAATCGTTTGAGCTGTATATGATATTATCATGTGTGTATTGTGAAACAAAGTCTACGAATTCCTTTAGCGGTATCTCATTGAAGTTCATGACAGACTCAGCATTTACTGAATATGTGAAGATAAGCAGGCATATTATGAATATGACAGATAAATGTTTCATTATTGTTTTATATCAATAAATAACGATTTTTTTTCCTCATTACGTACAATATCAATATTTACGGCTGTAAGTTCTTTAATCTTTAAAAATAATTCCATTGCCTGTTCTGGGGATTTAATCTCTATTCCATTTATCTTTTTGATTATATCGCCCTGTCTTAAACCTATCTTGTAAAATAGCGAATTGTCTTTAAGCACGTTAAATTTAAATCCTATAAAATTGGAATTATTATAATATGGGCCTATAACTATTGAGGTTAATAGTTTATTTGAATCCTGTGTCTCGCTCATCACTTCTTCTTTGCTGATAGATATATTATCCATATTATTAGCCTTTTCAATAGAATTATCGGGGTTTGGTTTGGACGCAGAGGCTGTGCTTGGATTAGTTTGAGGGATTGGAAACTTTAAGGATTGTTTCTGGTTATCTTTTAATAGTTCAACCCCTTCAAAATTCACCTTTATCAACTTAAATCCATCAAGCATTTGTCCTTGTCTAATAATCTTAACAACCTTATTTCTATCTTCAATAAATGCTGCAGGTCTTTGATCTCCATGGAATATTCCTATAAGATTATATCCTTGTAAAATATCTTGTGAGTTATTTTGTGAAACTGCTATCATCTTTGTTTTAAAGATATTTCTTTCTTCTATTTCTTTAATGGATATATCATTATCCTTATTGGTCGCTGAGATTTGTTTATTCATACCTGTTTTAAAAGAAGGTATTTCATTTTTATAATATACAACCCCTATAATAGCGGTTGAAAGATAGGAGATCATTAAACCGCTGGTTAAAGGATACAATATCTTTTTTAAATTAAAACCTTGTAAATTTATATTCATTCTCATAGACAAAAAGGATTGTAGGGCAGGCTTCATGCCTGCCCTTATTTCAATTAAATTGTTCGTATGTGTCTTAACATTAGTCCTATTGATATAGATTTAGATAACTTCCGAAGCCGGTTACTCCGAGCACCTGCACTGGAGTAGATTTATTTGAAAATCCACCATTACCTAACGTACCATTAATATTTTGCCCCCAAACCCAAACCGTTCCGTCAGTTTTAAGAGCTCTACAAAAAGTTGTTCCACAAGAAATTGCCGTAACCCCAGAAAGACCACTTACCTGCACTGGTATAGAACTATTAACCGTAGTCCCATTACCTAACTGACCATAAGCATTATAACCCCAAGACCAAACCGTTCCGTCTGATTTTAGGGCTAAGCCAAAACTGTCTCCTGTAGCAATTGCAGTGACTCCAAAAAGGCCACTTATCTGCACTGGTATATAACTAATATCTGTACTTCCATTGCCTAACTGACCAAAAACATTATCACCCCAAGCCCAAACCGTGCCGTCTAATTTTAGGGCCATATAAAAGCTATTTGAAGAACCAACAGCAATTGCCATAACTCCTGAAAGACCACTGACTTGCACTGGGGTATGCATACTCTCATCCGAAGACCCATCACCTATTATACCAGAATAATTCATCCCCCAAGCCCAGACAGAGCCATCTGATTTTAAAGCTAAGGCACCTGAAGTAATTGCCACAATTCCTGAAAGACCACTTATCTGTACTGGTACATAACTATCATCAGTAGTCCCGTCGCCTAATTGACCATTACTATTTCTTCCCCAAGCCCAGACCGTACCATCTGACTTAAGGGCAAAGGAAGTTATATATGTACAATCAATTGCTGTAACTCCTGAAATCCCGATTACTTGTACTGGAGTAGTATGTGAATCTGTATCCACAGTTCCTATACCTAACATCCCTAAGTTATTTATTCCCAAAGCCCAGAGCGTGCCATCCGATTTAATGGCTAAGGTAGTATAGCCACAATTTTCAAAAACTAAAAATCCAGTTAATAAATTGTTTTGGTATGGAAATCTCCTTTGATAGTTAAGGGTGCTGCCTGCATCACCATAAGCTTCACTCCCCCAAACCAATACTGTACCATCTGACTTTATCGCTATGCTAAGTATGTTACTTCCTGTAATAGAAGGGATCACAACCGTCAAGGTTGAAGTCCCGCTTTTACCGCTTAAGGCAGCAGTTATTGTTGTTAAACCTGTGCTGACACCTGTTGCAAGTCCATTACTGCCATTTGTATTGCTTATAGTTGCCGCTCCTGTAG
>JADFXP010000003.1:0-180472 GCA_015233465.1 Candidatus Magnetominusculus dajiuhuensis
CTAATCCTTTAATCCTTGGTTCATTTACCTTTTATTTCTTTATGGGTAATGATGGTGCAACTCCTGCAAAGAATCTTTTGTTAGTCTGTATGGATTCTACCTGTGCAACAAAGTTTGACGCAGAGTCACTTAAGTTCATTCAGGCCTTTGATACAAGTATAGACGGCACTGCCGATGGCACGGCAGGTCTCGTAAGATGCTTAAATACATCTCCGACATCAGAAGATTTCACAAAATATATTGCAGTATCTGGAGCTGCAACCGTTTCCGCTGCCTGTACAGCAGGAGCAACATATGCTATGGCTTACTATTTTGATAGAGGCCCATAGTTAAAGTTTATGATTCTATTATTGACAGATTGGGGCAGATTATCTGCCCCATTTTTTAGCCTTTATGAATAGAACAACATTTATTATTTAAATTTAATTCCCATTTTCTATATTTGTAACCCATCCCATTTGACCAACATCAAAATCAATCTCATACCAGATTACGCCTTTTTTATCCTTAGCAGTACATAGTATTTTAAACCGTTCGTCCTTATTAATATAACCAATTATTTTTGCGTTAAAATATGGTGATTTTCTAACAACAGCCTTAACAACCTGAACCTGAATATATTTATTTTCAGTATTAATAACTTCTTTACTATTTTGTTCTTTTGTTTGTTCAATAGGGTTTGATTGAATAGCTGGGCTTTTTGGGGACTGTTCAGTGGTGTCTGGATTTTGAGTATATTTGTTATCAGTATTAAGGGTTTCAATATTTTCTTGTTTCTGTTGTTTTGTCTGTTCTTTTGGCGTTGGTTGAATAGTTGGATTTTTTTGAGTCTGCTCTTTGGAGTCCGGATTTTGGATATAGTATTTATATGATACAGCACCTAATATTGCGGCTAATACAATTGCGATAATTAAAAAAAACGGTATAAATGCCTTCTTCAGTTTATTGGCTAATAAGGTGGGTTGATTCATCTTAAACCCAAGGCTTTCTGCAGCGTTAATCACATGTTTTTCGCTGAGCTGTCTGCTTTCTTCTAAACAGGCAGACATCAAAGATCTTGAAGCAAGGGTATTTATAACCCTTGGAATCCCCTTTGAAAAACCATAGATACTTTTAAAGGCTGAATCATCAAATCTCAAGTATGTTTTTCCAGCTTTTAACAGTCTGAAATTTATATATTCAATAGTCTCACGTTCATTAAGTGCAGTTAAGGTATGGCGTGTTGTAATCCTCTGTTTCAGATGTTTGAACTTTCTGGTTTTCAGTTTTTCTTCAAGCTCTAACTGGGCTATCAGGATAATGCTTAGGAGTTTCTGGTCATATGTCTCCAGATTAGAAAGAAGTCTTAGTTCTTCAAGGGTTTCATCAGGCAGATCTTGAGCCTCATCTACAACTATTATTAGAGTTTTCCCAACGCTTGAAATCTTGACAAGAAAGTCTCTGAACTGTCTGATTATATCATTCTTATTAGAGGTATTAATGCTAATATCAAGGTCATCAAGCAGGGTGTTTAAAAAGGCATCAGGTTCAAGTCTAGGGGTTAGTACAATGGCGATTTCGGCTTTGTCCTTCCACTTTTCTATAAATACCTTTAATATAGTAGTCTTGCCTGTACCCGGCTCCCCGCTTACAAGGGCAAAGCCTTCTTTTTGTTTAACCGCATAATCCAGTGCTAGGAGGCACTCGTCATGACTATCAGATGGATAGAAATACTTTGGATCTGGGGTTAACTTAAATGGGTCTTCAATAAATCCATAAAAGCTAAGGTAATCCATTTTTACATACCTCCTATGCCTGTAACAATATCAAACACTGGAAGCAAAAGCCCGCCAACCATTATCATAAACAAAATCCCTACAAACCCGATGACTAAAGGTTCAATTATTTTACCTAATGTCTTTGAAATATCATCAAGTTTTTTTAGATATATCTCAGATAATAACCCAAACTGCTTATCAAGGCTTCCACTTTCTTCGCCTACAGAGATCATCCTAACCATTTGCAAAGGAAATACCTTATGCTCTCTTATTGATTGGGCGATTTTTTCACCGGCTATTACACGTTCTCTGATATCAATCAACGCGCGCTTGAAAACTTCGTTTCCGATATCTTCTTCAATAAGTTGAAATGCCCTGTCTATCGTAATTCCAGCTATTATCAGAGTCCTCATCTGCTCACAAAAAAGTGCCAATAATTTATGGTTTAAGATCAACTTAAAAACAGGAAGTTTTAGTTTCATGGAATCTATCATATAAAGGGTACTATCATATCTTTTTAGTATCAGGTAAATTATTAAAATAATTATAGGGGTTATAATAACAATATACCAGTAATGCTGAGCAAACCTACTAGCTGCAAGGAGTATCCTTGTAAGTAGAGGCAGTTTAAGATTAAAGTCTTTAAAAACATCCATTAAATGGGGCATGACAAATATCAGCCAGAAAAATAATGCGCCAATTGTAGCTAAAATTGCAAATACAGGATACATAAGCGACCTTTTGATAACGCCGGCTAAGTCTGAAAGCCTCTGAAGGTGTTCGGCAATACTTTCAAGTGTCTCGCTAAGGCTTCCTGTCTCTTCACCTACCCTGACAAGCCTCATAAATATATCAGGAAATACATCTCTCTCAAATTCTAATGAATCAGAAAACTTAGCGCCAAGCTCAATCCTTTTTGCAACTGAATTAATCCTCTCAGCAAAGTATTTATTCTCTGTTGTTTCTGTAATATTCACTAACGTATCCAGTATTGGAACCCCAGCTTTCAGCATTATTGAGACATTGCTTGCAAACTCTATCATATCCATACTCTTAATAGATCTTCCTGACATTTTCTTTCGAAGTTCCACAAACTTGCCAGAGCCTTCCTTAACGCTAAGGACATACATATTAGATGCAGACATAATATCGTCAAAAGAACCCAGATCAGCAGCATCAATGATACCCTTTACAACACCGCCATTAGTATCAATAGCCTTATAAATAAAGAGGGACATCTTATCCAACCACCCTTATCATTTCACGAATATCTGTGATTCCCATAAGCACCTTATCCAAAGCATTATCACGTATAGTCTTTAATCCCTGTTTCTTGGCAGTTGTTTTCATATTCATAATTGAAGCGCCTTCAGAGATTAACTCCTTCATCTCGTCATCAATAATAAGTATCTCACCGATTACCGTTCTACCGTGATAACCTGTCTTATTGCATTGACTACACCCATTTGCTGTAAAGATTTTTTCATTTATCTCATTAATTTTTTCTTCTGAATATTTTAATGATACAAAATATTGCCTCTGCTCATCTGTTAATACTTGTTTTTCTTTACAGAAAGTGCAGAGTTTTCTGACAAGCCTCTGAGCAATTACTCCTATAAGCGATGTTGCAAGCAGGAACTTATCAATATTTAAGTCAAGGAGACGGGGAACAGAGGAGATAGCGTCATTAGTATGTAATGTTGAAAGCACCAGATGTCCTGTAATTGAGGCTCTTACAGCAATGGTTGCAGTATTTTCATCCCTTATCTCACCTAGTAGTATTACATCAGGATCTTGGCGCATAAAGTATTTGCCTGCAAGGGCGAAATCATAGCCGGCTTTAAGGTTTATCTGTGTCTGCGTTACAAGGCTGAGTCTATATTCTACGGGGTCTTCAACTGTAATTACGTTTTTTTCAAGTAGATTGACCTCTCTAAGGGCAGAGTAAAGAGTTGTTGTTTTTCCGCTTCCTGTAGGCCCGGTAATCAGGATAATCCCATTTGGTTTATTAAAAAGCAGCTGCAACTTTTTTATGTCATGTTCGTCAAAACCCAGTTGAGCAATATTTAATAACATCCCAACAGATCCGCTCAAAACCCTTATTACGACCTTTTCTCCATAAATGGTTGGAGTGGTTGAGACTCTCATATCATAGTTCTTTTTTAGAAATGAAAACTTGAAATAGCCGTCCTGAGGCAGACGGTTTTCGGCAATATCTATGCTTGACATAACCTTTATCCTTGAGATAATCCCGCTTTGAGCAATCTTTGGAACGCAGTAGCCATGTACCAAAACTCCGTCAATACGATAAAATATATGTATTGCCTGCTCAAACGGTGTGATATGAATATCTGTTGTGCCATTTCTAATTCCATCTTTTATCAGAAGTTCTGTAAGAAGTGAAATACTGTCAGTCTCCAACAGTTTGGATTGACTAAGTTTGGCAATAATATCCTCTACCTGTTTAGGCAGCGGGGTTTCCAGAAAACTATAAACCTTGTCAAGCACATCATAGTAACTTGCAGAGTCAACAACACAGATCTTAGGTGAGTGTCCAATCAGCTTTGTAACAGAGTCCATTGCAGAAATATTATATGGATTAATAACGCCTATCGTAAGCCTTGAATCCTGAATGTCAAGAGGGATAAACCCATTCTTATCTGCCAAGTCAATTGGTACTCTCTTTATTGCTTCTACATTTATTTTATAATTATTTAAGTCTACAAAAGGTAAGTCGGCTTGTTCTGCCAAGGCTTCAGCCACTTCTACAGCAGATACAAAACCCAAGTCCAAAAGAGTTTTTCCGATAAGTTCGCCTGTTATTTTCTGCTGGGCTGTTGAGATTGCATTTTTTGCTTCATTTAACAATCCCTTTTTTGCCAGAATATCGTATAGTTTCTTTCTCTTTGTCATTTATAAAATTAAAACTGGTCTGATCAGGATTACCAGTTCTATTCTCTGATGTATTATATCTTTAGATTTGAAGAGATTCCCCAAGATTGGGATACTGCTTAAGATTGGAATTCCACTCTCAATTGTACTATCCTTTGTAGAGATTAACCCTCCGATAATTACCATCTGTTTATCCTTTAACTTTACAGTAGTACTCATTTCCCTAAGGGCAATATTGGGAAGTTTTAGGGTAGTAGTGCCAATAGTCTGCTGGTTAAAACTAAGGAGTTCGGACAGTACTGGGGTTATAGTTAAGATAATATTGTCATCTTTATCAATATATGGAGCAATTCCAAGCATCATGCCTGAAAGGATTGTCTGTGATTTTGGCGTAACTGTGATCACGTGTGCCACTGTGTCCTCTGTTGAGGTTATCTCAGATATATAGCTTTCAGTCGTGCCAACGCTAAGTAAAGCGGTCTGTCCATTTAACAGAGTTATTCTTGGGTTAGATAGAGTTTTAACATTACCCTGCGTTTGAAGAAGATCTAAAATAGTATCAAAACGCGCTGAAGCATTTAAGGTGATTCCGTTAGTGATAGTGCTTGCTATTGCTGAAGGAGTTGATGACGCAACACTTGAAGATGTAGTTGAGGTGCTTTGATTATTTCCTGAAATATAAGTCCCTAATGCTGTTCCTGTGACGAGTTGATTCCAGTTTACGCCGTAGTTCAGTCCTTCTGAAACCTGTACCTCTACTATTTTTGCTTCAATCAAGACCTGTCTGCCCAAAGAACGTTTAATGCTGTTTATGTACCTCTCTACTTTATCTAAATCATTCTTAGAAGCTGTGACAACAATTGTACCAGTAAGCAAATCTATGCTATAGGACGGTTCAGGTGTTTGATCCTCTTTTTCTTCAGGTTTTTTTACGTTTTGTGGAGTTTGAGTTTGTGGAGGCGCTTGGTTGCTGGTAACGCCAGGCGTTAAGGGATTTCCTTCTGTAGTTGGAGATTGTGTGACTGATTGGGTCTTGGGTTTCTCTGTTTTTGTTGATTTTTTTGTCAGCAGCTTTTTGATCCCTTCTCCTATGGATTCCCATAATTTTGATGTAGTTATGTCAGTTTTTCCATGAATCTTGATATTTCCCTGCATGTCAGCTTGAACGTTTGCGGCTGACTTAGCCCCGCCTAGAATATCGCCGCCTATATCTACACTATAAGAATGTATTATCGGGGGTATGGAAATCTCATATATCCTTGTATCCATTGCCTTTACTTTCAGGATATTGTCTTCTATAGAATAGAAATAGTCTACAGAAGAAAATACCATTTCAAGGGCATTCTCAAGGGTCACGTCAGATAAGACTATTGTAACAGGAGTTTTCTGATCTACTCCCTTTTCCATTACAACATTAAGATTTCCTATATCTGCAAGGATATAAACTGCGTCTCTAAGGGGTGAATTCCTAAGAGATAATGTCACTGTTCTGTTCTTTAAAGGAGATATATCCTCTGTAACAGGTTCATACTCTAAAATTTTGGGCTTCTCTTGATTTACAATTTGCGGATAGAGGGTTTTGGAGAGCTTTTTATCTTCAATGCTGAGCATCTTTTCAACCTCTTTATCTTCTTTTTGTGCTTCTTTTTGTGCCTCTCTTTGGGTTTTATCTTTTTGGGTTTCTTTAGAACAAGAGAGAGTTAAGACAAGTAAAAAGGTCATTAAACAAACAATAATATTTCTATTTATTTCCAAAAAATCCTCCGAAGAGCTTCCTTGCTCTATCTATAATGCAATGAGTTTTCTGTGTCCAGTTACTCTTGATTATCATCAACTCTTATCCAATAAGACTTGTCTTTACTTAAAAGTAAAACCTTTTGATCTTCAATCTTATCTACCTTAAACCCCTTTATCACATCTCCCTCTCTAAGGATTTTTCCGTTTACAATGGCAATATTTTTCCCATTCCCTCTTACTATAAGTGAAACCTTGAGGCTTATAGGTTCAATGCTTTTTATTATGCTCTCATCAATCTTAGGCTCTGGTTTGGGAGATTCGATATTATTATCAACAGAAACCTTTTTAGTGAATGGATTTTCTAAAGAGGTTAAAACTACGCTTTTGTTGTCAGAAAGAATGTCTTTTATATTAAAAGAGTTTGGCATATCATACCTATAGTGAAAAACGCTCATCTCCACAGGGGTAAATCTAAGATCAAGATCAATAACGCTCATAATGAGAAAGAGCGCCATCCCAATAACTATAGGTAATAAAATTATTTTAATATGCCTCCTTTCCATATTTTTTTCTCATTACTATGGATGTTTCAGAAAGAATCAGAAATTTGCCAACCCCCATTGATATTACAATTTTCCGCAGCTCTGACAGATTCTCTTAGCAAAGCCCTTTTATAAACATGACCACTTTGCTTTAAAATTGAGATATTAATACACATGTTATATTATATCAAATGAATGTAACAATGTAAAGTAATGATGCGATAAGTATCTTCTACAGTCAGATACTCTTTAATATCCATCTTCTTTTATCTGGGTTAAGTTTTCCACAATGTCTTTAACAATAGAGATAAGGTCTGAATCATCCCATGGCTTAGTGATATATTTATAAGCCCCGCCTGAATTGACAGCTGCCACAGCGTCAATAACGTCAGCATAACCGGTTAGCACAATCCTGACAGCATTTGGCGCGACATCTTTAGATTTTTGCAGGAATTCCACGCCGCTCATTCCAGGCATTCTCTGGTCTGATATAATCAGCTTTACGTCATTTTCTTCAAGAAGTTTAAGTCCTTCCTCGCCTGACAATGCAGTAAGTATCTCATAATCTTCGTCCATAAAGAGCATTTTCAGTGAAAAGAGGATATTTTTTTCATCATCTACACAAAGGATTTTAGTACTCATATTTCCGCCTTTCTTCATCGTGACTCGATCGGGATTTTTATTGTAAAAGTTGTTCCTACGCCAACCTTACTTTTAACCTCAATAGTTCCATCATGTTCCTTTATTATATCATAGCTGATACTTAGTCCTAGCCCTGTGCCCTTACCAACCTCTTTTGTGGTAAAAAATGGAATGAAGATATCCTTTAGATTCTCTTCATTAATCCCTGACCCATTATCAGAGACCGAGATATTGATATAACCGCTGACGCAATTGGTGCTTATTTTAATTTCTCCTTTATCAGATATTGCATCTGCTGCATTGATAAGAAGGTTTATAAAAACCTGATTAAGCTGGTCAATGTAACATTTAACCTTTGGGAGCTGCCCATATTCCTTAATAACATTAGCCTTATATTTTAATCTATTCCAGACTATACTCAATGCCTTTTCAATACCCTCGTTAATATCAGCATACTGTAGTATTGAGGTGTCTTTTCGTACAAAACCTTTTAGACCGCTGACTATCTTCTTTATTCTTTCAGCCCCGTCAAAGGAATTTTCTATCAGCGCGCTAAAGTTTTCCATTATAAAGTCTATTTTGGATGTCTTTTCCAATGATTCAATATGTTCGCAAACATCTTTATCCATTTCCTGCATTAGAGATTTTAAGTCGGACATATACTTGTCTATTTTGCTCTCAAAACGCATTAAAGAGTTTAAATTACTTATAATAAAAGCAAGCGGGTTATTAATTTCATGTGCAATTCCTGCTGCAAGCATACCAATAGAGGCCATCTTTTCTTGGTGGATAAGCTTTGCCTGAGTTTGTTGTAATTTTTCATAAGCCTTATTGAGTTCATCATTTTTTACCTCAAGAATTTCCATAGCCTCTTTTAGCTGTTGTTCAGACTGTCTGCGTAAGATAATCTCAACAAGGGTTCTTGCTGCGCTTATGAGAAATATCTTTTCAGTCTTGTTTTTTTTATGTCCAGCAGGCAGATAGAGCATTATTATTCCTAAAACCTTTTCTCCCTTTGATATTGGCACGCAATAATGACCGTGAGGGGGGGTATTTTCATATAGATTATCATGATGGTCGTCAATTTGATCAGTAAAAATAAGCTGGTTTGTCTTGGCTGCCTGTCCGCATAGGCAATGGCCAAAGGAAACCTTAGAACACATAGAAACAAGTTTATCAGGCAGGTTTTCATGAGCCTGCAGGAAAAGGACTTCATCAACAGGTGAGGCCATAAAGATTGCGCCTTGTGTTAATGTAGGTGAAAACATATTAAGAATTATACCAAGTGCATCGTTTAACTGCTCAGAAAGTGAATGATCCATAAACCCAATTAAAAGTAACGAATTTATGGCGCTTTGGAGTTGATAGGTGCTTTTAATATTATTTTCCATCTTTATTCTTGCTGTAATGTCTTGAGCAGTGCAGATAATGCCCTGGAAAGTATCGTCATTTTCATTCTGCATCAGTGAAGCAGATAAGATCACTGAGATTTTTTGTCCATCCTTTGAAACCATAGTTGTCTCAATTTTACTGATAATATCGCTCTTTGACAGGATTTTCATTCCAATTTCAGGAGATAGATTTATATGTAACTTTTGATTAAGAAATGAGGATAAAAACTTTTTTTCTTCAAATGGAACGAATTCATGAAGGGCTTGTCCTATGAACTCTTCTTTGGAAAACCCTAAGGCTTTAATTGCCGCAGGATTAACATCAATAATTTTTTCGTCTTTGTCTAAAACAATCAAGATTTCAAACATAGATTTGATAATGTTTTTGGCATTGGCTTTGGCTTTTCTTGTATCTAAAAGGGAGCGTTCAAGCTCTATATTAACCTTTTCAATCTCTGAAGTACGCTTTCGTACAAGGTCTTCCATATGTATAACATATTTCTTTAATTCTGCTTCTAAATGCTTTATCTTTGTAATCTCTTGCGCTACACAAGCTAATCCTATAACATTACCTCTTGAATCGCTTAAGATGGAGCCTGAAAAAAAAATAGGAATGCTTAATCCTGTTTTAGTGCGAAAGCGCCGCTCAACATTACCAACAGTAATAAGGTCGTAGAATCCTTCTTCTAACCCGCCCTCAAAAACCAAATCTGCTGGTTGACCTAACAATTCTGTTTCTTTATAACCCAAAAGACTGCATGCTGCATTGTTAGTTTTAATGATAGTACCTTCTGGGTCAACTACAATAAGAGAATCAATTATTGCTGCAAAGATATTATCAATAAATAGGCTTTTTTGAATAGAGTCATCAAGGGATGCCTCAAGCTGCTCATATATCTGTTTACGCTCTGTAATGTCATGTCCTACACATACTATACCCTGAATATTGCTGCTTTTATCAAACATAACAGAGATTGAAAACTGCATGTGGATAATACGTTCGTTTTTTGAAATGTAGGTCTTTTCAACATTGCTTATAGTACCGCTTTTGATTAAATCTTCAAGAGAGCTCCCTTTAAATAGTAATTCTCCTTTTTCAAATATTATACCTATAGACTGGCCTATTAACTCATCTTCTTGATAACCTAAGAGATTACAGGCGGCTTTATTAGCAGTCTTTATTATGGCCTGCGGAGTGAGAACAACAAGTGTATCTATCATTGAATTGATAATATTATTCAAGTAAGCATGAGAAACTGTATTCTCAAGTAACTCCTCTATAAACAAATTTTCTTTATTCAATGTATCTTTAAACTTCTCTTTTGTTTCCCAACTGAATATTTTGAGCGCACCACCTATTGACAATGCTGTAATTATCGCTAAAACAGCACAAAAAACCTGTACTGGCACATGGATTGTTAATAAGAAGGAATCATAATTAAGCCAGTTATTTGGAAAGAAACCTCCAATAGGCACAACCAGTCCGCCTAAAATACCATATGCTAAAAATGCTAAACCAGCCGTCAAGAAATGTTTCTTTATCTTTAAAGGCGCTAATATTTCCTTATTGGATTGATAGTATAGAAAGAATCCAAGACTTGTAAACATAGAACCAGTGAAACCTAAGAGATACCTTGCCCAGATACCTCCAATATTGCAGAAATCATCGGATATAAATGCAAAGATAAAAATAAGAAGCACAATAAAGAAAACTAACCACCAGAGAAGATATTGAGCAATCACTTTCTGCCATACTGGAGATTTTCGCGCAATAATCTTAAAAAGTTTTCGGCCAAATTCAAACAAGAATATATATGAAATTATAAGACAGAACAATATAACTAAATTTAGCGTCTTCCCGCTGCCTTTGATTATACTCCACATATTAAGCCAAACATTTATTCCATGAATCAGCCCATAGCCTGCTAAGAGCCATAAAATATCAGCTAATCTGAACTTACTTTCTTTTTTAGGTAGTACTATTATGCCAATCCCCATTACAAAAAAGGCTAGTCCATAGACAAAAAAAACGATGTCTAAATAATTTTGGAACCATTGGCTTATTAAATTCATCTTTTACCCTTTTCCATCTTTAAAGCAAACAAAGGCGCCTTTAATTGCGCATGTTAAACTGCCGTTTTGTTCAGAAGTAATGGACAGAGATTGTATAATAAAATGTGGAAACTTCATGCCCTGGAGTTGGGCGATAAGGGTTACAGTTTTTGTGAAATCAAGGACAGGAAAATCTATTGAGATTGGGAGAGAGAGTTCATTTCCTTGATCTATAAAATCAAGAACCTTAAGACTTACAAATTTATTCCTTGACTCAAAATCGTCTAAACGAAGCAGTATCTGTTCCTTTGTCTTTAAGCGGGCTTGATCCTCTGGTAAAATCTTGAAAATTTCTGTTGATAGTTCCTCAATCTTTTTAGTATCCCTTTTAATCATGCTAATCTTTGAGTTAATTACGCTCATTTTATCTTCAGTTTCTAGTAATGTGCTTTCATATTTTGAAAGTATCAGCGCTGTTGGCCCAACTATACAGAAAACTATTGTTACAACCATGTATATAAAGACGGATTTTTTGATATATTTATAAAACATGGTCAGTGATTCCTTAAAGGCATTGAACTGTAAGTGAAGTTTACCTTATAAGTCTTCTTCTCAATGTCAGACTTATAATCAATACCTTTTACCCCTGCAATTTTATTAAGAGAATTTTTAAAGACCTCTTCTTCTTTTATAAACCCATAATAATCTGGAGCTGTTATAGTACCGGTCATTTCCATATTGGTAATATTCTTAACGTTCTGAATAACAAGAGATTCAATACTTATTCCCTCCAACTTAATGCTTGATAATTCTGAAAGAAAATCCGCAAAGCGTGTTTGTTTATTAACTCTATTTAGAAACTCAATGTTTTTTAACTTACTCATAACCTTATCTCTTTTTATATTGTATGTATTATAAATCTTAGAAATATCCGATAGCTGCATCCTGTGGACATCAATTTCCTTGTTTGTTTTGAGTATGTTTAATGTACTTTCCCCAATAAAGGCAAGGGAGATAATACTTAATACCAAGAAAAGTGCGGTTATGTATTTGAGGAGACTTTTTGCATAGTAATATGTTTTGTATTCAGTGGTTGCAATATTTATATCAGGCAGTGATTTGGTCTTCTTTCTATTTAGAATAAATGGACGCTCCATGCTATAGTTTATAGCTGCAATGGCAAGCACATATTCATTAAATACTGATTGATCCACATTAAAGCGTCCTGAAAAAACGAGTGGTATTGATGGTATTCCTGATGATGATACTTTGACTGATTTCGATATCTCTCCTGCCATTATTATAAATGATGGGGCAACCTTTAGGCTCTCTTTACAATAATTAACCGTTAGATCTATGTTCTTAGCAACTACGTCAGAGGCGTCTTCGTCCTGAGAGGTAAAAGAACGTGTGAAAATAATATTTCCATCCTTAACCAGTATAACGTTCTTCATCTGTCCTACCTCAAACATACATAAAAAAGGAGTGTCACTCTGAGGCAGAATAGACATCAGCACACACAAAACTGGATATACTAAAACTACTGACTTCTGATTTTCAAGGAAATGATCTATCAGAACATTAATCTCTGAGCTGTCTATGGAGATAACAAAGTATTCGCTGCGATGCTTTCCATCTATAACTTTATTTCCGATAAGTGAAACAATGGGGATAAAATCTTTAAACTCAGCGTGTCTTCTGCTAACTTCTCTCTTTACTAAGGGTTTAATGTATTTGTCTTTGGTTTTGGGAATGGTTACCATGTCGTAATGAATGTTTCTGACACCTGTTACAATGATATAGTTATCCGACTCGTCATTACTCAGGAAGTCATCAAACTGTTCCATTGTAAGAGTCATGTAATTATCAATATAAAGGTCCTCAGCATTTCTTGAGGCAAAAACAACCTTTACACTCTCACCTTCAAAACAAACGACAACTGTCTTATTCATATATATTATAAAGTTATCTTTAAAAATTATTGTTATACTTTAACAATATAACACAAACATAAGGTAATTGCAATGTTTTTATATCGGATTTTGTGTGTATTGTCTAACTTGAAGAAAATATCGTTTGTTATATGTTAAACAGAATTTTTTGTAAGATTTCATTATCTCTTTATTAAAAAATGTTAAAATTGAGTATGATGAATATTTCTCAATTCGTAGGGGCGCGATGCTCTGCCTCAATAAGGCGTATGCAATTTGCCAATACAAAAGACAGTGGTTTTACATTAATTGAAATGGCGATGGTATTGGTTATCATTGGTCTTATAGTAAGTATGGGCACACAGATGTTAAAAACTATGACTAAACGCTCAATGATGGTAAACTCTACACAGATTGCAAAAACAGCTTATGAGTCTATCTTAGGCTATGCAATAAGCAATAAGAAACTTCCTGCAGATTTAACTACTTTAGGCGTAAAGACAACGGATGCGTATAATAGTAATCTAAAATATTATGTTGTACCTGAATTTACTGCAAGCAGTTTCTGCACTAACAATGGAACTTATTTATTACTGAATGATTCCAGTTCAGGGTCTCTCATTTCCAAGACTGACATAGCATTTTTGATCTTAAGCGCTGGAGAAGACAGAACCAACAGCACAGGAGCAGCTTCGACATTTACCGTTCTCCCGCAGAGTAACACCTATGATGATATTGTCTTTTATTTAGATATTAAAACATTAAGAGAAAAAGTTTGTAATACATTTGGAATAGTAACTGATAGTCTTCCAACTGCAACTAAGGATTTTGTTTATTCCTCTGCCACTCTTGCAGCAACAGATGGAACAGAGCCCTATACATGGTCAATCGCTTCGGGCGCTCTCCCAGCCGGACTTAGCCTCTCAAATGCTGGTGTAATATCTGGAACCCCAACAGTAGATGGCAGTTTTCCCTTTAATATACAGGTAGTTGATAATGACACACCGCAGCGGCAGGCAAATAAGACACTTTCAATAACCGTGCAGCCAAATGACCCAAAAATAACTACAGAGTATTTATATAATGGAACTAATGGAGTAAATTATGTAGCGACCCTTAGTGCAACAAACGGACTATTGCCCTACACATGGAGTCTTACCTCAGGGCCTGGGACATTGGCAGTTTCAGCAGGCGGTATAATTACTTGGAATCCAGCAGTAACAGGGACTTATATGGTTACTGTGCAGGTCACAGACTCTCATACAAAATCTGTCTCAAAAACCTTATCCTTAACCGTCTTTTAAAAGTGAATTAAATTTGATGAAAACCGTGAAATTTTAATACTAATTCGCAAATTGGTATAAATACAAAAAATCACATGATGTAAATATATTCATCCTCTCAAAATCATCTTATTCGTCTTAGACCTGCTCTCTCCAACCGACGTTACATAAATTGCAGCTCTATCATGCACTGGGCATTTATTCTCGCATATTCCGCATCCAATGCAATGTTCTGGCAGTACCCTTGGTTGTTTTAATACCTTCTTTGTTCCTTCTGGTATTGCAATATTCGGGTTTGGGGCTATTGCCCCAATATCAAATGTTATAGCCTTTGGAGAGGTCGGGCAGACCTCCTCACATACTATACATTCAGTATTCATAGCCCACGGCAGACACCTGCCTCTATCATAAAATGCAGTTCCTATACGCACAGGATTTTTATCAAATTCTCCCTTTCCTGTCTTTCTCTGTACAGTTAAATGCATAATTGCGCCAGTTGGACACACAGTACTGCATAATACGCAGTTATACTCGCAGTATCCTATACGATTGATAAGTGTTGGAGTCCAAAATCCCTCAAGTCCAGCCTCTAATAACGCTGGAGACAATACATTTGTCGGACATACCTTCATACACTCTCCGCATTTTATACATCTTTTTAGAAAATCAGCTTCATTTATTGATCCCGGCGGACGGATTAATGCAGGCGTTGGTACGGTTGCAGAACTTATTGATGACCTAAGCATCGGATAAAGAGCCCCGCCAATAATCGCGGTCTCTATAATCCTGCGTCTATTTATGTCAAATTTCGCATGTGTGACGCTTTGCGGCTGCATTATTCCATAATGTAACGCCCCCTCAGGACACTCTTCAACGCAATTCATACATAACAGGCATTCGTTATGCTTGAGTTCAGAGTGCGGGTCGCAGCCGCCATGGCAGGATTTTAGACATTTATTACAGTCTGTGCATAGAGCCTTATTTCTATATATCTTAAATATTGAGAGCCCTGACATTATCCCAAGTAATCCCCCAAGAGGACATAACACCCTGCACCAAAAACGCGTATATATCCTATTAGAAAAAAGTATCATTAAAAATATTATTGAAATCAATATCCCGCCATTAAATCTTGCAGACAGATGTGACCCCCATCCTGTTATAAAATGAATCAGCGGCAGGATTGATACTGTAAATGAGCGGGTTATAATTGAGATAGGATCCATTAGCCCAATCTGTAATGCCCCAAGTGCTGATAATACTAAAAATATTGTAAGGAAGAAATATTTTATCTGAAATATCGGGCGGTAAGTATTTATCTTAATGTCAACAATAGCCCTGCGTTTATTTAATAACTGGCTTATCCATTGATTCAATATCCCCATTGGACATATCCAAGAACAAAAAAATCTGCCAAAGATTATTGTAGGGATGATGACAAGCAGGGATAATAACATGCCTTGATATACTGTCCAACTTGTTAGAAAGGCAGAAATTGAGGCAAGCGGGTCAATATCTAAAAAAAACGATACTTCATATCCCTTTAATCTGCTAAAATCCGCAGTGAGTAAAAGAATTATAAACAAGGCAAAGAAAAATATAGAATAGACCCTTCTAATAGTCCTTAGTGTCATATGAAAATATATCATTTATTAAAGAATCTTTTCAATATTATGTTCACGATTTATTCACGTTTTCACTGCTAAGATAAATTCGGGTGGTGAGATTATATGATAAAGAAAATAAATGACAGAGGTTATTCATTAATAGAAGCTATTATAGTGTTGGCAATTGCCGCAACTATAGCTGGCATTGCAGTTTGGGGTTATCAAAGTATTAAATCCTCTACTAGCATCAGAACAACTACCTCAGATTTATTTTCAGATATGCTGTCTACTCAGATTCAGGCATTGACTCAAAGAAAGACATTCTTTATTGTGTTTGGTGCAAATAATTATACGATTTATGAAGATACTTATAATGCTGCAGATCCAACTTCAAAAGAAGGTGATGGTATCTTAAGTATAAATGCCGGTCAAGATTTAAAGATAGGAGTTTATCCAAAAAATCCTTACTATAATATTTTCCTCACAACTGGAGATGGTAAAACTGTTTGTGGAACTACCATCTGCTTTGATCAGCAAGGCTTGTTTAGTTTTTATCAAATTAATAATAATGTTGTTACGTTATCTGGAACAAAGGCTATTGTTCACTTTGATTTTACAAATTTAAGCACTGCACCAGAGTATAGCTGTGTTGTAATAGAGAAAACCCGTATCATAAAAGGAGAATGGATCAGTGCAAGCAACGTCTGCGCTACAAAATAATAAAGGTTTATCTTTAATAGAGGTTATTGTCTCTTTATTGATAATGACAGTGATGCTGCTTGGTCTTTGTCAGACTATTGTAGTCTCAATCTCTACTAATATGCAGAATGTATTTAGAAATGAAGCCGTAAATGTTGCTGAGGCAAGGATGAACGGCGTATTAATTGATACCTTAGGAACTGCTCATGACGGGCTTAGGAATATTCCTTATGCAAATATTCCAGCGGCTGCGGGGGCTTTTAATGTAACTCGAACCTTTAGAGGTTCTGCTGCAATGACTTACACGGTTACAACTATTGCGACTAGTATCACTGATGTCGTTACCTCTACAATTTCAGCATATCAGATAACGGTTTCAATTACTTGGAGCTATAAGGGGTTAACGTACACGCATAGTACAATGACAGTTATTAGAAGTATTAGTTGACATATATTAATATGACGAGGATAATAATGTTAAAAAATGAACATGGTTTTACATTGATTGAAATGATTATAGCAATCTCAATGTTTTGCTTGATCATTTTAGCCTCATCTACTGTATACATACCAATAATGTATCAATTTGGGCAGCAAACTAAGATTTCAGAGTCGCAGACAAGGACGATGGTTGGTCTTGAATTATTAAAAAATGATATTAATAATGCTGGCTACGCCCTTCCTTGGAGTTTTTTAAATCCAATAAACTATTCTGAATTTAATGATAATGGAGCTCCTAAAATAACCAATCCAGCGAATGCTAATGATTCTACAAACCTAGTGCCTAGGGCGATTGTCGTTGGTAATAATTTATCACTTGTTGGACAGAATATAACAATGATTCCTAATACGGATTATCTTGTTATCAAATCTGCATTGGCTTCAAATCTGTCTAAGGTTACAAATGCAGTTTGTGGAAGTCAGATTGTAGCAAATACAACATGTAAGAAATGGACTTATGTATATTACACCTTAACATCTGGAATAACATTAAATATCTGGCAAAATAATGTTGCCGACATTGAAAATATGACTAATATAACGGATAATGTATTAGTTATGAGGCCTTCATCAAGCGATGAAACAACTAAAAACATCTTGATTTCTGATGCAGCAGGTAATTTTACGACACCATATAGAAATGACGGCAATTTTGATCCAAATTTTGCGCCGAATGAAAATAATGTTACATATATACTTTATGGTATTGATGGAAATACAACACCAAGAATGCCGTTTAATAGGGCAGATTATTATGTCTCAAAGCGGCGCTGCTCTCTTTCTCCAAAGACATATTGCACTTCAGCCTCTGGTTGCTCTACTGCGCAAGGGATATGTTCTCCATCTTACTGCGCTGATAATACTGGAGTTTTAGTCAAGGCTGCTATTAGTCATGTAAATGGTTCAACTGACATTGACGGCGATGGGATGCCTGATGAGATTCCTATATTGGACTGCGTTGCGGATTTTCAAGTTGTGCTTGGGTTTGATACAGATGGCGACGGTTTGGTTGGAACATATTCCGATCTTACTACTGCAACAACTATACCGCCTGAAACTGCAACCATTGCTAATGTCATAACAACTATGGGCGATCCAACAACCATAGGCGATCCAGCTTTAATTAGGACTCAATTAAAATCTATACATTTATATATATTGACACATGAAGGGATGATGGATAAGAGTTTTGTTTATCCTGCAAAGACAATAGCCGTTGGAGAGGCGCTAGGCGGCGGACCAGTTTTAGGCAACGCTAGCTTTGATCTGACAACGATAAATAATTATAAGATGTATAGATGGAGGGTCATTAAAATGACAATTAAACCTTCTAACTTATATCCTCAATAGGCGCATAGGCGCGATAGGAACTATTATGAGATATTTAAATAATGATAAAGGAATAGCACTGATAACAGTTTTAATAATGTCAGTAATAGCGTTGAGTCTAACTGCTGCGTTATTGAATTTCATGTTATTAGGGACAAAAAAATCAGGGGCAAGAAAGTCTTATGAGACAGCAAGCGAGGCAGCAGATGCTGCAGTTGACATCTCTGCGCAGCTTATCTCAAACAGAGGGAATCTGTCTATCGCAGGTTTAAATATTAATAATGCAGTATGCGCATGTAATGATGATGCACTGAATTCTGATAATTTGCCAAATACTTGTTTTTGTAATAAGATATGCGACTCAAAATACACTAACGGAGAGGTTGCTTTTAATTGGCTTAATTGCACAGTTGCTTCACAGATAAATTTTACTATTGATCCGACTGACGTTAATTCGTATGATATGTTGTTTCAGCTAGGTACCTCGCCTAATCAATTTAACACATACCTAAAAATAGTTGATACAGTACAAGGGAACTCATCTGCAGCAACTGTAGTGCTTCGCGGTACTGGCGCTGTGGCTTCAAGTTCTGGTATAGCCATCCCTGTATCAAATCCATATATTTATAGAATAGAAATTCTTGCCTTAAGGGTAAACGGCGCTGTTACTGCTGCTACTGATAATACTACTGAACGCTCAAGGGTTTCTATGTTGTATGCTTATTGAAAGATTTCTTTAAGGGCTCTGCACTTAAAAATTCCGCAAAGGGATTTTTAAAACGGGTCTGAGACCCTCCCTTTGAACCCATAATTTTAGGTTATTTCAGTAATGAATTTTTTCATTAAACAATCAAATAAAAAGATAACGGGTCAAGGGGACAAGTCCCCTTGCAGGAGTTTGAGGGCAGCGCCCTCAAGACAATCAATTTATGAATAGAATTATTAAATTAAAGGAATCTCTAAGAAAAAAACGTATTACAGCATTTCTTATATTAAATCTGCGTAATATCTATTATTTTACGGGATTTACAGGTTCAAATGGTTATTTATTAATCTCTAACAAAGGGGATTTTTTTTTCACTGATTTTAGATATAAAGAGCAATCTGAAAGACAGATTAGCAGTGACTTAGAGATTATAATATGTAGAGGCGACTGCATAAAAAATATTTCAGAATTTCTGAAAAAAAAGGGTATTAAAAAACTTTCAATAGAAGATTCCATTACCTATAGAACATATAATCGTCTTTCAAAGACATTTTCATTAAACCCTCAAAAAGATATAGTAGAACAGGTTAGAATATTAAAAGACGATACTGAACTTATACATATAAAACAGGCGGTAAAAAGGGCAGAGACTGCGTTTAATGAGATTAAGGGATGGATAAAAGAGGGAGCAGCTGAGAAATCTATTGCAAAACGTCTTGATGATGCAATCAGAAATACTGGCGCAAAATCTCCTGCATTTGATACAATTGTTGCATCAGGGAATAATTCCGCCCTGCCTCATGCTGTGCCTTCACAAAAGAAGATTCAATCTGGCGACCTTGTAGTTATAGATTGGGGGGCAGAGTCAAATGGTTATTTCTCTGACATGACGCGAACACTTTTGATAAACGGCAGTAATCTTGAGAAAAAGATTGAGATTTATAATATTGTACTTTCTGCAAATATCTCTGCAATTTCAAGTATAGCGCTTGATTATCCCATAAAATCAATTGATAAAACAGCAAGGGATATAATAATAAATGCTGGGTTTGGGGAATATTTTGGTCATAGCACTGGACATGGGGTAGGGCTTGACATCCATGAACAGCCTACTGTTTCTCAAAATTCTAAACGTGTTAAGGTAATGACTGGAATGGTATTTACAATAGAGCCGGGTATCTATCTGCCAAGTATCGGAGGAGTGCGGATTGAGGATATGGTATCAGTATCAATGGAATCAATTGAAACGCTTACAGCATTAAATAAAGGACTTGAGATAATTTATTAGGGTTATGTTATAATTATACATATATATCCAATTTTTGAGTTACGAGGACTTTTATGGATTATTTTGAGGATACTGCTATTGAAGAAAAAAGTCTTGCTGCAAGAATCCTGCCTCTTTTAGTGATTGTCTTTGCCTCCTTATTTCTTATTACAGTTATAGTATTTTTTGTCCATCAGAAAATTGAATTGAAACAAGATGTATCGCTTAAGTTACGTTCTTCTGAAAGGATTTTAAATGAGGATACTATAAAAGATGCTAACTTAATAGAGGGGCTGACTGAGCCGATTATAAATAAAAAAGAATTAGAAACCGCATTAATCAATAAAGACCGTGATGCTTTAAAACAAGCTGGACTTCCTTTATTTAACCATCTATCTGCTAAATATAATATTACGCATTTTACATTTATTGATCCAGAGTGTATGAATATTATACGTCTTCATGATCTTGAACTTTATGGTGAAAAGGTAACTCGTTTTACTTGTAATGAGGCAGTAAAAACAGGCAAATCCGCCTTTGGTTTAGAGCTTGGAGCGCTTGGGACATTTACATTGAGAGTGGTTACTCCTTGGTATTATAAGGATAAATTAATTGGGTATCTTGAACTGGGAATGGATATAAATCATATTGTTCAGAGGATTAAGCAAACCCTTGAGGTAGAGCCTTATGTGTTGATTGAAAAGAGTATGCTTAAACAACAGGGCTGGGAATCAGGGATGAAGATGTTAGGATATAAAAGTGACTGGAATATGTTTACTAATTATGTTATAAATAATGCCTCAGTTAATTCTATCCCTGAAAGTATTAAACGAATATTTTCTAATGATAATTTCAAACGAAAAAAAATCTATCTCGTAGAATCTTCAAATAGTGATAAGCACAATATAGGATATTTCCCCCTAACTGACGCAAGCGGTAAAAAGGTTGGATTTATGGTTATTTCTGATCTTTATACCCATAGAATCAAGGATGATATAAAGGCATTTTCACTGGCAATAGTAATCAGTCTATTAATTGTATTATTAATATTATGGGTTTTTTATAAGGTTTTAAGCACAATTGATAAGAGATTAAGGGATTATAATAATCAAAGAAAACTCTATGAAATCAAATTAAATGAAGCAAAGGATGAAGCAAAGGCATCTGACAGGGCAAAGACAGAATTTCTCTCTAATATGTCCCATGAGATACGCACTCCATTAAATGGAATAGTTGGAACTCTAGAGTTATTATTAGATACTACTTTAAATGATGAACAAAAGGAACTGCTGTTAATTGCGGCAAATTCAGCAGAGTCGCTTCAACTTCTGATGGACAGTATTTTAGATATAGTAGATATGACTTCTGGCAAGGTTTCTGCTTTAAAGAAAAAATTTAATATAAGAGACTTAATAAGAAATATCTCTGATGTATTTTCTATTAAAGCGAAACAAAAAGGTTTAAAATTTTCATACACAATTAGTGACGATGTTCCCAAAGATTTATTTTCAATCCCTGAGTTAATAAAACAAGCGCTGACACATTTGACAGATAATGCAATAAAATTTACAGATAGCGGTGAGGTACAATTAATCATAAAGAGACACAATGAAAGCGCATTAATTTTTAGTATTATTGACACAGGAATAGGAATCCCAAAAGACAAGTTTGATGATATATTTAAGAGTTTTGTGCAGGTTGATATGAGTCTTGCAAGGAAATATGGAGGGGCTGGGTTAGGACTTGCTATAACTCAAAAGATTATCAATATTCTTGAAGGAAAACTTTGGGTCGAAAGTGAGCAAGGCATTGGGAGCAGGTTTAATTTTATTATTAATACTACAAATTTGGTTAAAGAGAATTCTCGATTAATTGAAAATGGCGTATTAAAAGACAAGTCAGTATTGATAGTTGATGATGATATAATAAATAGAGCAATATTAAGGGAGATACTAAATTCTGAGGGAGCAGCAACGTTAGATGTCTCAAATGGCAAAGAGGCGCTTGAAATAATCAGGGAGAAGAAATTTCCTCTTAACACATTGATAATGGAAACAAGGCTGGATGATATTAATACATCAGAATTTATCAGAATACTTAAAGATGATAACGAATTTAAATACATTAAAATAATACTAATGAGTACAGATAATGTAATTAATCTGGAAGAATTTAAGGCATTTTCTCTTCTTGAAAAACCTATCAATAAGTCTATGCTTATTAATTCATTAATAAAACCTGAAGATTAAAAAAGTATCATGAATCGTCTTAAAGATAAATTGACAGATGTGTCAAAAGAAAAAAGTCTTGTAGTTAGAATCCTGCCTCTTTTAATAATCGTCTTTGCAGCCCTATTTATTATTACAGTTATAGTATTTTTTATCCATCAAAAAGCTTCTTTAAAAGGTGATGTATCTCTAAAGATGCGTTCTTCAGAAAGAATATTAAAAGATGATATTGAAAAAGATGCTTATTTATTAGAGAGTCTGATTGAACCAATAATGAATAATAAGGAATTGATAACCGCATTAATTAATAGAGATCGAGAGACTTTAAAACAGGCAGGGCTGCCTATATTTAACCATTTATCAACACATTATCATATTACACATTTTACATTCATTGATTCTAACTGTACAAGTATTATTCGTCTTCATGAGCTTAATCTTTTTGGAGAAAAGGTCAATCGTTATACGTGTAAACAAGCAGAAAAAAATCAAAAGATTTCATATGGTTTAGAACTAGGAGTGTTAGGGACATTTACCTTAAGGTTAGTAGCTCCAATTAATGTTAATAATAAATTAGCCGGATATATTGAATTAGGTATGGATATAAATAATATTGTTCAAAGGATTAAAAATACCCTTGAAGTGGAGCCGTATGTGTTGATAGAAAAGAGTCTGCTTAATCAACAAGATTGGGAATCAGGTATGAATATGCTGGGTTATAAGAGCGACTGGAATATGCTACCTAAATATGTTATTAATAATGCTTCTATAGAAAATATCCCTGAGTGTATTATACAAATATTTTCAATGAATAAATTTAGAAAGCAAGAAATCTATCTTAATCAATCCTCAAAAGATAATCGATTTAATATCGGATATTTTCCTCTCTTTGATGCAAGCGGTAAAAAGGTTGGAATTATGGTAATTTCAGACCTTTATACACATAGAATTATAGATGATATAAAGACATTTTCTCTGGCAGTGGTAATCAGTTTAATAATTGTGTTATTAATACTTTGGTTTTTTTATAAGGTTTTAAGCAGGATAGATGCAAGATTAAGTGATCAAAATATTTTTTTAGAAAATACTGTTAAAGAGAGGACTGCTGACTTGCAGAAGACAAAAAATGAGCTTGTTTCTCAACACCTTTTATTAGAAAAAACCAATGAAGAACTTGTTTCATTTACTTATATAGTCTCACATGACCTGCGCGCTCCATTAGTTAATCTCACTGGCTTTAGTAAGGAACTTAATGACAGCATTATTGATATGAAATCCATAATTGATGAGTCTATAAAAAATAACTTGATATCAGAGAAAGATATTGAGAGATTAAATTACATCATGTCGCAGGATATTCCAGAATCACTTAATTTTATAACTACTTCCACAATAAAAATAAATAACATGATGGAAGCCTTACTTAAACTTTCACGTATTGGGAAAACAGAATTAATCAAAGAATTCCTTGATGTAAATGAAATTGTACAATTTAATATAGACCTATTTGCCCATCAAATTGAGACCTTTGATATAAAGGTTACAGTTGGAAAGCTGCATCGAATTTATGCTGACAGGCTTTCTATAGAACAGATTATAGGAAATCTGATTGATAATGCAATAAAATATCGAGACTCTAAACGCCCGTTGACATTAAAAATCTCTTCTAATCAAAATGAAACAGAAACGATATTCTATTTTGAGGATAATGGAATCGGTATAGATGAAGATAAGACTGAAAAGATATTTGAGGTTTTCCATCGTATTGAAAATCGTAATGTGCAAGGTGAAGGCTTGGGACTTGCTAATTTAAAGGCACTTGTAGCCAAACATGGCGGACATATCTGGTGCGAGTCTGTTAAAGGTGTTGGATCTACTTTCATTTTTACAATAAAAGGCATATCTACAAGGGCTCTGCCCTTGACCCGCAAGGAGGCACGCCCCCTTGACCCTTTAACTTTATATTAATAACATAATAGGCAAAATTATGGGTTCAAAGGGTCTTAGACCCCCGGGACAAGTCCCTTGAATACTCAATTTTTAGAAGCATTTGTTTTATCTTTTCGCCATACGCATAACCGCTGATTTTACCGTCTGATGCTATTACCCTGTGGCAGGGAATAATAATAGGAAGAGGGTTTTTATTTAATGCCTGCCCTACAGCCCTTGATGATTTTGGATTTCCAATTGTCTCTGCAATACATTTATATGAGCGAGTCTGCCCATATGGAATTTCATTGACTGCATCTAAAACTTTTTGAGTAAATGCAGATATGCCATAAAGTACGTAGTTAATCTCAAAGACCTTTCTCTTGCCGCTAAGATAATCTATAAATTGTAAGGTAATATCATTAGAAAGAACGCCTTTTGGGATTGAAGGTTTTTCAAAGGTTACTTGGTGGATAGTTATCTCTGAAAAAATGATATATATAGTAAAAGACTGAGTGTCTACCTTATCATAATAAAGCATCTAATACCTTCGCATCATGTCTAAGATATATACAAAATGTCCTTTAATCGTAAAGGTCTTTGCGTGCCAGTCATCTGGAAGCGGCCAATAAGGGGCAGCGTTTCTGATTGAATCAAGAGCAGCCTCATCAAGACTCCTATGCCCTGATGTCCTAATTAGGTGCGCAGCTGCGAGTGTTCCGTCTTTATTGATTGTAAATTCTACTATAAGATCGCCAAAAATACCTCTTCGTTGATCCATCTCAGGATATTCCCATTTGCCTTGTATGGTTTCTTTTAATCTCTGAAGATAACCAAAGTACTTCATGTTATCAACTTGGAAGGTAACGCCGCCGTGGCGGGTATCTTCAAAATCAGGCATGACGATATTGCCAGAATCAGGGGCTGAAGACCCTTTCATTGCATGCCTTTCTATAATATCTGTATCAAATATATCTCCTTTTATTGGCGGAGGTTTAGTTGATTTTTGTTCAGAAACAGACGGCGGAGATGGAGGTAAATTTACGACATGTTCATTAGGTTCTGGAGATATAACAGGTTTATTTAAAACTGGAGATTCT
This sequence comes from Candidatus Magnetominusculus dajiuhuensis, assembly GCA_015233465.1. Classification (GTDB taxonomy): domain Bacteria; phylum Nitrospirota; class Thermodesulfovibrionia; order Thermodesulfovibrionales; family Magnetobacteriaceae; genus JADFXP01. The sequence continues at coordinate 25,594 of JADFXP010000003.1, forward strand.
TTTTGATGTGCAATTTGAGGCTGTTGATTATAAGGCGCAGGTGATATTGGTTTTTTGGGTACAATTTGAGGCGTTTGTTTGCGAATAACAGGTACTGGTTCTCTTGTAATTATTTGAGCGGTCATTGGAGTATTGGTCAGGTCAGCCTTTTTATCTTCTAACCTTTCATAAAAATAAGCGATTGCGCCCAGAATTACAAGATGAATCAAAATTGATAAAATAATACTACGTCTTCCCATGTTATAATATTCTATCAATGTAGTGATACTTTGTCAAATTTGTTAGTAATCATTTGGAGGTAATTAACATGATTGTTACAAGCGTAACTATATTAGTCAAAAAGGAAAATGTTAATGATTTTATTGAGGCTACAAAGAAAAATCATAAAGAGTCTATTAAAGAACACGGAAATATGAGATTTGATTTTCTTCAGTCCATTGATAATCCTTGTCAATTCCTATTATATGAGGCATATGAATCCATTGAGGCGTCTAAGGCACATAAAGATACTGCTCATTACATAAAATGGCGCGATACTGTAGCAGATTGGATGGAGAAACCTCGTCAAGGAGTCTCACATAAGGTTATCTCACCTATAGAGAGAGACAAATGGTAATTAATTCATTTCAATTTGCTAAGACCCCAAGGCTGATCTTTGGGGCAAAGAAGATCAATGACTGCGTTAATATTATCAAGTCCTATGGAGATACTGTACTTATAGTCACTGGGGCAAGGTCGTTTAGAGTTTCTCCTCAATGGGTAAATCTCCAAAAATCTCTAAGTGAGTATTCTATTAAATTCTACGAGGTGATTATTGACTCTGAACCCTCTCCTGTGATGATTGATAAGGCAGTTAGAGATTTTAAGGATAAAGATTTGAAGTCTGTAATATCCATAGGAGGCGGAAGTGTTATTGATGCAGGAAAGGCAATATCAGCAATGCTTACTCAAGATACATCTATAGTTGATTTCCTTGAAGGGATAGGAGCTAAGACTCATAATGGAGTGAAACTACCATTTATAGCTGTGCCGACAACATCTGGCACAGGAAGCGAGGCAACGAAAAATGCTGTTATAAGCAATGTCTTTGCTAATGGCTTTAAGGCTTCCCTTCGTCACGATAACCTTGTCCCTGATGTTGCAATATTAGATCCTGAATTAACGCTTGGCTTACCGCCTGAGATCAGCGCTGCATGTGGTATGGATGCCTTTACGCAGCTTTTGGAGTCGTATGTTTCTATAAAGGCATCGCCAATGACTGATGCCCTTGCATTAAGCGGGATAATGGCGCTTAAAGACAGTTTGATTCAATCTTGTACAACTGATTCAAAAAATATTGAGATAAGGGCAAATATGGCATATGCCTCATATCTCTCAGGGGTAACGCTTGCAAATGCTGGCTTAGGAGTAGTTCACGGCATTGCCTCAGCCATTGGGGGGTTCTTTAATATCCCGCATGGCGTTGTATGCGGTACTTTAATGAGTAAGGCAGTTGAGATGACTATATTGAAATTAAGAAGTGAAAATGCAGAAGGGCTTGGAAAATATGCAGCAGTTGGCAGGATATTAAGCGGTATTAATGATTTAGACCAGAGCAGTTCATGCGATTTTCTGATTGATAAAATTCATGAATGGACAAATCTGTTGAAAATCTCAAAGTTAAGCGCATATGGGGTAAGAGCGGAAGATTTTGATAAAATTATCAAAAAATCAGGCAATAAAGAAAATCCTGTTAAATTAGATAATGAGGAGATAAGGAGTATTCTTGGTTCACGATTAGGTTAAAAAGTTAGCAATAAAAACTTTGACTTTTTTCTCTAAAAAACATAATATAAATTATGACAACATTACGTCAAAAAAATTCTTCCACGAAAATTCAAGAAGTAACTATTCAGGTTTTGCCTGAAACTGCTTATGCGCTTATAAATGCTCTTAAGGGAGCAACTAAGGATGACCAAGAAAGACTAAATTTTTTAATTAAAGTCTGGGCTGCTTCTCTTAAAGAAACTCAACCGATCAATGAACTTATGGATTCTGTTAGTGACATAGCTCAAGCTAGTGGTCTCACCCCTGATAAATTAAACGCAATTATCAATGAATAAAAATAAACGTTTTGTTATTGATACCAATGTTTTAATTAGTTCACTATTGTTTAAAGATTCCAAGCCGCGAGAAGTTGTTGATAAAATATTAGAAGAAGGGAGCATAATAGTTTCTGTTGATACTATTATGGAATTAGTGGATGTTCTTAACCGTCCTAAATTTGACCGATATTTACCTGTGAACAAAAGAATAAATTTTTTAGCTTCTTATATTAAAAAAACAATTTACATTGAAATTAAAGAAAGAATTACTATTTGTCGTGACCCTAAGGATAATAAGATTTTAGAACTTTCAGTTAGTGGTAACGCAGATTGTATTATTTGCGGCGATAATGATTTATTAATTTTAAGCCCTTTTAGAAACATTCCTATTTTAACTCCAGATGAATTTTTAAAAAATAAGTATTAGTTACTTAATAATAATCTTGTTATTAGAAATAACCTATAATTACGGGTTCAAAGGGACGAGTCCCTTTGCAGGGTCTAGGGGCAGAGCCCTTTGGATTTTATTTCTCAACATGTGTAAAAACGCCGTCCCAAGGTTGAGCAGGAGGTTCTAATATCAGACTGGCACAGCGTTTTGCGTATAGATCGTATAGTATGGTTTGTTTATGTTCTTTTATTAACATATCAAATATCTTTTCAGCTTCAGAAAATTTGCCTTCATAATATAATTTTAATGCTTTTTGAAAGATAGGAATTTCTTTTTCAAACTCTTTGTGCTGCTTTTCAGTATATATTGTATATAAAGTGATTGGTATTGTTTTGCCTTTAACTCTAACAGAGTCAATCTGTACAAAATTAAGGGATTTATCTTCTTCGCAGCCTTTGACAATTGCGTCGCTTAATAATATTTTAAGTCCATATTTTTTGGTAAGCCCTTCAATGCGGGATGCGAGATTAACGTTGTCGCCTATGACCGAATAATTAAATAAATCTTCTGAACCCATATTGCCTACCATAGCAACGCCGCTATGCAAGCCTATACCAATCATAATAGTCTGGTTAAATTGCTTATTTAATTCAATATTGAGTATATCAAGCTCTTCTAACATAGAGATAGATGAAGTTACAGCGCGGGCTTGATGGTTTTTTACATCCAGAGGGGCATTATAAAATGCCATGATTGCATCGCCAATAAATTTATCAATAGTCCCGAAATTTTTCTTGATAATCTTTGTCATAGGGGTAAAATATTCTTTAAGCAGCAGGGCTATATTTACAGGCGACATAGTTTCACTCATAGTTGTAAAACTTCTAATATCGCTAAACAGAATCGTTATCTCTTTTTCTTCTCCTTGAAGTGAGAGTTTTGTTGGGTTTTTTACAAGCGTATCAACAACTTCGCTTGAGACAAATTTTGAAAATGCTGACTGTAAGAAACGTTTAGCGGATTCTTCGCTATAAAATTTCATAAGCACTATTACTGTAAGATTTATCGTTAGAAGCATTAAAGACATAGTAGGAGAAAGCCAAAATCCAAATGTCATCATCATCTTTTGAGTAAAAAATAATATGCCAAAAATCATCAACCCATATGAAATCATACATTGGAAAGCTCGAGCCCTTGCAAATATAATTGTTGAAATCACCCCGGCAAACAATACCATCAGAAGCTCTGCGTCAATTCCCCAGCTAGGGACAAAGATAAAATCCTTATTAATAAAGGTATCAACCATTGTTGCATAGACCTCAACTCCTGGATAATACTGATCTAAAGGGGTAGAACGTATATCTAATAACCCAGCAGCAGATGAACCAAGGAAGGCAATCTTTCCCTCAAGATCATCTTTTGAGATAAGCCCATCCATTACGTCAGAGGCAGATAGGTAGGGGAATGTATGCCTTCCTCCTCTATAATTTATAAGCATCAATCCCTCAGGGCTTACAGGTATAACCACATCAGCAGCCTTGATTTGTTTAATCCCCAATTGATCTCTTTTAATAATCAATTGATTTGTTCCTGCTGCATAGAGATATGTTGCAAGGGCAAGATTTGGGTAATAATTATCCTTATATTTCATGAGCAGCGGAACTGCTCTAAATGTTCCGTCTCTATCGTTAGCAGTATTATAAAATCCTGACCCTTTAGCTGATTCAGATAAAACAGGGATATTGCAAAGCACTTCACTTGGCTCAAATAACGATGAGGTTTTATTTGAATTAGGTACTTCATCAATAAATGATATATTTACAGGATTAAGTACGCAATTATTATTTTTAAGCCCTTCTTTTTCAAATAAGAATTTATAACCAAGCACATAAGGCCCATTAGAGAGGGTTTTTGCCAAAAGTTTATCGTTATCCATTAGACCCTCAGGTATCCCAGTGAAGCCAATATTAAGATTGAGGTCTGTTAATAGTGATTGTTTAATATGAAGAGGAGAAGTGCGGTCACCTTCTGAAAATACAATATCCAGTCCAACGGCTGTTACGCCTAAAGCCTTTAATCTTTCAAGCAGGAGAGCTACCCTATATCTTGGCCATGGCCATTGACCATAGCGTTTTAGACTCTTCTCATCAATATCTATAATTACAGGGATTGAACTTTTTTTGGTATTATGAATTGAGATTAAAAATAGGTCATAGACCTTGCCGTCAAGAAATCTTAAAAATATTGGTTTTGAAAGTAAGATTACTGCGCAGAGTAATGTAGTAATAATTCCAACGAATAATACAAGGAATTTACCCTTAAAAAGAGATTTGATGCCCATATCGAGAGCATCTATCGGATAATGACTTCTACACGGCGGTTTCTCGGTTCGTCAACATTGTCGCCAGTAGGAATCAATGGATTTTCTTTACCATGATATTCTATATGTAAAATATTCTTGTCTATACCATTTTTTAGGAGATAATCAGAAACGGTCTTTGCGCGGTCTAAAGACAACTCATAATTAAGCTTTGGGGTTCCGACAGTATCTGTATGACCGATAATACTGACATCAACAGATTCTCTTTTTTTGATGGATTCAACAATTAAGGGTAATTTAGGCTGAGATTCTGCAACTATCTCAGAAGAGTTTGACTCAAAATAAAGGATAAACTTATCTGGAGCAGTTGGCAGAGCCTTTAAGGCTGACTCATATAGAGTGTCAATATATTTTTGACTAACCGGCTCCGGCTTTATAGGGGATGCCTCAGTGCCTGAAACGGTTGTGAGATAGTTTTCTTTATCAATAACCTGAGAGCCATTTTTATTATAAACCTCAATACTTGAGGTCTTGCCCTCTTCGTGTAAAAGACAAACTGTGACTTTATTAGAAGCGCATCCAGTTGTCAGTAAGACTATTGATAGAAGAGCCAATAATAATTTCATTATTCATCTACCTTTATAGCAAATTTTGTGCCTCTTAAGCCAAGAGTTGCAAGTGGAGTCTCAAATTTTACAGATTTTGGCGAGAGCCTTCCAATATTACCGTTTACAAATACGGCAGTGCCTTTTGACATCTTTGTAACAAATGAGTAGTTTTTATTATTTGGATCAAAGACAAATCTATCTACAATTATCTTACTATTAGGTCCGAGGGATAAGAGTGTGTCGTCTTGAAAGATTATCCCAATTGAAGAATCTGCCTCTGTTATTATCGTATCATTTGGATATATATTTGAACCAACTTTTGCTTGAATAGTCTGATTAGAACTAATAATCTGTGCTTTACCGGTCATTTTTTTAATAACGCCTGCTGGTTCTTGCGCAAATAAAAACGCAGGTATAAGCATCATTATTATGAATATAAATCGTTTCATTAGATATATTATCAGAATATAATTTAAAAATACAATAGAAAAATAATGGGTTCAAAGGGACGAGTCCCTTTGCAGGGATTTTTAATGGCAGGGGTCTAAGACCCAGTTATAAAAACCCTTAAAAGGTTACTTAAGAGCAACACCGTATTTTTTGATTCTATAACCTAGTTGTCTTTGTGTAATCCCAAGCGCTTTAGCAGTTTTATTTTGAACATAATTTTGTTCTTTAAGTGCTTTGATTATTCTTTGTTTTTCGATTTCTTCGACTTCATCGTTGAGGGAGTTGGAGTTATGTTCAATTATGTCCAGCTTATCTGTCTTAAAAGTAAACATGCAAAAAGGCAGATTATCTTTGTCTATCAAATCTCCATCTGCCATGATTACGAGCCTTTCAATTGTATTAGCAAGTTCTCTTACATTGCCGGGCCATGAATATGAGATGAATGTTTTTAAGACATCTTCTGTAAAAGTGACCTGTTTATTGTAATCTTTATTGAACTTTCTCAGATAATAATCAGTAAGAAGGGCAATGTCATCTACCCGTTCTCTTAGAGGAGGGAGCATTATTGGAACAACATTTAAGCGCCAGTAAAGGTCTTCTCTGAATCTGCCTTCTTTGATCTCTGTTAGGAGATTTTTATTAGTTGCGGTAATAATTCGGACATCTGCCTTTATGGGTATGCCTGAACCAACCCTTTCAAATGTATGTTCTTGAAGGACTCTAAGGAGTTTTGCCTGTAGGTCATATGGAAGTTCGGCTATCTCATCAAGGAATATAGTGCCTCCAAGGGCTAATTCAAAGCGTCCGATTCTTTTGGATACTGCTCCTGTAAAAGCGCCCTTAACACATCCGAAAAGCTCAATTTCAAGGAGATTTTGAGGGATGGCTGCGCAGTTTACAGAGATGATTGGAAATGCTGCCCTTTTGCTCTCATAATGAAGAGCCCTTGCGATTAGTTCTTTGCCAGTGCCTGATTCCCCTAAAAGTAAGACTGTGGCATCCGTTCCTGCTACCTTTACTACAGATTTTAGGATTGATTGAAATTTTTCAGATTCACCTATGATATTTGGAAAGCTGAAACGTTCCTTTAGCTGAGATTTAAGCTGGTCTTTTTCCCTTTCAACCTTTTTATATGTCTCCCATAACTTTACAAATTGGGCGATGAGAGAAGAGACAATCTGAAGCACCCTAAGGTCATCATCAACACTGCCGTTTTCTCCAGCATATATCCTGTCAACGCTTATTACTCCAAATATCTCGCCCTTTAGTTTTATAGGAATAGAGATAAATGAAATGCCGTCTTTATTGGGTCTTGAACCTGTTTTATTTAGAAATAACGGCTCATCACCAATATTTGGGACTATCATTGGGGAGCCGCTTTTTATAACCCTTCCAACTATACCTTCTCCAATTCGGTATTTACCTCTCATAATCTCTTCCTTAGTCAATCCATGCGCAGCAACGATCCTTAATTGTTCTGATTCGCTGTCAAGGAGAAATACGCATCCTCTCTGCATCTCAAGTAAACTGCCAAGCGTACTCATAGCAGAGGTAAGATTCCTTTCAAGGTCTATAGAAGAGGTTAAAACCTTGCTGACCTCTAAGATAGCTGTTAGTTCCTTATTTTGTTTATTTTGCTCCATAATTTATGTCCTTCATCTAATATTATAATCATTTTCTTGATCTTGAGTCAATCGAATTTACAATTTTGTAATAAAGATTACAATTTTGTAATGTAAGGGTTGGTAATATATTCAATGATTTCAATAGTTTAGATATGGCATGAAAAGTGTAGTTAGGTATATATAAGAAAATTTAAGACAGGAAGGAGACGTTTATGAGACAGATAGCGATTTATGGTAAAGGTGGTATAGGGAAATCTACTACAACGCAGAATTTAGTTGTTGGACTTGCTGAGGCAGGGTATAAGTGTATGATTGTGGGATGTGATCCTAAGGCAGATTCAACGAGGCTTATCCTTCATCGGAAGGCTCAAACAACGGTTATGGACTTGGCAAGGGAACGCGGGTCGGTTGAAGACCTCAATATTGAAGAGGTGCTGATTGAGGGCTACAGGGGCATCAGATGCGCAGAATCTGGAGGGCCTGAACCGGGTGTTGGGTGCGCTGGAAGGGGCGTAATTACAGCTATAAATTTCCTTGAGGAAAACGGCGCTTATACTGAAGACCTTGATTTTGTCTTTTATGATGTATTAGGCGACGTTGTATGCGGCGGTTTTGCGATGCCTATAAGGGAGGGAAAGGCAAAGGAGATATATATAGTAACCTCTGGCGAGATGATGGCTATGTATGCAGCCAATAATATCTCAAGGGGAATATTGAAATACGCTCAAAGCGGAGGTGTAAGGCTTGGCGGGCTTATATGTAATGCAAGGGTGGTTGACAAGGAATTTGAACTTATCTCAGAGCTTGCAAAACAGCTTAACACACAGTTGATACACTTTGTGCCGCGAGATAATCAGGTACAGAGGGCAGAACTTAGGAGAACGACAGTAATAGAATATACACCAGAACATCCGCAGGCAGATCAATATAGGTCGCTTGCAAAAAAGATTGCAGAGAATAGAAATTTCGTCATCCCTACACCGATTGTGATGGATGACCTTGAGAAACTTCTTATGGACTTTGGGATACTTGAGGCTGAGGAGGTTGCTTGATGGGCACAAATATTAAAGACACCCAGAAACTAATAGAGGAAGTCCTTTCAGCGTATCCTGAAAAGGCTCAGAAAGAAAGGGCGAAACATCTTGCTGCCAATGACCCAACAGGACAATGCAGCAGTTGTCAGGTGAAGTCAAACACAAAATCAAGACCAGGTGTTATGACAGTGCGCGGGTGTGCGTATGCTGGGGCAAAGGGCGTTGTCTGGGGGCCAGTAAAAGACCAAATTACTATAAGTCACGGGCCTATTGGATGCGGTCAATACAGCTGGTGGGCAAGGAGAAATTATTATAATGGTCAAACTGGCATTGATACATTTGGCACTATGCACATTACTACTGATTTCAAAGAAAGCAGCATCGTATATGGCGGAGACAAAGGGCTGTATGCAGCATTAAATGAGTTAAAGGGGTTATTTCCTTTGGCTAAGAGTATGGGAATATTATCAGAGTGTCCTGTAGGGTTAATTGGAGATGATATAGAGGCAGTAGCGAAAAAGGTATCTACAGAAATGAACATGCCTATTGTGCCTGTAAGATGTGAAGGATTTAGAGGTGTGAGCCAGTCTTTAGGTCATCATATTGCAAATGACAGTATAAGGGATCATATCTTAGGAAAGGGGAAACTTGAAACCTCAACGCCATATGATATAGCGCTTATAGGAGATTATAATATTGGAGGAGACGCATGGGCTTCACGAAAGATGCTTGAAGAACTTGGTCTTAGGGTGATAGCTCAGTGGACTGGAGATGCCTCTATAAATGAGATGGGCATAGCGCATCTGGCAAAGGTAAATCTTATTCACTGTTATCGCTCCATGAATTATATATGCAGGCATATGGAAGAGAAATATGGTATTCCGTGGGTGGAGTTTAATTTTTTTGGTCCAACAAAGATATACCAGAGCATAAGAAAGATTGCCTCATTATTTGATGATAAAATTAAGGATAATGCGGAAAAAATGATAGAAAAATATAAACCTGTGATGGATGCTGTAATTAATGAATTTAAGCCAAAACTTGAAGACAAAAAGGTAATGCTGTATGTTGGAGGACTAAGACCAAGACATACGATTGGGGCATATGAGGATTTAGGCATGAAGGTTGTTGCAGCAGGTTATGAGTTTGGTCATAACGATGACTATAAACGTACTTATCCAGAATTAAAGGAAGGCATGGTTATCATGGATGATGTCACTTTGTATGAACTTGAGGAGTTTACAAGGAGATTGAGACCTGATATGATCGGGGCAGGCATAAAGGAGAAATACTCCTATCATAAAATGGGCGTGCCTTTTAGACAGATGCACTCATGGGATTATTCAGGGCCTTATCATGGCTTTGACGGATTTCCAGTCTTTGCCAGAGATATGGATATGACGGTAAACAGTCCTACATGGGACTTAATAAGGAGAAAGAGATGACACCCATGAAGATAAAAGATCATAACGAACTATTTCTGGAAGAAGAGTATAAAGAACAATTTAAAAGAAAAAGGGAATTTGAATTATCTCCGTCAGCGGAAGAAGTAAAGGAAATCTCAGATTGGACAAAGACGCAGGAGTATAAAAAGCTAAACTTTGAAAGGAAAAATATAAAGATAAATCCAGCAAAGGCATGTCAGCCGCTTGGAGCGGTATTTTGCGCGTCAGGATTTGAGGGATCTATGCCTTTTGTTCAGGGCGCTCAGGGCTGTGTGGCTTATTTCAGGAGTCATTTATCAAGGCATTTTAAGGAGCCATTTTCTGCTATCTCAACCTCTATGACTGAAGACGCTGCGGTCTTTGGCGGGTTAAACAATATGCTTGAAGGTCTTGAAAACGCATATACCCTTTATCATCCAAAGATACTTCCAGTATCTACGACCTGTATGGCAGAGGTTATAGGAGATGACCTTAATTCCTTTATAAAACAGGCTAAGGAAAAAGGGATTATACCAAAAGACTTTCTTGTACCCTTTGCCCATACGCCGAGTTTTACCGGCTCTTATATTAATGGTTACGACAATATGCTAAAAGGTATACTGCTCACAGTTACAGAAGGAAAAAGAGGGCATTCAAATGGAAAGATAAACATCATTCCGGGCTTTGACACATATACTGGGGATTATAGGGAGATTAAGAGACTGCTTGATATTATGGGAGTTGAATATACAATACTAGCAGATGTGAGCGAGATATTTGACTGCCCAAATACTGGTGAGTATAAGCTGTATCCGGGCGGAACAAAATTAGCAGATGCAATGGATTCAATAAATGCAGCTGCCACAGTTGCGCTCCAGAAATATTCAACACTAAAGACACTTGATTATATCCATAAAGAATGGAATCAAAAAACATCTGTGCAACAGCCTATAGGGATAAAAAATACAGATAGATTTTTTGATGAGATAAGTAATCTAAGCGGGAAGCCCATTCCTCAAGAGATTAATGATGAAAGGGGACGCGCAGTTGATGCGATGGTGGACTCACATCCTTATGTTCACGGTAAGAGATTTGCCCTTATTGGAGATCCTGATCAGCTTTTGGGACTAATGAGTTTTTTAATGGAGATGGGCGGTATTCCAGTACATATTGTCTGCACTATGGGAGATAAGGCATTTGAGGAAGATGCCTATAGAGTGCTCAGTGAAAACCCATTTGGAGCAGAAGGAAAGGTCTATGCAGGAATGGATATGTGGCATCTAAGGTCGCTGCTGTTTACTGATCCGGTAGATTTTCTCATAGGAAATTCTTATGCGAAGCTGTTATGGAGGGACACTGGTACGCCTTTAATAAGGATAGGATTTCCGCTTTTTGACAGGCATCACCTTCATAGGTATCCTCTAATAGGGTATCAAGGCGTGATTAATCTTGTGAATTTGATAGTTAATATAGTTTTAGATGAACTGGATAGAAGCACTATAAATACAACGAGTTTTGATGTAATTAGGTAATAGAGGAATGATATGCACAATAGCATAGAGAAATTAATGGACTCTGGATGTAATCGGCACAGCAAGGATAAGATCTGCAGGGCTAAAGGCGGTGAGTCCTGCGCATTTGACGGGGCTATGATCGTACTTGCGCCAATAGCAGACTCTGCGCACATTGTTCATGGGCCTATAGCATGTCTTGGAAATTCTTGGGAAGGCAGAGGGTCTTTATCAAAACAAGGAAACCTTCACAAGATGGGTTTTACTACAAAGATGAACGAGATGGACATTGTCTATGGTTCTGAAGAAAAACTCTATAAGGCAATATTGCAAGTATATGAAACCGTTAAGCCAAAGGCAGTCTTTGTATATGCTACATGCGTAAGCGGACTTACTGGCGAGGATATTGAGTCAGTGGCAGCGCGGGCTGAAAATACGCTTGGTATAAGGGTAATACCCGTTAATGCGCCGGGTTTTACTGGTCCTAAAAATCTTGGAAATAGGATTGCTGGTGAGGCGCTGCTTGATTATGTAATAGGTACTGGTACTGCCCATGATATAGGTGAATTTAATATTAATCTCATTGGGGAATATAATATCGCAGGAGACCTATGGCTGATTGAGCCGCTTTTAAAAGAGGCTGGGATAAATATACTCTCAAGGATAAGCGGGGACTCCAGATTTGAGGAGATAACCTATGCGCATCAGTCTTTGCTTAATGTTGTAGTATGCAGCCGTGCCTTGATTAATGTGGCAAAGGAGATGAAAAATAAATACGGCATTCCCTATATTGAGGCATCTTTCTTTGGGAAAACAGAGATGTCAAAGGCGCTGACTGCAATAGCTGATGGGCTTGGTAATGCAGCAATTAAAGATAAGATCAACACAATTATTGAAAGAGAACAAGATGTATTAACAGAGAAACTCAAGGCATATGAATTATGTAGAGGATTGCGGGCTGTCCTTTACACTGGAGGTGTAAAGAGCTGGTCTTTCATATCTGCGCTTATGGACTTAGGGATAGAGGTTACAGCTATTGGGACAAAGAAGAGTACCTTTGAAGATGAAGAGAAGATGAAGGAGATACTTGGGGAAGATGCGCCATTAGTTTCAGATGTAACCCCTAAAAATCTCCTTAAACTCATTCGTGATAATAAGGCAGATATACTTGTGGCTGGCGGAAGAAATCAATATCTAGGCGTAAAGGAAGGCATACCCTTTGTTGATGTTAATCAAGAGAGGCATACCGCTTATGCTGGATATGAGGGACTTGTCAACCTTGCTAAAGACATATCTGAGAGCGTTCGTTTTTACAGCGTTAGGTCTAGGGTAATCCCGAATATATTGAAGATGTCAAAGGATGTAGTTATAAATCCAATCAGACATTCGCAATCTATAGGAGCTGCTATGGCATTACAGGGAATAGATCGGGCAATCCCAATTATACATGGCGCTCAAGGATGCAGCTTCCTGCAGAAGGTTCTGCTTACAAAGCATTTCAGAGAGCCTATTGCCTTACATAGCACAAAGATGTTCACAGAAGATGTGGTTATGGGAAGCGAGGAATGTCTTGAGCGCACGATTAATGAGATTATAGAGAAAAACAAGCCTGACCTAATTGGAGTTCTGACAAGCGGTCTAACAGAGATCAAAGGAGACGATGCAGGAAGAATCGTTAAAAATTATGGCAATGTCGTTCATATTCCAACCCCTGACTATGTTGGGGGAATTGAAAGCGGATACTGCAGCGCTGTAAAGGCTGTTTTGAGGCTTGCAGAGATTAGAAATACTGGGGTGTTTAATAATAGCATAAATGTGCTTGCAGGGTCTCATCTTAATCCAGCGGATTTTACAGTGCTGAGTGAGATGATAAAGACTTTTGGTCTCACACCGATTATTTTACCTGATTTGTCCTCCCTTGACGGGAGCAGAAAGGGAATATCTCCTCTGTCTTTAGGTGGAGTAGGAATTGAACAAATTAAAGAGATGGGAGGGGCAATATTTACTCTTGTAATAGGCGCTAGTTTAGAGAGCGCAGCAGTTTATCTTAAAGAGGTTTTTGATATTGAATATAAAGTTTTTGCTGGTGTCTCTGGGCTAAAGGATACAGACATGTTTTTGGATACTCTCTCAATGCTTAGCGGAAACCCAGTTCCTTTAAGATACATCAGACAAAGGAGCATCCTTATAGATGGTCTAGGGGATGCGCATTTTTACATGCGAGGGAAAAAGGTCTGTATGGCACTTGAACCTGACTTGTCTATTCAGTCTTCAAGGTGGCTTGATGAGGCTGGGGCAGAGGTAATACTTTCAGTAATACCAACGGACTCCCCTGCTGCTCTGGATATTATGGCAAGAGATGTCATAGTAGGCGATCTCACATCCATAGAAGGTGATTTTGATATACTCTTATCAAATTCTCATGCAAAGTGTACTGCGCAAAGGCTTGGAATACCGCTTTATCAGATAGGATTTCCAGTATATAAATCATTTGGTTATTGTTCAAGGGTTACAATAGGTTATGTTGGGGCGCATTTGCATATTATTGAATTAGTAAATAAAGACCTCTGCGCTACTAAAGAAGAGCAAAAATAAATAATGGTTTTTTATAATGGGTTCAAAGGGACGAGTCCCTTTGCAGGGATTTTTAAGGGGCAGAGCCCCTTAAAGGATAGCTTATGCAGAGGTCTTAAATAAGTTTTAAAAAAGAGGTGACATATGAAGGTAGCATTTGCAACAGCGGATAACGTAACGGTTAATGAGCACTTTGGAAGGGCAGGTATGTTTGAGGTATTTGAGATAACGGCTGAAGGTTATAATTTCTTTGAGACAAGGAAATTTGCTGAAGGCAGGGATACGGCTATAGAAGATACAAAAAATGCCCCAGAGGCGCATGAGAACTTGGTGCTGGCAAAGGTTGATAAACTTGCAGACTGCAAGATTATTTATATAACAGATATAGGAGGCCCATCTGCGGCAAGACTGGCAAAAAAAGGGATTATGCCTGTGAAATTAAAGGATGGTCAGTCCATAGAGGAATCTCTAAAAATACTTTTTAATACTATAAAGACATCGCCTCCGCCGTGGCTTAAAAAGGTGTTATTAAATGAATTACAAAAATAAAAATTGGAGGGAAATAACATGAAGATGATAAGGGCATTTATAAGACCAGAAAAAGATCAAGAGGTAGTTTTGGCACTTGAAGGGGCTGGGTTTCCGGCGCTTACCAAGATGCCTGTATTTGGACGCGGTAAGCAAAAAGGACTTCAGGTTGGTCCAATACATTATGATGAACTTCCTAAGACTCTTATTATGATGGTTATTGATGATAAGGATGTTGATAAGGTCATCAATCTGATTCAGGATAAGGCTAAGACAGGTTTTATCGGAGACGGGAAGATATTCGTAAGTCCAGTAGAGGCTGCTTATACAGTGAGGACAGGCGAGGCAGTATTATGAAAGAGATCACTGCAATTATCAGAAGAGATAAGGTCACAGAAACAAAGCAGGCGCTTGTAGATATAGGTTATCCATCACTTACGATTCAAAGCGTGGATGGCAGGGGAAAACAAAAAGGCACTATGCACACTGATATGGATTCAGACAACTTTATTACAGCCGTAAAGCTGACTCCAACGCCTTCTACATACGCCCTTGAACATACGCTGCCAAAGGTAGCGCTTTTTGTGCCAAAAAAGATGTTGACCATTGTTGTGCCTGATGATGTGGTAAGCACGCTTGTAAAGGCAATAATTAAGGTCAATCAGAAGGGGATGTATGGAGATGGAAAGGTATTTGTCTCGCCGATTGAAGGGGCGCTAAGGGTTAGGACAGGAGAAAAAGACGGCGAGGCTATTACATAGGAGGAGATATGTCAATGGTTGGTTATACACGAGACGGTAAGGAGTGGGTTCCTAAGTTTATAGAATCCATAGATGTTAATAAGTGCATGGGCTGCGGAAGGTGTTTTAAGGTCTGCAGCAGAGGTGTGCTTGAACTAATAGAGAAGCCCTTTCATGGTAACGATGAGTTTGGCGATGACATGGGCAATAAAGTAATGTCAATTGCTAATAGCGGGAACTGCATAGGATGTGAGGCGTGTTCAAGGATATGCACAAAGAAATGCCATGTGCATGTTGCAATTTAGAATGCTTTGTGCTGCTGAGATAACAATTCGACAGGCAAGGTCTTCAGATATAGCTCCCATGTGTGATTTACTTGCAGGGCTTTTTAGAATTGAGACAGATTTTAAACCGAATATTGAAAGGCAAAGGCAAGGATTAAACATGCTGATTAATGCAGGAGATTCGGCTGTACTTTATGTTGCAGAAAGTGGAGAAGAGATACTAGGGATGTGTTCCATTCAGACCCTTATATCAACTGCGCAGGGCGGCCATGTTGGATTGCTTGAAGACCTTATTGTTAGAGTCGATCAAAGAGGTAAAGGCATCGGTACAGCGCTCATCTCTGAGGGCATAAAGTGGTGCGGCCTTAGAAATATCTCGCGTATTCAATTACTTAGAGATAGTAAAAATTCGGCTGCGCTTAATTTTTATACAAAAAGAGGATGGAGTAAGACACAGCTTGAGTGTATGAGGATGCTGCTGTAATACGATTTTGAAATGATACTGTAATGTATTTCGTAGGGGTAACCATTCCCTAATTACATCGCAGCTTAGACGGAAATCAGGGCAGCCACAAGGGCTGCCCCTACGAGTGATGTTTGAAATATTAAATTGTCATACAATATAAATCACATTAACTATTACAATTATGTAACCTTAATTACATTTATGTCATTTATGTCCTTATGGAAATCCAATATAATCAATTACTTAAAGCTGGCGTTGAATTTGCACTGATTATTTATAAATATATGTCTGGAGATAAAAATGACAACTAAAGAACATTATATAATAACAAATCATCCCTGTTTTAATGAATCGGCTCATCATAAATTTGGCAGGCTTCATTTACCTGTTGCCCCTGCCTGTAATATTCAATGCAGATATTGTATCAGAAAATACGACTGCTCTAATGAATCAAGGCCAGGTGTAACAAGCAAGGTCTTAACCCCGTATGAAGCCTATGAAAGGGTTAAACATATCAGCGGAAGGGATAATCATATATCAGTTATAGGTATAGCTGGGCCGGGCGACCCTTTAGCCAATGAGGCAACCTTTGAGACGCTTGAATTAATCAATAAAGAATTTCCAGAGCTTATACTTTGTTTATCTACTAATGGACTCTTACTTATAGATAAACTTAAAGATCTGCTCAGGGTTGGCGTAAAAAGTCTTACAATCACGATTAATGCCGTTACTACTGAGACTGCTGAAAAGATATATTCTAAAGTTTGTTATAGTGGTTACTGTCTTGATAATCATGAAGGTGTGAGATTGCTTCTTAAAAACCAATGGACTGGGCTTACTTTGGCAATTGAGGCTGGACTTATAGTAAAGGTAAACACTGTTTATATTCCTGGTATAAATGATGGAGAAATCCCATTAATAGCCCATGATGCTGGAAAGGCAGGGGCAAATATAATGAATATAATACCACTCTATCCACAGGCAGAATTTATTCATATAGAGCGGCCAAGCCATGAGATGTTAAATAATATGCGCGCTATCAGCCGTCAGTACATCCCTCAGATGACTCATTGCAGACAGTGCAGGGCAGATGCCTTAGGCGTACTTGGAGAGGACAGGGATATGGAGACAGAGATGCTTTATTCAATCTTAGGCGAGGAGCAATATGACAGGGTCTGCTGATAAAATCTTACTCTCCGCTCAAGAGATGGAGCGTTACAGACGACAGCTCACACTTACGGGCTTTTCTATAAACCATCAGGAAAGGCTTAAGAATTCCACTGTCATGATTGCTGGAATAGGAGGTCTTGGAGGAACTGCCGCGCTTTATCTTGCAGTTGCTGGAATAGGCAGGATGATTATAGCTCATTCTGGTAAACTCACGCTTTCAAACATGAACAGGCAGATATTGATGAGACACGACCACATAGGAAAGGTTAGGGTTGATCAGGCTAAAAGGGCTATACAAGATATAAATCCAGATGTTGAGATTGTGATATACAATGAAAGGACAACAGACGATAATGTAGGAAGACTGCTTGAAGGAGTAGACATAGCACTTTCAGCAAGACCAACTTTTAGTGAACGCAGGGCATTAAATCATGGGTGCGTAACTAAGAATATCCCAATGGTAGAGGCTGCAATGAACGGTATGGAAGGCTATTTATTTAACGTTGTACCGCATATTACGCCGTGTCTTCACTGTGTATTTCCAGAAGATAACCCAGAATGGGAAGAATTAGGGTTTCCAGTATTGGGAGCAGTTTCAGGGATGCTCGGTTGTTTAATGGCTATAGAGACGATAAAACTGCTGACGAACTTTGGTAAGCCAATGCTTGATTCTATGCTGCTCTTTAATTTATTTGATATGAAATTTGAAAAGCTGAAGATACATAGAGACTCTGACTGCGTGGTTTGTTGAAAAAGAATAAGGGCTCTGCCCTTTTTATCTACGACCTCCAGTAAAGGGATTTTTTAAACGGGTCTGAGACCTTCTTTTTGAACCATCAATAAAATAATATTACAGATAATTGTTTTAGGGTTTATAGATAATTTATATAAAATACTTTATAATAAAATGGATAGGACGCATAGAGAGGTTTATAAAAGATGGAAATTTTATCAATAGAGGATATTTTACTTTACTTAAGAAATAATAAAAGATTTTTTTATGAAGATTTTGGAGTAACACGTATGGGAATCTTTGGCAGTTTTACCAGAGGTCAACAAACTTTATCAAGCGATATTGATATGGTGATTGAGATAGAACCAAAAAATATTCATAGTTTTATGAAATTTAAGAGATTTTTGGAAAAAGAACTATCAAGTAAAATAGACATGGGTTTTGAACATTCTTTAAAACCAATCATAAAAGATAAAATAAAAGGTCAAATCATATATGTCTGAGCGAGATTTTAGTCTTTATCTTATGGATATTATGGATTCAGGCAACGCTGTGATGGAATTTGTAAAAGAGATGTCTTTTGAAGAATTTTGTAATGATAGAAAAACATCTTCTGCTGTAATAAGAGAGTTCGAGATTATCGGTGAGGCAGTAGGAAAACTTCCTGACGTGCTAAAACAAAAGTATCCTAATGTAGAGTGGCAGGATATAAAGGATTTTAGGAATATGCTGGTACATGAATACTTTGGAGTTGATATGGAAATATTGTGGAAAGTTATTGAAGAGGATATTCCTGTCTTGATGAATATAGTCAAAGAAATGATGCAGACATAAAGAGAAGGTATAGCTATATTGCTTCTTTTGAAAAGAAAACAGCAAAAATGTAAAGTCAAATGAGTCAACTCTTATATTTTACCATTAAATATTTTATCTTTATTATCTTACTTTATCATCTTATTCCTTTGCAGATTCTCAGGCACATACCATTTATTAATATTATAACTTATCCCAATAGGAGCTGGCTTTATCCCTTTAAACCGATTATTGACAATCGGAAGGGCATCAGGGACATATAAAAATATATACGGAATGTCGTGGGCAAGGATTTTATGTATACTCTGATACGCCTTTTTTCTCTCATTCAAATCAAACGTCCTTCTCCCGGTTTCAAGTAATTTATCCACCTCGCCATTACTATAACTAACAAAATTAAGCTGACCGGGTCCAGTCTTGCTTGAATGCCAAATATCATATTGATCTGGGTCAAGCCCTATTGACCATCCTAGCAGCACTGCTGTAAATCTCTTTTTATTTATAAACTCACTGAGAAATGTACTCCATTCCACTGCCCGAATCTTTACATTAATCCCTATCTTTTTCAGCCGATATTGAATAATGGATGCTGTGCGTATCCTTAGACTATTTCCCATATTGGTCAAGATTGTAAATTCAAAGGGCCTTCCATCTTTATAAAGGATGCCGTCATTTTTATTCATACGCCAGCCCGACTCCGCTAAAAGTTGTAAAGACTTTTGAGGGTCAAATCTATACTCCATAGCGTCAGGTGCATAAGGCCATGTATTTGGAACATAAGGGCCTGTTGCAGTGCTTCCATAACCAAATAATACTACGTCAATGATTTCTTGTTTATCGATGGCATGGGCGATTGCCTGTCTCACTCTTATGTCTTTAAAAAATGGATGCTGGAGATTAAATCCCATATAAGTATATGCAAATACAGGATAGCGGAATTTCTGAAAATTATTCTTAAAAAAAGTCGTGTTTGTCTGTCGTGAGTATTGAATTGGAGTTAAATCCATTAAATCCACACCGCCTGTGGACAACTCAAGAAACATGGTTGCTGAATCTGGGATTACTTTATACATAATATTATCTATATAAGGCCTGCCTTCAAAATAATCATGATTAGAGCGGAGTATTAGATTTTCACCGTTTGTCCATTTTTCAAGTATATAAGGTCCCATTCCAACTGGATTTCGAGTAAGCGGACTTTTTATAACATCTTGACCTTCAAGCAGGTGTTTGGGAAGTATCGGCATATTGCCCCAACTGATTAATGCAGGGGCAAATGGTTTGGCGTATGTTACTTTAAATGTATAATCATCAATAATCTCTGCTTTTTTAACTTGAAGGAAGTCTTCTTTATAAGGGGTTGGTATCTTGGGAGATATAATGGTCTGGTAGCCAAACATCACATCATTTGCTGTAAATTTCACTCCGTCAGTCCAATGTACGTTTTTTTTGAGATGAAAGGTAATGGTTAGGCCGTCTTTGGATATATCCCAATTGTTGGCAAGGTCGCCTACGATAGTTAGATTGGGGTCATATTTAACAAGTCCGTTAAATATAAGTCCGGATACTGCATGTGAGGCGCTGTCGCTTGCGAGCATGGGGATAAGATTACTAGGTTCGCCGATAGTGCCTTCAACGAGGGTATCGCCGTAGGCTGGGGTAGTATTAGTATCTGTAGTTTTTTGTGAAATTGCAGGGGTGTTTGTGCTGCAGTTAGTAAAGAATAATATAAGGGTAATTAGTAAGGCGTTTCTAATTATGGGGTCAAGGGGCCTTTTTAGAAACTTTTTTGTAAAAAGTTTCATTTATTATTCCCCTTGCGGGTCAAGGGCAGAGCCCTCAAGAGGTTATTCCGAATCTCTAAGTCCCATAACGAATTCTTTATTTTTGAGATACCATTCAACGGTGTTTTTCAATCCTTCTTCGATTTTAATTGTGGGAGTCCATCCGAATAATCTTTTAGCCTTTGAGATGTCAGCCCAAGTAGCTGTGACATCTGCTGGGTGGAGGGGCTGCCAGTCTATGACGGCTTTTTTCCCAAGTTGATCTTCAATCATATTAATGACATCCATTAATACAGTGCAGTTATCGTTGCCGAGATTGAATATTTCATAACCGCAGTTTTTAAGTGATAATATAGTGCCGCTTGCTATGTCGTCAATATAGGTAAAGTCTCTAGTCTGTTTGCCGTCTCCAAATACAGGGATTGGGAGGTTGCGATCGATATTTTTTATAAATTTAAATATACTCATATCTGGTCTGCCTGCTGGTCCATAGACTGTAAAATAACGCGGGATGCTGATGTCAATGCCTGAGAGGTAGTGATA
The DNA here is from genome assembly GCA_015233465.1 of Candidatus Magnetominusculus dajiuhuensis. GTDB lineage: Bacteria > Nitrospirota > Thermodesulfovibrionia > Thermodesulfovibrionales > Magnetobacteriaceae > JADFXP01. The sequence continues at coordinate 46,676 of JADFXP010000003.1, forward strand.
GGTATAGCAAAATGCCTCTGCTGCCTTTTTTGTGGCTGAATAAGGGGCAAGGGTGGCATCTGTGTTTGCGGTCTCTACGAATGGCATTTTATTAAATGCGTATAGAGAAGAGGTAGAGGATAGAACAAATTTTTTAACGTTGTATTTTTTACAGCATTCAAGTAGATTTAGAGTGCCTTTGGTATTGGTTTCAAGATAAATCCAAGGGTCTGCTACAGAGGCTCTAACGCCTGCGCGGGCGGCTAGATTGATAACTGCGTCTATTTTATTTGAGGCAAAGACCTTATCCATATTAGAGTAGTCGCTAATATCGCCAAGTATAAAGGTAAAGCCCTTCATTTCTTTTAATTGCGCGAGTCTCCAGTGTTTGACCTTTACGTCATAGTAGTCATTCATATTATCAATACCAATGACCTTTTTGCCTTGAGCTAAAAGCAGACTAGAGGTTTTATAGGCAATAAAACCAGCGCAGCCTGTAACTAAAACTGTATCCATTTTTCCTCCAAGGGTCTCTATGTAATAATTATAGAACTGTAGGGGCAACCCTTGTGGTTGCCCTCAGGGCAGGTACAAGACCTGCCCCTACAAAGAATCTACATTTTAGATTTCATAATTACATCAATAATACAGTGACAGATAGAATGATGAACAACCTCAACTGCTCCATAACTGTGAATAGGGACGTGAAAATTATAATCGCCAAGCGTTGAAAGGGGATTAGTCTCGTCAAATCCTGAGAGAGTGATGACGTGACAACCCTTTTTTAAGGCAGCATCAACGCCTCTAAGTATATTTTCAGATCGTCCTGAACTGCTTATGGCAATTAATATATCTATAACATGTCCAAACATCTCTATTGGTTTTTCAAAGACGAATTTATATCCAAGGTCATTGCTTAGACAAGTAAGAAGGGAGGCTTCGTTGAATGCCATTGCAGCCATTTCCCCATTTTTTAGGAAATCAGCAGCCATATGTCCGGCAATTGCAGCGCTTGCTCCATTGCCTATAAACATAAGTTTTCCTCTAATGGAAGTTTGTTTAAGTATTAAATGACAGCATTGTTCTATAGCGCTATAGAATTCAATGTCTTGCCCGCTTTTATCTTTTACCTTAACGCTGTCAAGGCTTTTAAAGATGTTCTTATAATATGATTCTATATCTTTCCTCAATTTTTCACCACTAATTAAGTTATTTACAGGTTATATCTTAACATAATGTGAGTTAAAAACTAAAAGTGAAAAGTGAAAAGAGAAAAACATTTATTAAAAACTAAAGTTTATAAAATCTATTTCCGATAACGTACCTAAGAAGCAGAAAACGCAGAGCTTCGAATAAGAGTAAACAGCAAGTGGAAGGCAAGGATGCCTTCTATAGATGGACTACAAGGAGGTATAAAATGGCTTTAGTAATCAACACAAACATGCTGTCTCTGAACGCCCAGAGAAACCTTAGTAAGACAGGCGAACCTTTGCATGTGGCAATGCAGAGATTGTCTTCAGGTCTGAGGATTAACTCAGCCAAAGACGATGCCGCTGGAATGGCGATGGCAACAAGGATGGATGTACAGATCAGGGGACTCACAGTAGCGCTAAGAAACTCTAATGATGGATTGAGTTTTATTCAGACTGCTGAAGGAGCGGTTAATGAGATGATTGGCGATATCTCAAGAATGTATGAACTATCAGTGCAAGCGGCAAGCAATAACACAGACACTGACAGGAAGGCAATTGACGCTGAAGTACAAGAGTTGATTAAGGAATTAAACAGGGTAGTTAATCAGACCAGATACAACGGTGAATTATTCCTTAACAAACAGGTAAGCTGGAGTTATCAGGTAGGGGCTCAGGTTGATGAGACCATAACAATGGACACGACTAATCTCTCGCCAACCGCAATGGGTATAACAACAACTCATAATCCAAAATGGACTGCTGAAGATGTTGCTACAGGTGCGTGGTCAACATATAATGCTGCTGAAAAAGGGGCATTTAATGACAAAGTCTCTATTAATGGCGTACATCTTGGCGGATCAATGCCTAAAGAAGAGGTTCTTAATAACTCAAAGGCGCTTGTTGATAGAATAAACAAATATTCTAAGGAAACCAATGTTAAGGCAATGTCTTATGGTAATGCAGTAGTAGCAAAATCTGCAATTACGCTTAGTTCTAATGGAGCATCAGGCGATGCAGGTTTTCTGACAATAAATGGTGTAGAGATAGGAGCTTTTACAAAAGGTACGTTGAAAGATCTTAAAGCTAAAGAAGGCGAGGCTCCAAAAGAGGCAGCTAAGGAAGCTGCTCCTACACCAGAGGTAAACAAGGCAGCATTAGAAAAAGCCCTTGAGGATGCAAAAAATCCAATTAAAGCCGATGGAACTCAAAAGACACCTGAGGAGATAAAGGCAGATGTAGCACAGGCAACTGCCAATTTAAATAAGGTTAATGAGGCTGCAAGCGAAAACTCAAAGAAGATTGAAAAAGCGACAGCAAATAATATTGCTCAGGCTATCAATGATAAGTCTTCTGAGACAGGAGTTACTGCAACTATCGTTTCTAATTCAAGATTGGTTCTCTCAAATATCGCAGGCGGCGGTATTAGTTATATGGTTGATGTATCAAGACTTAAATCCGAAAAGGGAGACGCAACTAAGGATATAAACCTTGGTTTGAACCTTAATGGAGAAAACGTTGAAGGCGGTAAGAATGGAGTTGTAGTCTTTAATGACAGCCGCTTTGGACAGGGTTCATTAGAATTTGACAGCGTTGCAACCTCTAATTTATTTGGTTACGGCGCAGTAGAGGTAAATGGGATTGTCCAAAATGCTCAAAAGAAAACTGAGGTTACAAATAATATTAGTCTTTCAAGAAGGTCAGTTAATGATCTGTCTATAACAAGCGCTGAATCATCAAAGATAACTATGCTTGTTACACAGGAGGTATTAGACTTTCTAAATTCATTTAAGGCAGTTATGGGCGCAAAGATGAATAGGATTGAGTCCACTGTCCGCAACCTTGATAACGTTAGAGAGAATCTAACGGCAGCTAAGTCAAGGGTACTGGATGCAGATTTTGCTCAGGAATCAGCAAATCTTACCAAGTCGTTGATATTACAACAGGCTGGTATTTCAGTGCTTGCGCAGGCAAATGTATTGCCTCAGAATGTGCTTTCATTACTACAGGGAAAATAACATAGAATAGCCCCGGGGTAGCCTGAGAAGTCAGGTAACCCGGGGAGAAATTTATTACCTCAATGCTGTTTGTGGGTTGTGTGTAATTTAAAATAAAGGAAGATTAATATGAACTTAGAAAATATTAATTCTAATGTAAAGTATTTTGGCTCAAATACCGATAATGATTATAATGAGGACAAATATAGCATGGGCGGTATAAAAGGCGCTGGAATGATAGACGAAACTAACATAACAATAATTAAAGATAAAGACAATATTCTGGCAGAGATAAAGCCGCAAAAGGCATTTTTTGTAGTAGATGAAAATAATAATGTATTTGTAAAGGTTGTTTCTCCAGATGGTAAATGCGTAGAACAGATGCAGCCTGAAGAGTATATGAAGATGTCAGATGATATGGATAGCAGCGGAATAAGTTTATTTCATGTGGAGGCCTAAAAGATGGGAATTCAAGTAGGAACTGGAATAGCTTCAGGGATTGACACTAATGCCATTATCGAGCAATTGATGAAATCTGAAAAGAAACCAATTGAGAAGATGCTTGGTCATAAGAAATTCCTTGAGGCAAAGATAAGTTCTTATGGGAATATCCTTAACACAATGGCAGCTCTGAAGAAGTCAACAACAGCATTAACTGCTGCATCACTTTTGACAGCTGTCTCATCAAACGAAAACATAGTTAAGGCAACTGCTGAAAACGGAGCTGAAGACGGTTCGCATACAATGAAGGTAAATAGTATTGCAACAAGTCATAGTTTATATTCTGGAATATTTACAAGCGCTAACGCCTCAGTAGCAGACGGAGATAAACCGCAAAAATTAATGATTCAAGTAGGCCAGGGCGATAAGCTGCAATTGACTGTGGATAAAACCAATAATACCTTAAGCGGATTAAGCAAGGCTATAAATGATGCAAAGGTTGGCGTAAAGACAATGGTTGTAAATATAGGAGACGTTTTTACAATAAATGGTTCAAATGGAGAGATAGATTTTAGCGACGGGCAAGAAAATAAAACTGCAAATTTGAAGGAAGGCTCATATACAGGTGAAGACCTTGCAAAAGAGATAGCCAGAGCGCTTAATGAAGCAAATGGGACTGATAAATTTGAGGCATCATATGATGCAACTGAAAGACGTTTTAAGATATACAATTATGATGACAAAAAAGATATAACCTTTAATATGGATGAAGAATCACCAATGGCAAAGATGCTCGGTCTTAAAACTGATGAAGAGATCGTTTTGAAAAAGGGCGGCGGCGGAGTGATGAGCGATTTTTCAGTAAAGGGTTTAGAGGGTTTTAGGCTTGTTGTAGCAGCGGACGCACAAGGGGCATTAAATACCATTACAATCAAGGTTGATGAAAAAGGCGATGGTAAATATGAAGACGGAGGTAAAGAAGGCGGGGATGCAGATAATGCTGGACTTTCACGTTTAGCATTTGACCCAAACGCTGGGATTAATAATATGGCAGTAGCAACAGAGGCAAAGGATGCAGAGTTTGAGTTTGACGGATACAAGATAACCAGAGATTCAAATAAGATTAAGAATCTTGCAGCAGGACTAACAATTGACCTGATTGCTGAATCTGAAGGAAAGACGGTTACAATAAATGTAAATAAAGATGTAAAAAAGATGGAAGAAAGCATTGCGGCATTTGCTGAGAGTTACAACACTGTAATGGAGCTTTCAACAGAGATGTCAATGGCTCCAGAGCCCGGGATGCAGGTTATATTGGGCGGTGAAAGCACGGTAAGTTCGATAATGTCAAGCATAAAGGGTGTATTTTCTCATACCTTTGACGGCAAGGCAATGGCTGCCATAGGACTTAGACATCAGAAAAATACCGATTTTAAATCCATGCAGCAAAAAAGGAAGGATGAAAAAGGACAAGAACAGCAAGAGCAAGAAGTAAGTCATGTAAAGTTTGTTTTGGGACTTGATACAAAGTTATTTGATAAGGCAGTAAACGAAGACCCAAAGTTAGTTGCCAAGATGTTTGAAGATATGAGCAAGGAATTGGCTGGTGTAGTTGATGATTATATGCAGAGGAAGATTCCTCTAAGAAAAGACGGAATATCAAAGGAAGTTAAACGCATAGATGATTCAGTACAAAATAAAGCAACACGTTTAACAAAGAGTGAGAGCGATTACAGAGGTAAGTTCTCAAGACTTGAACAAAGTCTATCTAAACTACAGCATGAAGGCGATTATCTTAATCAGGCACTAGCTGGAATGTCAGGAGAAAAGAGTAAGAAATGATAACTAATTATGAGATTGCGCGGAAGCTCTATTCAAATGCTCAAACTGCTTATATTAAGGCTGATGTTGAAAATTCATCGCCAGTGGATTTAGTCATTAAGTTATATGACGGGGCAATTACGTATCTATCTTCCGCTATTCGGGATATAAACGGCGGAAAGATTAACAATAATAATTATATCAGAAAGGGTATTGCAATTATTGATGAACTACTTCAGTCCTTAAATATTAAGGAAGGAGGCGAAATCGCAAGTTCTCTGCAGGATTTATATCTATATATGTTGATTGAGTTGACTAAGGCTAATATGTCAAGCGATGCAGCGCGTATAGAACATGCCTTAAAGATACTAATTAATCTAAAAGAAGGCTGGACGCAGATAAGAGAAGGCGAGTTTAGGCGCAATGCTCATAGTATAAATACACTTACATTACAGGCGTAGATAATCGGGTTTGGGTCTATTGATCTAACAAGGAGAAGGTATAACGCAAGGATTATATACATTAACATAGGGACTAACGCAAGGATGCGTAAGCAGGATATAAAAAGGAGTAGTCCCGATAGCAGAAAGTTTATTTACAGAGTAGCATGTTTATCGTATAAGCAGTATGTGATGAACATGTCAGTCTGTAAAAGGCGGATATTATAAATGAACAAGGAGGTTCATAAAGGTATAACGCAAGGATTTTATATATAGCATAGGACTAAGGCATGAGAAGTATAAAAAGGAGTAGTCCAAATAGCAGGTGTTTCTTTACAGAGTAACAGGTCTATCGTGTGTGGAGTGGCCGTGATAAACATGTCAGCCTGTAAAGGCATAAATGAAACAGGAGGTTATAGAGTATCGTTTTAGAGATTTGAGACCAACGCTCAAGTTGCGCAGCAAGGAAGCCTTGTGTCTAAGATCTCAAAGATTGCAGATTATTATAAAAATACAAACTATTTATAAGGAGGTTTATAGAGATATTAAAACTTAGGTTAATGTAGGGGCTGGCCTTGTGCCTGCACAATGGGTAACCGCTACATATATTTTTGAAGTGAGTGACTATCAAGTGTTCCAATTGGTAGTGCACATTTCGCATCAGCCGCAAAAGGCAGTAAAACGTCTTTGGTGCGGACAGTTATAGAATTTGCATTCGGCGGTTTGCGATTCTGTAATACTGCTCCGTACCAACGAGGCTGATATTAACTGATTAAATTAAAAAATTAATATTACTAAGGAGGTTTTTATAGGTAAGGCTATATAAATAATAACAGACATAAGATATTTATTACTATTTAAATCAAGACAGCAGGATGCTGTCTACATCAAGCTAACACTTACATGGAGGTAAGAAATGGCACTAGTAATTAATACAAATATGTCCTCGTTGAATGCGCAGCGTAATCTGCGAAATACAACAGGACCTTTACAGACAGCGATGCAGAGATTGTCATCAGGTTTGAGAATAAACTCAGCCAAAGATGATGCTGCAGGAATGGCAATAGCAACAAGGATGGATACACAGATACGCGGGTTGACCGTATCAATGAGAAACGCTAATGACGCTCTAAGTTTTATTCAGACATCTGAGGGCGCGGTAAATGAAATGATAAATGACGTTGAGAGAATATATGAATTAGGAGTTCAATCTGCCAGTTATAATACGCCGCAGGATAGGAAGTCTATGGATCTTGAGGTGCAGGAACTGATTCATGAACTCGACAGAATAGTATCTCAGACAAGATATAATGGCGAGCAGTTTTTAAATAAAACAGTAAGTTGGAATTACCAAATAGGTGCGCAGGTTGATGAGACCATAACTATGAACACAGAGAACCTTTCGCCAACAGCAATAGGCGTTACCAGCACATCACTAAATAAGTGGAAGACAGAAGATGTTGCTAAGGCTTCATGGTCAACATATAAAAGCGCATTAAATGAAGGTTTCTCAAGAGATGTAAAGATAAATGGCGTATTTCTTGGAGGCTCAATTGAAGGCGGTAAAATCCTTAATAATTCAAAGGCAATAATAGATCGTACGAATAAGTATACGTCTGAAACAAATGTTAGCGCAATGTCGTATGGTAATGCACTTGTGGCAAGTCAGGCGTTAAGTCTTGCCTCTGGAGGCATATCTGCTGACGCTGGATTTATGTCTATAAACGGCGTAAATGTTGGATCATTTTCTAAGTCAGAATTAACAGAAGACGAAAAGATGAAGGTTCAAGAGCAGGCAAAAAACACAGCCGCTGTAAAATGGGATTCAATGAGTAAGGCTGAAAAGGATCAAAAGACAGAAGAAATAAAGTCTGGATTTCTTAAAAAGATTAAAGACGGCGAATTAAAGCCATTAGATGAAGTGCAAAAAGAGATGACATCTGAAGAGCTTGCCACAAAACTTACGTCAGATTATATTGCTTCAGGCAAGATGAATGAAGTTAATGTTGATGATAGTTTAAGCAAGGCTTTGGCTAAAAAGACAGCTGCAAATATCGCAAGCGTTATAAACGACAAGTCTGCTGAAACTGGAGTAAACGCCTTTGTTGTATCTAATTCAAGGCTGATTTTCTCAAATATAACAGGCGGCGGTATCAGTTATATGATAGATGTATCTAAAATCAAATCTGATAAAGGTGATTCCTTTAAGGATATAGACTTCGGTTTAAAGCAAGAAGGAGGAGGAGTCGAAGGCGGTCAGAATGGAGTTATAATCCTTAATGATAATCGTTTTGAACATGGCGCAATAGATTTTGACAGTTCTAAGACCTCCGCATTATTTGGATACGGGGTAGTAACACTTGATAATAAAACAGAAAATATTCAGGGAAAGACTGAGATAACAGATAAACTAGCCCTGAAAAAGAAATCAGTAGGCGATTTAAATATAAAGACAGAAGTTGATGCAAAGATAGCAATGATGGTTACTTCAAAGGTCTTAGATAAACTCAATGCCTTTAAGGCAGTAATGGGCGCTAAGATGAATAGAATTGAATCAACCATTAGAAACATTGATAATGTTAGAGAGAATTTATCGGCAGCTAAGTCAAGGATACTTGATGCAGATTTTGCGGTTGAAACAGCGAACCTTACAAAGTCTATGATATTACAGCAAGCTGGAATTTCAGTACTGTCTCAGGCAAATTCACAGCCTCAAAGCGTACTTGCACTGTTACAGCAGAGGTAGAATTAGAGAATATATGATTATATTCATCACAATATTGGGTTTTTATGACCCTACTTAGGAGGTTTTAATATGCCAAATGTTATGCCAAAGGTTTATACGAGGAATCCGTATTCTACTGCGCAGAATAGTTATAACGCGATAGAGGTGTCAAATTCCTCGCCTGTAGACCTTGTAATTAAGCTCTATGACGGCGCTGTAAATTTTTTATCTAAGGCCGTGTTAGAGATACAAGACGGCAAGAAAGGACAGATTGATTATATCAACAAGACCGTTGCCATAATTGAAGAACTCTTGTCAGCCTTGAAGGTAGACGTAGGCGGTGAAGTAGCTTTAAATCTGAGAGAACTTTATGTCTATATGCTTATGGAACTTACAAAGGCAAATGCAACTAATGACACAAAGTCAATATTGAAGATTCAGGGGCTTTTAAAGACCCTTATGGATGGATGGGTAGAGGTCAGAGAACAAGGAATTACTGGATTAAGCAGAAGAGTAGCAATTAAGAGCTAATATAAATTATAAAGATATTAATAGGAGGTTATTTATAAATATAGTGATGAGTTAATAGTCAAGATATGCAGGATGCATAGCGAAATTAAATAGCGGAGATTTCAGATCTGTAAGGACGCAGACCTTATAAATGGAACGGAAACCAATGTTATTGGACGGCTGGAAGCTATCCTGTTATAGAACACACATGGAGGTTTAAAATGGCACTAGTAATTAACACGAATTTGACATCTTTAAATGCACAGCGCAATTTAAGGAAGAGTGAAGGACCGTTAAACACAGCAATGCAGAGATTGTCTTCTGGACTGAGAATAAACTCGGCTAAAGACGATGCGGCTGGTATGGCAATAGCAACAAGAATGGACGCTCAAGTACGGGGTCTAACGGTTGCGATACGTAATGCTAACGATGGCTTAAGTTTTGCGCAAACTGCTGAAGGCGCGGTTAATGAGATGGTATCAGATGTTGAGAGAATTTATGAACTTTCTGTACAGTCGGCTAGTTATAACACAAAGCAAGATCGAAACTCAATGGATGTTGAGGTCAAAGAACTTATATCAGAGCTTGACAGGGTAGTCACGCAGACCAGATTTAATGGAGAGCAATTTTTGAATAAGCAAGTAAGCTGGAATTATCAAGTTGGTACGAAGGTGGATGAAACCATCACCCTTAATACCATGAATATTGCTCCTACAGCGCTTGGCGTAACGACTACTTATAATGAGAATTTTAAGGAAAAAGATGTTGCGCAAGCTACGTGGTCAATATATAAGAGCGCTATGAGCGACACATTTGGCCCTCATGTTCAGATGAATGGCGTACAGATGGGCGGGGCAATATCTGGAGACCAGATACAGAATAGTTCGAAGACGATTATTGATCGAGTAAACAAGTATACATCTGAGACTAATATTAAGGCGATGTCGTTTGGGAATTCATTTATATCTAAGGAAGCTGTAAGCGTTGCATCAAATGGAGTATCTGCAGAGTCAGGCTTTATGATAGTAAATGGCGTTGCCATTGGTTCAATATCTAAGGTTGAGATGACTCAGGATCAAAAGGATCAGATAAAGTCAGAGGTTTCTAAAAGCGGCGGGGCTGATGTTGATGCTAAGCAGGCAGAACTTGAGGCAAAGCATGATGAAATTCAGGCTGATTTTAAAAAGAAGATTGATTCAGGTGAGATCAAACGAACTTCTGATCAAAAGGATCTTTCCTCTGATGAACTTGCAAAGCAGATGACAGATGCCAGAGTTGGCAGCGGAGCTAAGGAAGAGGCAGTTAATGATAGAGTCAGGTCTGCAATAGCTAAAGAAACTGCGCAGAGAATAGCAGTTGTAATAAATGATAAGTCAACTGAAACTGGTGTTAAGGCATATATTGTATCAGAGGCAAGGCTTGTGCTTGCAAATACGTCAGGTGCAGCTATTAATGTATCTGTAGATCAGTCAAGATTTAAATCAGATGGAGGTGATTCAACAAAGGATTTATCGCTTGGATTTAATCCAACAGGAGATTCAGTTGAAGGAGGTCAGAATGGGCTTATTGTTCTAAGTGATAAGCGTTTTGGCTCTGGTTACATAGATGTCAGTGAAAGAAAATCTACAGAGATGCTTGGATTTGGAATAGTTACAGTAAATGGCGAGCAGGGTAATCTGCAGTCTAAAAAAGATATCTCTGAGACCATAGCCTTGAATAAAAAGGCGGTTGCAGATTTAAATATTACTACAACGGATAATGCAAAGCTGACGATGATGGTTTCTGAGCAGGTGCTTGATGTGCTTAACAGCTTTAAGAGTACGCTTGGCGCAAAGATGAACAGGATTGAATCTACTGTTAGAAACCTTGATAATGTCAGGGAGAATATCAGTGCTGCTAAGTCAAGAATTCTCGATGCAGATTTTGCAACAGAAACTGCGGATATGACAAAGTCTATGATACTTCATCAGGCTGGCATATCTATACTTACACAGGCGAATTCAATGCCACAAAGTGTGTTGTCGTTATTGAAATAGATATAAAACAGTTGTCTGGGCAGCCGCAGGGTCTTGACCCGTTATAAAAAGCTGCCCTACAGCTGGAAGTTAAGATTTAAGATTTAAGATTTATGATGGTTAAAACCTTAAATCTTAAATTCTAAACATTATATAAATATTATCACATACCAAGGAGGTGTATGGTGTACAAGTATTTTATGAGCAGCATATCAAGGAGGAGTATTAAAAGGAGCAGGAAGTCAATTATATTTTGGCTTTACCAGATATATTTACATGTGGAGTTTTTGTGAGATGAATTTAACAAATAAGATAATACCCGTTTGTTTTAAAGATTTGGGCAGATACGCAGGTCTGCCCCTAGGAAATCTTTTAATTCCCCTTTTTTTAGAGGGGTGAATGGGGCAATAGCCCCAAACCCGATTATAACGGGATATTTAGTGGATAAAATTATATAAGGATTTTTAAAGATATCTAAATTGGCAGAGATTTATAAAATTGATAGTTATTACGCTAACGATTTATTAATGACGATGGTCACAAAAGGAGGTGATTAATCGGGTTTGGGGTTTTAAAACGGGTCTTAGACCCTGCCCCATCTTGACCAAATAGTCAAAAAGAGTTTACAGGAAGTTTGCGGGCTAACCGTAAGAGCAGCTTAGACATGTACTTGAAATGGATTTCATGCGAAACATGAAAGGGATGTCAATGTTGTTAGGTGGCTGGACGCTATCCTGATTTTTTAAACACACAAGGAGGTTTCAAAATGGCACTAGTAATTAACACGAATTTAACAGCATTAAACGCTCAAAGGAATCTGCGTAAAAGCGAAGGACCTTTGAACACCGCCATGCAAAGACTATCCTCAGGTTTAAGGATCAACTCTGCCAAGGACGATGCAGCAGGTTTGGCAATTGCAACAAGAATGGACGCTCAGGTTAGAGGTCTTACAGTTGCAATACGTAACGCTAATGACGGTTTAAGTTTTGCGCAGACCGCAGAAGGCGCTGTCAGTGAGATGGTCTCTGATGTCGAGAGGATATATGAGTTGTCAGTACAATCAGCAAGTTATAACACACCGCAGGACAGAAAGTCTATGGACGTTGAGGTAAAAGAGCTTATATCAGAGTTGGACAGGGTTGTCACGCAGACCAGATTTAATGGAGAACAATTCCTGAACAAACAAGTTAGCTGGAGCTATCAAGTTGGTACAAAGGTGGATGAAACAATCACCCTTAATACCAGAAATATCTCTCCAACAGCACTTGGCGTAACAACGACTTATAATGCGAAGTTTGATGAAAGCGATGTATCTAAGGCAGCATGGTCAACCTATAAGGAATCCTCTAATGATGGTTTTGGTACTGATGTCAAGTTAAACGGCGTTGGTCTTGGCGGCGCAATCAGCGGCGCAGAGATAGAGAATAACTCAAAGGCTATTATTGACAGGGTCAATAAACACACTACCGAGACTAATATTAAGGCAATGTCATTTGGTAATGCCCTTGTAGGAAAAGATGCCCTTGCTGTTGCTTCAGAAGGCGTTGCAGCTCAATCTGGTTTTATGACTGTAAATGGTGTTGCTATCGGTTCTTTTGCAAAGGCTCAAATAACTGATGAAGAGAAGGCTCAGATAAAACAAGAGGTAACGTCAAAAGAAGGCGATCAGATACAAGCTAAACAGGCAGAACTTGAGGCAAACCGCGATCAGATAACCGCTGATTTTCAGAAAAAGGTTGAGACTGGAGAGATCAAACGCACTGATGATCAAAAGGGTATGTCTGATAAAGACGTTGCAGGCGCCCTTGCTGATAAATATATCTCTAACGGCGGGACTGATCAGACTGTTAATGATAAGATTCATGCTGCAATAGCAAAGAAAACCGCGGATGCAATAGCTGTTGTTGTAAATGACAAGTCTACAGAGACAGGCGTAAAGGCATATGTAGTGTCGCAGTCAAGATTGGTTTTGGCAAACACTTCTGGGGCTGGTATTACAGTTCAAGTTGATGAATCACGTTATGTTTCTAAATCAGGAGATGCCACAAAGGATGTAACTCTTGGATTTAAGAGCGGAGCAGATGGCGATTCAGTAGACGGCGGTAAGAATGGAATGATTATTCTTAGCGATAAGCGTTTTGGAGTTGGCACTATCCAGTTTAGTACAGACAAAACCACCTCTTTATTTGGTTATGGGATGGTAACTCAAAATGGAGAACAGGCAAATATCCAGAATAAACGTGAAGCCTCAGACTCAATATCTTTGAGCAAGAAGTCCGTTGCCGACCTTTCAATAGACACGGCTGACAATGCAAAACTCACAATGATGGTGTCAGAAGAGGTGCTTGATGTGCTTAATAGTTTTAAAAGCACAATCGGCGCAAAGATGAACAGAATAGAATCAACCGTTAGGAACTTGGATAACGTAAGAGAAAATATATCTGCTGCTAAGTCAAGAATACTTGATGCAGATTTTGCTACAGAAACTGCTGATATGACTAAGTCAATGATCTTACATCAGGCAGGTATATCAATCTTATCGCAGGCAAATTCACTGCCGCAAGGCGTCCTTGCATTGTTGAGACAGTAAGCATAGTAGTTTAGTCTGAATAACAGCCGAAAAGTAATTGGCATTGTTGAGACAGTAAGCATATTAGGAATTTGGGATGGGGGATTCTCAATGAATTCCCCATCCTTAAATTAATTTATGATTTTAGATTTATGATTTATGATTGGTAAAATCTTAAATCTGAAATTCTAAATTTGTATAAATATTATTACATACCAAGGAGGTATATGTGTATCAGTATTTTATGAGCAGCATATCAAGGAAGAGTATTAATAAAGGCAAAAAGTCTATAACCTTTTGGCTTTATCAAATATATTTACACGTGGAGTTTTTGTGAGATGAATCTTAATATAAAAAATATATAAGGTCATACAAGCCCTACACATTTTTGTCTTTGCAGGGGCAGCCGATACGGCTGTCCTGCTGAGCAATTGTGAAGGGTATTGTAGGGGGCATACGTGTTTGCCCTGATGAGATGAATATAAGATTTTTTAGAATATCTAAATTGGCAGAGATTTATAAAATTGACAGCTTTTGTTGTCGGTTATAAATGACGATGGTCACAAAAGGAGGTGATTAATCGGGTTTGGGGTTTTAAAACGGGTCTTAGACCCTGCCCCATCTTGACCTGTAGTCAAAAAAAGAGTCAACAGGAAGTTGGCGGGCTAACCGTATAAGCAGCAAGGACATTTGCTTGAAATGGAGATCATTTTAAACAGGGATGTCAGTGTTGTTAGGTGGCTGGACGCTATCCTGATGTTTTAAACACACAAGGAGGTTTCAAAATGGCATTAGTAATTAACACGAACTTAACAGCATTAAATAGTCAAAGGAATCTGCGTAAAAGCGAAGGTCCTTTGAACACTGCCATGCAAAGACTATCCTCAGGTTTAAGGATCAACTCTGCCAAGGACGATGCAGCAGGTTTGGCAATTGCAACAAGAATGGACGCGCAGGTTAGAGGTCTTTCAGTTGCAATACGTAACGCTAATGACGGTTTAAGTTTTGCGCAGACCGCAGAAGGCGCTGTCAGTGAGATGGTCTCTGATGTTGAGAGGATATATGAGTTGTCAGTACAATCAGCAAGTTATAACACACCGCAGGACAGAAAGTCTATGGACGTTGAGGTAAAAGAGCTTATATCAGAGTTGGACAGGGTTGTCACGCAGACCAGATTTAATGGAGAACAATTCCTGAACAAACAAGTTAGCTGGAGCTATCAAGTTGGTACAAAGGTTGATGAAACAATCACCCTAAATACCAGAAATATCTCTCCAACAGCCCTTGGCGTAACTACGACTTATAATCAGAACTTTAATGAAAGTGATGTATCTAAGGCAGCATGGTCAACCTATAAGGGAGCAATGGATGAAAGTTTTGGCACTGACGTCAAATTAAATAACGTTGGTCTCGGCGGAGCAATAGCAGGTGAGGATATAAAAAATTCCTCAAAAACTATTATTGACAGGGTCAACAAATACACTAATGAGACAAATGTTAAGGCAATGTCTTTTGGTAATGCCCTTGTAGGAAAAGATGCCCTTGCTGTTGCTTCAGAAGGCGTTGCTGGTCAATCTGGTTTTATGACTGTAAATGGTGTTGCTATTGGTTCGTTTTCTAAGGCTCAAATATCTGATGAAGAGAAGGCTCAGATAAAACAAGAGGTAACATCAGCAGAAGGCGACCAGATTAAGGCTAAACAGGCAGAACTTGAGGCAAACCGCGATCAGATTACCGCTGATTTTCAGAAAAAGGTTGAGACTGGTGAGATCAAACGTACTGATGATCAAAAGGGCATGTCTGATAAAGATGTTGCAGGCGCCCTTGCTGATAAATACATCTCTAACGGCGGGTCTGATCAGACTGTCAATGAAAAAGTTCAGGGTGTAGTAGCAAAGAGAACTGCGGAGGCAATAGCTGTTGTTATCAATGACAAGTCAACAGAGACTGGAATTAAGGCATATGTAGTGTCGCAGTCAAGATTGGTTTTGGCTAACACAACTGGGGCTGGTATTACGCTTTCAGTTGATGAATCACGTTTTACTTCTAAGACAGGAGATGCCACTAAGGATGTAACGCTTGGATTTAAGACCGGAGCTAATGGCGATTCAGTTGAGGGCGGTAAGAATGGAATGATCATTCTTAGCGATAAGCGTTTTGGAGTTGGCACTATCCAGTTTGGCAATGATAAGACTACCTCTCTATTTGGTTATGGAATGGTAACTCAAAATGGAGATCAGGCAAATATTCAACAAAAACGTGAAACCTCAGACTCTATAGCCTTGAGCAAGAAATCCGTTGCCGACCTTTCAATAGACACGGCTGATAATGCAAAACTCACAATGATGGTGTCAGAAGAGGTGCTTGATGTGCTTAACAGTTTCAAAAGCACAATCGGCGCAAAGATGAACAGAATAGAATCAACCGTTAGGAACTTGGATAACGTAAGAGAAAATATATCCGCTGCTAAGTCAAGAATACTTGATGCAGATTTTGCTACAGAAACTGCTGATATGACAAAGGCAATGATCTTACATCAGGCAGGTATATCAATCTTAGCGCAGTCAAATTCACTGCCGCAAAGTGTCCTTGCACTGTTGAGAACGTAAAGACAGGCAGAATATTAGCCGTTAAGATATTTTGCACTGTTGAAAACGTAGACAGGCAGAATATTAGCCGTTAAGATATTTTGCACTGTTGAAAACGTAGACAGGCAGAATATTAGCCGTTAAGATATTTTGCACTGTTGAGAACGTAAACTTTATAGGAATTTGGGATGGGGATTCACTATGAATTCCCCATCCTTGAAATTATTATTCAAAGGAGAAGAATTTGAATAATGTAGTAAGAGGAAGTCCAAAGTATATTTATAAGTGACGAAATGTGCACGTCAAAGTTTTGTTGAGTTACACACGTAACATGCCTGCTGCCTTCCTGTAAAAAGGGAAGACAATAATGCTGCGTGTGGAAGGGCTTTTACGGATTTGGCAGAGTGTATAAAACCTAGCTATATGCTAACGGTAAACAGAAGGCGATGGCCGCAAAAGGAGGTGTGACTAAAGGTATTAAGGCCAAATTTGCCAAAGAGTTAACAGGAAGTTGACAGTCTGACCGTAGCAGCAAAGGCATTGTTTGAATGTATTTCAGATTAATGATGGAATATTGCCTTGTTGTCAGGTGGCTGGATGTTCTCCTGTATATAAACACACAAGGAGGTTTTACAATGGCATTGACAATTAACACGAATCTATTGTCTCTAAACACCCAGAGAAATCTTCGTAAAAGCGAAGGTCCTCTAAACAGCGCCATGCAAAGACTATCCTCAGGTTTAAGAATCAACTCTGCCAAGGACGATGCAGCAGGTTTGGCTATTGCTACAAGAATGGACGCTCAAGTTAGAGGTCTATCAGTTGCAATCCGAAACGCTAATGATGGTTTAAGTTTTGCGCAAACCGCAGAAGGCGCAGTCAGCGAGATGGTTTCTGATGTCGAGAGGATGTATGAACTGGCAGTACAATCAGCAAGTTATAACACCAAGCAGGACAGAGGTTCTATGGACTCTGAGGTCAAAGAGCTTATATCTGAGTTAGACAGAGTTGTTACGCAGACTAGATTTAACGGCGAGCAATTTCTCAATAAACAGATAAGCTGGAGCTATCAAGTAGGTACAAAGGTGGACGAGACTATCACAATGAACACAAGAAACATCTCTCCAACCGCACTTGGAGTTACCACGACCTATAATACGTCTTTTGATGAAAGTAATGTATCTCAGGCAGCATGGTCAATCTATAAGGGAGGCATGAACAACGACTTTGACGATAAAACCAGTTTAAATGGCGTTCGTCTTGGCGGTGCGATTGCTGGAGATGACATAAAAAATGACTCTAAGACCATCATTGATCGTGTAAATAAATACACAGATGAGACTAAGGTCAAGGCAATGTCATTTGGAAATGCCCTTGTAGCAAAAGACACGCTTACTGTAGCGTCAGAGGGTGTTGCTGCACAATCAGGTTTTATAACTGTAAACGGCGTTGCTATTGGATCTTTTGCACAAGCCAAGGTCTCTGATGAACAGAGAGCTCAGATCAAGGCAGATGTTGGTTCAAAAGATGACAAAGAGATCAAAGTCAAACAGGCAGAACTTGAGGCAAACAGAGATAAGATTACCGCTGATTTTCAGAAAAAGATTGAGACTGGTCATATCAAACGTACTGAAGATCAAAAGGATATGTCTAACAAGGAGCTTTCAGAAGCCCTTGCAGATAAATACATCAAAAATGGCGGCACTGAAGCAGTTGTTGAAAATGCAGTAAAGAGGATCATAGAAAAACAAACTGCTGCTGCCATTGCTGTTGTAATCAATGATAAGTCAACAGAGACTGGGGTAAAGGCATATGTGGTATCTGACGCAAGATTAGTCTTGGCAAATACCTCTGGCGCTGGAATCTCGGTTCAGGTTGATGAGTCTAGATTTGTCTCAAAGGCAGGAGATGCAACTAAGGATATATCTATTGGATTTAAAAGCGGAGGCGACTCTGTTGAAGGCGGCAGAAATGGGCTTATTGTCTTAAGTGATAAACGTTTTGGAATTGGCACTGTTCAGTTTGGCGGTGAAAAGACCACAGCTTTATTTGGTTATGGGATAGTAACTCAGGACGGCATGCCTGCAAATATTCAAAATAAACCTGAAATTGCAGATTCAGTAGCCTTAAATAAGAAGTCTGTATCTGATCTTTCCATAGATACTGCTGATAATGCAAAACTCACGATGATGGTAACCGAAGAGGTGCTTGATGTGCTTAACAGTTTTAAAAGCACAATAGGCGCTAAGATGAACAGGATTGAATCAACTGTTAGAAACCTTGATAATGTAAGAGAAAATATTACTGCTGCAAAATCAAGGATACTTGATGCTGACTTTGCCTCAGAAACCGCTGATATGACAAAGGCAATGATACTTAAGCAGGCAGGTATATCCATTCTAGCACAAGCCAATGCATTGCCGCAAAGTGTCTTGGCACTAATGCGAGGTTAAAGATGCCGAAGTTTATTCTACGGCACTAATGCGAGGTTAAAGATGCCGAAGTTTATTCTACGGCACTAATGCGAGGTTAAAGATGCCGAAGTTTATTCTACGGCATTAATGAGAGGTTAAAACTCAAAGATGCCAAAGTTAATTCTGCGGCACTAATGAGAGGTTAAGCGTAGATATTTGAGAGGGGGTATTTCCTCCTCTCAAATATTCTATTTTATAACAATTGGAGGAATATTAATCAATGGAATGGTTAATTAGAGGCAGACCAATTAGATTATGAGATGTGTGCGCTAACATGAGTTTTAGTTTTGGGAAAGTTATAAAACCAGACGCTTTTTTAATGTCAAGACTTTATTGGTTTAGATGACTTAAAGTGGTGATAATGGCTATAGATTTTCATTATTAACAAATTGGCAGAGCTTTGTAAACTAGATAACTAAAAGTAGTCTGAAAGAGATCAGCATATATCCAATAGCGCAAAGATGAATAGAATGGAGTCAACTATAAGAAACCTTGATGATGTCAGGGAAAATATAACGGCTGCCAAATCTCAAATATTTGAAGCTGATTTTGCCTCAGAAACTGCAAACCTTAATAAGGCAATGAGTCTTGCAGCAGGAGGGTATTTCGATACTTTCGCAGGCTAATGCAATGCCGCAAAACGTCCTTGCCCTCATGAGAGGTTAATTGAGACGGTGAAATGTGAAGGGGGAAATATTCCCCCCTCTATCTTTTTTCATACTTCAATTTATATGTAAAATATGGTATAATAGGTAGAGGATGATTAAACATACTTTTTGATTGGGTGTGTATTATGGAGATTAAAAGCTATAAATTAAGTTCTTCATATATTAAGGCTGTTGAAGCAGAGGAACAGGCTGAATCAGAACATGCTCATGCCAAGTCATCTGCAAAACAAGTTGATGTCTCAAAACAAGGCCCAGCTAATCTTGCCAGCCAAAATGTGATGTTTGCGATGGATAAAGATGAGAATGTTATAATTAAATTTATAGACATTAAATCAGGCAAGGTAGTTAAACAAGTGCCTGCACAGGAATATCTTGAGATGTCTGATGATTTGAAAAAAATTTCAGGGAAATTATTTCATATTGAAGTATAGGCTGGTTAATGATAGAAAAATTTAAACCTAAGATTAATGATGAAGTAAGATTTAGTTTTAAACATGGAGACCTTGTTATTAGATCTGTAGTAAAATCTATTGACGGTGACATTATTGTCCTTAAACTTGATAGTTCTATTGGGTCTGATATTAAACCTAAAAACAATGTAATTATCTATTCTGATAATATAGATTTTTATATAGATCTTATATCAATAAATGGAGATACCATTACGATAAGCAGCAGCAGGGCTGGAGAAAGGGAGTTTTTCAGGATTGATGACGTTATACCAATGGTGATTTTGAGGCTAGATAAAAATGCCGCAAGAAGGTCAAAGATACTAACTGGCTATCACTCAGACATGCCGACAACAATAAAAGATGATACTGCTGGTTCAATGGATGAAAATCTTCACCCGTTATTAATAAAAAAACTCTTTGAAATAGACGCAAAGGTCTCTTTAGTCCTTGAAAGATTATATCTTGAGAGCGAAGGTCTTTTTAAGGCAGATAATTATCATGTAAGCATAAGCGGTTCTGGAGTAAGTTTTATCAGCAGCGTTAGATATGAGGCTGGTACTGTGATAGGGTTAAAACTTTTGCTTTCTACATATCCAACCGTTGCAGTGCATACTTATGGCGAGGTTCTTTCTGTAAGCGTTTATAATGAAGGTCAATATAGAATGGGCTGCCGTTTCGTTGATATAGATGAAGATGTCCGTTCAGAGATTATTCAATTTACAATGAGAAGAGAACGAGAAAAAAGAATGGTTGTTTAAATATTGGGGCTGCACCTCAAACCCTATAAAATTAAGGTGATAAAATAATATGGGCGTTATAGTTGGAATGTTAATAATTCTCGGTGGTGTCTTTGGCGGTTTTATGCTTGAAGGCGGTAATATCATGGTTATTGTTCGTGCTATCGGCAATGAGGGCATGATTATAGTAGGCGCTGGTATTGGTTCTTTTTTAATTGCTAACCCAGGTGGTATTTTCAAGATAGTCATGAGTAATTTCAAAAAGGTATTTCAACCATCTACTGCTTCAAAGGCTGGATTTACTGATCTTCTGTCTCTGCTTTATATGATATTTACTAAGATAAGAAAAGACGGCTTAATATCTGTTGAAGAAGATGTGGATGATCCTAGTAAAAGTGCATTATTTGCAAAATATAAAGGATTACTATCAAATCATCATTTGATGAGCTTTATCACTGACAATCTAAAGGTAATTATAACTACAAATATGGCTCCGCATGAGCTTGACAATCTTCTTGATATTGATCTTGAGGCGCATCATCATGAGACAGGGCTGCCGTCTACTTCAATAAATACCTTAGGAGATTCCTTCCCAGGGCTTGGAATTGTTGCAGCGGTTTTGGGTGTTGTATTAACAATGGGCAAGATGAGCGAAGGCCCTGAGGTACTTGGCGAAAGTATTGGAGCCGCCCTTGTAGGAACGTTTCTTGGAATTTTATTATGTTATGGATTTGTTGGACCTTTTGCGCAAAATATAGGCCATAAGATAAATGATGAAAATGTATTTTATAGTATTGTTAAGGTAGCCCTTGTTTCATTTGTTGGAGGGGCTGCGCCGCAGATAGCAGTTGAGTCAGGAAGACGCGCAATCCCAAGCTCACATCGTCCAAGTTTCGGTGAACTTGAGCAGGCTTTAAGGAAATAGGTAACCCTATGGCAAAACCATCCAAGGGACAAGAGATTATTATTAAAAAGGTCAAGAAAGGCCATGACGGCGGTCATCACGGCGGAAGCTGGAAGGTTGCTTATGCAGATTTTGTAACTGCTATGATGGCATTTTTTCTATTAATGTGGCTTTTAAGTATGACAACTCCTCAACAAAAATTAAAAATATCTGAATATTTTAAATTTTTTAGTCTATTTAAGTCTGAAAATACAGGCGAGCATATGTCTGTTGTAGATGTCCATAGCGGGATGAAACCTGGAGCTGAAGGCGGCGGTACATCACAGGGCGAGGAAGAAGGATCGCTTATGGGCAAAGAACAATCTAACGCCCTTACGCCGCAGCAAAAGAAAGATCAAGAGAACACAGAAGAAGATCAAACTGAGATGGCACAGCAGCTTAAGGCAGATGTTCAGCAAAAACTTGGCGATATTGAAAATCAAATTGTTGTAGATGTCTTTGAGGGAGGTGTCAGAATAAATATAGTTGACAGTCAGGGTAAATCTATGTTTCTCCCGGGCAGTAAAGAACTCTCTGAGAATGCAAGACGCGCACTAAAGGTCATTGCAGATAATATTATCCCTATGCCAAATAAAATATCCATTGAAGGGCATACAGATGCAAGTGGTTATTCAACGGCTAAATATACAAATTGGGAATTATCAACAGACCGCGCATCATCGGCAAGAATAGAACTTGAACATGACGGACTTGACCCAAACAGATTGACCAGAGTTGCTGGATATGCCTCTTCTGCTTTATTAATAAAAGATAAGCCAAATGATCCCAGAAATCGAAGGATAAGTATTCTTGTATTTAATAATGTCAATAAGACATTAGATGCAAATATTTTAAAAAAATAACGAGTGTTTATCAAATTAATGTAAGTGATTTTATATTAATTTTTATCTTGATTTTTAGTTTTTATCTGTTGTAAATTCAACTAGCGGAGTAAATAGAAATATATTTTTAAAGGGGTATTTATCTCTGGTAAGGTAGTTGAATAAATCATTCACAATCGGTCGTAATTGATCGTAATACAATCCTCTTGAGAACTTTTTCATAACTATTCAGTTATTTTAATCATATTATGTAAATATTAAAAACACAACTGTGATAAGTTTATTTAGATATAAGGATTTCTTTTATCGTTATTAATGGCGGAGTATATATAGATGATTTCAGCAGTCGAATCAATAAAGTCTCAGGTTGAGAATTTCATTAAAGCGAAATCTGGCGGGGTAAAATTTTCTGCAATAGAAAGGGAATTTGGCTCTGAAGCCTCTTTAGCTCTAAAGTTATTGATAGATGAAGGAGTTGTCAGAAATGTCTATACCCATAATTACGGATGGGTCTATTATTTTAAAGGTAAATAAAATCTATTTATCTTTCAAAACAATTTAATACTAAGCCGGTTGGTATCTTAGGATAAAAATATGTTGATTTAGGCGGCATTCTTAGATTTACCTTTGATACTCTCTCAACATCCTCTACATCTGTAGGATTTAAAAAAAATGCTGCCTTATATTCTTTTTCTTGAACCTTTTTTATTGTGGTTAATTCATCCATTTCGTAACCAAAATCAATTACCTTAAAGAGTTTACCAAGAATTAATTTATGCAGTATAGTAACATCAAGGTCTTTTAATTCAGGAGGCAGATTTGTCAAGGCATCCCCAATATACCGCAAGGTATAAAACCCATTTAATCCATTAATATAAAGCCCAAACCCATGTTTAAGACCTGATATTGCCTGCGTAATATTTAAGGAGTTATCTTTAATATGTTTTATCTCAAAATATGGACTTAATAACCCAATAAAATTATCAGGCATGGTTTTAATTAATCTGTGAGTAGGCAATATTGTAATCCCGCCGTCAGCAATATTTACAAGCAGCATTAAGATATAATCCCTTCCGCATTCACAGTTTGGTAACTCTTTCATTTTACTGTATTCAAGGGCAGTTTCATAACGATGATGTCCATCTGCAATGAAAATATCCCTGCCTGAAAGTTCATTTTTTATGGTCTCAACATCTGTTTTATCATCTATAATAAAACACTTATGACGAAGCCCTTCATCATCTGTATAGTCTAAATAAGGAATAGATTGAGAGGTTTTTTCAATGATTTTAGAACTAATGCTGTTTGTAAGATTATATAGTGAAAATATTGGGCTGGTATTTGCATTACATGCACACATCAGATTGAGACGGTCTGCTTTAGGTTTAGAATGTGTCTCTTCATGCGGGAATACGCCATCTCCGAGCTCTACTAATCTTACAGCTCCAAATATCCCCCGCATTATATGCTGTGCAGCTCCAACTTTATAAGTTGTTTCATATAGATAATATGATTCTTTTTGTGACTGCTTGATAATTGAATTATTTATCCAATCTTCTAATAATGTGCCTGCTCGTGTATATTTATTTGAAGTCTCATTATCTTCTGGGTGTATCTTTCCAAAATCAACCCTTACGATGTTATTAATGCTGCGATCATAAAGCACTTCTTTATTAGCCTCTGTAATAATATCATAAGGCGGTGAAACTACATCTTCAATCTTGACAATATCAGAATTATAGATAAATCCCTTAAATGGTTTAACCTCTGTCATAATGAGAGCCCTTCTCCTTGTTAGTGCGGGCATTCCTAAATGTAGTCTTGGCAGCTGCCCTTATTGTTTAATAATGTAGATTAATTATAATATTTTGCTGTATATCTTACCATTAAATTATTAGTAAGTCAAATAAGTTTTTGGAGGCTATTGACTTATGTATTATTATGTGTTATATAATAAATAAGGAGTAGAAGGTATTGGAAGGCATCAACAAATTAGAACCAAATAATTCTAAGTAATACTGACAAATACTGTCAGTTATCTTGATAGATTGGAGGTTCTTATGCTTACTATACGTAATAAAAAAGATTTAAAAGGTATCAGAAATTTATCAAATCTAAAAGGAGCAGACCTTCGTGATGCTGATCTTGAGGGTGTAAACCTTGAGGGCACTAATCTTTCTGGCGCACATCTATCCAAAGTTAATCTTGAAAATGCCCACCTTGAGTATGCTAATCTTGAGGGCGCGGATCTAAAGGGCGCGAACCTTGCTGGAGCGTTTCTTGAAGGCGCTCACTTTGAGATCACTGATCTTGAGGGGGCGGATTTTAGAGGCGCACATCTTAAGATTGCTAATTTTGAAAATGCTAATCTTGCAGGCGCTAATTTTGACAGCGCTGATATGGAGAGGGCTGTCTTAGCTGGCGCTGATTTAGAGAGGGCTAATCTTGACAGCGCTCATCTTGAGAGGGCTAATCTTAACAAGGCTTATCTTGAGGGCGCAAATCTTAGAAGCGCTCATCTTGAAGGCGCTAATCTCAATAAGGCATATCTTTATGAGGCTGATTTTGAGGATGCTAATCTAGATGGCGCATCTTTGAAAGATGCTACTTTGATCAAAACTAAACTCGAAGGAGCATCTCTTGAAGGGATTATTCAAAATTAACCTTATAAAGGGGGATGTGAATGAGGTGTTTCTATGCTATAAATTAATAACCCTAAAGCATGAGGGCTCTGCCCTTTTAATCTATGGCCACCCGCAAAGGGATTTTTGAAACGGGTCTTAGACCCTCCCTTTGAACCCATTAATTTTTATAAACATTTGTTCTGTATTTTAATTTGGAATATATAAATAATTATTGGCTATTATAAAATATGTGTAATATAGTAGGGGCAGCCCTTTTTTACGTTTAGCCTGCATGTAACTTGGGTAACCACAAGGGTTACCCCTACGAAATACGGTTTTAAATAGAATTAGCTTTGCGGGAGCAGGTCTGCGGCCTGCTCCTCATGTTTCAAGTTGTGTAAGAGTGCTTTGCATAATCCGAAACTTTCAGGAGCAGGTGACACACCTGCTCCCGGCTATGGGATACAAAATATGTCTAATTTCGTAGGGGCAGCCCTTTTTTTATGTACAACTAATTAACAAGGGGGGGTAAATTGCAATGAGTAGATTTATAAATAGGTTTAAAGGATTTAAAATAATTATTAGATTTCACTAGCTATTTGGCAAGAATATTTTTTTTATCCCAGTAAATATATGTGACAACCCACCTTTTTCAGACTCTTCTTTTTTTTCCTTTTCAAATTGTTCTTTTTCTTTACGTAGATTATCCCTTTTTTCATCTAAGAAACGTTCATTTAGAGTAGCTTTCTCTGAGAGTTCTTTTTCTTTTCCTGCAATCTGTTCAGTCAGCATTTTTTCTTTTTTGTCAAATTGTTCTGTAAGGAATTTATCCTTTGCATTCAATTGGTTTTCTTTTTCAGCCAGCCTATTTTTTTCCTTTTCAATAAGCATTTGCTTTAATAGGGCATTTTCAGATTCCTTTGAAAGAGAGACTGTATCTTTGGGAGTTGTTGATTTGGTTTCAGTATCTTGTGGGGTTATTTTATACTTAGATGTTATCTTTGAGGTTGGAGCGCCTGAATAATTAGTATTTATCTGTACCATGGCTAACCCTCTACAATATTTCTGTTAGTAATATAAATAGCCAACTATTAAATATTATAACAGAATTTTAAAATAAATGTTTGTTAAATAATGATTTTTCCTAAATGATGGGGATTTTTATAACTGACTAATAAATATTAAGAAACATTAAACTTTAAATGTTGAAACATTTAGGAGCAAGTCACAGACTTGTTTCCGCGTCAGGGTCTGAGACTAATTCGCAATTCAAAAGATAAAATAATTTGATTGCTGAAATAGAAATTAACAACGTAGGGGCATATTGCATATTCCCTATTCGTTTGCCAAGAGGGCAGGTTCAACCTGCCCCTACGTAAACTTACAAAATTAAGCATCCCTTTTTTTATCTTGGTCAGATATGGTGAAATATCTAAACCCGCTAAAAGAACTATTCGTATTTTATTATCTTATGCCTTATCCTTATCAACCAGCTTAGACCCCTTAATCCACGGCATCATTGAACGAAGTTTCTTACCAACCTCTTCAATCTGATGTCTCTCTCCCTTGCGCGTTAAGGCATTAAATACCGGCTTATTAACCCTGCATTCTGATAGCCATTCACCTGCAAATACCCCTGACTGTATCTCGCCAAGTATCTTCTTCATCTCTAACTTTGTGTTGTCATTAATAACCCTTGGTCCTCTTGTCAGGTCACCATATTGGGCAGTATTGCTAACAGAATATCTCATATTTGATATACCGCCTTCATATATCAAATCAGTTATCAATTTAACCTCGTGCAGGCATTCAAAATATGCCATCTCCGGCGCATATCCTGCCTCTACAAGCGTTTCAAACGCTGCCTGTATCAAAGAGGTCAGACCTCCGCATAATACTACCTGCTCGCCAAACAAATCTGTCTCTGTCTCTTCTTTAAATGATGTTTCAATGATTCCAGCCCTTCCGCCGCCAATAGCTGAGGCATATGCCAAGGCAATCTCTTTAGTCTTACCCGTTGGGTCTTGATGTATGCTTATCAAACATGGAACTCCGCTTCCCCTTACATACTCGCTTCTTACAAGATGGCCAGGCCCCTTTGGGGCTATCATCATAACCGCTGTATCTGCATTAGGCACAATCTGGTCAAAGTGTATATTAAAGCCGTGTGCAAAGGATAGGCATGCGCCTTTTTTCATGTTAGGAGCAATCTCCTGCTTATAAACATCTGCCTGTAATTCATCAGGCAGGAGTATCATTATTATATCGCCCTCTTTCGCTGCATCCGATGGGGTTAGTACCTTAAACCCAGCATTTACTGCCTTTGTCCAACTTCCGCCTTTTCTTACGCCGATGATAACATTCATACCGCTCTCTTTGAGATTATTGGCATGTGCATGTCCCTGAGAACCATATCCCATTATTACTATCTTTTTGTCCTTTAAAACACCTAAATCTGCATCCTTATCATAATATACGTTTATCATAAAACCTCCATTTATTGTCATGAGGGCTCTGCCCTCAAACTCCCGCAAAGGGACTTGTCCCTTTGAACCCATTATTATAGGGTATTTATATTAATAAAAACCACTTATTCATTAGTAACCTGATAGGATTTAAAATTTTTACGCCCACATGGAATATTCTCACTGGTCAGTTCATTAAAAATATCTTTTAAATTATCTTGAAGTTCACTTAAAGACATTTCTTGAGTCATGTAATCAGGATATTCTTCTATATATCCTAACCACATATCTTTATCCTGCCAATAAGTATATTTCATTAATAACCAAAAATTATGGGTTCAAAGGGACGAGTCCCTTTGCGGGTGTTTGAGGGCAGAGCCCTCATGTAGATAATTTCTTTTGTAGCGTACTATTCAATAATTTCGGATTGGCCTTGCCTTTAGTAGCCTTCATAACCAGACCTACAAAAAATCCAAGCAGTTTTGTTTCCCCTGCCTTATATCTTTCGTATTCCTTTGAATTTGACTTAATTATCTCATCTATAACAGTATCAAGCTCTCCTAAATCGCTTATCTGTACCAGTCCCTTTTCCTTGACGATTTCTGAAGCGCTCTTGCCAGTGTTAAACATATCTTCAAAAACAGTTTTAGCAATTTTCCCGCTTATTGTGCCGTCTGTAACAAGTTTTAACATATCTACGAGAAGATTTGGTTTTAAAGGAGACTTATCAAGAGATAGGTTCTTTTCATTTAATAATCTCATCAACTCGCCCATCATCCAATTGCTTACCTGCTTAGAATCTCCTCCAAGCCTAACCGCCTCTTCAAACCAATCTGCTGTATATTTCTCTAAACTCAATAAGTCCGCATCATAAGACGGCAGTTTATAATCTCTAACAAAACGCGCTGTCTTTTGGTCAGGGAGTTCTGTAATCGTTTCTCTTATCTCATTAATCCATTGATCGCTTACTTCAATAGGCACAAGATCAGGTTCTGGGAAATAGCGGTAATCATGTGACTCTTCCTTTGAACGCATGGATATGGTCTTGCCTGACTGCGTATTAAATAGCCTTGTTTCCTGAATAATCCTCCCGCCATCTGTCAATATCTTTGTCTGGCGTTCAATCTCATATTCAAGGGCTTTTTCAACATATCGAAATGAATTTAGATTTTTGACCTCTGCCTTTACCCCAAGCTCCTTTTGGCCAATTGGACGGAGTGAAATATTAGCATCACATCTCAGAGAGCCTTCTTCCATATTACCGTCACAGATCTCAAGGTATCGTAAGATTGCCCTTAGCTTGCGCATAAATGCCCCTGCCTCAAGCGGCGAGGCAATGTCAGGCTCTGTAACTATCTCCATCAAAGGCACTCCTGCGCGGTTTAGGTCTACAAGGCTGTGAATATCAGAGCTGTCATGTATATTTTTTCCAGCGTCTTCTTCTATGTGTATTCTATTTATATTTATTATCTTATCGCCTACGGTTAAACTCCCGCGCTGACATAATGGCAGATCAAATTGGCTTATCTGATAACCCTTTGGCAGATCAGGATAGAAATAATTCTTTCTTGCAAATCTGCTGTGTTTTGAGATTGTGCAGTTAGTGGCAAGTCCTGCCTTAATTACAAATTCTACTACCTTTTTATTTAATACAGGCAGCACTCCGGGCATACCAATACAGATTGGACATGTCTGCGTATTAGGAACAGAGCCAAATTGAGTAGGGCAGCTGCAAAATATCTTTGTCTTAGTTGATAATTGCGCGTGTATCTCAAGCCCTATAACTGTTTCATACGTTTTCATATTGGTTTTCATATAGATGGAATCCGTTTATGATGTTCTGTTGCATGTTCAAAGGTATATGATGTCCTTAATAGAGTCTCTTCATCAAAATCCCTGCCTATAATCTGAAGCCCGATTGGAAGCCCCTCTTTGCTGAATCCGCAAGGTATAGAGATTGCAGGTATGCCAGCAAGATTAACCGGTGTTGTAAAAATATCATTTAAATACATCTTAAGCGGGTCTGCCACCTTCTCGCCAATCTTAAATGCTGGAGTTGGGGTTGTAGGAGTAATAATTACATCCACTTTTTTAAAGGCATCTGCGAAATCTTTTCTAATGAGGGTTCTAACAGCTTGCGCCTTTTTATAATAGGCATCATAATAGCCTGAAGATAGAGAATATGTGCCAAGCAGTATCCTTCGTTTAACCTCTTTTCCAAATCCTGCTGCCTTTGTATTTAAATACATATCTAAGAGATTTTTGCCGTCTATCCTTAATCCGTATTTTACGCCGTCAAAACGGGCGAGATTTGAGCTTGCCTCAGAGGTTGCTAATATATAATAAACTGCAATTGAATATTCTGTATGAGGGAGGGATATAGGAATAACCTCTGCGCCCATCTCTGATAGTATATTTATAGCTTTTTTTACCGCATCCAAGGTTTCTTTATCAATACCTTCAATAAAATACTCCTTAGGTATTCCTATCGTTAATCCTTTAACACCGTTTTTAAGGTTTGCAGTGTAATCAGGGACATCTATATTTGCGCATGTAGAATCATTAATATCATGGCCAGAGAGAATATTCATTAATATGGCGCAGTCTTCTACGTTTTTTGTTATTGGACCAATCTGGTCTAAAGAAGATGCAAAGGCAATTAGACCGAACCTTGAAACCCTTCCATAAGTTGGTTTGAGCCCTACTACCCCGCAGAATGCAGCAGGCTGTCTGATTGATCCTCCAGTGTCAGAGCCTAATGCAGCAATACACATCCCGCTTGCAACAGCAGCAGCAGAACCACCGCTGCTTCCGCCCGGAACGCGGCTTGTATCCCAAGGATTTTTTGTAGGAAAAAATCCGGAATTTTCAGTAGATGAACCCATTGCAAATTCATCGAGATTTGTTTTTCCAGTGAAAATATATTCAGAGTTTATAAGTTTTTGGGTAACTGTGCTTTCATAAGGCGGAATGAAATTGCCAAGTATTTTTGAAGAGCAGGTTGTTTTTATTCCTTTAGTGCAGAGATTATCTTTAATAGCGATAGGAATTCCGCTTGTTTTTGAAACTTTGTTAAGACGATTGAAGGCCTCCTCTTCTGTGATTGTAACATAGGCGTTAATCTTGGAATCAATATTTTTGATACGGTCAAAAACAGCCTTTAAAAGTTCTTGATTTGAGATTTCTTTATTAAGAAGCAGCCTTAAAGCCTCTGCAATAGTTAATCTAAATAATTCCAACACGCCTCCGTTTTGGGAGTTAAATTATGACATAATTAAATAAAATATATTTTAAAAGTTTTATAAAGTTTATGTCAAGGTTGTCTTTAAAATGTGTCAAGCAAAAAAAATATTTGTTTATTTTTTATCTCTATTATGTTATATTAAAAAAGAGAGTGAAAAGGTACCTGTGGTGCCTAAAGTAAAAACAATAAGTGTATGGGGGTTTCAAATGGTAAAGAAGATTGTATCACTATTGGCAATGGTATTGTTTGTAATGGGAGTAAGTATGGCTTATGCTGGGTCTGATATTCAGGGCGCAGTTGTAAACGATTCAAAGGTCAAGAATTCTGCTAATATTGCTGTTGGTAAAGATTCAAAGGCTAACATGGGATCTACTAACATTGAGGATTCTAAGGTTAAGGGCGTTGTAGTTAATCAGTCAAAGGTTAAAGGCTCTGCTAACATTGCTGAGGGTAAAGGCGCAACAGCAAATATGGGAACAACAAATATTCAGAATTCTAAGGTAAAGGGCGCAGTTGTAAATCAGTCAGATGTTAAGGATTCTGCTAACGTAGCAGTTGGTAAAGGCGCAACAGCAAATATGGGATCAGTAAACATTAAGTAATTTCATTTTTTAATATTCGGGGATAAGATTGAAGGCAATTTTATCCCCGATATTGTCTTAAGGCACTTAAGGCATATAAGGAGATGAAAATGAAAAAGATAAGTATCCTTATAATAATATTCATTGCTGTAATTAGTTTTGTAACGAGTAATCCCCGCAAGGTCTATGCGGCCAGTGATCTTGATGATAAGATTGGTTCTTACACAGATGATTCAATTTCCTCAAGTGATAAGCTTGGAGGCGAGGGTATAAACGTAAAATACACGATATTGAATGCAAAAAGTAAGGCTAAGGTCGAACAAAATGCTGCTATAAAAAATGGTATGCAGTCTGGCACGCAATCGCTCAGCGGTGGTAATAAAGGAAGTTCTGCAAATATAAATAGCGTAGAGATGGGAGCTGGGAGTGTTGTTAGAGGTCCTATAATAATTATAGATGAGAGTAGGGGTAAAAAGACTGCTGTTGCTGGAGATTAAGTTATTATAATATAAATTGAGTATGAGGGGGTTTTGATGAAGATTTCTATACAGAGGATTCTCGTTGTTTTTTTATCTATTGCTATGTTTTCATGCGGTGTAAATGCCAAGACTATGAAGGTGCCCGGAGATGAAAATAAGGTAACTGCCCCAGAAGTAAAAGTAACTAGATTTTCAGAAACTATGAAGGATTTTGGATTGATGTTAGAGATATATCGTCCAGATTCTATTAAGATTGTTTTAAAAGAGATTACAGATAAAACTGGGGCATCTCAATCAACAGGGGCTGAAATTCAACAAAGCATAACTGAAATTAGTAAAAGCACTCTGAATTCAATGGGTGAAAACGTAGTATATATTGAATATGATCCAGAGTTTGTAGCTATGATGCAGCAGACTGGGTATTCTGATTTTAGCAATAAGATAATCCCTAATATTGCCTTGACTGGAGCGATTACAGAATTTGACAGGGCATTAACCTCATGGGAACAAGGTACTGACGTTGGCGCAGAAGCAAGCATTGGTGGTCTTCCAAAGGTTTTGCCGTCAAAATCAGTAAGTCTTGATTATAGTAGTTCTGAAGCTCAGAGTACTGCTCGTATTACTGTTGATTTTAATTTAAAGAATTTTCAAACCCTTGCCAGCATTCCTGCTATGACAATGGTAAACAGTATGGAAGTGCAAAAGGGAATGGCAAAGAAAGAGATTGGTTTAACGCTTTTTGGCCCTACATTTGGAAGTTCAGGAAGTATGAAAAAGGTACAAGGCAGGCATGATGCAGTAAGGCTGCTTGTTCAGGCATCTCTGGTTCAATTAGTTGGCAGATACGCTGGTGTTCCATATTGGAGAGTATTTGGAAACGATGCAATACCTGATGAAGAGGTTATAAAAAGCTGGAAGAGAGGCTTCTTAAAATTAGCTCCTGATGTTCAACTTTCACTGCTGCAGCGTTATTTAAACCTCCATGGATATGATGTGGCTATAAATGGTACTTTAGACGCTAAGACAAAGAGCGCATTTTCTGATTTTTGTTCAAAACATAATATCCCATCTAATCAACTTGATGCAGATACCTTCTTAAAGATATATTTAACTGTACCTATTAATGAAACTACATATGAACGCGCTCAGGCATTAAATGCAGGGCAAAATCTTGGCGCTAATAAAGCTGATACAACTTTTGATGTTGGGAAGGTTGGAAATCTATTGACTGAAGCATATGGATATTTCAAAAATGGTGATTTTAAGACAGCGGCTCAGAAATTTGAGGATTCTCTAAAGATTTCTCCAACTCCTGTTGCTTATTATTTCATTGCATTAAGTTATCAATCTATGAAGGATGTTAATAAGGCAGTCGCTACATTAGAAACAGGCACAAAGTCATTCAATGATTTTGTACTTTGGAAGGCTCTTGGCTTAGGTTATAGCGAGCTTGGGGATAATGCAAAGGCAAAGCAGGCATTTACTTCAGCTAATGCAATAAATCCTAATGACAGGACAGTTAAATCCTTGTTAGAAAGATATTAATTTTGATTTTGTTTAATTTATATGCCCTGCAGCTTGCTGCAGGGTTTTTTTATTTGTAGTTAGTCAGTACATTAACTTTATCAATCAGCCGATTAACGTCTTCTATCTCAATAAATCCAGCCCCATAAACAAGCGTATTTGCGGTACCGCAAGCAACTCCCAGTTTTAGCGCTTCTATAAATGTTTTACCAATTGAAAGTCCGTAGGCAATCCCTGCAGCAACGCAGTCTCCGCTTCCCCATGTATTGATTACTTTAACCTTTGGCGGAGTCAACGACCATGATCCTTGGGAAGTACATCCAAATACATCAACACCTCCGTCTGTAATAATTATTCCTTTAATACCCTTTTCAATTAATTTTATAGCATTAGTTTTTAAATCAGTTAAATTATTAATTGAATATCCTAAGAAATTTTCAAATTCACTCTTGTTTACCTTTACAATATCTGGCAGGGCTGATATTGCTGAGTATAGATTATCCTCTTTCAAATCAACTATCACAAAACAACCGAAAAATTTAGCCCTTTTTACAAGATCAGCATAAAATTGTGGTGAAATTCCACCAATAGCGCTCCCTGAAATTACAATAAAATCGCCTTTAGCAATGTTTTTGCTAAATAATTCCATAAACTGAATGGTTTCATCAGCGTAAATTGACTGACCAGTCTCATTAATAATTGTCTCTTCACTATTAATTATTCCATAACACATCCTGCTTTCACTAATCGTTGAGACATATTTAAGAGCAATATCTTCATTTTCCATCATAGAAACGATAATCCTGCCAGTGACACCTCCGATAATACTTAGAGCAAGGGTTTTTCCAGACAGGCGAATTACCGCGCGGGATACATTTATGCCTTTGCCTCCAGGGGCAGTTTTAACAACCTCAGCAGTATTGATTGAACCAGACTTGAAATCCTTACAATATAGTGTTCTGTCAATGGATGGATTAAGTGTAACTGTAACGATCATCAGCGTTATTAAAGCGCTCCCCAAAGTTGTAATTTGGAAGTTATAAAGGAGATGACAGATGAGTGTGCAAGACGAGGGTTGTCTGGATTAATCGGATTCCCAAATGTGATATGTATCCTTTTTGAAGGGTCTATCTTTCCAACCTCTTTTAATATTTTGCCATTGCCCCATGCGTCAGTTTTAAGGGCTATTGGAATGACATCAACATTTGCGCGTTTGGCAAGTTTAATTCCAATGGTATTAAACTCATCTGGATCAAATTTGACAGTCCTCGTGGTCTGAGGAAAGATGATAATAGATCTGCCGCTATTTAATATTTCAACTCCCTTAGACATAACAAGGGCAAAGTCAGCCCTAGGGTTTTTGCGCTGCACTACAATTGGATTGCGTGCTCTAATAAGATGTTTAAATACAGGCATATCATATATCCCTTGTTTTATAACAAAGGTACAGTCAACATATGGTTCAATTATACATGGAAGTATCATGGTTTCAAGGGAACTCATGTGATTGCCGATAAATACTACAGGCCGTTTGATTTCTTTAATAATATCAATGCCAGTTACTTCAATCATGCCGCCGACATTTTCCATTGTCTGTAAAATTGTAAGGCTGCTGTCAGACCACTCAGTATTTCCGTATAAAGATTGTTTACAAAGAATGCTTGCCTTCCAAACAAGCCTTGCGCATCTAATATAGAAAAATGGCGAAGGCAGAATTTTTTTAAGCAGGGGTATTTTTTTTGATTCAGTGTTGTATGTGCCGTTTATGTCTGGTAGTTTGTTCATAATATTTAGTTAGATTTAATTCTTTTATGATACAATTATGAAATATATATGGCTTAATTGTCAAAATATAAATTTTAGAGGTGTATATGTTTCAAATTATTAAGATTAAAAAGAAATCAATAAAGCAATGGACAGGATATATAAATAATAAAATTCTTAAACCATTAAGTTCTCAATTAGGTCATGATATACGTGTAGATGTATATGGGAAGTCAGATAAGTATGATTTTGAAGATGAAACGTCTGATATCGTGGGGTTATTAATTCCAAATTATACAATGTTGAGCGCTCCAAGACTTATAACATTGTACCAACAGGTACGATATTTAGAATTGAATAATATAGAGGGCGATCTTGTAGAATGCGGAGTTTGGAGGGGAGGAGCAGCGGGAATGATGTCGCAGGCTCAGCTTAAATTTGGGGAGAAAAGGAGGCAGATCCATCTCTTTGATTCCTTTGAGGGGCTGCCAAAGGCAACTATTGATGACAATGTTTATGAGCAGAGGTCATTAGGGGTGCGCGATGGCGAATTAATGGAATCTACTGGCAGAATGAAGGCAGATATTAGTTATGTTAAGAGATTGTTATTTGAGATAATTAAATACCCTAAGGATTATGTTACCTTTCACATAGGATGGTTTCAAGATACAGTCAATAAGGCGCAAAATGAAAAAATAGCCTTGCTGAGACTTGATGGAGATCTATATGAAAGTACAAAGATTTGTTTAGAGGGTTTTTGGGATAAGGTAGTATCTAAGGGTATTATCATAATAGATGATTACGGAAGTTTTGAAGGGTGTAAAAAGGCGGTTGATGAGTTTATTCATAAGCTAGATTATAAACCTCTTTTAAATCATATTGAAGGAGATGGGGGCAGATATATTATTAAAATGTAAGGTGTTTTTATCATATCATGCGATATAACTTTTTAATAGCAGCCACTCATAGCGGAGCAGGAAAGACCACTGTTTCACTTGGTCTTATGGCAGCACTTAAAAAAAGAGGACTAACTGTGCAGCCATTTAAATGCGGCCCAGATTTTATAGATACAGGGCTTCATGGTCTGGTCTGCGGGAAGTCTTCTCATAACCTTGATCTGTATATGTGCGGCAGGGATTATGTGACTGATCTTTTTAATCGTAAAGTGCAGTCGGCTGATATTTCAATTGTTGAAGGAGTGATGGGGCTTTTTGATGGAGGGGAGTCTTCAAGTGCCGCTTTAGCGAAGGCATTAGATATTCCAATTATTCTAATAATAGATGCCAAAAGTATGGCTCAAAGTGCAGGAGCCGTACTCTATGGATTTTTGAATTATGACAAGGATGTAAATATTGCAGGCGTAATCATTAATAATATCGGAAGTCCAAGACATCAAAAGATGGTTGAAGAGGGGTTAGTTGGACTTTCTTCTATCCCAATCTTAGGCTTTCTGCCTAAAAATCCAGACATTGTAATCCCTAACCGACATCTTGGTCTTTACACAGCCTATGATAATCCTATTGATGATATTTTATTGAGCAGGCTTATTGAGCATATAGAGGGTAATATAGATATTGATAGACTTGTAGGGGCATATTGTATATGCCCTATGGGACAGGTGCTGCATGCACCTACATTACCGATCATTAAAATAGCAGTAGCAATGGATAAGGCATTTTGTTTTTATTATGAAGAAAATTTGCAGTTATTAAGGAATAATGGGGCAGAGATTGTATTATTTAGTCCTATAAATGATTCAGTCTTGCCTGAGGGGATTGATGCGGTATATCTTGGAGGCGGGTATCCTGAGCTTTATGGAGAGCAGCTTTCTTCCAATCATACAATGATAAATTCTATAAAGGGTTTTGCAGAGAGCGGCGGGGTAATATATGCTGAATGCGGCGGGTTTGTATATCTAACTCAAGGAATATATGATGTAGATGGAGGATTTAGTCCATTAGCAGGGATATTTCCAGTCAAGGCAAGGATGAAAAAGGGCAGGGCGTATTTAGGGTATCGTGAGGTTGTGTTAAAGCGTGATACGATTATTGGCAAAAAGGGCGATATTTTAAGGGGGCATGAGTTTCATTATTCGGAGATTGAGGCAATGCCTAAGGAGATTGAAAGGGTTTATAATATTTCAGAGGGGTTTATGATTAAAAATTGTCTGGGCAGCTATGTGCATATTCATTTTGGGAGTAATTTAAATATTGCGCAAAGGTTTGTGAGTTATTGAACCCTTGATAAAAACTTTTATAAACATGTATAATCATACATTATGGGTTCAAAGGGACGAGTCCCTTTGCAGGAGCCATCCCTAAAGGGAGCCCTTGGCAGAGCCCTCATGACAAATAAAATGTTAAATGCTTTTTTCGGAATATACGGCGGCAGATACGTCCCTGAGACATTGATTCCTGCTCTTGAGGAGTTGGATAAGGCTTATCGTCTTATCAAGAAAGACTCTACGTTCAAAAAGGAATTATCAAATTATCAGAGGACATATGTAGGCCGGCCTACGCCTTTATATTATGCAGGCAGGCTGACTGATTATCTTGGCGGGGCTAAGATTTATTTAAAGCGTGAAGACCTTGCTCATACTGGCGCACACAAGATAAATAATGCCTTAGGGCAGGCGCTTATTGCCAAATCTATGGGTAAAAAAAGGCTGATTGCTGAAACTGGGGCTGGTCAGCATGGTGTAGCTACTGCGACTGGGGCTGCGCTTATGGGTTTAGAGTGTGAGATATATATGGGGGCTGATGATGTAAAACGGCAGGCTCTTAATGTATTTCGTATGAGGCTGCTTGGCGCAAAGGTCAATGAGGTTACTATCGGTTCAAGGACTCTTAAAGACGCTATTAATGAGGCACTGAGGGATTGGACGACAAACGTAGGTACTACGCATTATGTGATGGGTACTGTCTTTGGGCCTTATCCTTATCCAGAGATGGTGCGAGATTTTCAGGCTGTTATTGGGCAGGAGGCAATGAGCCAGATATTAAAGGCTGAGGGCAGAATGCCTGATTATCTGATTGCATGTGTTGGCGGAGGCAGTAATTCTATTGGATTATTTCATAAATTTTTGACTCATAAATCAACTAAGGATATTCAATATATAGGAGTTGAGGCAGGCGGATACGGCATTGACAGCGGTAAACATGCTGCGCGATTTGCAGGCGGGTCAGTCGGCGTGTTTCAAGGATGTAAGAGCTATCTCCTGCAAGATGATGACGGTAATGTCCTTGGTACTCATTCGGTTTCTGCAGGGCTGGATTATGCCTCTGTTGGGCCAGAACACGCGTTTTTGCACGATACTAAAAGGGTGAAATATACCTATGCTACAGACGATGAGGCATTAAAGGCATTTGCCCTGCTCGCTAAAACCGAAGGTATTATCCCTGCACTTGAATCTGCACACGCTATTGCTGAGGCAGTAAAGATTGCGCCTAAGATCTCTAAAGATAAAATAATAATTGTTAATCTCTCAGGTAGAGGAGATAAGGATGTTCAGCAAGTTTCTGAATTAACCCATGAGGGCTCCCTTTAGGGATGGCTCCCGCAAAGGGACTCGTCCCTTTGAACCCATTATAAAAGATATGATTAGAACTATATTTACTAATAAAAAAGCGTTTATCCCTTATATAATGGCAGGGGATATTTCTCTACAAAAGACCGAAGATATCGTGCTCTTGCTTGAAGACTGCGGGGCTGATATTATAGAGCTCGGCGTGCCTTTTACTGACCCGCTCGCTGATGGCCCTACTATTCAACATGCCGCTGAACGCGCTATATTAAATGGCGTTACCTTGAAAAAAGTCATGGAAATGGTTCATAGGCTGAGAAATAAAACTAAGGTGCCAATAGTACTGATGACTTATCTTAATCCAGTTTATAAATATGGATTGGTCAGATTCCCAATAGAAGCTGTGTCGTGCGGTGTTAATGGCGTGATTATTCCAGATCTGCCAGCTGATATGGAAGGTGAATTTATCAATGATGCCCGTAAGCATAAACTTGATACGATATTTTTTGTTGCCCCAACCTCAACTCTTGAAAGAATAAAACTATCTGCAAAAAAGACAACTGGATTTTTATATTATGTGTCTATAACAGGTATTACTGGCTCAAATATAAATATAGATTCACATATGACTGATATGATAGGTAAAATCCGTGCTATCTCAAATCTGCCGATAGCAGTTGGTTTTGGCGTAAAAACCCCTGAACAGGCAGCAAGTGCTGCTCAAATTGCTGATGGCGTGATTATTGGAAGTTCTATTGTTTCAATGATGAATGATAATTCATTTGACCTTAATGAACTAAAAAAATATTTGATCTCATTACGAAAAGCGATAAAATTTATATAAGTTTACATACTTGTTCAAAAAACCTTGATTTAATATAATAAAGTGTGTATCCTATATTGGTGGGGTGATAATAAACGATTATCTGGAGGACAAGTTGCTTGGAGAATATCTAAAAAGTCACAGAGAAAAGTTAAACCTAACAATAAATGATATTGCTTCAGTTACAAAGGTAAGTCCAAAATACCTTTTAGCAATTGAACAAGAAAATTTTAAAAGCCTCCCCGGTGAATTATTCGTCCGCAGCTTTATTAAGGAATATGCTAAGGCTGTTTCTTTGAGTCCTGAAGAGGCATTACGGTTATATGAAGAAACCGTTAAACCAATTGTACCAGTTCCAGATGTTATCCCTGTTAAAACTGAAAGCAGCAATAAATCTGTTTTCTATATAGTTGGCGCGCTAATTGTGCTTGCAATAGTAATTTTTATGGTATATACATTTCCAAAAAGTGAAAATATAGCGCAAAATAAGAAATCTGAGATGCCGTCTGATGAAAAGATAGTTACCCAAAAACCAGTTGTTCCAGACGTTAAGTCAGATAAACCTGAAACTCAAGAAGCAGCTCAACCTCAATCACCAGATTCTAAAACCTTAAAATCATCTAAATCTAAATCATCAGAATCTGAGACAGTGAAGTCATCACAGCCTCAATCAAAAGACTCTAAAACCCTAAAATCATCTAAATCTCAAACGCAAGAATCAGAAACATTGAAGACACCACAGCCTCAATCATCAGACACTAAAACTCTAAAATCATCTAAATCTCAATCACCAGAATCAGAAACATTGAAGACATCACAGCCTCAATCATCAGACACTAAAACTCTGAAATCATCTAAATCTCAATCACCAGAATCTAAAAAACCTGAAACTTTCAAAGCTGCTAAGTCTGATAGTTCATTAACAGAGAAAGAATCTGAAAATTCTATAGTTTCTGATTCAAAAAATGTTAAAGACAAAAATATTAAAGGTTCGCCAAAAGATAAGACAAAAGAAACTAACAGTATAGATGCTGGCAATAAACATGAATTAAAGATAGATGCACAGGCTGATACTTGGATTTTAGTTAAGATAGATAAAGATAGAAATCATGATATGATATTAAAAGCAGGAGAGAGTAAAACCTGGAGTGCTAACAGTCAAATTATTGTTAAAACTGGAAATGCTGGTGGAATAAATATCACCTTTGACGGTAAGGATTATGGTGTTTTAGGTAAAAAAGGTGAAGTGAAGACTATTACCCTTCCTGAGAAAGAAGTAAAAGAATGAGGGCTCTGGCAAACTGTTCGGTATGATAATAGTTGTTATTGGTTGTTAAAGGTTATTACAAATAAAACATGGAATAGAGATTTACAAAAATTATGGGTTCAAAGGGACGAGTCCCTTTGCGGGGATTTTTAAGGGGCAGAGCCCCTTAAAGGGTTCTTTCAGTGTTATCTCAAAAAAAAAGGGGCTTTTCAGCCCCTTTAAAGTATATCTATAATAAATCTTAATACATACCGCCCATACCGCCCATTCCAGGATTTCCGCCAGGCATTCCAGCGCCTTCATCCTTAGAAGGGATTTCGGTTATCATTACTGATGTGGTGAGCATTAGTGAAGCAACTGAAGCAGCATTTTGAAGAGCATTTCTTGTGACCTTAGTTGGATCAATGATTCCAGCCTTGATCATATCAACATACTCTTCATTTTGTGCATCAAAGCCAAAGTTTTGATCTTTTGAAGCCTTGACCTTATCAACAACTACTGCTCCCTCAAGACCAGCATTTTCAACAATCTGTCTGATTGGAGCTTCAATTGCCTTTTTGACAATTTCAACGCCAATTCCCATATCGCCTTTAAGTTTAAGATCATTTAAAGTTGAAATACATCTCAATAATGCAACTCCGCCGCCAGCCACAATGCCTTCTTCTACAGCAGCTCTTGTAGCATGCAGGGCATCTTCTACCCTTGCCTTCTTTTCCTTCATCTCTGTTTCAGTTGCAGCGCCAACATTTATAACAGCAACTCCGCCGACTAGTTTAGCTAGTCTTTCTTGGAGCTTTTCTCTGTCATAATCAGATGTTGTTTCCTCAATCTGAGCCTTGATCTGTTTAATTCTGCCTTGAATGTTAGCAGTCTGTCCAACGCCTTCAACGATTGTGGTATTTTCTTTATCAATGGTAACCTTCTTAGCCCTGCCAAGATCGGTTATTTTAACATTCTCAAGTTTCATTCCGATGTCTTCGGATATTACAGTACCGCCAGTTAAGATAGCGATGTCTTCAAGCATTGCCTTTCTTCTCTCGCCAAAACCAGGAGCCTTAACAGCAGAGACCTGAATAGTTCCGCGAAGTTTGTTGACAACCAGTGTTGCAAGGGCTTCACCCTCAATCTCTTCAGCAATGATAAGAAGGGGTTTGCGCATTTGTGCAATCTGTTCAAGTAAAGGAATTAAATCCTTCATGGTTGAGACCTTCTTTTCATATAATAAAATGTGAGCATCTTCCATCACACATTCCATTCTCTCACTGTCAGTAACAAAATAAGGGGAAATATAACCGCGGTCAAACTGCATACCCTCAACAACATCTAATGTAGTGTCAAAGCTCTTAGCCTCTTCAACTGTGATAACGCCGTCTTTTCCGACCTTATCCATAGCATCAGCAATGAGATTTCCGATTGTTGAGTCATTATTAGCAGAGATTGCGCCAACCTGAGCGATCTCCTTTTTATCTGAAACGGTTTTGGACATAGAACGAAGTTTGGTAGTGATAGCCTCGACAGCCTTTTCAATACCGCGTTTTAAATCCATAGGATTTGCGCCTGCTACGACATTTTTCATGCCTTCTTTGTAGATAGCATGAGCTAAAACAGTAGCAGTTGTTGTGCCGTCGCCAGCAGTATCAGAGGTCTTAGAAGCAACTTCTCTTAGGAGCTGAGCGCCCATGTTTTGAAACGGTTCGGCTAGTTCAATCTCTTTAGCAACAGAGACGCCGTCTTTAGTAATAGTAGGTGAGCCAAATTTCTTGTCCAAGATAGCATTTCTGCCCTTTGGTCCAAGAGTAGATTTTACGGCATTTGCAAGAATGGTGATACCAATAAGCATCTCCTGTCTTGCTTCTTCATCAAATAATAATTGCTTTCCAGCCATCTAAACTACCTCCTTAAAATTCAATATTTTTAATTTTAGTTGATAATCCCTAATAAATCTTCTTCTTTGACAATCAAATGTTCAACGCCGTTGAAATTGACCTTAGAGCCAGAATACTTATCAAAAAGCACCTCGTCGCCAGCCTTAACTTCCTTGACATCCGAGCCTATTGCTACAACTTTGCCGCGCTGAGGCTTTTCACGAGCAGTATCAGGTACATAAATACCGCCAGAGGTCTTTTCCAATTCCTCTGTATAACTAACAAATACGCGATCCTTTAATGGTTTAAAGTTCATAGTTTATTCTCCTTTCTAAAATTATTGTTTGGGAAATAATATAACCCGTTATTCATGATTTATATATGTGATGCAAGTTGTTAGCACTCTCATGAGGTGAGTGCTAACAACATAATACCTCAATTTGGCCTTTGAGGCAAGTTGGTATATTGGGGAATATTGGTAAATAATAATATTTTTTACGTGTTTACTTTGATTTTCTAATTATTATATAGGTTTTGAGATAATGTATGGATAGTTTGTAAGAATGTATTTATATTTAACTAATTTAATTAACTTGACTAATTTAATTAAATTAGTCATTATAATTATATGAAGACTGTTAAAGCCACAGACATAAAAACTAGATTTGGTCAATATCTTGAAATAGCGTTGACCGAACCTTTACTAATAGAGAAAATTAATAGACCTGTAGCCGTATTACTTTCTTTCGCAGAATATCAGAGGATGACTGCTGTTGAAGATAGATA
Source organism: Candidatus Magnetominusculus dajiuhuensis (assembly GCA_015233465.1). GTDB lineage: Bacteria > Nitrospirota > Thermodesulfovibrionia > Thermodesulfovibrionales > Magnetobacteriaceae > JADFXP01. The sequence goes on from JADFXP010000003.1 coordinate 90,012, forward strand.
TTGGGCTGATAAGGCTAAGATAGCTGAGTCAACAGGATATATAGGTCACGAAGAATCTCTTAAAGCCTTAAAACATAAAGAATAATATTGTGTTAAAACTCAATATTACAAAACATGTAAAAGTTTTTTTAAATAACTTAGATCCAAAGCAGATTATGCAGATTGCTCGTAAGATTTTTTTCTTGATGCACGACCTACATTTAATTGAAAGTAAGGACATTAAAGGAGTGCCAATATATGAGAAGGCGTTTATTGAGGATTATGTAATTATTTATAAAGTTGAAGATGGTATTTTTAAATTTGTTTATATTGAAAAACGGATGTATTAATAGAATTTCTGAAAAAGGAAGGCAGTATGGAAAATAAAATTGAAGAAAAATCTTTATCAGTAATTCTTGTTGAAGACAATAAGGCCGATGCAAAGGCGCTGCAAGCATCTTTAGTTAAGAGCAAATTAATGGAGAAGATAGAGGTGTTTAATTCTCCTCTCTTAGCCTTTGAAAGGATTAGCGCTGATAGAGAAGGATTTAACTTTATGATCACAGACTATTCTCTTCCTTTCATGACTGGACTTGAGCTATGCAAGAAATTACAAGAAAATAATATATCTTTTCCAATGATGATAATGACAGATTCTGGATCTGAAAATCTCATAGTTGAGGCGTTAAACTTAGGTATAGATGACTATTTGATTAAAGATATTCATGGCGAGTATTTAAATCTCCTTCCAATAATAATCAAAAATGTTATTAATCGGCATCAGAAAGAAAGAGAAAAAGAACTCGCAGAAAAACTGTTACACGAAAAATCATTGGAACTTCAAAGATTTACGCAGACGCTGGAACTTACCATTGATCAACGTACTGAATCATTAAGAAAAGAGATAATTGAACGAAAAAAAGCAGAAGAGCAAATCATTCGTTTAAATAAATTTCTTATTGTTAGAAGCGAGATCAATCAAATTATTAATAAAATCAGAAATCAGGAAGAACTCTTTAATCATATCTGTAAAATCATTGTTGATAATACGCAGCTTCTTCTTGTATGGGTTGGTATTATGGATTTTGAGGAAGTTCTTGTCAGACCAATTGCCCATTTTGGAAAGGATACAGGGTATCTTGTTGATATTGCTATTTCATCTCGGGATATAGTTGAAGGCAGAGGGCCAATAGGTTTATCCATACATTTAGACAAACCTATTATATCTAATGATATAGAGAAAGACTACTCTAATCTGCCTTGGAGAAATAAGGCGTTACAATTCGGGTACAAGTCGGTAGCATCATTTCCACTAAAAATAAGCGGCAGGGTAGTTGGTGTCTTAGCTCTTTACTCGGATATTGGAACTCATTTTAATGATTCTGAGGTTGAAATCCTAAGTGCAATATCTAATGACGTATCATTAGCTATGGAAGTTATTGAGATTGAAAAAAATAATAAAAAAGTATACGAAAAGATGGAGAAATTATCTAGTGTAGTTGAACAAAGTCCTTCTATAGTTTTTATTACAGATAAAAAAGGCAATATTGAGTATGTGAATAAGGCTTTTACAATGAGTACACAATATACCCTTAATGAAGTGATAGGGAAAAATGCACGCATCCTTAAATCAGGTGCTATGAGTGATAAAGAATATAAAAATATGTGGGAAAAAATAACCAATGGCCAAGAATGGAACGGCGAGTTTTGTAATAAAAGAAAAGACGGCGAGTTATACTGGGAGTATGCTACTATTGCTCCTTTAAGGGGAAACGATGGGGAGATAACAAGTTATCTGAAGGCAGCCATAGACTTAACTGAAAGACGGCAATTAGAAGAACAGCTTCGTCAATCACAAAAGATGGAGGCAATTGGTCAGCTTGCTGGAGGTGTAGCGCATGACTTTAATAATATCTTATATGCGATAACAAACTATGCCTTTTTGATTAAAATGGATATAAAAGAAGAAGACCCTATTATGAAATTTGTAGAAGGAATACAATCTTCTTCAGAAAGAGGTTCTAAATTAACTCAAAGCATGCTTGCATTTAGCAGAAAGCAGATAATTAATCCAATTCCAATGGATTTGAATAATGTCATTAAAGATATTGAAAAGATGTTAAAAAGGATTATTAGAGAAGATATTACGATAAAAACAAATTTATTTTCTGAACCATTAATGATTATGGCTGATAATATGCAAATTGATCAGATACTTATGAATCTTACAACTAATTCAAGAGATGCAATGCCCCATGGCGGGGTGATAAGTATTACTACAAGCAAGTTTAATTATGTAAAGGATATTGAGCATATTCTAGGAGATTTAGAGACAGGGATGTATGTCCTTTTGACCTTTTCAGATACAGGGATAGGCATGACTAAGGAGATTCAAGCAAAGGTTTTTGATCCATTTTTTACCACAAAAGAGGTTGGTAAGGGAACAGGACTTGGTTTGTCTACGGTTTTTGGGGCAGTCAGGCAGAATAATGGACACATTAAAATATATAGTGAGACAGGTGAAGGTACAACCTTCAAAATATATTTCCTCCTAATCGATGCTGGCAATATAGAACTTAAATCTACCCATGTAGATCTGTATGGTAAGGGGACTGCTACTATCCTTCTTGCTGAAGACGAGCCTGCCTCAAGAGAATCTACGACCATACTTCTTAGAAAGATTGGGTATACAGTAATTGTCGCAGAAGATGGCAATAAGGCAGTAAGGGAGTTTAAAGCGCACAAGGACGATATAGAATTGGTTATATTAGATATAATCATGCCGGGTAAGAATGGGAAGATTGTTTACGATGAGATTATCAAGATAAAGCCGGAGATAAAATCTCTTTTCATAAGCGGTTATACTGACGACATCATAGCTGAAAAAGGGATTTTGAGAGATGATCTGAATTTTTTATCTAAGCCAGTTTCTCCAGATATATTATTAAGAACCATTGTTGAAATATTGGGCAAAAAATAAGAGGTATAGAAAATTGAAAAATGATAACTATAAGAATGTGCTTTTAGTAGATGATGATATGGATGTGCTGGATTCGCTTTCATCTATTATGAGATATGGCAGATATGATTTTATAGCTTGTGAAAATGGGGCAAGGGCATTAGAAGAGTTAGAGAAACGCAAGTTTGATATAATGATAAGCGATATCAAAATGCCCGAAATGTCGGGGATAGAGCTGCTCAAAATAGCGACGAAGAAATATATTGATATGCCGTCAATATTAATGACAGGGTTTGCTGAACTTGATATTGCAGTAGAAGCAATAAAAAATGGCGCATTTGATTTTGTGCTTAAACCCATAAAACCTGAGTTGTTTTTGAATTCAATTGGAAAGGCTTTAGTGCACAGCAAGTCAATGTATATTGAAAGGAATTATAAAAAAACACTTGAAGCTGACGTTGCTATTAAGACCAAGGAATTATCTGTTGCACTTGATAAGATAAAAAACATCAGTTCTGAAATTACCAAAAGGATGACATCTGCAGCAGAATATAGAGATACAGATACTGGCGAGCATATTGTAAGAATAGGATTATACACAAAGATATTATCTGAAGAATTAAAGATGTCTGATGATTTTATTGAAGAGATATCCTTTGCGAGTCAGCTTCATGATATTGGAAAATTAGGAATTCCTGATAATATTTTATTAAAAACTGGCAGCTTGACCGATGATGAGTTTGATATAATCAAGGGACATTCAAAGATTGGGCAATCTATTTTAAAGGGGTCAACCTATAATATGATACAGATGGCTGAATCCATTGCACTTAACCATCATGAAAGATGGGATGGCACAGGGTATCCAAATAACATAAAAGGGGAGGACATCCCTATAGAAGCTAGAATAATCAATATCTGTGACCAGTTTGACGCGCTAATAATGAAAAGACCTTATAAACCGGCATTACCTGTTAAAAGAGTGATAGAAATTATTACAAAAGGAGACGGCAGGACAATGCCAGAACATTTTCATCCTGATATATTAGCAGCATTTCAGAAGGCTGTTCCACTCTTTATTGAGGCTTATCAGACATATGGATAAAGGATTGTCGTGAGGGTAAATGAAAAAGATATTACTTGTTGACGATGATATAGATATACAAATTTCCTTGTGTGAAATTCTTAAACGCAAAGGTTATCTGGCTATTTCTGCATACACTGGAGAGATGGCAGTAGGCCTATTTACAAAAGAAAGGCCTGATACCGTACTACTTGATATTAATATGCCAGGCATTAGCGGGATTGAGGTATTAAAAAGATTAAAAGAGATAGATACAGATATTCCAATAATAATGATAACTGCTTATGGAACTGTACCTATAGCAATTGAAGCCTTAACACTTGGGGCCTATAATTTTTTCACAAAGCCCGCGGATATGATTAAGCTGTTAGTATCAATAAATAACGCATGTACAAGCCTTGAGATAATCAGAAATAATAAGAAACTAATGATTCAACAAACAAAGATGGCAGCTATGGGCGAGATGATAGGTACTATAGGACATCAATGGAGACAGCCTTTAAATGCAGTTGCTTTAATAGTACAGGATATTGGAGGCGCCTTCAAAGCAGGTGAATTGGATGAGTTATATCTTAAAAATTCTATAAATTCTACAATGCAGCAAATAAAATATATGTCTGAAACCATAGAGGATTTTAGGAATTTTTTCAAACCAGATAAAAAAAAGCAGCCTTTTGATATAAATAACTCTATAAAAGATGCATTAGGGATATTAAAAGAACAGCTAAAAAATAACAGCATTAAAGTAACTCATAGTTGTATATTGAATAACAAATTGTGTGTTTTAGAGAATATCATTAAATCAGATTTGTATAATAGTGAATTGTATATAACATTTGGTTATCCAAATGAGTTCAAACAAGTAGTATTAAATATAATTAATAATGCAAAGGATGCCATTTTAACCACAAAAAAAACTGGTGGGCATTTTTTGATAGATATAGATGTAGTCAGAGTGGAAGAGAAAATCGTTATTAAGATAAGAGACAATGGGGGAGGCATTCCTGAAGAACATTTAAAAGAAATATTTGACCCTAATTTCACGACCAAAGGCGAAGACGAAGGCACAGGCATTGGGCTTTATATCGCTAAATATATAATAGAAAAAAATATGAGCGGCATTTTATCTGTAAGAAACAATGATGTAGGAGCTGAATTTATTATCGAACTATCTGTTGTTAAGGTTAATTCTTAACATTGGAGGCTTTATGGCTACAGTATTAATTATTGACAATGATACATATCTACGAAAGTTATTGATGATGAATTTGAAGGAATATGCCTTTAAAACAATTGGGGTAAAGAGCGGACTGGAAGCCCTAAAGAAACTGAGAAATAATCATAAGATTGACATAATTCTCCTTGACCAGATGATGCCGAGCATGGATGGTCTTGAGACTTTTGATCGTATTAACGCAGAAATACATAATCCTCCGCCTGTAATTATGGTAACAGGATTTGGCACATTACACCTTGCGGTTGAATTTTTAAAAAAAGGCGGGAAAGATTTTGTGTTAAAACCTATTGATATTGAAATTCTTGTGTTAAAAATTCATAATGTACTTTATAATGTTACAAAGGATAAAGATATTAATAAAATCAAACAATCAAATATTGAGTTGTCCATTCTATTAGATACTGCCGCTGCTTTGGCTCATGAAATTAATAATCCTTTGAGTATTATCTTTCAAGCCATAGAATTCACTCAAGGCGTCGCTGAAGATGTTCAATATATAAATATGATTAGAGAGGCATCGTTACGAATAAGAGATGTAATTAAGGATCTGAATAATATTAAGGAGATCAAGATAAAATCTTTTGGATCAAATCTTGATATAATTGATATTAAGAAATCTGCTGAATAGGTTTTATAATAAATGGGGTCAAAGGGTTGAGACTCTTTGCAGGTTTTGTGAGCCCTCGTAAGATTGTTATTTACTCAATTTATTGGAATTTAGAAATCGTTTAAAGACAATTAAAAAGGCAACTATAAACGCATATACTAATGGAATACGTATATCCTTTTTTACAAGCCAGAGATAGTGTATTACTCCACAGATTGGAACAAAGTAGGCTAGTCCATGTACTTTTTTCCACATTTGGTAGCCAATTTTATCTGTTACATTTTTTATTGAAGTAATTGCTACAGAACTAAGTAATAAATAACCTATAAAACCAATTATTATACGTCTGTGTTTTGAAACGTCTTGCAGTATTTCATTAAAGTCGAAAAACTGTTCAAGCGCTATATAAGTTATAAAATGCAGCGAAATGTAATAATATGCGAAAATCCCAACTATCCTATGTATCATATTAATCCAAATATTGTCAGGGACTTTTTTGAAAGCTCGTAACGCTAATGCCAAAACTACAAAATTTAATCCCCATTCCCCTGTGGTGTGGATTATCTTTTTAATGGGTTCTGCCCCAAGTTCTGAGTGTATTGCCAGCCAAATAAGCCATAATGTGGGGATCAATCCGACACATATAGCTAATATATTTATATAAGTTTTTTTTGATACATAGACGTTATAATTTTGTAAGTTTTTAGTGTGCATAATTAAGTTAAAAGTTTTTCCTTAAATCCATGTTGGTATAGAGGTGACCAACGAGGTCTGTGTAACCATTAAACATCAGTGTATCCCGTTTAAAAAACTCACCTAAGCGGCGTTCCTTTTTCTGAGACCATCTTGGATGGTCAACTTGTGGGTTGACATTTGCATAAAAGCCATACTCATTTGAGGCAGCCTGCATCCATGTGGAGATGGGCATATTTTCAACCAGTTTTATGCGTACTATGGATTTTATACTTTTAAAACCGTATTTCCATGGAACTATAAGTCTAATAGGAGCGCCGTCTTGATTTGGAAGGACATCTCCATACATGCCGACTGACAGAATTGCTAGTGGGTGCATAGCCTCGTCAATTCTTAGACCTTCAACGTAAGGCCAGTTCAAGACAGATCGTTTTTGCCCGGGCATCTGATCAGGTCTATAAACAGTAGTGAACTCGACAAATTTAGCGCTTCCTTGAGGAAGGGATAGTTTTAATAAATTTGATAGTGGAAAGCCAATCCAAGGTACAACCATTGACCAGCCTTCAACACATCTATGACGATAAATGCGTTCTTCTAAAGGAAAGAGTTTTAGCAGGTCTTCCATGCCATATACTTTAGGCTTGTTTACGAGTCCTTCTACAGAAATATTCCAGTTATTTGTTGTGAAATCCTTGCTGAGGTCAGCGACGTCTTCTTTTTCAGTGGAAAATTCATAGAAATTATTGTAGTGGGTTACGTTTTGGATGTTTGTAGGTTTATCATTAGAGGTATAGTCATATTTTTTGACGATCTTTAAGGCAGCGGCTTCTGCAACTCCTTTAATATGAGAGCCTAAGAACATCCAACCAATTAAGCTGCCGAATTTTTTCATAAATTTTCGGCGGTTTAAGTATAGCTGTTTGTCAGTTATCTCGGAACTTTTAATCTTACTATTAAAATTTTTTGACATTTCGTATGTCTTTTTTTATTAAATCTGGTTTTTTAGTTACCAGTCTATTTTATATACTTTAACATAATATAATAGATAATACACTTAAATAATAATGGGTTCAAAGGGACGAGTCCCTTTGCGGGTTTTGAGGGCAGAGCCCTCAAGACAATGCTTTTAAATACGTTTGACAATCTGTTGGGTATTGTGTTAATTAAGAGTCAGAGGTTAAAAATAATGACTAAAGGAGGAGCAATGAAATCATTAATTATTTTATTATCTGCATGTTTAATCATTCCGATGTCTGTATCTGCGCAAGAAACGAAGGTTAATATTGATCAAAAAGGGACTTCAGTAAATATTAATCAGAAAAAGTCTGGGGGCAGTAGTGTTTCTATCAAGGGAGGTAAGATTAATATAAATACGTCGGATAATGATGATGACGATGATGACGATACAGATACCAACGTAAAAGTAAATACTGGCAAGAATAAAACTCAAAGTACAATTAAAAATATCAAAAAGACGGATAAGCAAAAAGAAGGCGAGGCTGATGTTACAGGATATTATATTATTGAGGTAACTGGGAATGCGGAATATACGGGAGAGATAACATATAGGGATAAAAAGTCTAACACTGTAAAAAAGGCAGTAGAAGGCAAAGCGCCAAAAACTTATACTATTGACAGCAAAACCATGACATGTTATCTCAGGAATAAAAATAAAACTGGCAGTTTAAAGGTTACAGTAAAGGATAAAGATGGAAATACTAATGTAACTTCTACTTCAGAGCCTTATGGAACTGTACAATTGTCACTTAGCAATTGATGGTGGTTTATATCTATAGAGAACGTAAATATTAAGGGGCATTTTGGGGACGTGGGCTGAGATCTCCTGCCCTTTGGGACACCTGCTCACGCAAGACACAGTTTATTTAACGCACTCGTTTAACTACACAATCTCAAAACAATTTTACGATCGCAGCAACAATTGCAATGCCAGTTGTCATAATAGCACCAAGTTTAACTGTCATTCTTAATTCCATTTCCTTCATGTCACGCTTTAAATCGTTTATATCTTGTTTTGTTGCAAGTTGTTCACTTATAAGTTCTTTGATAGTCTCTGCTTGTACTTCTGCCTGTTCTTCAGTAAAACCAACTGCCTTGAGTTTTTTTACATATGTATATGTGTCAAAGGTTAATGTTGTCATAACTTTATTATACATCAAAAATATTCTAGAAATCAATTTGATATTTTCAAAATTATAATATTATGAAGGCGTATTTCTAATCATTCCCATCTCTTAAAATGCTTATTAGCAACCCCCATTAAATCAAGCATTTTACCAGTCATATATCCAATTAATTCATCTATTGTCTTTGGATTGTGATAAAATGCTGGGTTTGGAGGGGCTATGATTACGCCTATTCTTGAGAGTCTTGACATGTTTTCAAGATGTATCGCGCTAAAAGGCATCTCTCGCGGGGCAATAAGAAGCCTTCTGCCTTCTTTTATTATCACATCAGCAGCGCGGGTTATGAGATTGTTTGCGTATCCATTTGCAACTGCTGACAGAGTTTTCATGGAACATGGGACTATAAACATTCCGTCAGTTATAAATGATCCGCTTGAAATCGGTGCGGATTGATTATTGGTGTCATGTATAAATAGCCTGTCAGAATTAAAATATTGTTTTATTTCATCAATATTAACGCTTTGCCAAATGAATTCTGTTTCACTATTTATAACATCAAAGGCGTGATTAGATATTATCAAATGAACTTCATTATTAATTAGAAGTTCTTTGGTAATATTAATGCCGAGTATTGACCCGCTTGCCCCTGTTATTGCTATAATGTATCGTTTCATGAAAAATTAGAATTGTTCAAGTTCATAATTATCTAAGGGGATAATATTTTTAGCTTTATTTGACCTGTGATTTCCATATGTTTCTTTGTTGATAATACTGAGTTTAGCATGAGATCTTTTTTCTGTGTTAGATGTGTTGAATGTTGTTTTTTTCACAGGTGTTGGTCTTTTAGAATAACTGTTATATTCAAGTAGTTTTCCATTAGTGGATGCTCCGCCTATTAATGCCTTTGTTGTTTGAACTACATCTGCAAGTCTCTTTACATGGTCTCCAAGTTCTACTGCCTGTGCTGAAAGCTCTTCACTGGCAGAAGCGGTTTCTTCAGCATTTGAAGCATTTCCTTGTGTTACCTTATCAAGTTCTGCTACTGCCTTATTTATCTCATCAAGTCCATGCGACTGCTCATCTGTTGCAGTTGAAACCTCGCTGATAAGCTGTCCAACCTTTTGAATTCCTTCAACTATGTCATTTAATATCCCGCCTACCTCAGTTGAAACCGTTACGCCGTTATCTGAATTTTTCTGTGATTGTTCTATTAATTCAGCGGTATTTTTTGCGGCCTCAGCGCTGCGCTGGGCAAGATTTCTGACCTCTTCAGCGACAACTGCAAATCCCTTTCCTGCCTCACCTGCCCTTGCTGCCTCTACTGCTGCGTTTAATGCAAGAAGATTTGTCTGGAAGGCGATTTCGTCAATAGTTTTGATAATCTTTGCGGTTTCATCTGAAGAGGATTTAATCTTTTCAATTGCTCCAGACATCTTTGCCATTGCCTCTTTACCCTTTTCTGCAGATTTGCTTGTATTTAATGACATAGTAGCAGCCTGTCTTGAGTTATCTGCGTTTTGTTTAACCATTGCTGACATCTGCTCAAGAGAGGCAGAGGTCTGTTCAAGTGATGCTGCCTGATTATTTGCGCCTTCAGCAATATTCTGACTTGAATTTGATACTTGATCTGAGGCAGAGTTTATCTGCTGCGCCCCAGTGTTTACACCTTCTGTTACATCATTTAAATCGCTGATAACCTTATTCATCTGTTTTGTTATTATCAAAGAGATAAATATTCCAAAGCCTAAGGCAAGGGCAATGCTTATTATTATAGATACAATGATTGAGGACATTGTAGTGGATACAATTGAACCATACTCTTTCTTTTTATTCTCAATATCTGTAAACATCTTAGGGACTACTGCTTTAATATTCTCCCGCATCTTTTGGTTAAGATCATCATTTTTAACCTTTAATGGAATTAATTTTCCTGCTAATTCTGTATCATATGCGCCCTTGAGCCTTTGAGAATAACCATCAGCAATCTCTGCAGAAGTTTTATAATATTCAGGGATCATACTAAGTGTATCTTTGATTAAATTTATTACTTCAGGGTTGGCTGTAGGGAATATTTTTTCACCCCTATCATTAGTGCCGCCATTAAGTATGCACTCTCCATTAATACGAAAAAGATCTGTTGAGGCCTTCAGCTTATCTGCAGAGGCTTTAAAGACATTTAAATCATTTGCAGTCATTACCTCTAAGGAATAAACAGACATTTCACGAGAATAATACTGCATTAAAATAGCTGAGTTGAGACGGTCGGCTTTATGTGCTAATTCTGTATTTGTTACATTTTGATCTTTAATTCGTAGATATTGAAATACCCCTGATATTAAGACAACTAACGCTATCACCATAAATGCTGCAGTAAGTTTTGCTCCAATAGACATGTTCTTTAACAATTTTCATTCCTCCAAGGTTTTAACAAATTAATTATTTTAAATACTTTGATTTACAATAAATTTACAATATGGTAACTATAAATATTTAATTATAGAATTGTCAATATAATTTATTATTTTAATAAATTCAATATAATCAAGACTTTTTAGGTAAGGTATGTCTCCAATCACTGGTACTGGACTCAGTTTCCTGATTATCTTAGGATTTGAGGCGATTGATTCATCAGAGGGATCACTACAGCAATTATTAATAATTATCCCAGCTACATTTATTCCATGCCTTAACGCAAAATCCACTGACATTAATGTATGATTAATAGTTCCAAGTCCTGCTTGAGCTATAATTATTACTGGAAGCGTTAAATCCTTTATCAAATTATACACAAAATATTTATTATCAAGCGGCACCATCAATCCGCCAATTCCTTCAATCAATAATCTATCGTATCTGATAGAGATATCATTGATATGTTTGATCAAAAGATCCTTATCAAAGGCATTTCCTTCAATCAGAGAGGCTGCAAACGGTGAAAGCGGTCTTTCATATCTAATCGGAGTGATAACGTCAAGACTTTCACTTTGTTTAAGCATCTCTTTTAATAAACTTCCATCATGCGGAATCAAGACATTGGATATTTTATTGCAGCCTGATTCAATTGGTTTTAAGGCAATGGTATTTTCATATCCTTTAGACTTTAGATATAGGCCGAGAATGATAGTTACAATCGTCTTGCCAACTCCAGTGCCAGTGCCTGTTATAAAAAATCCCTTCATATAATTCTGGAGTCAAGATTAAATATCTGACCTGTGATATTATTCATATTTAATATATTTAAGATCATCTCTGCGGCTTCCTCTGGTTTTGACAGCGTATTAATCAAACTATTTTTTTGGGCTTCCTTCATCGCCTCTTGATTGAGATTCCCCATAGAGGTCTGCATATATCCGGGGGTTATTACATTTACCCTGATCCCAAACTCTGCAAACTCCCTTGCCATAGAGAGCGACATTCCAATTAGCCCTGCCTTTGAGGCGCTGTATGCTGTCTGCCCAGCCCTTCCAATAATCCCTGATATTGATGAGATATTAATAATATGCCCATGACTTGACTGCCTTAATAATGGCAGCGCCTCTCTGATTATATAAAAACATGCTGAGAGATTGATAGATATAACCCTGTCCCAATCGCTTTCACTATATTTTATCAATAATCCATCATGTGTTATCCCAGCAGCATTAATTAAATAATCAAGACAGTTGGTCTTTGTTAGAATCTCTTGAACTAAACTTGTAATATCTGGTTTTTTACTAATATCTGCCTTTATAGGAATAAAGTTATTATATTCAATAAGTTTAGAGCGTATAGTTGTGTTATTATAGACTCCAAATACAGTAACATCGTTTTTTAATAATGCTAAGCCTATCTCGCTTCCAAGTCCGCCTGAGGCTCCTGTGACTAATGCAAAATACACTTTAAACCCCTTTGTAGATTATCAATTAATAAGTTCAAATCATCGGTTGTATGAAAGGCTGAAAGTGATATTCTGAGCCTTGGCTCTGTAACCGTTGGAGGACGAATCGCAGGTACATAGATTCCATGTTCAAAGAGATACTTAGATAACTCAAGTGCATCAGCTGAAGAATCTAATAAAATTGGAATAATAGGAGTAGGTGTTAGTGATACATTAAACCCAGCCTCAATTAGACCTGTCCTTAGAGTCTTTACATTTTCTATCAGCCTATTGTTTAACTCAGGGTGTTTAATCATATAATCAAGGGCGCAGATAGATGCCGCAATATTAAATGCTGGTAAGGCGGTTGAATATATCAGGGATCTGCAAGTATTTATCAGATAATCAATAATTGTATTTGATGAAGCGATATATCCGCCGTATGAACCAAGTGCCTTTGAAAATGTCCCCATATAAATAATATAATCGTAGTTAATATTATATTTTGAAAGCACACCTGTTGCATGAGCCTCATCTATATATAAAATGGCATTATAACTCCTGCATAGATCAGATATTTCAGGAATTGGGGCAATATCTCCGTCCATACTAAAGACTGATTCAGTAATCACAAGTTTTATTTTAGCATTAGTTTGTTTAAGTAATGTCTCAAGATGAGCAGGGTCATTATGATTATAAATATAAATATCTGCTTTTGATAGTCTGCATCCATCAATAATGCTTGCATGGTTGAGTTTATCACTGAATATCGCATCCACCTTAGATACTAGCGTTGGGATAACGCCGACATTTGCAGCATATCCAGAGTTAAAGATTAATGCCCGATCTGCTCCTTTAAACCTTGCAGCCTGAGACTCAAGCCTTTGATGTAAGGAACATCCTCCACTTAAAAGCCGTGAAGCCCCTGCACTTCCATATTCACGGGCAAGGGACGCAGCACTATCAAAGATTTCGGGGTTAGAGGCAAGACCTAAATAATCATTAGAAGAAAAATTTAGAAGTCTATTACTATTAATTGTAATAATTCTGCCTTGAGCGCTCTCTCTGTCTAAGATTTTTCTGTAAAGATTTTTTGATTTTATTGAATTTAGTAATTCATTATACATATTTATTTAAATAACCCTTTAAGGGCTCTGCCCTTAAAAATCCCGCAAAGGGACTCGTCCCTTTGAACCCATTTAAAAAACCTTATTACTTCCAAAGGCGGGAGTAGGTGTGTCACCTGTACCTGAAGGTTTTGGATGATGTAAAGTATTCTATCGCAACTTGAAATATGAGGAGCAGGTCACAGACCTGCTCCCGCAAAAGTTTTATATTTTAAAATCTTCCTAAAGCAGTTTTTAAATTTTTACGGTACTTAGCAAGTTCATTAGAATCCATTAGATCACCATTAGACAACTTTCCCCTTATCAATAAACGTTCAATCTCTAATAAAATAGCATCAGTAAAAATTTCAGGTATAACATGCCATATAGGTTTTCCAAATATGTTAGGGAACCCGAGATCTGTTTCACCACCTTTATTCCATCTTTCACCTAAAGAATACTCATCAGCTCCATCATATTTCCCCCATACTACTGAATATTCAGAATCATCATAAAGAATCATAAAATTTTCCCAATTCGTAAAATTTGCGTCTTTAGCACTTGGCATAAATATTTTCCTCCTTGTTAGGTTGTAATACATTATATATTAACAAATTTTCTTAGATTTTAACAAATTTTTACATTTTTTTACCCAAATACGGGAACAGGCGTATCACCTGCTCCTGAAGGTTTTGGATGTGTAAAGTACTTTATCATAACTTGAAATATGAGGAGCAGGTCACAGACCTGCTCCCGCAAAAAGTCAAAGGTAATTGAATTTGAAGTCAGGTGATATTTATAACTAACATCTCATTGCTATTTTTTAGAAATTCATAATCTACTTGTTTGATATTAAAATCATATGTACTAAAGGTATTGATAATTGTATCAAGATACTGTGATTTTTGTCCCTTTAGATCAATTATTGGCCAGATTCTTATCTCTTTTGATGTGATTCTGATGAGTTCTGATATTGCGCGTTTATGAAATTCAAGGTCTAAAATACCTTCATACATAAACAAAAACCCTGAAGATATCGTTAGATCAAATTGATTGTCTGAAAAATTAGACTCTGGATATTCCACACACTTATATCTATCATTACCATATTTTATAAAATCTGAGATAAATAGATTATATGCCTTTGCCCTGTTTTCAATTAGCGAATCAATATCCTTGAAATAGTTCCAGACATAGCTCTCTTTGATATTTTCTAATTGCCCCTTGATATTCATTAGATCAGCCTTGCATTTATCTAATATGAATGTTGGCTTTAGTGAATATATCCTGTCAGATGCTGTAACATTATACCCAATTGCACATGCCTCTGCGCAAAAAGAACTTACTCCTGAGGCTGCATCAAGGATTTTATTATTACTTAAAATATCAGGAGTTAGATCAAAGAGCCTGCAATATTCATCAAATGTCCTGCCAATAAGGACAACATCTTTGAGGTCAAGTCCAGTCATATGCTAAAAATCAAAGTATATAAAATCATTTGCAGCATGAGTTGGAGCAAATGAAAATACTGCCATTATTACTATAATTATTATTACAAATGATATTGCGTGCCAATTTTTATTTATATTTGACGCAAGCTGAGAGGTATTTTTAGAAAATAGAATCAGGAAACTTAATATTAAACATATTAGAAACCTTAAATCAACCGTGCCTTCTTTTGGCAATAATTGATATAAGGCATTACTAAAAGTAATCCCATTTAATCCAAACATTCCTGTGATGATATTTATAGCGCTTTCCACTTTTTCCGCTCTAAAAAATATCCAAGTGAGATTGAGGAAATTAAAGGTCAAAAACCAACTGAGATAACGATTTAGACTGTGTCCGTTTTTATTCCATATTCGATGAAGTATTAGGGCAAAGGCATGTAATAATCCCCAAAATAAAAATCTCCATCCTGCCCCATGCCAAAACCCGCAAAGACAAAATGTAATCAGGATATTAATATATGTCCGATTTATCCCTTTGCGATTACCACCTAATGGTATGTATAGATAATCTCTAAGAAAAGAACTTAGGGTCATATGCCATCTATCCCAGAAGTCTTTAATATTCAGGGCTTTATAAGGAGAATTAAAATTTATTGGAAACACTATATTAAACATCAACGCTGACCCAATAGCCATATCCGTATATCCGCTGAAATCAAAATACAACTGAAATGTAAAAGATAGTGAGGTTACCCATGCAGCAAAAAAGGATAATGGTGACGTACTTGCAAATCCGCTGATTGCATACATGGATAGTGTGTCAGCAATGATGATTTTTTTAAATAATCCTATGAAAAAAATGAATAAGCCCTTTGAGATATTATTATAATCTACTGTCTTATTGTCATCAGAATCAAATTGAGGGATGATCTCTTTGTATCTAATAATTGGGCCGGCAATTAGATGCGCGAAAAAGGTAACGGTTGCAGCATAGTTTATAAAGCTGACCTTTTTTATCTCTCCGTGATAATAATCACATAAAAAAGATATTTGTTGAAATGTAAAAAAACTAATCCCAAGCGGCAGTATAATATGTTTTGCGGTTATTTCAGTGTTAAAGATTGAATTTATATTTAGTAATAAAAAATAAGAATATTTAAAGTATCCTAATAATATGAGATTAAAGGTAATACCAATTATGAAGATGATTTTTTTTCTTAATTTATAATTATTAGATGTGAGAATAAAATGCCCGACTATATAGTTGCAGATGACTGAGGCTAAAACTAAAGGGATATAATGAACATTCCACCAGCCATAAAAAAAGATTGAAGAAATTATAATCCAAATCTTAGCTGTCAGATAGTATTTTTTATAGCAAAAATAAAAAAAACCAATGATAGATATTGGTAGAAATAATAATATATATTCAAATGAGCAAAATAACATTTATTTCTTAATCAACTGCTTAAAATTATTATCAGCAAGAAAGGCATTGCTGATAATATCTGCGGCAAGAATTGAGCCTTTTTGCTTGAAATGTACGGCATCGCAAAAGTTAGTATCATCCTTTGGGATTTCTCTATCCAAGTCTATCACTAATATATTGTTTTTTTTGCCAATGTCTCTAATAATCTGATTAAATTTAAAATATAAATTATTAGACTGCGTAAAAGTCATACCTAAAGATTCTGCGTCTCTAAGCAGTTTTTTGTAAATTTCTGAATCTTTATCTTTTGAAGCTGTTTCTTCATCTCTAAACATATTCCCTTGTGTCATAAGTACAGGAGTTATATTTCTTGCCTTGCAGATATTTATAAATGTTTGAAGATTCATTTCATATTCATGGCAGATATATTGCGGGTCAACGGTTTTTTCTTTTTGTTGTTTTTTTGCAGATTCATCCGTAGCATTTATAATACTTGGAGATACTTTATTTTGCCTATGAATGTAATGACCTTTGATAAAATCAACAAAACATTGTATTTCATTTCCAACATTTGGCAGGATATGTTTAATCTTTCTAATAATAAGTTTTTTTATGAAATTATTATCTATCTCAATAACAGGTGCCCTGTCTTCAATTTTATTCCAATAAGTGTTATTATCTACAAGGACTCCAAGATCCATACCAACTTCCATTAATACTACAAAGTCAGGCTTTAAAGGCAGCACCTTGTTTAATAAGATATTGATGGAGTGCAAGGAATTATTACCGTTTCCAGCTCCATTATATGAATTAATCTTTTTGCCGGTTTTTTCTTCAAGTATGCGGCCTACAAGATATGGAAATCTTTTATCTTCTTGAGCATTCTCAACTAAGGTAGTAGAGTCTCCAAGAAAAACCATTTTTATATCAGGGTCATTGTGTACCTTTGATGGAATGACAAAGCCGTTTTCATCTAATCTAACTAAGGAATATTTGCCAACGGTGGCTGAGGTATATACCTTTGAACTCTGAAGGGGTCTATGTTCTCTTAAAACGATATATCTTTCGCTTCCCCCTTTATTCAATATTTTAACCCTTGTGTTAAAAAGGAGTAAGTCAGTGTTTTTTAATATATATTCAGCTATTAATAGAAATCCAATAACGAATAGGATTAATAAACAAAAGATTATTTTTTTACGATTTCTCTTAATCAAACTTTTTTCATTATTATTATCCATCTTGACTCCTTACAAGTTAAATTCATAAATTTTAACATAAATCAATGATTTTTTAAAAGTTTAAAAAATCATTGATGTTTATAAGGTAAGGTATTTAAAGAAGATTTCAGAATAAGAGTAAAAAAAAATATTTTAAAAGAAAAATTGTGTTTTTTTATTTAAAGATATGTTATTATAAAATCAGAAGCGTATTGGAGTATTCGTAAACATAGAAAGTACAAGGCAAGTTATTATAGTCTTAGTTCATCTATAGCTTTACCTCCTATGTCTTCAAAATTCTTAAAAGGAGGTAAATCCGTATGGCTAAGGGTACAGTAAAGTGGTTCAATGAGTCTAAAGGCTTTGGATTCATCACACAGGAAGATGGTACTGATGTATTTGCTCATCACTCTGACATCCAAGGTGAAGGTTTCAAGACATTGGCTGAAGGAGAATCTGTAAGCTTTGATGTTGTCAAGGGCGATAAAGGTCTCAAGGCAGTAAAGATCGTCAGGCAGTAATATTAATATTATTAATATTACTAAGAAGCAGCGCAGTACTAAGAGCAGTTATTATTAATAAATATCAAGGCAGGCTCTTTTATAGAGTCTGCCTTTTGTTTTAATCCTGCCTGCTGGGCAAGTTGATAGAAAGGTACAGCCCCTAATTTAAATTCAGAGTGAGAAGTTATACCTTTTTCAATCCTGCCTTCTAATTATAAAAACTTAATATTTTCCTAAAGAGGCCTAAACAGGCCTATATAGGCCTAGTGAGGATTAATGTACGATAGATTTTACAAGTTTAATATTTCTGATGAGATATTAACTGCATTAGCAGAGATGGGTTTTGAAGAACCGACACAGATACAAAAGATTGCAATACCGCCAGTGTTAGAAGGTCTTGATATAATAGGCGTTGCACAAACAGGCACAGGAAAGACTGCAGCATTTGGAATTCCAATGATTGAACGCAATATCAAAGGCAAAAGCAAGTCGCCGTGTTCCCTTGTGCTTGTTCCTACAAGAGAGCTTTGTATTCAAGTGGCTCAAGAAATGAATAAAATGGGTAAATACAAGGGGTTTAACACAATCCCTATATATGGAGGCCAATCCATAGAGCGGCAGATAAAGAGTCTAAAGCGTGATATTGACCTTGTAGTAGGAACGCCGGGGCGTGTGATTGACCATATAAAACGTAAAACCTTAGTTTTAAACAGCGTATCAATGGTTGTGCTTGATGAAGCTGATGAGATGTTGAATATGGGCTTTATAGAGGATATTCAGACGATCTTGGGTGAGACTCCTGAAGAGCGTCAGACGATGTTATTTTCAGCAACAATGCCTGATCAAATAGTGCGGATATCCAAGCAGTACATGCGCTCTCCAAAGAGAGTTTCAGTTGATACAAAGGACATGGTAGTTGCAAAGATAAAGCAGGTATTCTATGAAGTAAGGGAAAACGATAAGGCTAAGGCGCTTACAAGGATACTTGATGTGCAGGATCCATCTTTGACCTTAATATTTTGTCATACAAGGCGCGATGTAGATGAACTTGCTGGAAAGCTTCAGCAGATGGGTTATGAGGCAGGGGCAATTCATGGAGAATTTACGCAGGCTCATAGAGATGAGATGATGCACAAGTTTAAAAACGGGGATATTGATATACTTGTAGCAACAGATGTAGCTGCTCGAGGTCTTGATATTAATGATGTATCTCATGTTATTAATTATAGTATTCCGCAAAACCCAGATGCCTATATTCATAGAATTGGAAGAACAGGCCGTGCTGGAAAATCAGGGATAGCAATAACTTTTGTAACTCCTCGTGAGAATAGACAGTTAAGGCTGATAGAAAAGACTGCTCGAACAAAGATAGACAAAGGCGTATTACCGACAAGAAAAGAGGTTATAATAGCCAGAGAACGGGATATATTTGAAGAGATGGAGGAAGTTATCTCTGAGGGCAAGTATACAGATTATAAGGCCTTAGTTACCAATCTATTGAATATTCATACTGTTGAAGATGTTGCATCAGCCGCGTTATTTCTTTTATATGGCGACCATGAAGTAGAGCATATTGATGAGATAGAGTCAATTAAGACCACCAGCAGGACAGAGATGAGAAAGCTATTGCTTTCTATTGGGAAAAAAGACCAGATAAAGGTTGGGGATATTGTCAGAACTGTATCTGAGAGGCTTGGTATCCCAGGACGTAATATTGGGAAGATTGTGGTATTTGATAAATACAGCTTGGTAGAAGTCCCTATAACAATAGCAGAGCAGGTAATTGGTTCAATAAATGATCTGATTATAGATGGGAAAAAGGTAAGGATTGAAGAGGATAAAAAGAAGACTTCTTCCAGAAATGATAGGGTTAATAAAGGTGACAGACCTAAGATGGAGAGAAAGAAAACCCGCAAATATACTGATTAGTTTGAGATTATTTTATTGAACAACTCATCAAATCAACGTTTTGCCTATTGATGCGGTTACTTTACTTTTACTATATTTAAAGTGTATATTAAATTGCTTAATGATAGAAAAAATAAAGTAACTGTGTATCTTTTATTGATACGACAGAGACAAATTTATATTTATTTTAAAGATTGTCTTAAGAGTGAAATAAGGCAAAGGGCGGTAGCCTGCTTTTAATTATGGGGGTCAAGGGGCCTTTTTGGAAACTTTTTTGTAAAAAGTTTCATTGAATATTCCCCTTTTGGGTGCCTGTAGATGAAAAGGGTGAAACCCTCAAAAGGTTATCATGACAAATATATTTGACAATAAGGTAGTATTAATAACCGGCGGCACAGGTTCATTTGGTAAGAAATGCGTTGAGATTATGTTAAGCCGTTATAATCTCAAAAAGCTGATTGTTTTCAGCCGAGACGAATTGAAGCAGTATGAAATGGCGCAGGTATTTCCGCTTGAAAAATATCCATGTATGAGATATTTTTTAGGAGATGTCAGAGATATAGACAGGCTTTATCGAGTATTTGATGGCGTGGATTATATTATTCATGCAGCAGCCTTAAAGCACGTTCCGATTGCTGAAAGAAATCCTATAGAAGTAGTTAAGACGAATGTAATAGGGGCTGAAAATGTCATAAATGCTAGTATTGACAGCGGGGTTGAAAAGGTTATAGCCTTAAGCACTGATAAGGCGGTAAATCCAATAAACTTATATGGCGCAACGAAACTTTGTTCGGATAAGCTCTTTATAGCAGCTAATTCATATTCTGGCTCAAAAAAGACTAAATTTTCAATTGTAAGATATGGAAATGTAGTTGGAAGCAGGGGCAGTGTTGTTCCGTTATTTAGATCAATGCGAGAAAAAGGCGTTATAACTATTACAGATACAAGGATGACACGATTTTGGATAAGCCTTGAGCAGGGAGTAGATTTTGTCTTAAATTCGTTTAATTTGATGGAAGGCGGGGAGATATTTGTTCCTAAGATACCTAGCATGAAGATTATTGATTTAGCAAATGCTGTAGCCCCTGATTGCAGACATGAGATTGTGGGTATAAGACCAGGCGAGAAACTTCATGAGGTATTATTAACAGAAGATGATTCAAGACATGCCCTGGAGTATGACGATTTTTATATTATAGAACCAGAGTTTAATTGGTGGACTAATGAACGTACACGAGATAATGGAGTTAGACCTGTAAAAGAAGGTTTTATTTTTAAAAGCGATACTAATACTTTATGGCTTGGAGCGGATGAACTAACCTCATTGGTTAATGAGTAAGAATGGATTATATTCCTTACGCAAGACAGTCAATAGATGAAGAAGATATTTCTGCAGTAGTAGATGTGCTTAGATCAGATTGGCTTACGCAGGGACCAAAGATTGTAGAATTTGAAAAGGTTCTGGCTGATTATTGCGGGGCTAAATATGCTGTTGCAGTATCAAGCGGTACTGCTGCTTTACATATAGCATGTCTTAGTGCTGGACTTACAAAGGGGAAAACGGGATGGACTACGCCTCTTACCTTTGCAGCTACTGCAAATAGCATGTTATATTGCGGTGCAGAGATTGATTTTGTTGATATAGACCCTGCGACTTTAAACATAAGTGTTCCTGCCTTAAAAGATAAATTATCTAAGAGACATATCAAACCAAATGTTGTTATTCCTGTTCATTTCGCAGGTCTTTCATGTGATATGGAAGAGATTTACGGATTGTCAAAAGAATATAAATTTTCCATCATAGAAGATGCCTGTCATGCAATAGGCGGGATTTATAAGGGACTTAAAGTTGGCAGCTGCTATTATAGCGATATGACGGTCTTTAGTTTTCATCCAGCCAAAAACATGACCACAGGAGAGGGCGGGATGGTGATGACTAATGATGAAGAATTATATCAAAAATTGACAAGGTATAGAACTCACGGCATAACGAGAGACCCTAAGTTTATGATAAATCAGCCTGATGGAAGTTGGTATTATGAGCAGACTGAGCTTGGAATGAACTATAGAATTACCGATATACAAGCTGCATTAGGCATTAGTCAGCTTAAAAGGCTTGATCAATTTAATGCTAAGAGAAATGAGTTAGTAAACCGTTATGATAAGGCTTTTTCTGAATTGCCAATTATTTTGCCGCCCAAACAGGAGGATATTTTTAGTCCATTCCATTTATATGTTATCCGATTAAGGCTTGATAAAATTAAAAAGACCCGTAAAGAGGTATTTGATTTTATGAAAAATGCTGGTATTGGAGTCAATGTTCATTATATTCCAGTGCATCTGCATCCATATTACCAAAGATTAGGATTTAAGCAAGGGGAATGGGCAGAGTCTGAAAGATATTATGAATCTGCCATAACCTTGCCGCTTTTCCCATTATTAACTTATTCAGATCAAGACAGGGTTATTGCAGCACTTTGTAAAATATTAAATTGAATAATTATATGTCAAAAATACGCATCAGATACTGATGATGAAGTGAGTTCCTGCATGAGTTTGCCCTAAAGCGTGATATTAATTAAGCGGGTTAAAGGATCTATTAAGTTGTGATAACAATAGTTGAAGATAAAAAATTTAGAGTTTGGATATTTGTGATTCTTGCGTTAGTATTTCATGCAGATAAAATCATATTAGGTTCTTATGCCCTTATAAGAATTCATGATATATTTGATTTAAACTTTCCGATGTTAAAAAGTTTAGGTGAATTATTGGTTAAAAATGGAATGTTTGCATGGTATCCAAATTATGCAGGAGGTATGCCTGCTTATGCTTGGCATCACTCTCCATTTCATATAGCCGCGCTTTTATCCATTATTTTTTCTTCATGGGGTATATATGAATTAAGCGTTATAATGCTTATGATAGCAGCTGGCTATGGCATGTATCGTTTTTTATTTGAATATATAAATCTTCCTGATTGGCTTTCAATTACAGGGGGATTAGTTTTTATGTTTAGTTGTCAAATAATATATTATGGCGTAAATATTTTATTAGTTTTTTCAAGCGCCTTTCCTATATTTTTTATGTGGTTTTTAGATATTATTGACGAAGATAATACTTTTAAGAAAAAAATCCTGAAATTAATTGGTTTAAATTTTATTCTTCTTTTCTCTCTTCCTGTCTTAACTCTGCCTTACTATGCTGTATTGCATATGCTTGTAATATTATTATTGAACTTTCAACATAGAGATATAAAAAAAATGTTGGTATGGTCAATTTTTATATGGACAGGATATATTTTAACATGCGTACCGGTATTATACAGTCTTATGGATTTCATGCCATATGTTCAAAGAGTTTATAATAATATACCAAATATTGCTGATTCAATAGAAAATTTAAGTAATAATTTGATATATCAAAGTATTTTTTCTTTGATATTTACTGTATTAATTTCTGGTTTATTTTTTGTTGCTTCATCAAAAAAATTGAAGAGGATATTATTAATGATATTAATTTTTTCATTTGTTTCAGCTTTTTCAAATTTTTTGCATAATACAAAGTTAGGTAAAATGGATTTAAGTCATTTTAATTTCTTGCTGCCGTTTATTATAACTGTATTTGTATTTGTCAGCATAGATGAGATGATTACAAAAAGAGGATTAAAGCTAAGTTATATTATTTTATCTTATGCTGCCACAATTATAGTTTTCATATTTTCTTATAGAGGGGTACTTTGGTTACCCTTACTGTTGTTAAACTTATTAGTACCGATATTAATTGGATTAGTTTACTATTATATTTTAACTAAAGTTGGGGAAACAGCCTCAAACCCAATTAAAATTCAAAGATATAAATTTAGTACAAACGCGCTTCTCTTTATTATAATGAGTTTTTTTCTTTTTTCTATTTTAATGGTTAGGATATTTAGGGCTGACGTAATATGTGATGAAAGGTCACTTTATAAGGCTTATTTTGATAATCAATCCGTATTTAACACTTTAAAAGAAACCAATATTTATCCTTTTAGGACAGGCGCAATTGGTAAAACCTTTATTCCTAGTTTGCAGAAATATGGGATTGAAACTATAGATGGTAAGAGCGCTTTGTTTAATAAATACTATAAACAATATTTTAAACAAATTATAGCCCCACAGTTAAAAACAAAACAACAGAAGGATAAATTTGATAGTTATTGGTATCATTTATACTTAGATAATGATAACAATGAAAATGATGGGATTGCTGAATTGAACATTCCATTATTGCTTCTTGCAAACACAAAATATTTAATATCACAAGCCTATGACCCAAAGTTAGCAGAGGTTTCAACAAAGGTTATAACAGCAAGGAATGATGTAGAGACTCTGCCATTAATATATCGAATTTATAATAAATTATGGAAGATGTCAGGATTTATTACAGATCGAGAGATTAAATATTTTCCAATATATATTTATGAATTAAAAGATACCTTTGAAAGAGGTTATTTGGCTCTAAAAGCAAAGATAGAACCAACGGATGAAAAAGTGCTTGAAACACTTTCTAAGGAATCTCTTCAAGATTTAAGAGAGACTGTTTTGTTTTCAACCAAAGATGCCCCTTCAACAAATTTGATGGATAATTATAAAAATATACCCAAAGACAAATTTAACCAAAATATTATAAAGTTAGTCTCTTATAGTCCAGATAAAATTATATATGATTTAACTCTTTATTCATCTGCGATTTTAGTTGTTAGTAATAATTATTATCCAAAATGGACTGCATCAGTTAATGGAAGTGAAGTAAAAATATATCGCGCAGATAATACCTTTCAATCAATTATATTAAAAGACACTGGACATTTTACTGTTACTTTTGAATATAAAGATCGCTTATTATGGATATTACATGTGTTTCTACCGATAGGATTTTTATTAATATGTTTTCCTGCGATATCTACTTCATATAGAAGTAGATTTTATAAATTATGAATAAAATCCAATTAAAAAAATAATGTTCATATATTTTGAAGAGGTCTGTAAGATTGAACGTGATGCCAAGATAATTATGGACTGGCGTAATGATAATGAGACTTTAAAGATGTCTTATCATAGCACACCAAAGGAATTTTCAAGCTTTTATAAAGAATATTGTCAAGATTATTTTAATGAAATAGATTTAATTCCAGTTTTTGCAAATTATAAAGGCGAAAGGGTTGGATTTGTAAGATTTAAAAAATACCTTGATAAAGAAATTTCAGGAAAGGCAGCAGATATTAGCATAAATATAAGACCAGATAAAAGAAGACTTGGATTAGGCACTGAAATAATTAAAAAGTCTTGCGAGCATCTTTTTAATAGAGGGTTTGATACCACAGTTGCTGAAATAAGACAGAATAATATTTCGTCAATTAGGGCATTTGAAAAAGCAGGATTTGTTTATATTGGGCAGGAAATTAAAAAAATTGAGGATATTGACGAAGAAATACCTATATTTAAATATTATAGGAAAAAACATATCAATCTAAATAAATCTCAAAATAAGGTTTATATAATAGCTGAAGCAGGTTCAAATTGGCGAAGCGGGACAGGGCAAAGAGACTTGAAAATGGCAAAGGCACTGATTGATGCAGCAGTTGACGCAGGTGCTGATGCTGTTAAATTTCAGACATATAAAGGTGATACTGTTTATGTTTCAAATGCAGGGGATTGTGATTATTTATCTGAGAGCGGGATAAGTAATTCTATTAATGAAATATTTGATGACCTTTCTATGCCCTATGAGATGATACCCAAACTGGCAGAATATTGTAAAAATAATAATATACATTTTATGTCTACTCCATTTTCTGTTGCTGATGCAGAGGCAGTTGATCCATATGTAGAGAGACATAAACTCGCATCTTATGAGATTACTCATAGCCGTTTGATTGAATTTATGGCTAAGACCAATAAGCCTTTATTCCTTTCAACAGGCTGCGCAACAATAGAAGATATTGAATGGGCAGTTTATTATTATTATAAAAATGGTGGAAGAGATATTACGCTTATGCAGTGTACGGCTAAATATCCAGCCCCAATTTCGAGCCTTAACCTTAACGTCATTCCACAATTACAAAGACATTTTAATGTTCCAGTAGGACTTTCTGACCATAGCCGCGACCCAATGATAGGGCCAATGGGTGCAGTTGCACTTGGAGTCTCGGTTATTGAAAAACATTTTACTCTTAATAATAAACTTCCGGGCCCTGATCATTCCTTTGCAATTACTCCAGATGAATTAAAGTTGATGGTAAAGACAATTCGGAATATGGAACAAGCCCTAGGAAATAATGAAAAAAAGATTAACGAAGAAGAATTTGAACTCTATGATTTTGCTCAAAGAGCCATACAAGCTGTAAAGCATATCAATATTGGCGAACTATTAATAGAAGGGGATAATATTGATATTCTACGTTCAGGTAAGCAAAAACGAGGAATACATCCTAAATGGTTAGATGAGATTGAAGGAAAATCTGCTAAAAGG
Organism: Candidatus Magnetominusculus dajiuhuensis; assembly: GCA_015233465.1. Lineage (GTDB taxonomy): Bacteria > Nitrospirota > Thermodesulfovibrionia > Thermodesulfovibrionales > Magnetobacteriaceae > JADFXP01. The sequence continues at coordinate 116,695 of JADFXP010000003.1, forward strand.
GATATTTCTATAGGGGATGGGATTGAGATAGGTGATTGGTAATAATTTTTTTTTGATTTTGATGGAACACTTATAAACAATATCTCACTCATGTTTGGCTTATGATTTTATCAGATATTATTACGCTCAAGGCAGTAGAAGATAGTTCTTTACACAAAAATATTCTTAGTAAAAAAGATGATATTGATATTTTATGGAATCAGGCAATCTATGAGAATAAATTATTGTATAATGGAGATTTACTGAGCTTTGTTGGAATTGAAAAAAATGATACTTCAATTATTATTACTGGAACATATGTTGAGTACAAAGATTATTGGGTACAAACGAAAAATTCAGATCTGAACTTTGGAATTATTCCAATTGCTGTCAGCGGAATTATACTTTTTGAAGAACAAGGGACAATATATACAATAATGGCTCGGCGCAGTGAGAATGTAACACAATATGTAAATTTCTTAGAGCTTGTGCCTTCAGGGAATATTGATAAATTATTTCTGAATTCAGATGGAACGATTGATTATAAAGAGCAATTAAAAAAAGAGTTTTCTGAAGAGACATCTCTTTCAAGTAATGTGATAGAGGATATACGCAGTTTTGCATTTGTCAATGAAACGGAGATGTCTGTATATGATATTTGCAGCAAGATTTATATAAATTGTACTTCAAAAGATATTAAATTAAGTATGGAAGATTCAATGGAATATTATAAGCCAATAATAATTAAGTTAAGTGAATTAAAACAATTTGCAGAAGTAAATAGACAAATGATTGTTCCAAGTTCATTATCTATAATTGGCTGTTAATTTAAAATTATAATGTTGTGAGGAGTTAGAATGAGTAAAAAATTAGTTATATATTTAGCTGATCTTGCAAATACAGCTTTCGGATGTAGTCCTTCAACTATACCTCTTGCAATAGGTTATATAAAGGCGTACGCGATGGAGCAATTATCTGATGATGTTAATATTGAACTTTTTAGAACATTTGAATCACTTAACGATGCTATAAAGAAAAAAGCCCCTAATATTTTAGGATTTTCATGGTATGGTTGGAATACTTGTCTTACGATAAATGCTATAAGTCATTTTAAAAAATACTATCCTGATATTTTAGTAGTAATAGGAGGCGCAAATACTTCTGACAATCTAGTAAACTGTCTTAGAGATTTTAATGATTATCCTGAAATTGATGTAATGATTCCAAATGAGGGAGAAATTCCATTTGTTAATCTGCTAAGAACCTTTTTAAGAGAAGGACGAACGAAATTGTTAATAAATCCTATTGAAGGTTGTATTTTTTTATCAGATTCAAAGGAACTCATTTATGGAAGACCTGTTATAAGGGAAAAAGATATTAATATATATCCTTCGCCTTATTTGAATGGGTTCATGGATGATTTTTGTAGAGATAGTAATTTAATGCCAATAATACAAACTATGAGAGGGTGTCCTTATCATTGTTTATTTTGTGTTTCAGCTAAGGATACTTGGAATAAATTAAGATCTTTCGATTTAAAAAGAGTAAATGCAGAGATTGAATATATCTCTACTCATTCTGAGAACAAGAATTTACGATTAACGGATGAAAATTTTGGGATAATGCCAAGAGATATTGAAATTGCAAAATTTATAGCAGATAAAAATAAAAATAGCGGGTATCCAACTAGTCTTCGTCTATATACAGATAAAAATATTAATAATAGAATAAAACAGATAACTCTAATGTTGAAAGATCTAGTTCCTATGAATATTAGTGTTCAAACATTAACAGATTCTGTTGCAAAAAATATACATAGGCGAAATATTGAAATTAATCAGTTTAATGATGCTGTAAATTGGGCGCATAAAAATAATATTATTGTAACAACTGAACTTATATTTGGCCTGCCTGGAGAGACAGTTAAAACATTTATGGATTGTCTAGATAAATTAATTGAAATGCGTTTAGATAGTATAGCCTTTGGCTGCCTTAGGATGTTAAAAGAGACAGAGATAAACACTCCAGAACAGATAGTACAATACGGTTATAAGATAAAATATTATGTAGGTGAAAGGGGTTATACTAAGACTGATAATTTTGAGAGCATAGAAACAGAGGAATGGGCAGTAGAAGATAATTTTTTCACGTATGATGAATATATTAAAATATTATTATTTCATTTGATATTTGATATGTTTATTTTTTATGGATATTTCAAAGAAGTTGTTTATACTTGGGAAAATAGAGGGATTAAAACTACGGCGGTTATTCAGGAATTACTTGAAAATTCTATGGAATATCCATTTATTAGCAAGCAAGTAGAGAGATTGAAAGAATGTTTGACTATAAATTTATTTAATGATAAAGAGGAACTTTATAAGTCATATAAACAACGGTTGTCAAGTGAAAATAGTACTGCTTCGCAATACATTGGATTTATAGATCCTTTTATTCTTGAAAAGATTCTTCATGGTGAAATGCTTCATATTTCAAATCAAGATACGTTTATTGATGAAGTTGTTGAGGCAGGCAATAAAATATTTTCTAAATATGGGATAGGAAATAAAGATGATTATAATGAAGAAATCTATTTTGTAAAAGATCTTGTAAAAAAGATAATAATTCCATTTTGGGAAATATCCAAAGAATCTATATTAATAACAAGTAAATATGATCTGAAAAAATGGGTTATGGAAGATTATAAAGGAATTCTGACTAATTATAAGATGGATAATTCTGTTGACTTTATATTTAAGATTAATTCTGTAAATCAATATATTGATTACATTAAAGAAAATTCAGATAAGCCACTTTATTTACAATCAGAGTTTTTCTTTCGTACATTTCGAAGTAACAATATTAGACGATATCTTGTTTTAGATTAAAATATTGGAGAGCAGTATATAACTTTTCCCCATTAAAATGATTGCAATATAATAATTAATAGTTCTGTATAGGAGATTTAATATGAGAATTCTTTTTGTAAATCCATGTATCAGACCAGATAATCCAAGAAAGGTATTTCCAGTTGGACTTGGCTATGTAGTAACTGCTGTCAAAAAAGCAGGATATAAATTTGACCTTTTAGATATTGATGCCTTTCGTTATAGTGATGATTATATCGAAGATTTTATAAGTAAAAATATATATGACGTGATTGCGTTTGGCTGCTTGGTTACACATTTTAAATGGGCAAAGTATTTCACTGATATAGTGAAAGAAAAGCAGCCAAATTGTAAGATTATTGTTGGAAATTCTGTTGCATCAAGTGTAACAGAGATATTGTTGACAAAAACCTTTACTGATATTGCAGTGTTAGGTGAAGGTGATATAACAATAGTTGAATTACTAGAGTCATTACAAAAAGATAAGTCATTGTATTTAGTAAAAGGTATCGCATTTATGGAAGGCGGTAAAGTTATATTTACAGAAAAAAGAGATGTGATTAAAGATATAAATACTATACAATTCATTGATAGAGAAATCTTTGATATAAGAGAATATCTAAATGCTTCAAGATATAATGCCCATGAACCATACCCTATGCCAGAGGAAGATTTAATAGTTATGAATGTAAATACAGCAAGGGGGTGTCCGTTTAGATGCACTTTTTGTTACAACGTTTTTACTGATGAGAGTATTCGTTATCGCTGGCGGGATATTTCTTCAATTATATCAGAGATTAAGTATTTAATTAAGACTTATGGAGCAAACTATATACAATTATATGATGAATTAACCTTTGCAAATAAGAAAAGAATAGGAGAATTTGTTGACAGCGTTATTAAGGAAAAACTGAATATTTATTGGACAGGAGTAATACTTGCTGGAGTTTTGGATGAAGATGATGGATTATTAGCTGAGAAACTTAAACAATCAGGATGTGTTGGTATGGGTTTTTCACTTGAATCAGCAGATGAAGAGATATTATTGAGTATGCAAAAGAAGATAAATCTTTCAAAGTTTATAATTACACGCAGGATTTTAAAGGAAGCAAACATTGCAACACATACAAGCGTAGTATTTGGTTTTCCACAAGAAACACCTGAGACGATAAAAAAGACAATTGATTTTTGTATTAAAGAACAGCTTTCTCCAAGCGCTGGTTTTTTATTGCCTATGCCTAAAACTCCAATTTATAAATATGCCTTAGAAAGAGGATTGATCAAGGATGAGTATGAATATTTATTAGGTCTGGGTGATAGACAGGATTTTCATATTAATTTAACCTCAATGACGGATGATATATATATTTCAACCGTTAAATCCGAAGTTAAAAGATGTCAGCAAGAACTTGGTATAAACCTTGACGATCCAATGAAGACTGTTAAATTTAGAAGTAGAGATAAGATATGAAAATAGGCGCTATAGTAGAGGCAAGAATGACCTCAAGCAGGTTACCCGGTAAGATAATGCTTCCAATTATTGGAAAACCAGCGCTTGAACTTTTGATAGAACGTCTAAGGCAATGTAAAAAGATTGATAAAATAATCATAGCTACCACAACAAATCATTGTGATGAAGTAATAGTTGATCTTGCAAAGAGATGTGATGTTGGATACTATCGCGGAAGTGAATTAGATGTACTTGAGAGGGTATATCTTTCAGCCATAGAAAATTCAATTGAAGTAGTAGTGGAGGTAACAAGTGATTGTCCTTTAGTTGACCCATATATTGTAAGTGAGGCAATTGAAATTTTTGAATCTCAGAGATACGATTATGTATCAAATATTATAAAACGCACATTCCCACGTGGGTTAGATGTCCAGATTTTTAAGACAAGCGTATTAGAAGATGTGCATAATACAACCAAAGACCTAGTTGATAGAGAGCACGCGGCACTACATATATATGAACATCCTGAGAAATATAAATTATGGAATTTTATGACAGACACAGGATACGAGCTGGAGAGTCAGAGATTAACCTTAGATACGCCTGAAGATTATTTTGTCATCAGGGCTATATTTGAAGGTCTTTATGAAAAAACCAATGGGGCTTTTAGTTATAAAGAAATATTTGAATTTTTAAAAATAAATCCAGATATTGCTGCATTAAATCATCAGATAGAACAGAAAAACCCTCGTTCATATGATTATACAGCAAAGGCAAGAAAATACCTTGGCATTGATTAAATGATAAAAAAAAATACAAAGGTACTATTGATTCCAAGGTTAACTGTTTTTAGACTAATAATTGGATTAATTTTTATTTTATTTCAGATAAAGGTAGTTTATTATTCTATGAGTGATATTTTTAAAAATGAAAAAAGAATAGCTTTTCTTAATAAGATTGGTTTTATATTGTTAAACAAACTTGAAGGTTTAGAGCATTGCAGCGGTGTATTAGTTTCAGAGAAACTAACCAATGAGATAGTTCAAAAAATTGAGTCATCAAATATTGTTAGTATGATCTGTAGATATTTTATCCATGACGCAGAAGCAAAAAATAAATTTAGAATCGCATTAAAAAGTAAACTAATAAAAGATCTTCAACCTTATATTTATGAGATTAATATTATGCGGTTAGTTATAAAGGAATATAATTTAAAACACGGTTATATATATACTAAAAATGATAAATTAAATAGAAGTATCATTGAAATAATGGAATTGAAAAATGTAAAAATAGTCCCAGAGATACCCAATGCTGCTGGGTTAATATATTTTTTAAAAAAACTATCGCTTGTTAAAAGATTATTTAGAGTAGATTTTTTTAATAACTTAAAAGATTCTGAATTATCAGTTCAAACAATAAGTTCAACTGTAAATCCACAAGATTTCAATGTTGTATATTATCCTCATCAAGGCATTTTTTATGGGTCGTTATTTGTTAAAGACCAGTATTATAGCCAAGATATTAATTCAGAATTTCATAGAAGTAAAATTCTGCATCTTGATATTGAACAATTGGAAGAAAATACTGCTGAATATTATAAGGTTAATAATATTCCAAGTTTAGATCTTTATAGTTTAAAAAAATATTCAAAAAAGATATTTATATTAAAAATTATAAAAGAATTGAACTTTAAACTAGCAGCTGATTATTACCATTTTGGATTAAGGGTAATTAATATAATTATTAGGAGTTATTATTTTTTCAATCAATGTCTTGTTTGGTTAGAATCGTTTAATAATTTGAAGATATTTCTTATTGGCTATGATGCAGTATTCCCTGTAGAGTTTTCATTGGCTTTATATACGAAGAAAATTACAACCGTTGCTACTCAGGAAAGGTTTATGCACTCATTTATTCCATTATTATATTTTGTAGTTTTTGATTATTACATTATATCTGGACAAAGAGCTTATCAAAATATGAAAAATAAATCTGCAATTTCTAATTTTCTCTTATATGGATTACCCAGAGTTGATGAACTATTTTATTGGTCGCATGTAAAAACATCACAAAAATATGACCTGATAAAAAATAATAATAGATTTGTTTTAATACTTGATTCAAATTTTGTTGAAGATATTTATAGTAATACGTTATCAAGTACGTTTTTTATGTATATTAATACAAAATTATATGATGATATAATAAAACTTGCAGAAAATTATAAAGATATAATTTTTATTATAAAAGGAAAAGAATCAAGAAAATATAAACATCCGTATGTTAAGTCTTTAATTGATAGGATTAATAAGGTTAAAAACATTGAAATTGAACTTGAACCTGAAAAATACAGTCCCTATTATATAGCAGAAAGAGCTGATCTTACAATAGCATTGACTACCTCGCTTTGTGATGAATTATTAGCTGCAGGAAGACCAGTTATTATTTATGATTTTTTTAATTTCCCAAGTAAATTTTTTGATTATAACAAATATCCATTTATTGTTAAAAATTATGATGAATTATTCAACATGGTTAATAACGTGCTTTCTAAAGGGAAATTTATTGAAGAAAAAGATTTAAAAATAATACAGGAAGAGTATTATAGTAATTGTTTTCATGGGGAAGTTAAAAAGAATATTGTAAATAAATTAGAAGAAATATTAATGGATAAAATGAGATAAATTATTATGATGACTGCTGCAGAAATGAAACAAATTATTAGCGATCTTTATTTAAAAGACAGGACATTTATATGTGATGATTACGATTATTGCCTTGATTATCTAAAAAAATATCTTGATCTTTCAATTAATGAATATCCAAGCGGAGCAGCTTATTGGAATTGGATAATTCCTGATAAATATACAGTTAAAACTGGTTTTATTAAAAATTTAAAAACTGGAGAGATTGTAGTTGACGTAAAAAATCATCCAATGCACCTTGCCAGTTATTCAACTTCATTTGAAGGGATAATTCATTACGAACAATTAAAAGAACATCTTCAATGGAGTGAAAAAGTTCCTGAAGGGATACCAAATTTTTATAAGTTTCAATATCGTCCTTGGGTTAAGGATTGGAAGATTTGCCTAAGTTATAATCAGTTTAATCATTTAGATAAGGACGTTGAATATTATGTAAAAATTGAAACTATCTTTGAAAAGGGAACAATGAAAGTTGCTCACTATCTAAAGAAAGGAGCAGTTGATGACACCATTGTATTAGTCTCACATCTTGATCATCCAGGACAAGTAAATGATGGTCTAAGCGGTGTAGTTGTAGAACTTGCTGTAATGCAAGAACTGATAAAGAAAGAAACTCATTATTCTTATTTATTTTTGATTGTACAAGAATTTATTGGTTCAGTTGCTTTTCTAAGTCAATCTAAAGACATTAAAAATTATAAAATGGGATTATTTTCTGAGATGTTGACAACAGGATTAAGGTTACAATTACAAAAATCATTTAATGGTGATTCATACATTGATAAAGCTGCAGAAATGGTTTTTATGGATCAGTTTGGATATTGTGATGCCTTTAATTATATAGAAGGGGCAGGAAACGATGAAATAGTATTTGAAAGCCCTGGTATAGAAGTCCCATTTATATCAATAATGAGGGTAAAAAAAGATAACGTAATTTATAGACAATATCATACACATCTTGATAATATAGATATGGTAAATGAACTTGAACTTGAAGAGGCATTTAATGTTATTAATAGATTAATTAATACAATAGAGCAAGATTATTATGTTTATAGGAATTTTAATGGATTTATATGCCTTTCTAATCCAAATATAGACCTTTTTTTGGATAAAGATGACTCCGATATAAAATTAACAAGAAAACAAAAAGAAAGTTTTCATAAATTCCAATTTGGAGGTTTTAGGTATTTTGATGGAAGACACAGAATATCAGAAATAGCCCAAAAATATGATGTTCCATTTGACACATTATATAATCTTATAAAAAAAATGGAAATGAAAAATATGGTAAGTTTAAGACACGATAAATCAGATAGTAACTTATAAAATAATGAAGAATTTGAATATAAATATGCTCTTAACCTTTCTTAAAGAAGATATGAGTATGGATGATGGTAGTGAGATATTTAAAAAAAACTTATTGTCTATCTTAAAGCGATTTACATTATATGAAGAAATAGATTATGAAAAAATATCTCCCCTTTTGAAAGATGTTTTAATAAATGAATTTAAAAAAATTCAAAACTCAATGAATAATTTAACGATAGTTGATTATATTAAGCTGAACATACTTTTAACAAACAATGAATTATTAATTAATGAACTACTCTGGCTTTCTGAGCAAAAATTTATTATAAATCTTTCAGCTAGTTCATTAATCGTTGGGGCAAATAGATTAATAAATGAAAATCCAGTTGCTTCATATAATTTATTAAAAGCAGCAGGGAAAAAAATAAATAATCCAATAATCCTTAATTCTGCACAAGAGATATTGAAAAAACTTAATAAAAGTACTCTTTTAGCTGATCAAATAAAAATTAAAATTGCAGTCGCAGGTAATTGTACATTGGATACTCTATCTAATTATTTAATCTTAGGAATGCTTTCATATAATATAGATGCAGATGTTTGGACTGTTCCATTTGATCAATGGGCAGCTCAAATTTTAGATAATAACTCTGAACTTTATCGTTTTAATCCATCATTTTTAATTATATATCTCTCAAGTCTTGGTCTTACTGTAAGCGGGACAAGATTTAGTTTTGAAATATTAAAGCTGCTTTCAGATTGTATTGATAAAATTTCCAGAGATACTTCAATTAAAATATTAATGATTTTACCAGAGCCAATGGAGGAAGAAAATAATCTTGGTTTAAATAATTATTCTTGGCGTAAAAACCTAATTTTTGAAATTATGAAACGCTTTGAAAATAGAGTAATTTTTATAGATACAGAGGCATTTATTTTAGAGATTGGGGTAAAGATTTGGTTTGCGTCAAGATATTGGTATCAAGCAAAATTTCCATGTCATCCCAATGCCCTTTTAAAACTTGGACATCGTGTAGCTTTAATATTGGCACGTTGCATTATGATGCCTATCAAGGTTATTGCGATAGATTTAGATAATACTCTATGGGGAGGTGTTGTAGGTGAAGATGGGTGGGAAAATCTTAGAATGGATGTATATTCTACAGGCGGACCATTTATTAGATTACAAGCCTTTCTTAAAAATTTAAAAGATAATGGGATTGTTTTAGTTATTGTATCAAAAAATAATAATGAAGATATAACAGAAGTTTTTAAAAAAAGAGATGAAATGCTTTTAAAAATAGATGATTTTACATTAATTGAAGCAAACTGGTCTCCTAAGTCGGAAAATATAATGAATATTGCTAAGAAATTAAATATTAATCTTAATAATTTCTGCTTTATTGATGATTCTTTTTTTGAAAGAGAAGAAGTTAGGTCAATATTACCAGAGGTAATTGTTCCTGAAATGCCGCAGTTGCCAGAAGATTATGTTTCTTTTTTGGTTAATACAGGGTTGTTTTATACTCCTATACAAACCGAAGAAGATAGAAATAGGTCAATCTTATATAAAACTGAACTAAATAGAAAAGATGCAATGCAAAAAAGCAAAGAAATCAATTCGTTTTTAGAAGAACTTGATATAAAGCTTCATGCCCAGCGAATAAATGATCAAAATATAAACAGAGTCGTACAGTTAATAAATAAGACAAACCAGTTTAATTTGACGACTAGAAGATATAGTTATGAACAAGTTGTAAGATTTGCAAAGGATGAAGAGATATTTTCATACTGTTATAAGGCAGAGGATAAATTTGGAGATATTGGTATAGTAGGCGTATTATTAGCAAAGTCTGCAGAGTCGCAAGATTGTTATATAATTGATACATGGCTTCTTAGCTGCAGGGCAATGGGACGCACTATTGAATATGGAATGTTTGATCATTTATTAAAATGGTTAAATAAAAAAGGCATTAATAGGTTGATTGGTGAAATTATTCCAACAAAAAAAAATATACCAATTAGACATTTATTATCTGATATAGGGTTTTATAATATTGAAGATAAAGGTAATAATTCAAATTTATTTGAGTATAATGTTAGTCAATTGTTTGAAAAAAATGAATTTGTGGATTTGTTAATGTAATGGAAGAGTTAAAAACATTAGAAGAACTTAAGATAGGAGATACCTATAAGGATAGTTTAAAAATAACAAATGAATTACTTCAGGGATTTATTGAGTTAAGTAAAGATCAAGCTCCTGTTCATATAGATAGTGAACATGCAAAAAAAATGGGATTTAATAATATAATAGTGCCTGGATTTTTGGTAAGTCTTGGATATTCAAGAATATTAGGTATGTTTTTGCCTGGAAGTAATACCATTATACATAATCTGCAAATTGATATGACAGCTCCAGTATATATTGATGATATAATTATATATGAAGTAAATGTAAGCAGGTTAATACCGTCAGTAAAGGCTGTACAATTAAAACTTTCAGCATTCAATCAAGTTGGTATTCAAGTCAGTAAAGGATCCGCAGTTTGTGTTTTTCGTCTTTAAATTTAAAATATAATCTTGAGATAGTTGAAAGATGAATCTATGCAAAGACAATGGTATTTTTTTATTAGATAAAGGAGTATATACATGAGTGTAGCTAGAGTTGAAAGAGTCTTTCAGAAGGTCTTTGATGATAAAGAATTAAGTATTTTTAAAGAGATGATGGCAAAAGATGTTAATGGATGGGATTCTTTTAATCACTTAAATCTTATACTTGCTTTAGAAATAGAATTTGATATATCATTTTCTACAGAAGAGATATCTGGGATTGCTAATGTTGGAGATTTAATAATCATTTTACAACAAAAAGGCTTTGACCTCTCATGGTAAAAGTTTAAATTATGAAGTTTATAAATAAAGAAGATATAATAAAAAGTCTTATTGAAGTTGGAGTAAATAAAGGACAAACGATTTATATACAATCTGACCTTAGTACTATTGGTATGATTGAAGGCGCAAAGTCAAAAGAGGACTTTTGCAAGGTATATTTCGATTCTATTTTTGAACTAATAGGAAAAGACGGAACAATTGTAGTGCCTACATACAGCACACAGGTTGCAAGGTTTGATATAGATTTTATTTGGGAAGAGACTCCATCATTAATGGGTATTTTTTCTGAATATATCAGATGTCATCCAGATAGTCTTAGAAGTATCCATCCGCTTAAATCTTTTTGCGCTATAGGAAAGAAAAAAGAGGCAATTTGTGCAAATAATTCATCAAATGATTATGGATGGAATTCTCCTTTTCATAGGATGTTTCAACATAAAGCTAAATTATTAACTTTAGGCCTTGAAAGCGGTTATGTAGTGGCTATTGTACACCATCTTGAAGCTTTTTATGGGGTACCTTATATATATAATAAACTTTTAAAATGGTCGCCGATAGTTAATGGCAAAATAGATGAACGCGTTTTTTTTTCTTCAGTCAGATACCTGACTCTCAATGTAGACGAATATGATTTAACAACATTTGTAAAACATGTTAGGAAACTTGGAGGTGTAAAAAGCTCAAAATTAGGAATGTCTAGTGTTCATATGTCAGATTTTGAGCAGGTTTTTTTTGAAGGAATTCAACTCTTAAATAAAAATCCTTATGTGTTTTTGAAAAAAGCACCAGATTTTAAATATGGTGAAATACCCTTTGATGGACCAACTTATAAAGTTGATAATATTGCAGAAGATAAAGATATAACTAATATGAATAATATGAACTGGGAAGGATATTATTTGCTTGGGAAAAAAAGTATTGGAGGAGATTAGAAAGTTTAATAAATATTTGTTAATTAGTGATATTTTATGGATAATAACCTGCAATATTAAAGGATTTCCTTTTATAAAAATGAAGCTATTGTATTTTGAAAATAATTAAAATGATCTAAAAAGCATATAGTATTTTAATAAAACATCCTGATGTTTTGTTACTGGATTGGTTATTAAAAATATTTATGATAATTAAATAATATTGAAAAATGATCTAAAAATAATATTATGGTTTTTACGTCCTTACCGCGTAATAGTTTTTCTTATATTCATTTTTTTATTCATTTATTCCATACTTGAAGCTACTGCAATAGGTTCATTTTATCCAGTGATAAATAGTATATTATCAAATAATATTACAAATGATCACGCTGGAAAGCTGCTTAATTTCCTAAATCTACTCTCTGATCTTCTTCCTTTTAAAGAAAAGATTATTTCCTCTTGTGTATTTCTAATAATAATGGTTATTTTAAGTAATATTTTAGGATTTTTTTCTGAATCGTATGCAATATTCCATCGTTATGGACTTCATGCTAAATTTCTTCAAGATGTTTATAAGAGATTAATTAATAATCATTATCTATTTTTCATTGAGAGCAGACATGGAGACATAATTTATGTCGGAATGAACGCCTCACAGTCTGTAGGTGAGATGTTGTTATATTTTCCTAGGATAGGAGTAGAAATATTCCGCATTTTTGCTATTATTATACTTATGATAAGTATATCATTTAAGGTTACTTTTACAATATTTATTATTATTTTAATATTCGGTATGATTATACATCTTCTATCTAATAAATTAATCCATCCTATTGCAAATTCTCTTCAAAATACGCTATCTGAAATCACATCTGTATTTACAGAATCAATGTCAGGTATTAGACAAATAAAGATATTTAACAGTATGGTTACTTGGATAAATATATATGCTCATCAACTTAACCTTGGGAAAAATCTGATGATAAAAAATGGCGTAGTGAATCTAATTCCAAACCGCTTGATTCAGGTGCTTGGAGTAGGTTCAATAGTAGTATCTATTTTATATTTAAAATTGTTTCAGTCTAATCAGTTTACGGAATTTCTTCCTATAATAGCAGTTTATGTCTTATCGCTGCAGCGTCTTATGCCTTCAATTATTAATATCGGAAATTACTGGATGGGATTAAAAGGGCTTGCGCCAAGACTTAAAATTACATATGAAATATTAAATGATAAGTCATTTTTGATTAATCAAGGCGATGTTGATTTTACTGGACTTCAAGATGAAATTGAGATTAAGGATATATCATTTTCCTATCCTAATAGGACAAATGTAATAAAAAATATTTCTCTCAAAATCAAGGTAAAAGAGACGATTGCAATAGTTGGCGAATCTGGTTCAGGCAAGTCAACGCTTGCAGATATTCTTGTAAGGCTTTTTGAACCTCAGTCTGGTAATATCTTAATAGACGGTATAGATTATATGAGATTTAACCGCTCTTCTTATCTAAATAGAATTGGAATGGTTACTCAGGATACATTTATCTTTCATTCCACAATTGCAGAAAATATTAAGATGGGAAAACTTGATGCTGTGGATAATGAAATAATAAACGCAGCAAAGATTGCAAATGCCCATGACTTTGTAATGGAATTGCCTCTTGGCTATAATACAGTAGTTGGGGACAGGGGGATAAAGCTCTCAGGCGGACAGAGGCAGCGTATAGCAATAGCAAGGGCTATAATTCGCAATCCTGATATTTTAATATTAGATGAGGCAACGAGCGCACTTGATAATCTCTCTGAAGGATTAGTAAAGGCAGCGCTTAAATCTGCCGGAGTAGATAGGACAAACATAATAATAGCCCATAGACTTTCAACCGTTGAACATGCAGACAGGATTTATGTTATAGATAATGGTACAATAGTAGAATGTGGAACGCATGATGAATTATTACAAAAAAATGGTTTATATAGCAGGCAGTATCTAAAGGAATATAATGGCGCAGGGAAAAAAAATTAATAATGTGAGGCAGGTCTTATACATGCTCAATATAAGGTAATCAAATGGAAAAGAGATATAGTGTTATTTTTACTGGTAAGATAATAGAGGGTTTTTCTGAAGACGCTGTAAGAGAAAATCTGATAAGAATTTATGGTAAAAGAGGCGATGATCAGATGTTAAATGCCTTTTTTAGTGGTAAGAATATTATTTTATTAAAAAACTTGTCATATGAGGAAGCGGATAAGGGAATTGATCGTTTTGAAGGAGCAGGACTTGATTGTGTAGCGGTAATTGTTGAGTCTCAACCTGAGTATTCTCCTGATGAAACTTATAATTTAATCTTTACTGGAGTTTTTATAGAGGGATTAGATAAGGATCAGATTAGAGATAATATTAATAATATTTATGGCAAAAGAAATGGAGATCAAGTAATTGATAATTTTTTTAAGGGTTCTGAGATAATCCTGATGAAAAATTTAAATCATAAATCTGTAAATATTAATTTGGCTAGATTTGAACAAGCGGGACTTAAATGTATTATTAAAACAGTAAAGGATATTAAAGATTTATCTTCTATAGAAATGGATGGTTTAAATGAAAATAAATCTGAATCCGTAAAAATAAGAATTTTTGATGATAAAAAGAAAATAACAACTAATAATTTTATTGAAAAAAATAAAGATATATCTAATAAAAAAGAAGAACCATTGCCCAATGGTTTTTTTAGAGCAAGTAAGAAACTTGCTGAAGAGCAGTTTTGTAGAAACTGTAATGGAAATTTTTCAGAAGGTCAAGCTGTAATCAAGTGTGAGAAGTGCGGTTATTATTATGACAAGTTATGCTGGGAAAAAAATAAAGGCTGTAGTGCCAGAGAATGTGAGAATTATGCTGGACCAAGGACTGAACAAAAAACTGAGACCAAAAAGACTTTTAATTTGGTCATGGGAAAAGATGCTGAAGATATAAAGGCAGCCGTTGTTGCAGGAATTATAAGCGGTGGAATTACCCTTATTGTCACTTTAATTGCTATTTTTCGGAAAGAGGATTTATTTGGACTTGGATTCAGTATTTATAATGTTTTAGATGTACTTTTGATATTTGGTTTAACTTTTGGCATTTATAAAAAGAGTCGTTCCTGCGCTCTTGCTATGTTAATATATTTTTTAGTCAGTAAGATCTATATAATTTATCAAACAGGAAAATTTCAAGGAGGATTTTTAGCCGTTTTATTTATATATTTTTTTTATCGTGGAGTAAGGGGTACATTTAATTATCATCAGGCTGCAAAGAGTTGAAAGATATATAGATTATTTTTAAAAAAATAGTTATACTCTTTAGGTAAGTTACACAAATTATTGAGGTGTTCAAATAAAATATGGATAAGAAATACAATATAATTTTCACTGGGAATTTATTAGAAGGTTTTGATAAAGATCAGGTATGGGAAAATCTCTCCAATGTCTATGGTCAAAGAAGCGATGATCTTAAACTGGAGGCTTTTTTTACTGGCAGGATGATTGTCCTTTCAAGAAATCTGGTATATGAGGATGCGGATAATGTGCTTGATATATTTGAGGCAGCAGGGCTTGATTGTGTCGCAGTCCCTGAAGAGATAGAAGAACCAGCAGATAAAGTCTTACTAAATGGTGATTATAATCTGGTATACACAGGTATTATTAAAGAAGGATTTTCTAAAGATCAAGTTAAAGAAAACCTTAGTAATTTTTATGGTAAAAGAGGGAGTGATCAATTAATCGAAACCTTTATTGCTGGAAAACAGATAATCTTGATGAAGAAAGTAAACCTCAAGGTTGCTAAAATGAATTTAGTCCTTTATGAAGAATCTGGGTTACAGTGTATGATTGAACCAACTCAAGAAGAAAAAAATGCAGTTTCTCCTGAGATGGAAGATATAGAAGATATCATAGAGGAGCAAGCAGAAGACTCTTTAAGGGTTTTTGCTGATACTGGCAAGGCTAAGCCTCAAGCGCTGCCTGAAAAACGAGCGCCTATACCTATTTTAAAAGAAACCCCTATGAAGTCGGGATTTTTTAGGGCTAATAAGAAAATAACTGAGGAACATTTTTGTCAGAATTGTAAGGGCAAATTTATAGTAGATCAAGAGATAACAAAATGCCCTAAGTGTGGTGTTTATTATGACAGGCCTTGCTGGGAGAAAAATGGAGGATGTCTTCAGCCTGAATGTGCAAGCCATTTAAGACAAAAGGCAATTGGACAGACTGCTCCAAAAAAGAGCTATAAAATTGATGCAGACCTTGATGTTAAGGATATTCGATCTGCCATTATTGCCGGCTTATTAAGCGGAATGTTAACGCTTTCTGCTGTTATATTATCAAGGCTAAGCCATTATGATTTTACACGTCTGGGTTATGGTCTCTATACGCTTTTGGATATATTTATAATATATTTATTAATCTTTGGAATTTATATGCGCAGCCGAGTATGCGCGATAATATTGTTTATTTATTTTGTTTTCAGCAGGACATTTATTGTGATTGAAACAAGGCAAATACCCGGATGGTTTATTGTATTTTTATTTGGATATTTTTATTATAGAGGGATTAGAGGAACATTCAATTATCATAGGGCTTATAATAATAGAAAAAAGGAAAATTCAAATAATTAAATGTCAAAGACTGTAGAGAAGACATTTCAAATCTTAAAAGAATTATTACCTAATGGAGCGTCTTTACATGAACCATCATTAAAAGGCAGAGAGCTTTCATATGTCAAGGAATGTATTGATACAGGATGGGTCTCATCTGCTGGTTCATATGTCAATCGTTTTGAGAGTGATCTTGCAGCTATAACAGGCGTAAAACATGCGATAGCAGTAGTAAATGGGACTGCTGCGCTGCATATATGTCTTAAATATTGCGGAGTGCAGGCGGCAGATGAGGTATTAATTCCAGCAGTTACCTTTGTAGCCACCGCAAATGCTGTCTCATATTGCGGGGCAGTTCCTCATTTTATTGATAGTTCTATGGAAACCTTAGGTGTTGATCCTATTAAACTAGGTATATATTTAGACCGCATATTAATAAAAAAAGGCGGTTATTCGTTTAATAAAGAGACTGGCAGGCGGGTAAAGGCTTGTATTGCCGTGCATACCTATGGACATCCTGTTGATCTTGACCCATTGATAGATATTTGTAAGGCTCATTATATTGATTTGATAGAAGATGCTGCAGAATCTCTTGGATCATATTATAAAGGAAGGCATACTGGAGGATTTGGAGATGTTTCGTCTTTAAGTTTTAATGGAAATAAAATTGTAACTACAGGCGGAGGCGGGGCTATATTGACTAATGATTCTGAAATAGCCTCACAGATAAAGCATATTACAACAACTGCAAAGTTACCGCATGTCTGGGATTTTGTTCATGATGAAGTTGGATATAACTTTCGTCTTCCAAATATTAATTCAGCCCTTGGATGCGCGCAGCTTGAGCAGTTACCTGGATTTATAGAGAAAAAACGCGCAAATGCCTTAAAATATCAAGAGGCATTTAAAGATGTTGATGGAATAAAGGTTTTTTGCGAGCCTGCATTTGCAAGGAGTAATTATTGGTTAAACGTATTACTTTTGGATGTTGGTTCTATAGAGGTGCGGAATTTAATACTGAAAAAGACTAATGAGGCAGGAATAATGACGCGGCCTGTATGGGTGCTTTTAAATAAACTTCAGATGTATAAAGATTGTCCAAAGATGGATTTAACAACAGCCTCAGATATAGAGGCAAGACTTATAAATATTCCAAGCAGTGCAAGATTGTTTGAAATGTAGGGCACGATGAGCGTGCTGCTGAGTATTAAGGAGAATATATTTGAAAAAACTAATCATTGGGATAATCATCAGCGCTGGTTTTATATATTTATCCTTTAGAAATGTTGATATTAGTGAGGTAGCGGCAAGATTAAGCAATATTGATTATAAATATATATTTTTTTCAGGAATGCTTACCTTATGGTTGTTGTATCTTAGGTCAATAAGATGGGCGATTATACTTTCTCCGATAAGGAAGATACCTCAAAAGGAGCTTTTTCCTATATCATGTGTGGGATTAATGGCTTCTATATTATTTCCAATGAGAATTGGGGAGATAATACGTCCATATCTATTGAGTCTAAACGGAAAGGTATCATTAAGTCCAGCTCTTGCAACTATTTTTATTGAACGAACCATTGATCTGGTAAATATTAGTATAGTTGCTATCATGGTATTTATGTTTACAGATTTACCGCCTAATGTTATGGTAGGAGCATGGGCGTTTATTGCAGTGACTTTAATATTGATAAGTTTTATTATATTTTATTGTTTTAAAGCAGATACATTTCTTCGTTTAATCAATCCGATTTTAAGAAAATTATCATCTAAATACGCAAAGAGAATCAATAGTATTTTGATAACATTTAAAGAGGGTTTTAGTTTTATTAAAAGTCCAAGTCATTTTATTATTACTGTATTGCTATCATTTGTGATTTGGGCTGGCTCAATGGTTTCAATTTATTGTATGCTGCTTTCGGTTCATATAAAGACACATTTTATTGCAGCTCTTGTGGTATATGTTATAACGTCAATTGGCATCAGTCTGCCTACAGCTCCGGGTTTTTTAGGTAACTTGCAGTATAGTTCAATCTTGGCGTTATCTATCTATCATATTTCAAAGGAAGATGCAATTGCATTTTCGTTTATTTATCAAACCGTTGGTGTTGGGCTAGTTATAGCTGTAGGTTTTATATTTCTGCCGACTGTTCATATCTCTTTTAAAAAGTTGAAAGATAAGCTCTTTGGAAGCAGCAGTATAACCAATCAAGATTAAATCCTTACAATGAGGGTTGCACCCCCATACTCCGCAAGGCATTAAGATATAGACAATTAATGAGAAAGATAGCGGTAATTACAGGCTCTAGGGCTGAATATGGACTTCTCTATTTTTTAATGAAGGAGATTTTAAGTGATCCTGCCCTTCAACTACAGGTTATAGTCACAGGAAGTCATCTTTGCCCTGAATTTGGTCTTACTTATCACGAAATCGAAAGAGACGGTTTTATAATCTCTGAAAAGGTAGAGATGCTGCTCTCCAGTGATACTCCTATCGGAATAGCTAAATCATTAGGGCTTGCTATCATTGGAATAGCAGAGGCTCTTCAGAGACAAAGCCCTGATATTGTAGTGCTGCTTGGCGATAGATATGAGATATTAGCTGCTGCCCAAGCTGGAATGTTTCTAAAGATTCCAATTGCCCATCTGCACGGAGGGGAATTAACATTAGGGGCTATAGATGATGCAATCAGACATGCTGTTACCAAGATGTCACATCTTCATTTTACCTCAACTCCTGAATATAGAAACAGGGTTATACAGCTTGGCGAGCATCCTGATAAGGTATTTGTAAGCGGCGCTCTTTGTATTGATAATATAAAAAGGCTTACTTTGCTTGATAAAAATAAATTTATGGAGGAAATTGATTTTAAACTTGGCGATCTCAATTTCTTGGTAACATATCACCCTGAAACCCTAACAGATACAAAGATTGAAGATCAAATAAATGAATTATTTTCTGCCCTTGACCTCTTTACAAACGCAAAGATAATCTTTACCATGCCAAACGCAGACTCTGGCAGCAGATTAATTTCAAAGATGATTAAACAATATGTCTTAAAATCAGAAGGTCGGGCAACTGCATTTATATCGCTTGGACAATTGCGTTATCTAAGCGCTATTAAACACGTTGATGTTGTCATTGGTAATTCATCAAGCGGAATTATTGAAGTTCCTTATTTTAAGAAACCTACCGTAAATATCGGTAATCGTCAAAAGGGCAGATTATCCGCCTTGTCAGTTATCAATTGTAATGACGATAAGAATTCCATTGAAAAGGCTATTAAAAAGGCATTATCTCAAGAATCTCTAAAAGAGGTTAAAAATCCTTACGGAGATGGAGATGCTGCCTTGATGATAAAAAATGTTATCAGAGATTTTGAATTAAAAGATATTCTAAAGAAAGAATTTTATTGTCATAAGGGCTCTGCCCTTAAAATCCAGCAAAGAATTTAATCGGGTTTGGGGCTATTGCCCCAATTTGAACCTATTAATAAAAAAATGAGTATATTTATAATAGCTGAGGCTGGCGTTAATCATAATGGATCATCAGATTTGGCTCTGCAGCTCGTTGACGCTGCATCTAAAGCAGGAGCTGATGCCATAAAATTTCAGACCTTTAGAGCAAGAAATATCGCTACACGAAAGGCAGGACTTGCCGATTATCAGAAAACTACAAATTCTATAGAAGACGGACAATATGCAATGCTTGAAAGATTGGAGTTAGATGCGCATTCTCATAAAAAGATTTTTGAACACTGTAAGGATCGCAAAATTGAATTCCTGTCAACCCCATTTGATATAGAAAGCGTTAAACTTCTAATTGAAAAAATCGGAGTTACAAGGTTGAAAATCCCTTCTGGCGAAATAACCAATGCCCCGCTTTTATTAGAATGTTCCCGCTCTGGACTTCCAATTATAATGTCTACAGGGATGGCATTATTAAGCGAAATTGAATCAGCCCTTGGAATACTAGCATTTGGGTATATTAATAAAAATCAAGACCCATGGACTGATTCATTTAAGAATGCTTACATAAGCAGTGAGGGACAAGGATTGCTTAAAGAAAAGGTTACGCTTCTCCACTGCACAACAGAATATCCAGCGCCTTTTGATCAGGTAAATCTTAGAGTTATGGAGACATTAAGGAGAGCATTTGGTCTAAAGGTAGGATACTCAGATCATACGTCAAATATAACTGCTGCCCTCGCTGCTGCTGCGCTTGGGGCAGAGATAATCGAAAAGCATTTTACCATTGATAAAGACCTTCCTGGCCCTGACCATAAGGCTTCATTAACCCCAGATGAACTTAAAGCGATGATTGAAGGAATAAAACAGGTTGAAATGATTATGGGTAATTCTGAAAAAATACCTGTAAGGTCTGAGATAAAAAATATACCCATAGCCCGTAAAAGTCTTGTAGCAAGTGTAGATATAAAAAAGGGAGAGATTTTTACAGAAAAAAATATAACTGCCAAACGTCCGGGCACTGGGGTTTCACCAATGTTATATTGGGATATACTTGGGAAAAAGGCTCATAGAGACTACGAGATAGATGAATTCATCACCATCTGATAAACCGTTAATTTTAATTGGAGCTGGCGGTCATGGCAGGGTATTATTAGATATAATACAGCTTAGATGTTTAAATATTATTGGGATTATTGATAAGGAATTAGAAAAATCTGAAATTTGCGGGGTTAAAGTCTTAGGAAATGATGATGTAATAGAAAGATATTCTCCGAAAGATGTTCAATTAATTAATGGCATTGGAAGTATAGCAGATATAACACTGCGTAAAAATATCTATGAAATGTATGTTAAAAAGGGATATACATTTGCAGCTATAACTCATCCATCAACAGTAATCGGTTCTAATGTTCAATTATCAAATGGATCGCAGGTAATGGCAGGTGCAGTTATCCAGTGCGGTTCATCTATTGGTGAAAATTCAATAATAAACTCTTCTTCATCTATTGATCATGACTGCGTGATTGGAAGTCATTGCCATATAGCGCCTGGGGTAATAATGTCAGGAGGAGTCAAGGTTGGCGATGGAACGCATATTTCAACTGGAGTGGTAATTATACAGGGGATAAATATTGGAAGGAATGTATTTATTGCTGCTGGTTCTGTTGTTACAAAAGATATTGGCGAAGGAATTTCTGTTATTGGGTCTCCTGCTAGAGAGTTTGTGTTAAATAAAAATGTATAGTAGTATAAATAAATTAAAGAAATTCACATGCGAGTATTTTAAAGGGGATGATGTTCAAATTGTTTTTTTTGGTTCTCGCAGCAGAGGTGATGAATCATTACTATCTGATATTGATATTGGGGTTTGGTATAGAGAAAAACAAGGCTTAAAGGCTGGTTTATTTTCTGAGGCGATTGAAGAACTAAACATTCCTTTTAAGATTGATATTGTAGACCTATCTAAGTGTTCTTTAGATTTTAGAGAAAAGGTTTTATCTCAAGGTATAATTTGGAAAGATTAAGGCTTAAACAAGAAACGTTAAAGAAAGCGTATGCTTCATTTGAAGATATTATAAGTATGACCTATACGAAAGTTGTTAGAGATGCAGCAATTCAACGATTTGAGTATACATTTGAGATATTCTATAAAACCATTAAAGAACATTTACGCGTAAAGGAAGGAATTATAGTTAATACGCCAAAATCAATCTTTAGTGAGGCATTAGGTTCAGGCTTAGTCAGCGAAGAAGAGACTAAGAGTCTGCTTGAGATGACAGATGATAGAAATATGACATCCTATACTTATAGTGAAGAAACCGCAAATATAAATAAAATATCAAAATGCCTTGCGGAGTATGAGGGTGCAACCCTCATTGATAAAAAACTAAAAGGGTATTGCGAGTTGATAAGGATAGTTATAGGACGGTTAGATGAATAATCAGAATTTAAATTATAATATTGTTGATAAATATCTGGCTGATGAATTTATATCTTTAAAAGAGGCATTTGAGAGATTAAACAAATCAGGGAAAAGAATACTCTTGATTGTTGATGAAGATAAGATTCTAAAAGGCGTTTTGACAGACAGTGATCTGCGTAACGCAGTTATATCCGGCATTTCTTTGGATAAAAATATCTCTGGCATTATAAATCGCAGATTTAAATATATAACCATCTCAGATCAAAATCATAAAGAAAAGTGCAGAAACCTTATGATTGATCATAATATTGAACAAATACCGATTATTGATAGTAACGGCAGGGTAGTTTCTTTGATATTTTGGACAGACATATTTAAAGAACAAAGATTGGAGGCTATTTCAAATGAAGCTGTAATAATGGCTGGTGGAAAGGGAACCCGTCTTGATCCATTTACAAAGATACTGCCTAAGGCGTTAATCCCAATTGGAGAAGAGCCGATAATTGATATAATAATCAAAAAATTTACAGCCTATGGTATTAATAATATAACATTGAGTGTAAATCATAAAAAAGAGATAATCAAAAATTATTTTTTAGAAAATAAACATGATATTAAGATAAATTGGCTTGAAGAGGATTCCTTTTATGGGACAGCTGGTTCTCTAAGATTGTTAAAGGGCAGGGTGACAGAACCGTTTTTTGTGACAAATTGCGATGTTATTTTAGATGCAGATTATAGAGATATATTGAATTGGCATATTAAAGAAAATAAGTCTTTAACCCTAGCAGCAAGCTATAAACAGGTCAATATTCCTTATGGGGTAGTAGGAATTGATAATGGAAATTTAAAGAATATAGATGAAAAACCAAGTTTTGATGTTTTAGTTAATTGCGGGTTTTATGTGATTAATCCAGAGATAATTGATGAGCTGCCGCAAGGGGTATTAGATATGGATCAACTGTTGAAGTATTTGCTTGAAAAAGGTATGAATATTGGGGTTTTCCCTGTTTACTCTGGATGGTTTGACACTGGACAATGGGAAGAGTATAGAAAAACTATTAGACATTTTGAGGGAATGGTTTAACAATGGATAATTTTAGATTTCAATTAAACACTAATCTTTTTTACGGTATTGGGAGCAGTAGAAATATTGGCAAGTTATTTAATGATAATAAATATGAATATATAACAATCCTGATTGATGAGGGCGTTTATAAGAACTCTAAATATTTTGATGAAATAAGCGCAATTATAAAGGATAATTCTAAAAGTTTGGAAATTGTGGTGCTCAGAGGTTCAGAAGAACCTGATTATGATTATTTGGATGAGATAGCAGATAAGGTACGCTCAATAGATAAGATAGATGTATTAATAGGGATTGGAGGCGGGAGCTGTCTTGATGTGACAAAGGCTGCAGCAGGGCTAAGGACAAATGCTGGCAAGGCTGTTAATTATCGGGGATTTGACAAACTGATAAACCCCTCTATTCCAACTATTGCTATTCCAACAACCGCAGGCACTGGTAGCGAGGTCACGATAAACGCTAGTTTTATTGATAAGAAAGAGATGAAAAAACTAGGCATTAACGGCCGATTCATGCACGCAGCATACGCAATACTTGATGCAATGTGGACAATAAGCTGCCCTTATAGTGTTGCGGTATCTTCAGGAATGGATGCTCTTACCCATAGCCTTGAGAGTTATATGTGTAAGCAGGCAAATCCTATAACAAGGGGATTTAGTATTGAGGCATTTAGATTATTATATAAAACCCTTCCAGCATTAGCGGATGATCCAGATAATCTGGAAAAAAGACAGACCTTACTTTGCGGGAGTTATATTGCAGCAATAGGATTGTTTAATTCTGGTTCAGGGATAGCAGGCGGATTTTCTTATCCTCTTGGTGTGTATTACGGTATTCCGCATGGCGTAGGAGGGGCTATTTTTTTACCTTCTGTTATAGAGTATAATGTTGATAAGGGTTATAGAGGATATGATGAATTATATGATATTATTGAATATAATAAAGGATTATCATCTGATGAAAAAAATATTCGATTTGTGAAGGCAATTAAGGAATTATCCGTTAGATTAAAGGTTCCGGAGTATCTTGATAAGTGGGGGATAAATAAGGGAAATGTTAATAAGGTTTATCCGTTATTACTGCCTTTGCAGGGGGCATTTGATCAAAATCCAGTTTCATTTTCGGCAGACGTTGATGCGCCTAAGCTTTTAGATAGACATGTAAAATAAAAATACTATTATATGCACATAATAACTCGTAAACAATTAAATATTTTTGCTGATAAACACCCAGATACAATAAGTTCACTTATTCGCTGGTACAAAAAAATGAAAAAATCAAATTTTGCAACCTTTGTTGATTTACGTAAGGTGTTTCCACATGCAGATCAGGTAGGTGAGTTGACTGTGTTTAATATTGGTGGAAATAAAGTAAGATTAATTTCTGCAATTCACTATAATAGACAAAAGGTTTTTATTCGTGATATACTAACTCATGAGGAGTATAATAAAAATAAATGGATATGATCATACTATGTTAAACCATACTATTAAAAAGGCTGTCAATATCTGGCCTAAGGTAGCTTCCTTTGTGTATGTTCCTTACACTGAAGAACAATATAACGCATTGGTTTCTTTACTTAATAACTTAATTGATGTAGTAGGAGAAGATGAAACTCATCCTTTAGCTACTCTGATGGATTTGGTTGGAACACTCATTGAGCAGTATGAAGATAAACACATCCCTGAACTTACCCTATAGTAAAAAGAAATCTGCTTACTTAACAATTAATGATAACAAAATAATATCAATAATTTATAGATAAGGAAAATATATGGAACGTATAGTTTTATTAGTAGGCGGAGCTGGTTATATCGGCTCAGAATTAACAGGTTATTTCCTTAATTTAGGCTATAAGGTAAGAAGTCTTGATTTGCTGCTTTATGAAAATCAGGTCTGCGTTTATCCGTTTTTATTAAATAAAAATTATGAGTTTATCTATGGCGATATGACCGATGAAGGCGTTACGTCAAATGCCCTTATAGGTGTTACAGATGTAGTAATTCTGGCAGGATTAGTCGGAGATCCTATTACTAAAAAATACCCGCAAGCATCTCAAAAGATAAATAATGACGGCATTTTAAATCTCATCCGTCTTGTAAATGGAAGGGGAATAAAAAGGGTTGTATTTCTCTCTACATGTTCAAATTATGGGCTTATAACTGGAGATACCTTAGCAGATGAAGAGTTTGAACTAAAACCGCTTTCATTATATGCAAAGTCTAAGGTAGCAATTGAAAAGGAGTTATTAGGGCTTAGAGGGAAGGTTGATTATTGTCCTGTGATACTAAGGTTTGCAACTGCATTTGGACTTTCAACGCGAATGAGATTTGATCTAACAGTCAGCGAGTTTACGAGGGCTATGTATTTAAAGAAAGACTTATTAGTCTATGATGCGGATACTTGGAGGCCTTATTGTCATGTAAGGGATTTTTCAAGGGCGATAAATATGGTGATGCTTGCCCCAGATGCCCATGTTGGATTTGAGGTATTTAATGTTGGCGGGGATGTCAATAATTATACAAAGCAGATGATTATTAATGAGATAAAGACCTTCATTCCTGATGCTCCTGTTCGGTATCAAGAAAAGGGACCTGATCCAAGAAATTATAGGGTGAGTTTCTCTAAGATAAAAGGAAGGATTGGTTTTATCCCTGAATATACTGTAAGAGATGGGGTTAGTGAACTGCTCTCAGCGCTTTCTCAGCATTTATTTGATAAAGTTGATGAAAGAAGAAATTTTCATGGTAATTATGAGATTGAGTATAGTAGTAACATGTAATCATTTCTTATCAAGGTTTGAGAGTATATTTGTCTACTTTGTTTGTATGATATTGCTATGTTATTATAGGGTTAAGATTTTATTAAGATATTTGAAACTTTCGGGTAAAGAGGTAATAAATTATTATGACTGATAATAAACAAAAAATGGCGTGGGATCCTGAATGGGAAAATATTCATATTAAAGAAGAGCTTGGCAAATATCCATCTGAAAATTTAATAAGATTTATTGCCGCTAATTATTATAAGGTAAAAAATCGGAAAGAAATAAAGATACTTGAGTTTGGATGCGGCAAAGGCCCTCAAATATGGTATTTAGCAAGAGAAGGTTTTGATGTATATGGAATTGATGGTTCTAAGACAGCAATAACCCTTGCTAAAAAAAGACTCTCTGAGGAAAATTTAGACGCAAATTTGATAGTTGGAGACATTATTTCAACTAAATTCCCTAATGATTATTTTGATTGTGTGGTAGATATTGAATGTTTAGTTTGTAATGATTGGAATAGTACAGTTGAAATAATAAAAGAAATTATAAGAATTTTAAAACCAGAGGGTTCGTTTTTTTCTCAAACTTTTTCTGATAAGACATCCATTGGTGAAAAGTTTACTAAGGTTGAAGAAAATACTTATAAAGAAATTATCGGCAGTAGTCTAGGCAGAAAAAGACTTCTCAGGTTGTTGCCAGAAAAGGATTTATATAAATTATATTCAGGTTTTTCTAAGATATTTTATGACAAGTTATTTTATACTTATCAGAATATGAAATACGAATCTGAAGAATTGCTTATAAGTTGTTACAAATAATATCATTATGAAAAACCTTAAATTTAGGAATGCTAAACTGTCTGAGTATAATGATTTAAAGATTTTTTTTGAGTCGTTTTATGGTGAAAACTATTATGAGGTCGAATATAAGTATTTTCGCTGGTTACAATATGAAAACCCATTAAGACATTTAGAAGCATCTGAAGATGAATTTACTTCTTTTGTTGCAGTTGACAGTGATGAAATAGTTGGGTCTATTAATTATGTCCCAATGGAATTTTATATAAATGGTATACCATACCAATCTACTTGGTCAGTAGGATGGTTAGTGAAAAATGGTTATAGTGCAATATCTGGGATGCTGCTAAAGAAGAATTTCTTGAGGTTTAATTATTATATGTCTATGGGCGCTACTCAATGGGTAAAAAGTATATATACTAAGCAGCTTGGATTTGAATATCAACATAATATTCCAAGAACTGTTATGGTTGGTAAAGCTGGAGAACTAATTGATCTTATAAAGAGAAATCCTGATTTGAAGACAAGTGATTTCTCAAAAATATATGATTGGCAGGGTGATACATTAAAGATTGCTGAAAAAAGTAATTATTATTGTGTAACTGCCATAGATGATTTAAATGATAAATATTGGGAAAATCATTTACGCAGACATAAAGTAACTATAAATAGAGATAGAAAATATATGAAATGGAGATATTTTGATCACCCTCATATTCAATATGATGTTATATCAGGGGATAAGTCGCAGGATTCTGGTATTGCTGTTTTAAGGATTGAAACAGCGAAGGATTCTGATGTTAAAGTAGCAAGATTGACAGATTTCTTCCCTATAGATGGTAATGAGGAAGTGCTTACTGGAGCAGTTGCAAGATATTTAATTGATAAAGGGGCTGTAT
This sequence comes from Candidatus Magnetominusculus dajiuhuensis, assembly GCA_015233465.1. Taxonomy (GTDB): domain Bacteria; phylum Nitrospirota; class Thermodesulfovibrionia; order Thermodesulfovibrionales; family Magnetobacteriaceae; genus JADFXP01. Next base: position 144,914 of record JADFXP010000003.1, read on the forward strand.
TTTTAGATTTTTTTTGTGGTTCATCAAATTTTATAAATAATTACATGGATGTCCCATTTATTCATGAATCAGAGCATATGATATTTTCCTTTCCAAGACTTCTACATCCGATAGAGTGGCGTGAACGTTATAGTATTAATGCCTCACTTGGGAGAAATGCTCGTAAGAGTGATTCTCTGCCGCAAATTCAAATTAGTGATATTTATTTTACAAAAGGTGATCCAAGTCAAGATATTGTACTTAATAGAGAATATTTCACAAGGGGAGTTTGATTTGTGTTATGAATTTAAATGAAGAGATATTAAACATTTTGACTGTATTAACTAATGGCAGGAAGATTAATTCAGATACTTCTATTGTAGAATCAGGTATTTTGGATTCTGCTTCTATTTTAGAATTAATCAATATGCTTGAAGATAAATTTGATTTCTATTTTGATGAACAAGAGCTTATCCTTGAGAATTTTGAGACTGTAAACAAAATTGAAGGTATAATTATTAAAAAAATTAGTTCAAAAAATTCATAGTTGTTAATTAAATGTTTGATATAGAAACCTTACTAGAAAACTCTTTAAATTTAGCCTTCCTTCCAACCCCTATAGAGAATCATACTAGATTGTCCAATAAATATAGCGTTAATTTTAGTATTAAAAGAGATGATCTAACAGAATCAATAATTGGCGGGACAAAATTAAGGCTTCTTGAATATGTCTTAAAGGATGCTGTTAATCAAGGTATTACTGATTTGATTACGATTGGAGATATATATTCAAATCAATGCAGAATAGTTACTCAATTAACAAAAAAATTTGATATGAATGCTCATCTTTTTATTAATAGTAATGGACAAAATTATGGTTCTTCTATGGAAGAGAATTTATTTATTAGTTATCTGGCAGGAGCTTCAATTACATATTTATCAGGAAATGATTGGAAATTTTATTCTCTGAAGGTTGAACGCCTGAAAAAGCAGTTGATTAAAAATAAAAGAATGCCATTGTTTATTCAATCAGGAATTGCGGGTTTGCCTGGCAGTCTTGGCATTATAAAGATGGTCAGAGAGATATTTCTGCAAAATGATAACAGTTTTCCTTATACTCATATTATAACACCAGTTGGTTCAGCTGGGACATTATTTGGTCTTGATTTGGCTTTTTATCTTTTGCCTGAATTAAAGACTGTTAAAAGGCCTATTTTAATAGGGGTCTCAATATTTGAAAATAAGAGTAAAATTGAAGGGATATTAGACAGATACTATAGTGACTTTAATAAAAAAGTACTCTTGAATTTGAGTAAGTCCCAAAATATTTTGTTAAATTGTGATTATATTGGCAGCGATTATCATATAATAACCGAAGATAAATGTTTAGCCTTAATAAGATTTGTCAGAGAATATGGTTTGTTATTAGACCCTTATTATTGCCTTATTCCCATGCTTGGTACTATTAATTTAATTGAAAAGAAAATAATTAAAAGTGGTTCAAACATTCTTTTCATAATGACAGGTCAACCATACGGGCTTTTTTCCAATAGGACTGAATTGTTAAGGATGGTAAAAAATACTTAGGAAATCTATATAGGAAAAAATATGAAAAATATTGCTGAAATGCTGCAACAGACTGTAAAACGAATGCCAGATAAAACTGCTCTGATTTATCGTGATGAGAGATTAAGTTATAAGGATATTTTTTCAAGGGCTTATATTCTTAAAGAAAAATTAGTTGAAGCTGGGATAAGACGTGGAGAAGTTGTAGGTATTTATTCTGATCATACCCCTGCGCAAGTTATTGCGATATTTGCCATAGCAATGGCAGATGGTGTGTTTACAATAATAAATTCATTGCTTAAAGATGAGCAGATTAAGCACCAAATTTCAGATGCGAATGTAACAATTATAATAGGAACAAAAGATTTTTTATCCAGATTAGATGAACTGTTTATTAATAGACAAATAACTGCAATAGAGTTATCAACCTTAGGATTATTAAATGTTGTTACAGTTGATTCAAAAGATATAATAAATCCTGATGAACTTGAAATATCTTCAATTCCAGCAGATGTTTCCAATATTATCTATACGTCAGGTTCTACAGGTCTTTCAAAGGGTGTTGTAATCTCTCATCGTACATTATTAGATGGTGCAAGAATAGTTAGCGGGTATTTAAATATTACTGATAAAGATATAATATTAAGTATCTTGCCATTTAGTTTTGATTATGGTTTAAATCAACTTCTGACAGTTATATACACTGGAGCTGCTATAGTTTTACAAAAATACATTTTTCCAAAGGATTTGATAGAAGTTTTAATAAAAGAACATATTACAGCATTTGCAGCTGTTCCATCTCTTTGGCCTGGGCTTTTAAATTCAAAGACAATGAATCAAAAAGATAAATCTGAATTTAAAAATCTTCGATATATTACAACAGCAGGCGGAGTGCATAGAAAAGAACTTTTAATACAATTAACAACTACTTTTCCAGATACTGAGATTATTATAATGTATGGGCTTACCGAGTCTTTTCGTTCTACATATTTACCATTTTCAGAAATTTTTAAACGAGAGGGTTCAATTGGTAAGGCAGTTCCTGAAGTTGAAATCATAGTGTTAAATGATAAAGGAGAACATTGTCTGCCTGGACAAAAAGGAGAGTTAATACACAGAGGAGCTTTTGTAAATTACGGTTATTTAAATAATCCTGAATTAACAAATCAAAGATATATTAAATTAAATACAGGCGGAAGTGGATGTATTGAAGAAATAGCTGTAAGATCTGGAGATTTAGTATCTAAGGATGAAGATGGTTTTATTTATTATCATGGCAGAATTGACTCGCAGATTAAGAGCCGTGGATATAGAATCAGTCCAGAAGAAGTGGAAACAATAGTTTTGGCATTTAAAAGTGTTAGAAATGCAGCAGTTATTTCTTGTCCTGACAATGAATTTGGCGAATCTGTTAATGTTGCTTATGAAACAATTGATAATATACCAGTTGATCATAAAAATCTAATGGAACACTTAAAGAAATTCCTTCCGTATTATGCAGTTCCAAAAGAGATTTATTTTTATGAACACCTGCCAACTACATCAAATGGTAAGATTGATTACCCTGCAATTCGAAGGAATGCAATCTCAAATAATGGTATATCTATAAAATAAATTATGGATAAACAACATTGTTATTCAGTATTATTAGGAGGAATTGGAGGGGATTCCCATTCTGTAGGATTAAACATTTTACGTCAGGCGCTGACTATTAATGGATATAATGTTATCTATTGCGGGATACATAATAACCTTAGAGATATTTTTATAATGGCTCCATTAAGCAATGTTGTAATGATCTCGTGTATGGATGGTCATGCAAAACGGTATCTAAAAGAGTTTCATGATTTAATGCTGGAGTTTCATAGTGAGGGACAATTATGGTATTTAGGCGGCAATCCAGTAATAGATAATAATGGTGATTCTGAAGAATATTTTCTAAAGATTGGGTTTTCGAGAATATTTTTAAAGTTTACAGATATTCAGACCGTGTTAAATATACTTAAACAGGATTTGAATAATGTAGTACCTAAAAATGGAATTTTATTAGAGAATAATCCATTATTTAAAAATAATAAATACCAAACAATCCCAGAGTCTTTTTTAGAACCTGCTGTCTTTGATAAAATGAGGAAAAGAGTATTAGACCATTGGAAGACAGGTTTTGAGGCAAAAAATTTGGATGAAAATGCAAAAACATTATCAAGTATGCCGATGTTTACCAAACCTCAATGTCTTGTAAATACAGGTAAAATTCCAATTTTAATACAGCCTCGATCTGGAGTAGGATTGTTAAATGAACAGATAGAACTTTTCAAAAATTTTAAGAATTTTGGAGTAAAGGTACTTTCATTTCAGGTTGATTCATTGACTAGAAATAATAATTATATTGCAGTTGAGGAGGCAATTAAAGAGTCAAATATTTCAAGGAAATCTTTAATTAATGGATTTCCTGTAGTAAATTATGGCGTAACAAATGTAAGACGAGTGATTAAAGAGGTAAACGTCCCTGTTCAAACGCGTCACAGTACAAGAGATCCTCGTTTATTAGCAGAAATATCTTACGCTGGTGGAGTCAGTGCATTTGAGGGCGGCGCTATCACATATAATATACCTTACTATAAGGATTATTCGTTAAATGAATCAATAAGAAAATGGATGTATGTTGATTATCTAACGGGGTTATATTATAGTCGTTATGGGATTATTCTTGATAGAGAATTTTTTGGAGCAATGACTGCTACATTGATACCGCCATGTCTTGCAATAACCGTATGTTTACTTGAGATGATATTAGCAATTACACAAGGCGTAAAATCATTTAGTCTTGGATATGCAGAACAAGGTAATCGTGTCCAAGACATTGCAGCAATTCAAGTGATGCGTGAAAAGGCAGTTGATATTGTAGTAAACATGGGGTATAATGATATTCAGATAAATACAGTATTTTATCAATATATGGCGGCTTTTCCACAAATCATAGAACGGGCTGAAAATTTAATATATAATTCTGCAATAACGGCTGCGTTATCTGGCGCTACAAGGGTTATTATAAAAACACCAGTAGAATCATACAAGATTCCGAGTATGTTAGATAATATTCATGGATTAAATCTTGTTACGTCAGCAGTAAATGATGCTTCTGATATAGAAATAAATAAAAATGCCGTTATAGATGAATGTAGTATAATAAAAAAAGAGGTTCAATTAATTTTTGATAGTATTTTATTATGTGGTGATGGAGATATAATAAAGGGTATTATCAAAGGATTTGAAAAGGGATTTATTGATATTCCATTTTCACCAAGCATTTATAATCAAGGAAAGGCGCTGACTGCAAGGGATATGAGCGGCGCTATACGATTTCTTTCTATAGGGAATATTCAATTGGATAAAGAATTAATTGGATTCCATGAGGAAAAGATGAATGAAAGAAGGCATAATGAAGGATTTAAATCTAAGGCAATGGATTATTTAATTGTTGAAAAGGATGTTTTAATGATTTCAAGGGGGCAGTATAATAGTTGGCCCCTTGATGGATAAAGATACAGATGAACGAAAAAATAATATACATAGTACACTGTGTTGATACTGAAGGTCCATTATATGAGTCTCTTGAAGCAACATTTCAGCGAATAGATGCGGCATTTGGACTAAGATATGCCCCTTCTTTTGAGCAGCTTAATAGATTAAAAAAAGGACTTGATATTCCAGAGAATTTAAGGGATATTGTAATGGAATTCATCTCTGATGACAGGCTTAATTATAATAAGACTTGGGCTCACGTAGATAATATGCTTGATGAGATGATGTCTGAGGAATGGAGAAATTCACTTAAAGATGATTTTGGCAGTGGATATATCTTTAACTGGTTTATACTTGATCACATTGGCTATGATATTAATCCAAGGAGAAGGGCTTTAGGTTATCATGTGATTTATGATCATTATAGAGATAAACTCAAGGAATTTAATCAAGTAAAAGACAGGTTATATTGGCATTATCATCCTTTATCGTTCTTTAATGAGGCGCACAAGACATCTAATAATTTTAGTTATTCAAATAATCATATACAGATTATCAACCGCAGGATAATTGATCAAATGGATTTTCCAGTTGCTTATAGACCCGGCTGTCATGTTGAAAGGCCTGATATAAATCTCTTTCTTGAATTATGGATTCCTTTAGATTATGGAAATCAGGGCTGCATTGAGAGTGTAAAAGATAAAAACCAGCAAGATATAAGCGGGGGACGTTATGGGGATTGGAGGAGGGCTACGGATCAATGGGAGGTATATCATCCTGATTTTTATGATTATCAAAAAAAAGGTCAGATGAAAAGATATATTGCAAGGTGTTTAAATCTGAATTCAAGACTTAGAGAGATTACAAAAGAAGAGATTGAAAAAGCCTTTATTAGGGCTAATGTTTATAATCCGACCATTTTATCAGTAACTAATCATGACGAACGAGAGATGCGTCCATACATTAAGTGGTTTATGGATAATATTAGAGAGATACAAAAGCTTTATCCAGAGGTCAAAATAATGCATACAAATGCCGTAGATGCAATTAGATTTTCATTAAAGATGAAACCTATATCTGCTGCAAGTTTACACTTTAAATGGACAAATAATCGCTTAGATATTTATTCTGACAAAGAAATATGGGGTACTCAGCCTTGGTTTTGTTTTAAAACAAAAGATAAAAGGTATATTCATGAAAATCTTGATTTCCATGACAATAATTATTGGAGTTATATATTTGATGAAGACACGATAACCCTTGATAGAATTGAATCTATTGGAATCGCTGCCAATGATGCCTATTTTAATACATCCGTCTATAAATTGTTCCCTGAAAAGGATTTGGAAAGGACAGACTCTAAATATTTAAATATTTTATCTGAATTATAAATATATCAAAATGGGTAAAATAACATCAATTGTTTTTATTTATGCCAATTTTTTCACAAAAAGAGATTTTGAAAGATTTGGTATTCAATATTTTATTGATAAGGGTTATGACGTAAAGCTATTTAATTGTACACCTTTGTGTTATCCTAAATTTTTTGAGTTAACAAAGATTAAGGAAGATATAGATTTAAACTCAAAATACAATATTTCCTCAATTTCTCAATTGATAACATATATAGAAAACATGAAAAATAATATACATATTGTAAATATAACCTTTTACTCTAAGGAAACTCATCCGATATATGAAATAATCTCAAAATATAACGTCCATTATTCTTCACTTTTACTTGGTTTATTACCACAGATAAAAACTTTAAAATCATATACTAAATCATTCTTAAAAAATATAATACCAACTCCAATAATGTATCTTCTTTATAAGAGATCAAAAGATAATCCAAAATATTTGACAAACTCTGTATTAAATTTGATAGGGATTAAATCCACAGATATAGCTATTATAGCTGGTAAAAAAAGCAACCATGAAAATAATCCACTTTTTGGGAGAAATACTAAGTATATTTGGTGTCAAGCACTTGATTATGATAATTATCTTTTATCAATTAAGAATTCAAGGCAAACTTTTGAAAAAGAAAATTACTTAGTTTTTTTAGATGAGAATTTTGTTTTTCATCCTGATTTTAATCGTTCTAAAGCGAAAAACCCATTTACTCCAGAACAATACTATGGTATTTTATGTAAGTTTTTCGATTATATTGAGAAAATCGCTGACATGAAAGTTATTATATGCGCACATCCAAAGGCTGAATATGAAGATAAGCCAGAGCTTTTTGGAGGCAGAAAGATTGTATATTTTCAAACCTCCGATTATGTAAGGAATTCTTATGGCGTGTTAATGCACTGCAGCACAGCTATAAATTATGCGGTATTAAATAGAAAGCCAATAATATTTATGGATCATTCTAAATTAAACGGTACGATTTGGCAGGTTTATATAAAAGAAATGGCAAGATGTCTTGATAAAACTCCTGTTATCTTAGATGATGTGCGAACATATCACTTTGGAAACAATTTTGAAGTTAATGAAAAATATTACGAAAAATATATTGATGAATATATAATATATAGAAAAGATAATAGGGATAAATTTTCGTGGGAAATACTTGAGGAATATTTAAGTTCAATAGAAATATAAAAAATTGGAGAAAATATTATGCCGGGGTTTGAGGTATTTGGAGAAGAAGAGAGAAAGGCAATAAATGAGATATTTGAAATTAATGGAGGAATTATCTTTGCGCATAGTTTTGATGCAATGCGTAAAGGGGTCTACAGGGTACGAGAGTTTGAGGCAGCATTTGCAAAAAGGATGGATATAAAATATGCTCAGGCAGTTAGTTCAGGCTCTACTGCTCTAAAGACTGCACTTAAGGCTCTGGGTATTAAACGCGGAGATGAGGTTATTACAACGGCATTTACCTTTGTTGCAACGGTTGAGGCTATACTTGAATGCGGGGCAAGACCTGTTATTGTTGATATAAATGAGACTCTAAATATATCTCCAGAGTGTTTTGAAGATGCTATATCAAGCAAGACAAGGGCAGTTATTCCTGTACATATGATGGGAGTATCAGCACAGATGGATGAGATAATGTATATTGCAAAAAGGAATAATCTAAAGGTGCTTGAAGATACTGCACAGGGACTTGGCGGAACATATAAAGGACGAACTCTTGGGACTATAGGCGATATGGGGGCATTTAGTCTGGATGCTGGAAAGACGATAATTACTGGTGAAGGCGGCATGGTAATTACATCTGATCAAGATTTATATATTAGAGCCCGTTCTTATCATGATCATGGTCATGAATATAGTTCAACAGTAGGAAGGGGCGCTGAGGCAGCATTAATTACAGGATTTAATTATCGTATGACAGAACTACAGGGTGCAATTGGGATCGTTCAGCTTGGAAAACTTGATATGATACTTGCCCGTCAGCGTGAAAATAAGAAGAAATTAAAGGGCGCAATAAGTGATCTGCCCATAAAATTTAGGACAATTACAGATGAAAGCGGCGATTTGGGCGACACAATAGTGTTTTTTCTTGATACAAGAGAGCAGGCAGCTAAATTTGTTACAAAGATGGCGGAACTTGGGCTTGGGACAAAGAATCTTCCAGATGCAATAAGGTGGCATTTTGCAAAACATTGGAAGCATATGTTTGAAGAATATAATTTTTATAGTGATTCATATCAAATAGAGTGGAGCAAATCTGCAGATTTGCTTGAGCGCGCTATCGCACTTCCAGTTATGGTAAAGATGGAGGATTCAAGAATATTTGAGATTGCTGATAAAATTCGGAAGATTCATAAAGAGCTTTAATGAAGATAATGGCATTTATTCCTGCAAGAGGCGGGTCAAAGGGGATTCTAAAGAAAAATCTCTACCCTCTTTGCGGTAAGCCATTGATATTGTATACCCTTGATGCGGTTAAAGAAAGCCGATTTATTAATGATATTTTTATCTCAAGCGATAATGATGAAATTATAGATTATTGTATAGGTCAAGGTTTTGAAGTTCCATATAAAAGACCTGTTGAACTTGCCTTAGATACAACATCAATGATGGATGCTATTGATGATTGTTTTAGATGGCTGAAACAAGGACATATTCCTCTTCCAGATGTATTTATTTTGCTGCAGCCAACATCTCCTTTAAGGACAGTTGAAGACATTGATCAAGCTATTGTTCAGTTTTTAAAAGATACGGAGAAAAGTCTTGTTAGTGTAAATAAAATGATTGAACACCCATATGAATGTATCAAACTTACGAAGGATAGTTTTGAATATCTTGATAAACCAAAGAAAAAATATTCAAGAAGACAGGATTATGAAAACAATTTTTATTTTATTAATGGTGCAATATATATAGCGCAGCCAGAATTTTTGCTAAGGCATAAGTCATTTATCGTAAATGATGAAACAGAATTTTATGTGATGCCCAAAGAGCGTAGTATTGATGTTGATGATATGAACGGTATCAGAGGGGCAGAGGTATATCTAAACATAAGGAATGAAAGATATTTAAATTGATTATTTAAATTTGATGTGCTAATATATAAATTATTTTTTATATCGGAGATATTCATATGTATGAGATGCATATTAATGAACTTTCAAAAAGATCTAAACGAAAGAAAGAACAAATTGTATCTTTATTAAATGAAGCAATAAAATGTAAGACATTATTTTCTTGTTTTACTTATGAACATATAGAGACACGTATAATATTTCAAAAATATAAAATTCTTTTAGTTATAAAACTTTTATTAAGATGGTTAATTTATCCTGCTGGCGATATAATTAAAGTAAGAACAAAGTATAGATTAATGCAGTATTTTGCTTGGAAACAGATAGATTTTGGAGAAAATATAAATAATAAACTATTTATTACATTTAAAAGGAAGTTTTTTCAGTTAATTGAATTATATCTTCATTTACATCTAGTAAAAACAGTTCAATATTATATAAGTCCGTTTGCGATAATTGATAAAGGATTTTGGAGTACTGGACCAATAGATATTGCAATTTGTGCATGGTCAAAAATAGGTAAAAATGTAAATTTAGGCGTGGGAGTAGTATTAACAGGAGGAGGAAGTAAACAATCACCATTAAAAAAAACTGGCTATGCAATTGAGGTTAAGGAAGGCGCTGTTATATGGACTGGAGCTATTCTAACTAATGGGGTTATAATTGGAAGGAATTCAATTGTCGGAGCTAACAGTCTTGTAATTAATGATGTTCCTGATGGAGCAACTGTATTGGGAAATCCTGCAAAGATTGTCTTTGTTAATCCATTTGTTAACAAAGATATCAATAGTTCAATGAGCAAATGAAATATCTATGAGTAACCTAACTTCCATATAGGGTAAGCGTATCCAATATATATACATAGTTTGGAGCTGAAAAGATGAGAATTGTTTTTTTAGACATTTATTCTGATGACCATAACCCTAATATTCCAAAGTGGAAATATTCTTTAGCTATTGCTTATCTTAAATCCTATCTTACTAAATCAAAATATTATGATAAATTAGACTTCATACATCTAAAATTTTATGAAAGTGTATCTTCAGAATTTGTTGAAAATGAGATTATCAGTTCCTGCCCAGATGTTTTAGCTGTTTCTTGCTATGTTTGGAATATTAAAAAAGTTCTTGAAGTTCTTTCAAAATGTAAAAAAATTAATCCTGCAATCAAAGTTGTTTTAGGCGGGGCTGAATTTATGCAAAGTAGTAAAGAACAATCTATTAATTTAATGGCAGAGAATTCTTCAATTGATTTTATAGTATTAAGTGAGGGAGAGATTACTTTTTTTGAACTTATAGAATCTTTTTTAGATAAAGATGCTAAGCAGTTAAGCGATATTAATGGTTTAATTTATAAAAAAGATAATCATATCCCAATCTCAAATCCACCAAGGGAAAATATGTTAAATATAAACGATATCCCTTCCCCCTATTTAAATGGGACAGTGGATTTAAATAGTCTAAGAAATGAACTGATAGCAATTGAAACGCAGAGAGGATGTCCTTATGGTTGTGCTTATTGCAATTATACAAAAGGAAGCACTAAAATTCGTTTATTTGAAACAGATCGAGTTTTGAAAGAATTAGAGCTTATCATTCAACATCAACCTAGACAGATTTTTTTAATGGATCCAACTTTTAATTCAATTAAAAAAAGATCTAAGGGTATACTTGAAGCAATCAAAATAATGCGTGAAAAGTATAAAAGTAAAACAACAATAAGCACTGAGATGTTTCCTGAAAATTTAGATGAAGAGTTAATCGTTCTTTGTAAAGACGCAGGAATGAATTATCTTCAAATTGGTATTCAGACCTTTAATGAAAAGGCATTAAAACTGATGGGTAGGACTAGAAATGAGGCAAAATTGCGTAGTCTTATTAGTTTCGCGCTTAAACAGGGCTTAAACATAGCTCCTCAAATTATTTATGGGCTGCCAGGTGACGATATTGCCTCTTTTTATAATACATTTAATAATATTTACATGTTACAATGTGCTGATTGCCAAATTTCTAAATTACTTTTACTTCCCGGAACGGTTTATTTAACAAGGGCAAAAGAATTAGGAATTATTTATGAAAAAAATGCGCCATATAGTATTATTGAAAGCATAGATTTTACAAAAGACGAAATACTACTGCTTGATAATTTTAGAAATTTAACATTAATGACACTTCAAATGAAACAAGAGATAATGAATATTCAATTATCTGTTAACGTTAATTATCATGAGATATTTATTGAATTTATCAATAATAGTTTGTCAAAAATCTTTGATTTTTCATGGCCGATAATTTCAAAAAATGATTCCATAAATGCGAAGATCGTTATAAATAATTTTGGAGACTATCTTTTAAATGTTTATGGAAATAAAATTGATGAACAAACAAAACTTTCAATAATAAATAAAAAAAGATCAATAATACAAATGATTGAATATACATTCTTGCAAAAGTCTTTACCAAATAGTCGTGTTGGAATACGGATTCAATGACTGAGAAAAAAACTAAAACATTAATATCTTGGCTGATAGAAAGTTTTAAGAAAAATTCTGATCGAACAGCCCTTGAAGTTAATGATTTAACGCTTACATATACACAATTACTTGAAAGGGCTTTGAAATATACTGCATTAATAAATAAAATAAAAAATGAAGAAGATATATTTATCGGTCTCTTTGCCTATAGAACTCATACTGCATATGAAGGAATTTTAGGAATACTTTTTTCAGGTCTTGGTTATATGCCCTTAAACAAGACACTCCCAATTGAAAGGACTAAAAAAGCTCTAATTAATTCAGGTATAAGTAAAATAATTGTAGATACTACTTCAATAAAATATCTCTCGTCGCTGCTTTCAGGTATCGAAAAAAAGTTTACTATAATAGTTTCAGATGAACAGATATTAAGAAGTTATAAAGATATATTAAAGCCTCATACAATAATTACACTTGAAAATGGAAATAATAACCAAGACTTTATGGATATAACAAGTGATACTTACGCTTATTTATTATTTACTTCTGGAACAACTGGTGAACCAAAAGGGATAGCTATACGTCATAAAAATATAGTAAATTATATTGAAAATTTAAATAATTTTTCTAGTCCTACTTGTGAGGATAGATTTTCACAGATGCATGATCTTACATTTGATAATTCAGTATTTGATATGTTTTTTTGTTGGTTAAATGGCGGGAGTCTTTGTGTTCCCTCTGATCAGTATTTACTTATGCCATGGGCATTTTTGAAGGATAAATTATTGTCCATCTGGTTTTCTGTTCCATCTGTTGCAGTACTTATGAAACGTCAAAAAATGTTAAAAAAAGATATGTTTCCGACATTGAAATGGAGTTTCTTTGCTGGGGAGTCATTTTCAGATTCACTTGCCAAAGATTGGAAAGATGCCTCGCCAAATACAAGGATAATTAATCTGTATGGACCAACAGAAGCCACAGTTGATTGTTCGTATTATGAATGGGTAAAAGATATTTCAACAAAAGAATCGCTTAACGATATTCTTCCTATTGGCAAACCATTTAAAAATATGGATCTTATAGTAATTGATGAAAATCTTCAAATCGTGCCGCCTGGAAATAAGGGGGAATTATGTTTATCTGGCCTGCAAGTTACAGAAGGTTATTGGAATAATATTGAATTAACTGAAGAAAAATTTATAAAAGTAATTAAAAACGACGAAATAATTAAATATTATAGAACTGGTGATCTTGTTGTATACAATGAGTCTTATGGATTTAATTTTTTAGGAAGAATAGATGACCAAATTAAAATTTTAGGGTATAGGATTGAACTTCAAGAAATTGAGGCAGTAATTAAAGATATAGTAAAAACTGAAACTGTATCTGCTGTAGGTTGGCCTGTTACTGAAAGACAAGTAGACGGTATATACGTATTCATTTCTGGAGTTAATATGGAAAGTGCATATATAATTAATCTATGCCGAAAGTTATTACCAAATTATATGATTCCTAAAAAGATTATCTTCTTAGATGCGTTGCCTCTTAATGTAAATGGTAAAACAGATAAGAAAAAATTAATACAAATGCTTACAAATGATATTTAAGATGGAGGTAAATATATAATGATTCTTGAAGAAGATTTTAAAAATTCTATTAAAAATTTTATTCAGCAAAAAAATAACAATTATGAAGTCATAAATTTTGAATTAACTGATGATGTTAATTTTATAGGGGAAGGATATGTTGATTCAATAATCTTTATAGAATTAATCTCTTTTGTTGATAAAACATTCGGTTTTGAAATAGACATGGCAAAGATGGAGCCAAATGATCTTATGAACTTTGGTAGTTTTATTAAAAGTTTACTGAGACAAGGAGCTTGAAATGAAAGAACATATAGACTGGGAAGAGATTTATAATACTGATTTTATATTTTCAAATGATTGTTGGAAAACATGTAACAGTAACTGCTGTAGAAATTCTTTTGAAGCTTATTACAAACTTTTACCCAAAAAAAGTATGCAATTATTTTTTTTCCCTGATGAATATGAATATTATCAATCTATTGGGGGAGTCAAAGATATAACATCAAGACCAAAAAAACGTATATTTACAATGCCTTCTGGAGATAAAATTGAACTTATTTCACTAAGCTGCGAATGTCAGGGGAAATGCAGCCCTCATTCATCCAGACCATTAGTTTGCAGGTTATATCCATATTTTCCAATAATAAATGATAACAATGATATAGAAGGATTTGAGTTTGGCAGTGTAATAGAGATATTTTATGAAAACCCTGAACTAAATCATCCATGTACACTTGTTAGACAAAATAGTAAAGAAATTCAGGATATTTTGAAAGATAAAATGAAGCTGCTCTTAAAATATCCTTCAATAGTGTATTTTTTTAAGGCGTATCATATACTTGCAAATGCTTTAAGAGATGCTCAGGCATGTAAATTTGATAATCTTAAAGATGAAAAAGATTTTATAGAATTTTTTAAACAATATGAATGGAATGTATTTACTGGAAATCCGTTTAAGAATCCAGTAGTTGTTAAAGAATTGATTGATGAATATATAAAAATGAATGATAAAGCTATAAAATTATTATAAACCTATGAATTACTAATGAAGTATATCCCTGCTGTTCATTTTCGATTCATAATGATAAATTTGTACTTGGAAATATATATTCAAATTCTATCTTTGATATTTGGAATGGAGCAATGATTTCTTTAATCCGAGAGAAGATTAAAGAGGGATTATTCAACGCTTTTCTACAATGTAAAATATGTAAGGATAGTTATTATAAATATTCATAGATGAATATCTTATTAATATTTGCTTCAAATCTTTGTCCTAATCAGATAAATATCTCTGAATTTTCCGCAAATGACACAATCTATTTGTTTCCGCTTACAAGTAATAATGATATTACTCTAAATATAATCAGCCGTTTAAAAGACTTTAAAACAGAAATTATAAATACAACCATTTTAATAAATGAAACCTCTGATTTAGTTAGTAGTCAATATATAAAATTCATAGGTGAATTACCGCTTAAGATAAAATCTAAAAATCTATTAGAATGGTTTAAACTTAATGATAATACAAGTTTATGGTGGTTCAGTAAGGTTTGCGAAAAGGGTACATTTGACACTGACACATTTAATTCCCTTGTGCAGTTTGACACAATCATCAATTTTATTAGGACATTCGATATTAATAAAATCCTATATGGCACGTTAAACCATAAGATAAAAATATCATTAATAAAATACTGTGAAGATAACCACATATCATTTGAAATCTCAAAAACCAAAGATACTAATCCATTGAAAACAAGATTTTTAAAGAGTCAACGTTTCTTATTTATTAAACATATAATCTTGATGATCTATTGTATGAGGAATATATTTATCCGATCTCAACAGATCAAAAAAACCGTAAAAGATTTAAATAGAAAAAAAGCTAAAGAAAATTCGTTTCTAATAGTCACCCCATTCCCAAGCCTTGACCTAAAATCAGCAAATCAGGGGATTTATAAAAATAAATTCTTTGGTAATATACATGAGGCTATTGAGGAAAAAGGTATAGATATAATCTGGTGTGCTATGCAGATAATCCATCATAATATGACATTTAAGAATTCTTTGGAAATTGGACTAAAACTCATAAAAGGCGGAAATATCATATACTTCTTAGAGGAATTTAGCACCATTATTCTTCAGATAAAGGCATTTATACGCACTATTATCAATGGTCTGAAATTTTTATTAATCCAAGATGAAATAAAAAAGGCTCATAATATAAACGGATATAATTTTTATGGAATATTAAGGGATGATTTTTATAGTTCATTTATTGGCGGCAATTGCTATCAAGGGATTTTATTTTATGATTTATTCTGCAGATTATTTTTAAAAGTTGGCACTCAAAAGGGACTCTATATATTTGAACAAAATATGTGGGAAAAGATCATGATTTCAGCAAGCAATAGAGATGCTAAGACAAAGATGTATGGATACCTTCAAGGTACAATCTCCCCAATGCAGTTGAAATATTTCAATCATCCAAACGAGATAACCTATAACGGAAAATACTCCATGCCCAAGCCTTATATGATAATCTGTGACGGCGCTCATCCTGCTAGACTTCTAAGTAACTGCGGATGGCCTGATTCAGTAGTAAAAGTAGCTGAGGCAACAAGGTATAATTATCTTAAGGAATATTTACATATCCCAATAAATTCAAAGGACAATGTTATACTAATTGCACTATCAATAGGTATATTAGAAAATGCTGCAATAGTAGAAACTGCATATCTGGCATTTAAGGATAAACCTGAGATAGAGATACGTTTAAAACCACATCCCTTTACAGACCTTGAGGCAGTATTAAAATTAGCTGGGATTTCTAAAGAAGACCTGACTTTTAAGATTATTGGAGGGGGAATAGCTGATGCACTAAGAGATGCAAAGATTTTGATAGCAGGAGAGACAGGAGTAGCAGTTGAATCACTTGCATTTGGGTGCAGGGTCGTACTTATAAATAATCCCCAGTGGATAAATCTGTCGTCTTTGAGGGGGATTGACAGCCCGCTTATAAAGACGGTTAATTCATCGGAAGAGTTATATACGGTTGTAAAAGACTGCTTAGTAGAAGACTGCAATTTAGAAAGAGATAAATTTGAGGCAAATCGAATCTTAGGAGATTTTTTTTATTTAGACAATGCCAGTGATTATCCAAAGAAGTTTATTGAATTGCTTGATCTATAAAAAGTATTCAAGGTGATCTTTAAAACTTATATGTTATTATAATGAGAAATCAATGAAAAATTTATGTCCAATATGTAATAGCCAAAATTATGATTTTCTCTGCTTGTATAAGGGTAAGAATGAGATATTTACTAACAAAAATCTTATTAAATGCAGGGATTGTTCATGCGTGTATATATCGCCAATGATAGAAGAAGATGACCTTAATAAATATAATCAATTTTATCAGCAGCAAAACATTCAAAGTTTTAATCAATCTTCACAACAGTTTTCTTATCATCAATCAAAGGCAAGGATTGATTATATTACAGGAATTATAGGCTCTCTAAAAGGTAAAGATATCTTAGATGTTGGAGCTTCTTATGGGTATATATATGATGTTGTTTCAGATATATATTCTAATGATATTAATTATACAGCAATAGAATTGGATATTTCACAGCTTGATTATTTAAAGAAAAAAAGTATTGAAGCATTTTCGCAGCTAAGCGAACTACCTAAAAGACAATATGATTTAATTATACTGTCCCATATAATAGAACATTTAAATAATCCAATTGATATGATTAACCTTCTAAAAAGATTTCTTAAAAAAGATGGATATATTTATATAGAAGTACCAAATAGCGATTACTTATATAAAGAGATATTTGAGTCCCATATAATATTTTTTAATATAACCAGCATTAATGAATTGTTTAAAATATCAAATTTAATACTAATGGATATTGGGTGTTTTGGGATACAAATTCATCAATTAAAACAGAAACCACTTGAGAAAATATTAAGGAAAGTTAAGCATTTTATAAGAAATAAACTTATCCCAGATGTGTTTATGGCGCTTATTCGTAAAAGAATTGTTAAAGAAAAAAATATCATAGATTATGATGAGGTATTTAAACTGCGAGTAAGCGGCGATAATAGACAATGGATAAGGGCAATCGCTAGATTGAACGATGTAGAAAATGAAAAGTAAATATAAAATGTTTAAAATACATTTTGATAGATTATTTAATATAGATATTGGGGCTATTTTACGATTGATATGTGAAATTTCTATAAGACTAACAGTATTTCTTAATAATCAAGATAAAATGATTAAGAGACTGCGAGAGATCGTTTCAGATGTTTCAAAGCAATATTTTTTACCAATGATTATTGATGATTACTGGGATTTGAAGATGAGGGCATTACATGCGTTTCAGTGTCTTATGATGCTTTCAGTTATTAAAACCTTAAATAAAAAACGATTAACCGTAGTAGATATAGGAGATTCATCAGGCACTCATATGCGTTATCTCAAAGGACTAGCAGGAAATGAGTATGAAATAAATACTATCAGCGTAAATTTAGATGCAAGGGCAATTGAAAAAATCAAGGCGCAAGGTCAAGAGGCTATATTATGCCGAGCAGAAGACATTGATCTAAAAGACAGGACAATTGATCTTTATACATCATTTGAAATGCTTGAACACCTTCATAATCCAGCAATTTTTTTGTATAGTTTAGCAAAACGTGGGAAATGTGATGTTTTATTACTTACAATACCTTATCTGCGAAGGAGCAGGGTAGGACTTCATTATATCAGGAATGGGGATTTATATAAAAATCGCTTTGCTGAAGATGTTCATGTTTTTGAACTTTCTCCAGAAGATTGGACGCTGCTTTTTAGACATTCAGGCTGGATAGTTCAATATTCTGAGATTTATCTTCAATATCCAAAAGGAATACCAATTTTAAGTTCAATCCTTGCAGCATTTTGGAGAAAAATTGATTACGAAGGATTTTGGGGTGTTATACTTAAAAGAGATACAAGCGTATCTGATTGTTATTTAGATTGGGAACAATAAATCAAAGGAGATATAAAATGTCAGTAAATAAGATAGCTATAACAACAACATCATTTGCAAAATTTGACTCTAAGCCGATTGATCTTTTAAAAGAAAAGGGATTTGAAATAATTACAAATCCCTATAAAAGAGAAATAAAGGGTAATGAAATTATAGAAATCTGTAAGGGCTGTATTGGCATTGTGGCAGGTACTGAAAAATATGAAAGGGAGATTTTAAATCAGCTTACAGGTTTAAAGGTTATTTCACGCTGCGGCGTAGGTATGGATAATGTTGATATTGTTACAGCAAATGGACTTGGAATTACCGTAGTAAACACACCGTTTGGCCCTACTTTAGCTGTTTCAGAATTAACCGTAGGTTTGATTCTCAATCTATTAAGAAAGATTAATCAAATGGATAGAGACATCCGAGCAGGTAAGTGGGAAAAACTGATGGGTAATCTCTTAAATAAAAAGAAGGTAGGTATTATTGGTTTTGGACGAATTGGTCAAAAGACTGCTGAACTACTAAATGTCTTTGGCGTTGAGATTGGATATTATGATATTGAGGATAAAAAAACAACCGCCAAAAAGATGGAATTAAATGCACTATTAGGTTGGGCTGATATTATAGTTCTGCATTTATCTGCTTCAAAAGGAAAGGTATTGATTGGTAAAGAAGAGATAGATATGTTAAAATCTGGAAGTATATTTATAAATGTCTCACGCGGAGGCGTTGCCTCTGAACAGCCGTTATTTGAAGCCCTTAAAAATGGCAAGATAGGTGGAGCAGCCCTTGATGTATATGAAAAAGAGCCATATATTGGCAGATTTACTGAATTGGATAATGTAATACTTACTCCTCATATAGGTTCTTATGCTAAGGAGGCAAGGATAGAGATGGAGACTCAATCTGTGTTAAATCTGCTTGAAAGACTTTAATTAGATTATGAATCAAATAAAATTTGCAAATATTGATTTTAAGGGGCTGACTAAAGAGATTCTTCTAAAGGAAACCCTTGAACTAAAGATAATTATAACAGCAAGCGCTGATCATATTGTCAGGGCAAATGAAGACAGTGATTATGGACGGCTGCTTTGTGAGAACTATACGACCTTTGACGGCCAAATACCTTATGTGTTTGCAAAGGTATTAAATACAGGCACAGCATTTGAAAAGGTATCTGGTTCTGATTTTGTATACGATATTTGTCAATATGCAGCCCTTAATAATTTAAGGGTATATTTACTTGGAGGATATGAGGATAGTAATAGAATTGCGGTTGAAATCATTCGTAAGAGATTTAATATTGAGGTAGAAGGTTTTAGCCCGAAAAATTTACCATATCCTTTTCCAGAGGGACATGATAAAGATATTTTAGATCGAATTAGTGATTTTAAGCCGTCATTTTTATTAGTAGGATTTGGAGCGCCGAAGCAGGAGAGATGGATAGATCAGCACAAGGACACTCTTTTGACATTTGGTGTTAAATGGGCGATGGGGGTAGGGGGCACATTTGATTTTGTATCTGGAAAGATAAAGAGGGCGCCAGTATTTATTCAACGCGCAGGTTTAGAGGGCATATATCGTTTGATTGCTGAACCAAAGATTTTTAGAGCACAGAGGTTATTAAGAAGTTTCAGATTATTCAAATATCTTTTATAAATGGGTCAAGATTGGGGCAATAGCCCCAAACCCGATTAAATCCTTTGCGGGATTTTTAAGGGCTTATTGATTAAACTTTTTACAAAAAAGTTTACAAAAAGGCCTTAAAGAAAAGGACACTAAAATGGAAAAGAGCGCATTAATAACAGGTGTAACTGGTCAAGATGGCGCATATTTATCGAGGCTGTTATTGAATAAGGGGTACAAGGTATATGGAACGTACAGGAGGAGTTCTACGCCTAATTTTTGGAGGCCTCAGGCGCTTGGGATATTTGATCAGATAAGGTTGATACCGTCTGATTTAACGGATCATGCTTCATTGCTTGAGGCGATCACGTTATCGCAGCCTGATGAGATATACAATTTAGCAGCGCAGAGTTTTGTAGGGGCATCTTTTGAGCAGCCGCTGATGTCTACTGATGTAAATAGTCTTGGGGTAACACGTATGCTTGAGGCGATAAGGCTGCTTAATCCGAAGATAAAGTTATATCAGGCATCAACGTCAGAGATGTTTGGAAATGTAACGCAAGATCAATTGCCTATAAATGAAGACACGCCGATGATACCTTGTTCTCCGTATGCTTGCGCAAAGTTGTATGGGTATCATATAGTAAAGATATATCGTGAGGCATATGGGTTATTTGCGTGTAATGGGATATTATTTAATCATGAATCACCATTGCGTGGGATTGAGTTTATAACGAGGAAGATTTCCAATGCAGTTGCGAAGATTGTAACTGGAATGGAGAAAAAGATACATCTGGGGAATATAGATTCAAGGAGGGATTGGGGATATGCAGAGGAGTATGTGGATGCTATGTGGCGGATGATGCAGCTTGATGCGCCGCAGGATATAATAATAGCCACAGGCAAGGCATATTCAGTAAGGGAATTGATAATAGAGGCATTTAAGTGTGTTGATATAGAAAATTGGGAAGATTATATAGAGATTGATAAAAAACACATGAGGCCTATGGATGTAAATGTGTTGATAGGGGATCCGTCAAAGGCTAAGAGATTGATAGGATGGGAGCCTAAGATGGGATTTAGCGAGCTGGTAAGTTTGATGGTAAAAGAGGATTTAAATAAATGGAGACGTTATATCGGAGGAGAGATATTTCCGTGGGACGCTCCAAATTATCCAACTGAGACAACTATTTTAACAAGGGCATTAAAGATGTGAGATAATGTTTAATTCAATAATAAAATTTCTTTTTGAATCCGTAAAAAACCTGCTGCCGTTAATAGCAGTGATATTATTTTTCCAATTTTTGGTTTTAAGGGCTCAGATACCAAACCTTAAAAATGTAATAATTGGATTAATATTTACTGCAATAGGGCTAATTATATTAATACAGGGGCTTGAAATAGGGCTTTTCCCGATGGGTGAGAACTTAGGGATACTCTTTGCGCAAAAAGGGAGTATAATTTGGACAATTATATTTGCCATATGCCTTGGATATGCGTCAACATTAGCAGAACCTTCATTGATAGTGGTATCATTAAAGGCAGAGGAGATATCACAAGGTATAATATCTCAATGGGGATTAAGAAATGCTGTGGCAATTGGAGTGGCTTTAGGCATTTCATTTGGTATAATAAGGATAATATTAAATATATCATTATCTTGGTCTTTATTAATAGGATATATAGTTATAATAATATTAACAAAGATTGCGCCTCAAAATATAATAGGGCTAGCCTATGATTGCGGAGGTATTATAGCTGGTCCTGTAACAGCGACTTTAGTAACCGCTTTGGGTATTGGAATCTCAAGTTCTATCTCTGGATGTGATCCTTATATTGACGGCTTTGGGTTAATAGGTTTTGTTGCAATGTTTTCTACTATCTCGGTACTATCATTTAGCGTATTTGCAAGATATTTTTAAAGGGAAAATAGGTGGAAAAAGAACTATTTAATAATCTAAGCGCAGAATTATCATTAATTGTAGCAATAGTAAATAGAGGTCAGGCAGATAAGGTAATAGAGGCGGCAAAAAAAGCTGGGGCATCAGGGGCAACAGCATTTTTTGCGCGAGGTGCAGGGGTTAAGGAGGCGCATACCTTTTTAGGGCTTACATTAGATTCCGCGCGCGAGATAGTATTATTTATAGTGATAGATGAAATTGCAGGCATTGTTATGGAGGCAATACATAAGGCTGGCAATTTTGATAAACATGGTTCAGGCATTGCCTTTAGTATGAAGGTCACAGGCACAACTGGTTTAGGCAAACATGTTGAGCCTATTAAGAAATAGAAAATAATGAAAATAATCTTTGTTTGTCTTGGAAGCGACTTAAATGCAATAGGCTTTAGAAAGATGGCATCACTTGCGAAGTCTATTCATGATAATATTGAGGTCTGTTATATTGTGCCTCATAATAGATTATCTTTGACCAGTATCTTGTTTAAACAGGTAAGTAAAGAAAGTAATAAGTATGAATCAGTTGAGATGATAAATAAAATTGCTCAATCTTTGGCAAGATCAGAGATGGTCTGTATTTCATCTATGACGCTTTTTTCAGAGTACACAAAGAAGATAATTAAAGCGATTCGTATTATTAATCCAAAAATCTATATTGTATGGGGTGGTATTCATCCAATCGTATATCCTGAAGACGCAATTATCTCTGCTGATGCAATATGTACTGGAGAGGGTGAGAATGCCTTTAGAGAGTTTTTAACACTATATAAAAATAATGAAGATTTTTCAAATGTAAGGAATTTCTGGTTTAATATAAATGGTCAGATTAAGAAAAATATCTTTTCCCCTCTGCAAAGCCCAGCAGAAATGGAACAATTCCCCTTTCCGTTATACGGAGAAGGAGAGCAGATATTTACACAAAAATCAGGTTTTATACCACTTCAGATCTCTGATTACTTATCAATAAATAATCTTTCATATAGGACTGTGTGGTCAATTGGATGTCCAAATAAATGTATTTATTGCAGTAATTCAAAGTTTTTGAATAATGATATTAATTATAGCAAGATAAGGTATCCGTCTGTTGATTACATCATTAAAGAGATAAAAAATGCCATTAGAATTCATCCTCATATATCAAATGTATGCTTTGCTGATGATAGTTTTATGACGATTCCCTTAAATGTAATAGAGGAATTTGCTAAACAATGGAAGGAACAAATTAATATTCCTTTTTATGTAGGAGGGTTGTTTCCCATTCATGTAAATAGAGACAAGATAGAGGTACTGCTATGGGCAGGAATGAATCGAGTAAGGATGGGGATTCAGAGCGGAAGTGACAGGATTCTCAAATTTTATAAAAGACCTAATCCGCCGGGTTCAATAAAGAAAGCAGTTATAATATTAGGCGATTACACAAAATACATGATTCCTCCAGCTTATGATATTATAGTAGATAATCCAATTGAAGAAACTAAGGACTTAATAGATACGCTTAAATTGATGTATGAAATGCCAAGACCATATACCTTTCAAGTATATTCACTGGCAATAATGCCAAATACTGAATTATCGGAAGAATTTACAAGGTTAGGGATTAAATGTAAGACCATAGATCAAGGTTATCAAGCGGTATTTCCAATAATCTCTAATATACTAATTTATCTGATGCCTATTATAAAACCGCCAAGGGCTTTATTTAATTTTCTATTGAAATACGTTAAGCCGTGTTCTGTGCCGCAGGCTAAATTTCCGATATTATTGTTTATAGTAAGGGCATTATTTTTTATTGACAGAGGAATTGCTCATCTGAGATTTATGGATTTTTCCCTTATGCAGGGTCAAATAGGTTATATATTATGGAAGTTAGGTATTATAGGATTTTATCATAAAAGATTTTTTAAATCACGTCCAATCCCTAATACAGTTAAAATAAAGGTTTAAATATAATAAATATGAAAAAGGTATTAATAACAGGCGCAAATGGGTTTATAGGTAATGCCCTTACAAAAAGGCTGATACAAAAAGGATTAGACGTAACTGCTATTGATCTATCATGTCCAATTGGAGATGACCCGCATAATATTCAGGTATGTGATATCACAAAGCCTAATTCAATTGATCGGTTTCTTAATATTGGTTCAGTAATATTCCACATGGCTGCAAGTGCAGATGTTGGACGTTCTGTGAGAAATCCTGTGCAAGATTATAATATTAATCTATTGGGATTTTTGCATGTATTAGAATCAGCAAGGATTCATAATTGCAGAGTAATATTCCCTTCAACTGCATCAATATTTGATCCTGAAAATCCCCTGCCAGTAACTGAAAGGTCTTATGTATTACCAAGTTCGCCGTATGGCGCGTCAAAGGCTGCGGGTGAGGCATATTGCAGGGCATATTTTAATAGTTATGGTCTTGATACAAGGATTGCAAGGATGTTTAGCGTTTATGGAGTAGGGATGAATCGTTTTGCAATATATGATATGGTAAAAAAGATTCAGAAAAATTCCAAGGAACTTTCAATCTTTGGCGACGGTAATCAGATAAGGGATTATTTATATATAGATGACGTTGTAACTGGTTTAATCAAGATAGCAGAAAACGGAAGCCCAGGCGAGGATTATAACCTTGCAAGCGGTAATCCAGTAAAGATAATGGATCTGGCTAAGATGATAGCATCTATAATGGGCTGTCCTGAAATAAAGATTGTCCCAAGCGGTGAATTTATACAGGGAGAAACGCCTCGTTGGTATGGCGATATCTCAAAGATCAAAAAGATTGGTTTTGTTCCAATGATAGCCTTTGAAGACGGTTTAAAAAAGACCATAGATTGGCTCATGACAGCGGAAAATAATTGACAATGAAGGTACTTGTTGCAAATCGTTATTTCTACCCTTATCTGGGAGGAGTAGAATTTCATATAATGAACATGGCATTTAAGTTGATTGAGCAAGGATGCGATGTAACGGTTGTATGTCTTCCTTATAAGGCAAGTTCTGGGAGCGATGAGTTTAATGGCATAAAGATAAGACGAATAAATCATACCCATGAACTTTTTAAAGTAGTTAGAGAGGGATTTGATATATGTCATGTTCATATGCCAAGAAATATGTTTTCATTTACAGCGCTAGTTGCTGCGAAATTGTCGGGCATTGCAACTGTATTTAGTCCGCATTGTTTTTATCCTGGAGGGTCTTTGTTAAAGCGGGCAGGGAAAGAGGCATGTGATCAGACCTTAACTCCAATGATGTTTAGGCTTGCAGATAGGACTATATATTCAAGCAAGTCTGACCTTGATGATGCTCTAAAGAGGGGACTGCAAAAGGAAAGGGCAGTAAAGATACCAAACAGCGTTTTTTGTAAGGAATTATCTCAGGTTCCAATTAAAGATATTAGAAAGAAATATGGTTTAAACAGGCCGTTTATCCTGCATGTAGGAAGGTTTGATTGGGTAAAGAATGTAGATTTTATAATAAAGGCGCATAAGGGATTTATAGAGACTCATGATTTATTGATGATAGGGCAGGATGGCGGTGAATTAAATACTGCGCGTCAATTAGTAAATGAGTTAGGGATGAATAATTATATAAAGATAATAGAGCGGGCTCCATTTCCAGATATTTGTTCAGCTTATTCGTTAGCGGATGTAACGGTGTTAGCCTCAACGTACGAGGGTTTTCCAACGGTATTGTTAGAGGCGTTATATTTTGGAAGCCCAGTTGTATCAAGTGATGTAGGGGGGGTGCCGCATATGTTATGTGATATTGATTATGGTCATTGTTATGAGGTAAAGGATATGACGCAGTATATTAAGACATTAAAAGAGACTATTAGTCGGGGACGAACAGCCGCAAAGGCAGGTCATGATTTTATAAAAGAATGTTATTCATGGGAGGTAAATGGTCCTGCTATGTATAAGTTGTACTCTGAGTTAATTAATAATGGGTTCAAAGGGACAAGTCCCTTTGCGGGAGCTTGAGGGCAGAGTCCTCAAAATAATGCCTTTAATTGCTTCTATAAGAGAATTTGCAAAACAGAGGGATTGGGAGAAATTTCATACCCCGAAGAATCTTGCAATGGCTTTAAGTGTAGAGGTTTCAGAGATAGTGGAGATATTTCAGTGGTTGACGGAGCAGGAGAGCAGGGATTTAAGCGGGGATAAATTACAGGCATTGATTGAGGAGATAGGGGATGTGCAGATATATTTAATTGCACTTGCGGATAAGTTTGGGATAGATACAATTGAGGCAGCAAAGAAGAAGATGACAATAAATGCGAAGAAATATCCAGTAGAATTGGTTAAGGGCAAGTCAAAGAAATATACAGAATATTGAGAGCTGCTTATTTGCTATGGGTAAACCCAGCAAGGCGTTAAAAAATTATTATATAGTTTATGACATAAGTCATAGTAAGCAAGATAAATTAGTAGTATTATTAATTAACAATAACATTAAAGGAGGCAATATATGACAGCAATAACTAAGGATTCTATAATAGGAACAGTAATAAAGGAAAACCCTGATTCAAAGAAGGTGATTGAGAAATATTTTGGCAATGGGTGTTTTACATGTCCGGGGATTAATATGGAGTCAATATCATTTGGTTCAATGATGCACAATATTGATCCGCAGAAGGTTGTAGAAGAGATTAATTCAATACTAAATTCATAGGAGAATCAAAATGGACGTAAAGTGTTTTGTTTGTAATAGCACAGAAAAGGATAGAGTTTATATTGAAGTAATCCAAAATGATGAGAAAAAAATGGTATGCGTAAGATGCTTACCTGCATTGATTCACGGCGGACATTGATTTATAGGAATAAACCTGTGAAGGATGCGGGTTTATTCCTTATTAAAAAACTGATCCAACTTTTATTTCTATTGAACTTTGAATAATAAAAGCAGTAGAGGTAGTTTTTTGAGCAGAGATGATCTTTATTTTTCCAACAGGCTGTCTTGATTGTTCAGAGGTATAAATAGTAAATATATCTCCTGAACGAACACCGTCTGAAGAACCTTTGTCAGTGTATACAATCTCAAATTGTCCTGTATAATTAGAGCGTTTAGTTAATACAATCATTCCGTTAATAAAGGGTTTTTCAGATACATCAGCAGAAGATTCAACTGTAAAAAAAGGAATAAGAATATCATTTTCCTTTATTTCATCAAAACTGGCAAGTATTATAGCCTTTTTAAATCCATATTCCTTGCTGGTTATCTTTAAGACACCTTCAAAACTAATCAAATATCCCAATTCATCTTTAGTAAGAGGATGTGTAACTAATTGTTCTTTCCGCATTATATAATATGACTGATAATCATCGGAATCTGTTTTAATATATACATAATCGTTTGTTCCAAAAAATTTTCTTCCTTCAGTATTAGACGCAATATAACCGTAGGCTTTTAGTTCCTTTCCAATATATCCCGCCTTAAGAATCAGACTGGCTTCATTATCAGTAGAGAGAATCTTTGGGGTAATTTCTTTTTTAACAGCTACTTTTGGTTTTTCAAGTTTAATGCTTCTGTCGTCTTTTTTTTGTTCTGTCTTAGACTTTTCAATTGCTTCTTTAATAACCTCTTTTGGGATTGGCATCTCGTAACTTTCTTGAGTCTTGATCAATTGTGGTGGTTGTGGAATCTTTATTATTTGACCAGTATGTATATCATCAGGATTTTTGATTCCAGGATTTTCCTGCCAAATCTTAGGCCAGAGAAATTTAGAATGAAATATTTTTTCAGCAATACCCCAAAGAGTATCACCTTTTTGTATCCTATAAGTAGATGGAATTTCTTTCTTTAAAGGGGTTGAGGCCATTTCTTTTCCAGAGTCTTGATGATCCTCTGTTGCGCGAGATTCCTTCACTTTTAAAGATTGTTGTATATTTGAACCTTCAGGCTGCTGGTCTGGCTCTGTTGACTGTTGTTGATTTAAGACAGGCTGCTGGTTTGAAGTATTAGGCTGCTGAATTGGAGCCGCAGGCTGTTGGTTTTGAGTAGCAGATTGCTGATTTGAAACTGCTTGCTGCTGTAAAATAGCGGCAGTTGCAGTTGCCTGTGCAGCTTGTTGAGGAGTAACTGCAGGCTGAAGAGCTTGTGGTGAGGCTGCGAAACATATAGATGTATTAAAAATAATTGAAAAAATAATAAATATATATTTGATCTTCATATTAAGTAAAGGCAATACTCCTTTAGTAATTATCTTGAGAGCTGCGCCCTCAAAGGGTCTCACATCTCTC
The DNA here is from genome assembly GCA_015233465.1 of Candidatus Magnetominusculus dajiuhuensis. Taxonomy (GTDB): domain Bacteria; phylum Nitrospirota; class Thermodesulfovibrionia; order Thermodesulfovibrionales; family Magnetobacteriaceae; genus JADFXP01. The sequence goes on from JADFXP010000003.1 coordinate 173,405, forward strand.
AGTCCCCCTGACCTGCAATATCTTAAGTTAAACTTATTAAAGTAATTCTTAATATTATTGGTATAATTAGTTGAATATGTCAAGAAAAATCATTTGACATATTTTATGATTTGTTGTTTATGATATACTATATATATTTAATAATTTTAAGGGAATTTAGATTATTTAATAATTATAGATGAAAAGATCAATATTTAAAAAAAACAGGCAGATATTGTTATTATTAGCAGCCTTTGTTGTAATAATAATTGATTCTCAGGCAGGTCTTTATGGTTACAGGACAAACCTTACAGTGTTGATTATATATTATTTGGCGTGTTTTACAAATCCTAAAAGCGCCCTTTTTGGGGCAGGCCTTATAGGGTTGATTATTGATAGTCTTTCATTTAGATTTATAGGGCCAAATATCTTATCCTATGGTGTAGTAGTAATAATAATTGCATTTGCCAAGATAAAAATAATTAATTGGACTCAACTTTTTAATTTTATATTAGCGTTTAGTATTACAGTGATAAGCGGATTGATTAGTTATAGTTGTCTTGCGATATTTGATACAATGCCAGTTGAATTACATGAAGCGTTTTACATATTATTTATTCAGGGAGGAATAAATGGCGTTGTGACCTATATCTTCTCTATAAGAGATGAATAATGGGGTTGCTTTTGTTTTATGGGATTACCCAGCAAGGCGTTAATAGAATAATCATATGAATAAGCATTATTTTGAACGATTTATTAAGTTTTCTATATATTTTATTGGATTAATATTTAGTCTGTATACTATAAGATTATATTATTTACAGATACTTCATGGAAGTGAACTAAATTTGGCATCCAATATGAATCGCGTAAAGGTTTTATCTGTGCCTGCCCCTCGTGGAATTATATATGATAGAAATAAGATTGCGCTTGTCAAAAATAAGTCTTATTTTTCTGTTTCCTTGCTGCCTGTTTCAACGAATATTGATATAAAAGGCCTTTCAGAACTGCTTTCTATTGATCAGACAGTGCTGGCTGCTAAAATAAAAAACGGATTAAATTTTCTTAATCCTATTATTTTAAAAGATGGTCTTTTTTTTGAGGATATTGCAAAGATAGAGGCAAAGCGTTCAGATTTCCCCGGTTTAATTATTGAGACAAATATCACTAGGGATTATATCCACGATAATCTTATGGCTCATGTCATTGGTTATCTTGGCAAACCAATACAAAGTCAGTTAGACGACCCGTTAAATGATAATAATATTACTAAGGATACGCTGATAGGAAAATGGGGAGTTGAAAGATTATATAATTCTACATTAATGGGTACTGCAGGTAAGAGGATTGTTGAAGTAGATGCCTTTGGAAAGGTTTTAAGGGTATTGAAATTTGAGCTTCCTATAAAGGGCAGGGATTTAATCTTGAGTATTGATATAAACGCACAGATAGCAGCAGAGAATGATTTTAAAGGACGATCTGGGGCGCTGGTTGCGATAAATCCAAATAATGGTGAAATATTGTCTTTGGTCAGCCTGCCATCATTTAGGCCAGCAGACTTTACGCTTGGAATTAATCCAAAGATATGGAGTAAATTAAATAGTGATAAGAGTTTTCCTCTATTAAACAGGGCTCTTCAAAGCGCATTCCCACCGGGTTCAATATTTAAGACTATTGATTCAATCGCTGGCATTGAAGAGGGTGTTATTAATAGTAGTTTTAGCGTATTTTGTAACGGCGAAAGACACCTTGGGAATCATTCGTATGGATGCTGGAGAAAGGGCGGACATGGCACAGTCGCCTTTCCACGCGGACTTGAAGAGTCTTGTGACCTTTTTTATTATGAGGTTGGAAATCGGCTTGGTATTGACAGAATAGAAAAATATGCTAAACTATTTGGACTTGGAGAAAAAACAGGGCTGCAGCTTTCTGGAGAATCAGCAGGAATTGTTCCAGGAAAACAATGGAAACGCAAAGCCTTGCATGATTCTTGGTATCTTGGAGAAACATTAATTACAGCAATCGGGCAGGGATACTTAACAATAACCCCTATTCAAGCAGCAAATATGGCTGCAATGATTGCAAGTAATGGTAAGTCATATCCCTTGACATTATTAAAGGGGCCTGAGAATATCAAACCAAAACGTGATTTATCAATTCATGCTGAGACATTTAGAAAGGTAAAAGAGGCAATGCTTGAGGTAGTGCATTCTCCGCGGGGAACAGCGCATTCAATCTATACGCCAGATATTGCAATTGCAGGTAAGACAGGTACAGCTCAGGTTGTAAAGGGCAGGACAGATACCAATAAGCAGGCAAGAGAGACAAAAGATCACGCATGGTTTATAGCATTTGCCCCTGCTGAAACCCCTGAAATAGCGCTTTCTGTATTTATTGAACACGGTGGACATGGAGGAAGCGCAGCAGCCCCTATTGCACTTGATGTAATTAAGGCATATCTTAAACCAAAGGCAGATGAAAAACAAGAGGCAGCTCCTAAAAATGCCTCTGATTTGAAAGATCAGCAAGATAATAAGGAAGATGAAGATGATTCAGACTAATAAAAAAAGACTTTATGAACAATTTGACTGGTTTATTTTATTATTACTGTTATTACTTTGCGGAATTGGGATATTGACTATTTATAGTGCAACAAGGCCTGCTATAGAGTCTGTGCATCCAAATTTTTACATCAAACAGGCAGTTTGGGTAGGATGTGGATTGATTGCGCTAATATTTGTTGTGTTTATAGACTATTCATTTTTAAGGACGATTGCTTATCCAAGTTATATCATAGGGCTTGCTATTTTATTATTTGTTTTGGTGGCTGGACAGGGAAAGATGGGGGCAAGAAGATGGCTGAATCTTGGTTTTATCTCCTTTCAGCCTACAGAATTTTTTAGGCTGATTTTTATTGTTGCCCTTGCGAAGTATTTATCTAGTTTTAAGGGTTTAATGACAATGAGGAATTTTGCATTTGCAGTATTTGCATTTGCCATTCCGCCTTTTATCCTAATTATGAAGCAGCCTGATTTAGGGTCTGGATTAATATTAATAATTCTCTTTGTAATGATAGTCCTTGCAAGGGGTATAGAAAAGAAATTTCTCATACAAATGGTAATTACTTGTATAATCGTAGTACCTATATTTGGTTCCATTGTATTTGGACATCTAAAGGAATATCAAAGAAACAGAATAATTGCATTCATTGATTCAGAGGCAGACCCTCAGGGAATAGGTTATCAGATAGAACAGTCTCGAATTACAATAGGTTCAGGTATGGTTACTGGAAAGGGATATTTAAAAGGGACTCAAGGACCCTTAAGATTCCTGCCTGAAAAACATACGGATTTTATATTTTCAGTGTTTGCTGAAGAATGGGGATTCCTAGGTGTAACAGTGGTATTTATGTTATATTTTTTATTATTTATGCGTGGTATTGATACTTCGTTAAAGGCAAAAGATGATTTTGGTAAAATGATTGCAATTGGCTTGACTTTTATGCTATTTATTTACTTTACTATTAACACAGGAATGGTTTTGGGAATAATGCCTGTTGTAGGAGTGCCGCTGCCGTTTATAAGTTATGGAGGCACGACCTTGATCGCAAATTTCATGACAATAGGATTATTAATAAATATTAGGATGCGGCGTTTAGGACTTCTTTATTGATTTATATTAAACAAATATAATAAAATAACAATTGCGGCGGTGTAGCTCAGTTGGTTAGAGCATACGGCTCATATCCGTAGTGTCCGGGGTTCAAATCCCTGCACCGCCACCATCTCATGTTATGCACCACCTTAAAAAAAACATTATTCTTACTGGTTTTATGGGTACTGGAAAAACTACTGTTGGCGTTGAACTTTCAATACGCCTAAATATGCAGTTGATTGATGTAGATAGTGAAATAGTCGCTCAAGCCGGTATGCCAATTACCGAGATTTTTGATAAACTTGGTGAGAAAAAATTCCGCGACATGGAAACTGCGCAGTGTCTTAGGCTCTCCAAATTAAATAATGTCATTATATCAACCGGCGGAGGCGTTGTCCTGCGTAAAGAAAATATGGATTACTTTAGAAAAAATGGCATTATCATCTGCCTTACCGCAACACCAGAAACCATCTATAAACGCGTTGAGACTGATTGTGGGAGACCTCTCCTTAACAGCGATAACCTCTTAGAAAAAATTGAAAGATTACTCTCTGAGAGGAAATCATTTTATCAAAATGCAGATATGACTATAAATACAGATAATAAAATCCCTTTAGAAATCGCTTGGGAAATTATAGAGACATTACACGAGGGCTCAGCCTTTTTTATCCCTCAAAGGGACTCGTCCTGGGGGTCTGAGACCCTTTAACCCATAATTTTAGGTTTTTTTATGAATGAAGTTACAGTTAATCTCAAAGAAAGAAGTTATAAAATTATTATTGATAATGGGATATTAGATAGTATCGGAAATGAAATAAAACAATTTTCATTTTCTTCTAAGATCGCCCTTATAAGTAATCCTACCGTCTTTGCGCTATATGGTGAGAGAGTAATTAAATCACTATCAAACGCTGGATTTGATGTTATTAAAATCCTAATAGATGACGGTGAGGAATATAAAAACCTTCATTCTTATGCCTATATTCAAGAGCAGCTTCTCAAAAATAGACTTGACAGGAAATCTGCAATTATTGCGCTCGGAGGCGGAGTGATTGGAGATATGGCAGGGTTTTGCGCTGCTACATACATGCGCGGAATAAGTTTTATCCAGATTCCAACAACCTTACTTGCTCAAGTTGACAGCTCAGTAGGCGGAAAAACTGGTGTCAATCACCCCCTTGGTAAAAACATGATCGGCGCATTTTATCAGCCAAAACTTGTTTTAATTGATATAGCGGTTCTTAAATCCCTCCCTAAGCGCGAGTTTCTGGCAGGGATGGCAGAAGTTATTAAATACGGCATCATTTATGACAGCGGTTTCTTTAATTATCTAAAAATAAATAAAGATGAAATTCTAAACCTTAATCCAATTGATTTAACACATATAATCAAACGCTCATGCGAGATAAAGGCAGAGGTAGTGTCTCAGGATGAAAGAGAGGCAGGGCTTAGGGCAATTCTAAATTTTGGTCATACGATTGGACATGCAATTGAGACTGCAACACATTATAAGAGGTACTTGCACGGTGAAGCAATTGCTATTGGGATGTGTGTTGAATCTAAGTTATCTTCTATCTCTGATGAAGAATTTCATCTGATTATTTCGTTGATAAAATCATATGGATTGCCATCTGAAATCCCCGACGATATTAACAGGGACACTATTTTAACTGTAATGACACATGATAAAAAGGCGGTTTCAGGGGATATAAAGTTTGTTTTGCCGAACAAGATTGGAGAGGTAGAAATTAAGGGTGGAATAAATAAAGAAAAAATAATTCAGGCATTGGAGTTAAAATGAGTTTATTTGCAGGCAAGTTAAAGACTGGATTAACCAAGACCAGACTCGGTTTTATAGGAAAGATGGCTAATCTTTTTTCTGGCAAGGAGATTACAGAGTCAACTATTGAAGAATTTGAGGAATTATTAATATCAGCAGACATTGGGATGATGACAACACAGCAGATTATTGAGGCATTAAAAGAAGAGATACAAAATGGGAAGATAAGAAATTATGAACATATCAGAACCTTTCTTAAATCAGAATTAACTGATATCCTTGGGCTTCCCCAGCCGTTTTCATTATACGCAGAAAGGCCGTTTGTGGTCTTGTGCATTGGAGTAAACGGAGTCGGCAAGACAACTACGATTGGTAAATTGGCAAATAAAGCCGTATTGGACGGTCATATAACGATGCTTGCAGCTTGTGATACCTTTAGGGCAGCAGCAATTGAGCAGCTTGAGATTTGGTCAAGACGCGCTGGCTCGCAATTTATCAAGCATCAAGCAGGTTCAGACCCTGCGGCAGTTGCGTTTGATGCTGTTGAGGCAGCTAAGGCACGCAGCATTGATCTATTGATAGTGGATACAGCTGGCAGACTTCATACCAAAAATCATTTGATGCAGGAACTGAAAAAGATAAAACGCGTAATAGGCAAATCCATTCCAGATGCCCCGCATGAGGTATTGTTGGTACTTGATGCGACAAATGGTCAAAATGCCTTAAATCAGGCAAGGGAATTTCATCAGATGATAGGAGTAACAGGGTTAGCCCTTACAAAGATGGACGGCTCTGCAAAGGGCGGGATTGTATTTGCCATAAAAAATGAGTTGAATATTCCTGTAAGGCTGATTGGAGTTGGTGAGGGGATAGAGGATTTTGATGATTTTATTCCTCAGGATTTTATTGAAGCATTATTTAATTAAGGATATAATAAGATTTCAATATCAATAACAAAGTTTTTTATTGTAAAATGATAACGAATAACAATTATTGGAGAGGTAACGAATATTTTAACAACTGGAGGAAAAAACAAATGAAGACAAAGAATCGGTATAGCTGCCCTGAATGTAAGACTGTTGTGGTACTATCATACAAGCCTGAGAAGAATTTTATGGGATTTCAGAAAATATCATGTCCGATCTGTGAAAATTTATTTTTATATCCGCTCACTCTGGGATATGTCATATTCTACTGGATGTTAGTATCAATTAATATAATTTCTATAATATATACACTGTTTAAAGGCAGAACATATGACCTGATAAAATCTCTTGCCAATCATCCATTAGGAGTAGTTATTATTATTTATATTGTTATTAGTCTTTACAGGAATCAGAAATTAAAACGAAAAATTATTGAGGATATGAATATTAATTCTACCCATATTTAATTGAATATGTTATATTAATTAATGTAATGTATCTCGGAACACGGTTAGAATCCGTGGCGGACCCGCCGCTGTAATCAGGGATATAAGGATGTGTGATTTAGTTTAAGTCGGTCACTGTCATAAGTTGATGGGAAGGCTAACATTCTTATAATAAAACCTGTAAGCCAGAAGACCTGCATAGCATTGTGTATTGATTGATGTCTAATGGTAAAGGACACTATGGATTTTCTATTAAAGGAAAGTCTTGGTGTCCTTTTTTTTT
>JADFXP010000003.1:180571-182058 GCA_015233465.1 Candidatus Magnetominusculus dajiuhuensis
GGCTAACATTCTTATAATAAAACCTGTAAGCCAGAAGACCTGCATAGCATTGTGTATTGATTGATGTCTAATGGTAAAGGACACTATGGATTTTCTATTAAAGGAAAGTCTTGGTGTCCTTTTTTTTATTAATTCAATAAAAGGAGGTGAGTTTAATGGTTAAGGATTCTGCACCAAAGGTAATATCCTATCGTATGAAGTGTGCAAAGACAGCAAATGGTCTAACGCATTTTGTATTTTACGGGGATGTTCCGAAAGAAGAAATGCCGTTATAGTTTTTAATTAAGGGGTGAAGGGGACGAGTTCCCTTCTGGGAGTTTGAGGGTGAAACCCTCATGGATTTAAAAAAGGAGTGTTCAAATGAGCAGAGGATTATTGATAAAAAACATAAATGAATCTTGGCAGTTAGCGTTGGACCCGGAGAATGTATTTTGGGGCGCGCTGCCGAGGTCAACTGATGGTGAAATAATATTACCTGAAGAATTGATGGATATGTACAATGACAATCGTGAGTTATTAGATAAGCAGATGTATGATTTTCGATTTGGGATAGACTTAAATTGTATATATATAGATCCAACGGATAGGTGTAATGCAGATTGTCCATATTGTTATATACCGCCTCAGATAAGGAAGGGCGGGGAGCAGATGACATATGAGCAGCTTGATACGATTTTAGATAAAATTAATGTATATTTTAAGGCAAAGAAGAAAAAGCCTGTAATAGTATTTCATGCAGCCGAGCCATTGCTTGTAAAGGATATACTCTTTAAGGCAATAGAGAAATATCATGAATCTTTACTTTTTGGGATTCAAACAAATGCAATCCTGCTTGAAAAATCAGATGTTGAATTTATGAAAAAATACAGGATTGGAGTAGGGATTTCCATTGACTCAAGTGTTGAGGAGATTAATAATATCTCACGCGCAGCAGCAAAGGGCGGGAATTTTAGCAGCGCTGTAAAAGCACTCGATTGGTTTGATGGATATGCAGGGTTAAACGTTATTTGCACAGTTACAAATCATAATGTAAGCGGATTATCACAACTCGTTGAATTTTTGCATTCAAAACATGTTTCGTGTGTGTTATTAAATCCAGTGAGGACTACGCGGAATCCAGCGTTAAAGATTAAGGCTGATGAGAAAGAATTTTATCATGCCTTGGTTTCTGCTGTTGAAAAGGCAATGGATCTTACACAAAAAACAGGACAGCAGATTATAGTTGGTAATTTTACAAATATCATACTTGCAATCATCTCACCAATGGCGCGCCGAATGATGTGCGATATATCTCCATGCGGAGGAGGACGGACTTTTGTGACTATTACAGCAAGCGGCGATATACTTCCCTGCGGAGAGTTTACAGGGTTTAGAGAATTCTCAGGTGGTAATATATTTAATACCTCAATTGATGAAGCCCTTGATTCCGAGCCGTTTCATAAGGTCAGAAGCCGTCATGTTGAAAATATTTCAGAATGCAGTGACTG
>JADFXP010000040.1 GCA_015233465.1 Candidatus Magnetominusculus dajiuhuensis
AATTTATAAAAAGTTTCCCCATCTATCCATTGATTTGTTGATTTAGTTGTACTGATACCCCATTTCTTTTCTTTGATTTCAATTGGGGACATTGCGTTTAAGGAATTCAGTCCACCTCTAATTCCAATAAATACTTTTCCTTTAAAATCCATTGCAATTTTGAATAAACTTTCTGAATCTAAAGTATTTACTAAGTTATCCCAATCAATTTCGCTGATTGTCTCATTTAATAACCAATTTACAATTTTTTTGAAATTTTCAATGTCTATCCAATTATTTTTATTGCTCATGTCTTGAGAAGAATATTGAAACAAATAGTCATTTAAGATATTACTAATTCTTATTAACCCTGCAACTCCTCCGTTTACTCCAACGTATCCTGACGTTTTTTCATTAATTTTACTTATAGTAAGCCTGTCTTTTTCTGCTAATGGGTTCATACCAGAAGATTTTGGAGACTTTGTATAGTTATATCCTGAAAACTGATTTATTATGAATGAATTAAAAGCCTTTAATGTATGCCTAGTATACTCATTAAGCGGATCAATATGTCCTTTACTTTCTTCATCCAAAATTTGCTCAATAATTTCTGATATAGAGGGGAAACTACTTTTTTGCCATGTTACCATAGTTTTAAAATCAGATTTATTTACTGTTAGTTTATCCAATTCATCTTGAAATTTAGGGATAACTAAATCTAATTCAATAGGAATTAAATATATTATTCCTATGTTATTATCAGGAAATGCTTTTTTTAATCCAGCATATTCCCTAATTAATTGACCTTCTTCATAAGACTTTTGATAGATTTTATTTTCTACTGCAAAAATCCAATCATTGATTTCAAATACAATATCTATAAAAGCTGTTTCAACATTGTATTCAAGATAAGTAGAAAATGTTAGTGAATCTTCAGCGTCTGGATTTTCGCGTAATTTCTGTACTGAGTTCTTAGAAATTTTCGATAAATCACTATTGTTTATATCTTTGTTTATCCTATCTATAAATTTGGAAATAAAAGTATAACCTAACCCATGTTCCATCTTAGGATTCATTAACCAAGCTAAAATCGCAGAAGCGCTTTCCTCTGTAAAACTTTTTCTCCCCGATGCCATTACTTTAAATATATTCATTTGAATCCTCCCAATATTGCCCATCGGCGTGCAATCGTAATAATAAAAAACCCTTTAAATTTAATTAATCAATTTTCATAAATGCAACATAATTATCCTCACATAGGTCTATGGCAATAAGGACAAATCTCTCCTTTTATTTCAGCTTCTTTAGATTTATGTAATTGAATTAATGTCTTTTGACGATCACTCATCTCCACTTTACTGAAGTCGTTAATTGTTGATTTTTCTTTAGTAGATAAATCTCGTTGGGAGTTAAATAATTTTTTGAAATAATTTAGTATGGATGGCATTGTTATTTCTCCTATAATATTGGACATCAACCTATTATTATTTATATTTAAGCATTATTTATGAATTTATGTCCATTCTCTAACGGTCTTACTTAAATATCCCGTTTACTGTTCATCTATCCCTTTAAAAAAATGGGAATCTAAAAGGAATTTAGTAATGGGTTCAAAGGGAGGGTCTTATACTAAGTTGCGCTCATAAAAGTATATATTCATTGAAATGTAGGGGCAGCCCTTGTGGCTGCCCTGTTTTATGTTTAGCCTGCATGTAACTTGGGTAACCATAAGGGTTACCCCTACGATATACGGTTTTGCTAAATTACTTCTATGCCAGCAGCTTGGTCTTAGACCCGTTTTAAAATCCCTTTGCCGGAGCCCGTATATGAAAAGGGCAGAGACCTCATTTTTTTGTCATTTTTTCAGGGGTTACAAAAAAAAGAGTGTAAAGGTAACCGTGTGTTATTACGATTACCCCTACACTCAATTTTATTTAATCAAAAAGTAGTTTTAGTCAGCTACAAGCTGTACATAGTCTCTCTTAGACATTTCGAACTTCTTGGTCTGCATATTGTACTTGGAAATTGTAAAGCATTTCCAATTCTTATCGTCGACCTTGTTAAAATCTCCTCTGTAGTAGTATCCAGGGTATCTGGTGTCTTCTCTGAAGAGGATGTGTCTTGCATGGGACTCACCTGTCCATATTCTATGGAGGTTCTCCCAACATCTCATAAGCTCATGAAGGTCTGCTGCTGCCATGTGGTTAGCATCTTCTTTGAGCATTTCTAACTGCTTTAATCCTGAATCAAGCATTGTCTTAGAGGTCATGTACCATGTAGAAATTCCGCCTACATATTCGTCCATGAGCTTCTGGAGTCTTGCCTGAAGCATCTTTGGCCTGATGTAATTTGGGTTTACATAAGGATCTGTAGAGTAGTTCTTATATTTCTCATATACTTCAAATGGGAGATAAATCTCTCCAACAAGCTGATCTATTGTCTGTGATAAAGTTGGTTTGAAATCTGGTTCGTCAAGACAAAGGGCAACCATTCCCTTTGCTGCGATTCTTCCTTCAGCATGTGATCCTGAAGAGAACTTGTGACCTGATGCGCCAACTCCGTCTCCAGCTGAGAATAAGCCCTTAACGGTTGTCATGCTGCGATAACCCCAGCTCCATTCCTTTGGTGCGCCAAGATCTGTTGGACCACTAACCCATAATCCAGCACAACCAGCGTGTGAACCAAGAAGATATGGCTCTGTAGGCATAATCTCTGAAGGTGTCTTATCTGGCTCTATGTTGTTACCTGCCCATACTCCAGCCTGACCGATACACATATCGAGGAAGTCTTCCCATGCCTCTGCCTCAAGGTGTTTCATCTGCTTTGGTGTCATGGTCTTTCCAAGTTCTGCCATAGCGTCATTTGTTCTCATAAAGATTGGACCTTTACCAAGCTTCATGTCTTCCATCATCATATGGTTTCTGATAGCAGTACCAAGTTTTGATGCGTATGGATCATATAATGCCTTTGTTTTTTCTAAGTGTGTTACGCAATAGTCTTCGCCAAGAGCGTTAGTTGCCTTTGCCTTAAAGAGTAAGAACCATGCGCCAACTGGACCGTAACCATCCTTAAATCTTGCTGGTACGAATCTGTTTTCCATCAGAACCTGTTCTGCTCCGATCTGGAAAGCCATAGCATATGTGGAACCTGAATTCCATATTGGATACCATGCTCTGCCCTGTCCTTCTGCTGATGAACGTGGTCTGAATACATTAACCGCGCCGCCTGCTGCAAGTAACATTGCCTTTGCCTTAAATACATAAGCCTTGTTCTCTCTTACGCTAAATCCAACTGCACCAGCAACTCTGTTAGGAACCTTAGCATCAAGTATTAACTTAACGATAAATACTCTCTCATAATGATTCTCTGTTAATCCAGTTGCCTGTCTGTTTGTCTCAAGAGCCTTCTTTGCTGCCTCTGCGACTATTACTTTATAGGACTCGCCGTTGATCATGATCTGCCAACGTCCAGATCTTACAGGCTTTCCGCCCTCTGTTAATTTCTTTGCAGGATGTGCGCCGTCTACTGCCTCACCATCATCCATCTTCTTCCATACAGGAAGTCCCCATTCTTCAAAGAGATGTACTGAGTCATCTACGTGTCTGCCAAGGTCATAAACCAAGTCTTCACGAATGATACCCATAAGGTCGCCTCTTACATATCTTACATAATCCTTAGGATCGTTTTCGCCAAGATATGTATTGATAGCTGAAAGACCCATTGCAACAGCGCCGCTTCTGTCTGTTGCTGCCTTGTCAACCATAATAACCTTTAATTTCTTAGGGTTTGCCCAACGTGCTGCCTCGTATGCAGCTCCGCAGCATGCCATTCCGCCGCCAATGAGAAGTAGATCTGTCTCTATTTCAATCATTTCAGGCCTTTTGCAGTATGAAAAATTACATGTTTCAAGCTCCATTATAGATTGCCTCCTTAATTATATTTTTCTCAAGTCAGAACTTGTGTTAAAGAAACCAGGTTTCTTCAAATTGTCATAATTAGGCTCTGGTTTACCTGCATATGGATTAACTGATCCTTCTGCGGTTGTCCTGATTGGGAACTTGAACCTTTTTAATACGCCGTTTCTAAATTTTACTGTCCACATTATTGAATCTGTACCTCTTAGTGGAATAACATTTCCGCCTAGTGGAACAAAATCAGCATAAGCTCTAACCTCAATAGCCTGCTGTGGGCATATTTTTACACAATTATAGCACTCCCAGCACTGCTCTGCCTCCTGATTAAATGCCTTCATCCTGTCTCTGTCAAGTTTCATCAGATCATTAGGACAGATGTACATGCAAGCGGTTCTTTCTTGACCCTTGCAGCCATCACATTTCTCTGTAATAACATAACTCGGCATAAAATAACCTCCTTTATACTAATTATTAGTGGCTTAGATAGCCATTCAACTTACACTCTATATTAAGCAGTTCTCTTATTGTCCTGAAAACTTGTGCAGCTTTACCTCTACCTTTTCTGTCAATCCATCATAATACTTCTTAAGTATCTCAACTACCTCTGGACGGCTAAAGGTTGCTGGTACTGCTTCGTTGTCTGACATCATCTTTCTTAACTTTGTGCCGCTTAAAAGCATTCTGTCTTCTTTGCCATGCGGACAGGTCTTCATTGAAGCCATGCCGTCACATTTTTTGCAATGGAATGTCCAGTCTATCTTTAATGGCTTTGTCTCAAGTGCATCCTTTGGTATCTCGTCAAATATCTTGTGAGCATCAAATGGGCCGTAAAAATCACCAACTCCAGCATGGTCTCTTCCTACGATTAAATGACTGCATCCAAAATTTTGTCTGAATAACGCATGTAAGAGAGCCTCTCTTGGGCCTGCATATCTCATATCAAGCGGATAACCAGCCTGAATACATGTATTTGGAACGAAATATTTCTCCATTAATACGTTGATTGCATCTCTTCTTACATCTGCAGGAATATCGCCTGGCTTTAACTTGCCTAAAAGCTGGTGGATAAGAACTCCATCACATATTTCTATAGCTATCTTAGCGAGGTATTCATGGGAGCGGTGCATCGGGTTTCTGGTTTGAAATGCTGCTACTGTGCTCCATCCCTTATCTTCAAACATCTTTCTTGTTTCTGCTGGGGTAAAATATATTCCCTTAAATTCATTTGGGAATGACCCTTCGCTAAATACCTTTACAGGTCCTGCTAAGTTTACATCTGCCTGTCCCATTACCTGCTGTACCCCAGGATGTTCCATGCTGTCAGTTGTAAATACTTGTTTGCACTCATGTTTTTTGTCAATGGTGTATTTTTCAGTTACAGTCATGCTTCCCATTAACTCGCCAGTCTCGCCGTCTACAAGTGCTACCTCAGAGCCGTCTTTGATTTTGTCTGCTTGGTCTTTTGGTGCTGAGAGGGTTACAGGAATTGGCCAGAATGTTCCATCTTTCATCTTCATGTCATCGCAGCATCCTTTCCAGTCTGCCTTGGTCATGAAACCATCAAGCGGTGTAAATCCGCCGATTCCTAACATGATAAGATCGCCGACTTCACGTGAAGCCATCTTTATCTGAGGAAGTCCTGCTGCCTTTGCCTTTGCATCTTTTAAAGCATTTCCAGTAAGAAGAAGCGTCTTTAGCTTCTTGTCTTTACCATGTGGTTTTACTAATGCCATATTTTTATACTCCTCCTATTAAGAAATAATCTACAACTATTTATTGAGCAGTGAACAAATCTTTTTGAAAATCTCGTCAATGTCACCAACTCCGTCAACGCGTTTTACTATATTTTTCTTCCCATAATATGCAAATAAAGGTTCTGTTTGTGATTTATAAACCTCTAGTCTCTTCTTGATTGTCTCTGCCTTGTCGTCATCTCTCTGGAAAAGCTCTCCGCCGCATTTATCGCAATTTGTTCCCTTTGGAGCAGAGAAATATATATTATACATCTGGTTACAGCCTTTACATGTACGCCTTCCTGTTAGACGCTTTAATAAAACATCAAAATCTACATCTACGCTCAAAGCAACCTCAAGAGGCGCTCCCATTTCAGCTAAAATCTTATCTAATGATTCTGCCTGAGATGTATTTCTTGGAAATCCATCTAATATATATCCCTTCTTGCAATCTGGCTGTGAAATTCTCTCTTTTACTAGACCTAATACGATTTGATCTGAAACAAGTTCACCCTTGTCCATGATAATCTTTGCCTCTTTACCAAGAGGAGTACCATCTGCAACTGCCTTTCTCAATATATCCCCTGTTGAAATCTGAGGAATAGAGAACTTATCAATTAATTTTTTTGCCTGTGTACCTTTACCAGCACCCGGCGCGCCTAATAAAACAATCCTCATAACTATAGTACCTCCACAAATTTTGGTATTCACGCATAGCTATCACTTACGATTAGTCTCTAACAAAAAAGACAGAAACTTTTTGAATTACCCTCTAAAGATAACGCAATATCTTATATGAAGAAATAATGACTTGTCAAGAAAAATTTACAACTATATCCTTCATATACCAAAGAAAATTCAAACCGCATTATATAATACAGAAAAATATCTAAAAAACCAATATAAATATTATTTATATTTCATTTTTTATTAATTTTTCTTACAGCCTCCACATGTTCTGTATAGGTTGCAGTAAATTGATGTGTCCCATCGTGTTTTGATACAAAATATAAATAAGGCACATTTTCTGGATATAGCGCTGCAATTATAGATTTATTTGATGGAGCTGCAATTGGCCCGGGTGGAAGGCCTGTTATTTTATATGTATTATAATTTGTATTATTGCTTAAATCATTCTTTGTAACTCCCATGCGGTATTCCTTTACGCCATAAATCGCAGTAGGATCTGCCTGCAGACGCACGCCTTGTTTTAAACGATTATGGTATACTCCTGAGATTATTGGCCTCTCACTGTCCGCTACAGCCTCTTTTTCAATAATTGACGCAAGCGTTAGCACCTGATTTTCACTCATTCCAAGCTCTTTAAGCCTTTGATCAAAATTCTTTGGATAATTGCTTCTTCGGTTTTTAATCATTAATTTAATCATGTCTTCCATCGGATATTTCTTTGGAAATTTATATGTATCAGGGGCTAAATATCCTTCAAGTGTCGGGGAATCAACCTTTAAATTTTTGCGAAGTTCTTCGTCATTTATTGTTTTTATAAAATTCTCTTTATTTATTACTCTTTGATTATTGAATTTTTCTGCCAAGTCCCATATTGTACTCCCTGGTATTATTAAAATACTTAGATATCTTCTTGTTTCCCCTGTATAAAGTTCATTTAATATATCGTATGCGCTTGTTCCGCGTGAAAAAATATAATATCCTGCCTTGATTTTCTTGTCTATCCCGCTTAATATCCCATAGATTCTTAATAAAGAGATATTTCTATTCATTCCGTTATTTTCTAACAGAAGCAATATTCCATGATAACTCATACCGCTTGATATTTGTATCTCTACCTCTTCATTATTAAATTCTACAGGCATAAAAAACTCATTGGCTATATATAAAGATAGCGCAAGTATAACTGATATAGATATGTATATTAACTTTTTCACTTTTAAACGTCTATATTTCTTACTTCAAGTGCATGTTTTGTGATAAATTCCTTTCTTGGAGCTACTAAGTCTCCCATTAAAATAGTGAATATCTCATTTGCAGTAACTACGTCTTCTATGGTTACCTTTAACATATGTCTCTTTTCAGGATCCATTGTTGTCTCCCATAATTGCTGCGGGTTCATCTCGCCTAATCCTTTATATCTCTGTATATTTAGACCCTTTTTGGCGGCTTGCATGATATATTCAAGCAGTTCTGTTGTAGTATTAAAAGAGGTCTCTATATCATTATTCATAACCTTAAATGGCGGGCTGCCTAAGTCTTTTTCTATCTTATTATACTCTCTTAATTCATAATATTCAGGAGATCTTATAAAATCTATACTTAAATTAAGACGTCTTCCATCTCTTTTAAACTCTATTGAATAACTTTGATATTCTTCATTAAATTTTATCTCTCCGCATTTAATATCTGCGTTATTCTCTGTTATATCCATAATCATTTGATTAAATACGCTAATATCTTTGAATTTTGTCTCAATATCTGCTATCTTTAATATATATCTTATAAGATCAGTATCGCTTCTGCGTTTTTTATGCCATTCTATAAGTTTTTCATACCTTGAAAGCCTCTTCAAAAAAGGTATCAATGCCTTGCCTTTTCTCACGATTCCATTAAATTCAATGGCTAAATCTGCTGAGGCAAGTTCAAATAACATCTCCTGAAGTCCAGAATCATTTGCAATATATCTTTCAGTCTTGCCGCGTTTTATCTTATATAATGGAGGCTGGGCAATGTATAAATATCCTCGCTCTATAATCTCAGGCATCTGTCTATAAAAAAATGTCAAAAGCAATGTCCTTATATGTGCGCCATCTACGTCTGCATCTGTCATTAATACTATCTTGTGATAACGGGTCTTTGCTATATCAAAATCCTCTTTTCCAATCCCTGTGCCAAGGGCTGTTATTAAAATCCTTATTTCTTCAGATGAAAGCATTTTATCAAATCTTGCCTTCTCTACATTTAATATCTTGCCTCGCAGAGGAAGTATTGCCTGATTTCTTCTATCGCGTCCTTGTTTTGCAGAGCCTCCAGCGGAATCTCCCTCTACTATGAAAATCTCGCTTAATTCAGGAGCCTTCTCTGAACAATCCGCGAGTTTTCCCGGAAGCCCAGTGTCTTCTAATACGCCCTTTCTTCTGGTTAATTCCTTTGCCTTTCGCGCTGCCTCTCTTGCTCTGAGGGCAGAGACTGCCTTTTCCATGATTTTCTTTGCTTCAGCAGGGTTTTCCTCTAAGTATGCGGAAAGTTTATCTATCACTATAGATTCAACCACTCCCTTTACATCTGTGTTTCCTAATTTGGTTTTTGTCTGGCCTTCAAACTGAGGATCAGGATGTTTGACGCTTAACACTGCTGTCAGCCCTTCACGTACATCATCTCCTGAAAGCGATACCTTTAAACTTTTTGCAAGTCCGCAAGATACTGCGTAATTATTTGCTACCCTTGTTAATGCAGCTTTAAAACCGCTTAGATGCGTACCGCCTTCTTTGGTATTTATATTATTTACAAAGGAATATATATTTTCAGCATAACCATCATTATACTGCATGGCTATCTCAACTGCTATCTTGTCTTTTGTTGCAGAGAGATATAAAGGACTTTTTTGAAGTGAGATCTTATTTTTGTTTAAGTGCTCTACAAATGAAACAATTCCGCCTTCATAATGAAATTCCTGTTTTTTACTGCTGATTTCATCGGTCATATTTATTGTCAGCCCAGCATTTAAAAATGCTAGTTCTCTCATTCTTTGCGTCAATACCTCAAAACTAAACTCTGTTGTCTCAAAGATAGTTGAATCTGGTTTAAAGGTAATCATTGTGCCATATCTTTTTGTTTCACCAACTGCAGTTAAGACATTTTTAGGGGTGCCAAATTCAAATCTCTGTTGAAATACCTTACCTTCACGTCTTATCTCAAGCTCAAGCCATTCAGAAAGGGCATTAACTACTGATACTCCAACTCCATGAAGACCGCCAGAGATTTTATATGTATCAGAATCAAATTTTCCGCCTGCATGTAATTCTGTAAGCACTATCTCAGCAGCTGAGCGTCCTTTTGGGTCGCTTGGATGTATATTTGTAGGAATTCCTCTGCCATTATCCGTTACAGTGCAGCTTCCATCATGATGCAGCTTTATCTCTACAGCATTACAATAACCAGCAAGGGATTCATCTACGCTATTATCCACTACTTCATAAACAAGATGATGCAGCCCGTCTGCGCCAGTTGAACCTATATACATTGCCGGCCTCATTCTAACTCCTTCAAGGCCCTTTAGAATCTTGATATTACTTGCTTCATAATTGCTTTCATGGGCTTCATGGGTTTCATTGCTAATGTTCCCTTCACTTTTTATTTCATCCATTTATATTTTCTCCGTTTGGTATACTCAGAAATGACCCTTAATCTATATTATTAAGAGTTTCATAGGACTATATTAACTTACTTAATATTACTTAAACAAGATTAATCAGAAGAAAGATTTTAAATTGCATTAAGTCATTAATTATGTTATAATTTGTCACTTAAAATTTTAGTTTTTTTATTTTAATAATCTGCTAACCTCATAAGGCGTTAAGGTGAAAATAAAATGGATATTAAAATAGGTATTATCGGTGGTTCAGGTATGGATGACCCAAAGTTATTTACAGATTATTATGAGAAACCTGTAAAAACTTCATATGGTGATCCTTCTTCATCTCTTACAATTGGGACAATTGAAGGGGTTAGTATAGTTATTTTAGCGCGGCATGGTAAAGATCATTCAATTTATCCAACCGGCGTTAATTATATGGCTAATCTAATAGCTCTGAAAGACGAAGGCTGCACTCATATCATTGCCACAACTGCGGTTGGTTCACTAAAGGAAGAAATAAAACCAGGTGATATTGTCTTTCCAGATCAATTTATAGATTTTACAAAACATCGTAATCTTACCTATCATACAGATAAGGTAATTCATACTCCGATGAGCGATCCATTTTGCTCAAAACTTGCAAATTTGCTCATTGAATCCGCAAAACAATTAAATTTAAGCCATCATACAAAAGGAACTGTAATTACAATTGAAGGTCCTCGTTTTTCAACTCGCGCTGAATCTCATATGTTCCGCTCTTGGGGGGCTGATGTGATTAATATGTCAACCGTACCTGAGGTCACGCTTGCCAGAGAGCTTGGCATCTGTTATCAATCCATTGCCATGTCAACTGATTATGACTGCTGGAAGGTGGAAGAAGAGCCTGTGACTTGGGATATTATTAAAAAAGTTATGGATAAAAATTCTGATAATGTTAAAAAATTAATCCTTAAAACCCTGCCGCTTATAAAATATAATCAGTGCAGGTGTAATGGATAGGAGGTATAAAAATGCCCATTAAATCAAAGATACGCACAATTCCAGATTATCCAAAAAAAGGTATAATGTTTCGCGACATCACAACATTACTAAAAGACCCTCTTGGGTTGCGGCTGACAATAGATACGTTTGTTCAAAGATATATCTCTATGGAAATTGATTTTAATTTGATTGTTGGTATAGAGGCTAGAGGATTTATTATTGGCGGCGCTCTTGCTTATGCGTTAGGAAAGGGTTTTGTTCCAATAAGAAAGAAGGGAAAACTCCCAGGCGATACAGTTAATGTTGAGTATGACCTTGAGTACGGCACTGATACTATTGAAATTCATAATGACGCGATAAATGAAAACTCAAGGGTTATTGTTATTGATGATCTTATTGCTACAGGCGGCACGGCTATTGCTTCAGCGCAGCTTATTGAAAAGTTGGGCGGAACTGTAGTTGAGATGGCATTTGTAGTGTCGCTTCCAGATGTTGGCGGGGCTCAAAAACTTGCTCAAAAAAACTATAAGGTCTTTTCCTTGATCGAATTTGTTGGGGAATAAGATTTCTTAGGGGAATAGGATTTCTTAGTGAATTTAGTCTTTCTTTTTTTAGGACGATTGAGATAACCCTTCTTGTAAATTGTGATTACCCTTGATAAAAAATCAACAATTAATATTATAAAAAACCCTAACGCAATGGAGATTATATCTCCATTGCGTTTTATTTTAGTGCGATTTGGCCCTACAGGGGATTTTATAAGCCTTGGAGGATCAATTATTGAAAATGCGTAATTTTCTTTATTTTCAGTAAAAAAAAGCTGCTCTGAGAGTTCTACTAATTGACTATTTAGATGTTTTTTCAGCATAGCGTCAATATTTTTATCAAGTTGTTCATCTATAAATTGTATATAGGTTAAATTTATTTTTTTGTCTTCTGCATTTATTTGATCGTTTAATATTTCAAGGAAATCTTTCAGTATCTCAAGTGCCAATTTTGGATCATGATATTCTACTCTTATGTTTAACGAATACGTTGGTATTCTTAAAAAAGTGGAAAACATCCTGTTTGCATCTAATGGA
Organism: Candidatus Magnetominusculus dajiuhuensis; assembly: GCA_015233465.1. Classification (GTDB taxonomy): domain Bacteria; phylum Nitrospirota; class Thermodesulfovibrionia; order Thermodesulfovibrionales; family Magnetobacteriaceae; genus JADFXP01. The sequence goes on from JADFXP010000040.1 coordinate 12,017, forward strand.
TTGTCTATTATTATTGATTTATCTAAGATGTCAATTCCACGTTCTATTGTTGGGATTTGAGACGGCGGATTTAACAGATAATAATTTGGATTTATTTGAGTTATTAAAAAATTGATGTGTTCTATAATAAAATCATAAATATGGGAATTATTGGCTGGAGATTTCCATCTTTGGTTGATCTCATCCCAACGATTACTAAAAAGTTTTGGCATTAGGTTATATTTAATAATTAATTTTTCCTTTAAAGTCCTTGATAGACCTGTTATTTCTATGGATGAAGTGGTGCTATACTTAAGCTCTGTTGAATCTGATGAGATACTTGGAGAAGAGCTGTTAGATGAGGATGAACTTTTTGCCAGCTGTGAACTGCTATTTCTTGAAATATTATTTTTATTATTAGGTGATAGAGCTGAAATGGCAGATCCATGAGTATAAGCATAAGGGCTTATTATAACTTCAGCAGAGTAAATATTTTGTAGAGAAAACGCATAAAAATAGGAAAAACCCATACCACTCAAAATAATTATAGCTAATAAATATTTCCATTTTACAATTGTATGAATAGATAAACAGTTTTTTAGGGATAATAAATTATCCTTTTTTTTAATCTTTTTTGATTTAGGATTCTTTATTGAATTGCGATCTATATTGGATAGGTTATTATTAATCTGTTTTTCCATAGAAATTGAAATTTAGTATAGATATTATTTTATTGATTAGTAATTATATCTCTAAATCTATCAAAAAGATATATAGAGTCATTAGGCCCAGGCCCTGCCTCAGGATGATACTGCACAGAAAATACTGGCAGTTCAACATGTCTCATGCCTTCTTCAGTTTCGTCATAGAGATTTTTATGAGTGAGTGTAAATGCCCCGCCAAGACTTGATACATCAACGCAGTAATTATGATTTTGAGAAGTAATTTCAATCTTGCCAGTAGTTTTATCTAAGACAGGATGATTGCCTCCATGATGACCAAATTTTAATTTATAAACCCGCGCGCCAAGAGCAAGACCTAATATTTGATGACCCATACATATACCAAATATTGGTTTTTTCCCAATTAACTGTCTGATATTCTCAGCGCCGTATTTAACGGTTTCAGGATTGCCGGGTCCATTGCTAAGGAATATTCCATCAGGTTCAAGTTCTAAAACTGCCTGTGCAGGGGTATTAGCTGGAACTACCGTGATATTAAATCCGCTATTTTTTAGATGTCTAAGGATATTATATTTAACCCCATAATCATAGACTACTACCTTTAGTTCCTTTAAATTCTTGTTTTCTTTAATATTATGGTTGCTGTTAAATTTAATAAGACCTTTATCCCAAGAATAGGTTTCTTTTGTAGTTACAACATCAACCAGATCTATATCATTAATCCCCTGATGTGCCTTAACTTTATTGTGCAAAGAAATCGGGTCAAGATCAATAGTAGAGATAATCCCCATCTGTGAGCCGAAATCTCTTAGATGACGAACCAGCGCCCTTGTATCAAGCCCTTCAACGGCAGGGATGCCGTAATGTGTTAGATATTCTTTTAAAGAACTATCTGCGCGCCAGTTGCTATAATTATTAATATATTCCTTTACAATAAAACCTGAAGGTTTTGGCCCGCCAGAGGATTCGCTGTCATGAATATTTATGCCGTAACTGCCTATTTGAGGATAGGTCATGACAATAAATTGTCCTTTATATGAGGCATCTGTAAGGATTTCTTGATAACCAGTCATGGCTGTATTAAAAACAACTTCACCTATGGCTTCTGTTTCAGCGCCAAATGAATTGCAGTCAAAGACCATGCCGTCGGATAATACCAGTAATGCTGCTTTCAAAATATCTCCATTAATCATTATTTATAAAGAATTGTTTATATTAACACCGAAACGTTCCTTTAATCAATCTTCAAGATAAATCATTTTTTTTATTTAATTATTTTGTAACATAACGTAAACTAATTAATATGAATATTATAGAAGCTCTATATTACTGCGGCTTTATTTATAAAAAATATGTTGGACTTAAGAAACAAAAAAAACTGCCCCATCCTGTTATTAGTATTGGTAATATAACAACTGGAGGCACAGGGAAGACTCCTATAGTAATTGCCCTTGTGAGGAAGGCAGTTGAAAGAGGCTTTAAACCATGTATCTTGTCAAGGGGATATAAGGGCAGTTCAAAACTTCCGCGCCATGCAAGTATTGGAAAAGGTGCAGTTTCTGATTTTTCAGACCTTGGAGATGAACCTGTATTGATGGCTCAAAAGACACGTGAGGCAGAGATTATTGTAGGAGTTGATAGATATAAGGCAGGGTTATTATCTAAGGATTCAAACCTCTTTATCTTGGATGACGGTTTTCAGCATTGGAGATTATACCGCGATATTGATATTGTTTTAATTGATGTTTTAGCTATAAATGTTGACAGGCTTTTACCTATAGGATCTTTAAGAGAACCTCAAAACGCCTTGCATAGGGCGGATATAATAATTAAGACACGCTCTGACCAAGGCAATCATGATAGTATAGATAAGATGTTAAATAGATTAGGTATTAAATGTCCTATTTTTAATGCAGGGTATAAACCAAGGGCATTGATAAATAAATTCGGGCAGAGATTTAGTATTGATACATTTTCAGATAAATCAGTATTTGCATTTTCAGGGATTGGAAATCCTAAGAGTTTTATTTTAACATTAAAATCTTTAGGGGTAAATATTGCTGGGTCAAAGATATTTAGAGATCATTATTCATATACATCAGGCGATATTGTGGAGCTTATAAAGGAATCTAATTTAAGCGGGGCACAATGTCTGATAACAACAGAAAAAGATTTATTAAAACTTCCTATAGTGAAAGGTATTGGGAAACAGTCTCAGATTTATGCTGTAGAGCTGGATTTTATAATTGATAACAGTTTCTATGATATGGTATTCTCATGGGTAGAGGGTAAAAGATGACACAGATAGATATAAAAAGTTCTAAAAGACAGGAAATGATAAATATAACAAGTTCAGTTGCTTCAAAAGTTTTAGCCTCAGGAATCAAGAAAGGGCTGTGTATAGTATATGTGCCGCATACGACTGCGGGTGTAACTATTAATGAATCTGCAGATCCTGCAGTAAGAAATGATTTGATTAATACATTAAATCGTCTAATTCCAAAAGACCCGTCATATGAACATGCTGAGGGTAATTCTGATTCACATGTTAAATCAACCTTGGTTGGAGTCTCTGCAACAGTGCCGATTGAACAAGGACGAATGATGCTTGGGATATGGCAGGCAATTTATTTTTGCGAGTTTGACGGACCGCGCAGCAGACATGTTGATATAAAGATTATAGAGGGCTGAGATAGTTTGATTTAACGGAAGAGATTTTTTATAAATAAAGTAAAAGAAGTATGCGGCTGGCTATTTAATTTCTCTGTCAGTAATTTTACTTTAAAATTTATTTGATCTAAGTGTTTTTTTAGTTCAAGGTTTTCAAGCTGAAGAGACTCAATAAGTTGATTTTTTTTTCTTAAAGTGTTTTCATATGATTTATTTGTTGTTTCAGTTTCCTCAATATCTAAAGGACTTAGTTTAGGTTTAATATAGATAACGCCATAACCGAGTTGAGCTTTGATTTCATTCATTTCAAGACCTTTGAGTTTCAGGTAATAGATGTCTTCAAATATTTTTAAAGCTCCTTTTTCAAACATTGGTTTATTTTGAGAATTAACAATCTTTAATGGATTAAAAATCTCTTCCATTTCAGAGACACATTGTTCAATAAAAGGGACTTCAAGTCCTATTGTTGAAGATATATCCTGTATTGAATAAATGTACGGCATATTATAGGGTAACATTTAAAAATTATAATTTTCAATAGATATTGATAATCAAGGAATAAATTGAGATATGAGACAATATTTCCCAATATTTGATAATGCGGTATTTTTAAACTTTGCTGGTGTTGCCCCAGTGTCAATCCCTGTAAGAGACGCAGTTATCAGATGGACTGAGATAGGTTCAAAGAGTGATTTTGATTATAATCAGCTAATAAGCGATGCGAAATATCTCTACAGTAAACTCCTTAATGGTTCAATTAATGGATTTTTTTTTACAAGAAATACCACTTCAGGGTTACAGATATTTATTCAGAATTTTCCTTGGAGGAGCGGGGACAGCGTTGTCATAAGTGATTGTGAGTTTCCTGCTAATCGGCTTCCTTGGCTTGGATTAAAGAATCAGGGCGTAGATGTAAGAGTCTTAAAGACTAAAAATATGAAGATTTCCCTTGAAGAGTTTATTTCATTGTGTGATGAAACTACTAAGGCGGTATCAGTTAGTTTTGTTCAGTATCTCTCTGGCCAGAGGATAGACTTAATGACACTTGGGAAGTTCTGCCGTGAAAAAAATATAATGCTGGTAGTTGATGCAATACAGGGATTAGGAGTAGTGCCGATAGATGTTGAAGAAGCTGGTATTGATTGGCTGAGCGCTGACGGTCATAAATGGCTGTGCGGGCCTGAAGGGGCTGGGATTGGCTGGGCATCGCAAAGGGCAATGGAGATTGTAAAGCCTAAATCATCAGGATGGCTTGCCCAAAAAAATCCGTTTAATTTTGAACAGTTTGACTGTGATTTAGCCCTTGATGCAAATATGTATCTTGATGGAAGTATTAATGTTATAGGGATAATGGCGTTAAATGCTGCAATCAAGATGTTGTTAGATATAGGAATTGAAGTTATTTATAAAAAGGTATTATCTTTGACGGATTATGCTATAAATATTATAAAACAACGAGATTTTTTGTTATTAACGCCTGAAAGAGAGTTAGACCGCGCAGGAATTGTAACCTTTAAATCAAAAAATGATCCAATTATTGATTTTGAAACCCTTAAAAGACAAAATATAATCTGTTCATTAAGGGGCGGGTATTTGAGAATATCACCTCACTTTGTAAATGTTGAGGGTGATATAGATCAGGTGTTTGAAGTAATTATTAATGGGCTCAAAGGGAGGGTCTCAGACCCGTTTTAAAAGTCCCTTTGCGGGTGCCATCCCTAAAGGGAGCCCTCAAGATAAATTTAATAATTTTTGTATGTTTTCGCTGGTTTTTTTGAAGGTTGCGTTTAAATGATTTACAAATTTTTCTCTGTCATTATAATCAAAAAACATACAGATTGCTGCTAATAAAGAGTCTCGATTTTCAGTGGTGTTTTTTTCTTGTCCTCTTAATCTTATAAATGACTCAACTGTTCTTAGGAATAGGTAACTATTTATAAGGGTATCGCGGTCAGTCTTATCAATAATTTTTTGTCTGTAAAGACGTTTTATTGCTGCAATGGTATTTTGAATGATGATTCCATGTTTAAGCTGGAGATATTGAATAAGAAATTCTATGTCTTGAATGCCGCCGTCTCCAAGTTTGATGTCAAATGATAAAGAGGTACTAAAGTGTTCTTTTTTTATCCTATTTCTCATTGTTGTTATGTCATTAGGGGTTATTTCCTTGCCTCGCTTATTTACGACCTCTTTTATTAATGCAAGTAATTGAGAGCCATTTTTGCCTGCTGCAGGTCTTGCCTTTAGAAGCGCTTGAACCTCCCAAATATGTGCCTTATTTAGATAATATTGTCGTAAACCTGAGAGACCATGCACAAGTATTCCCTTTGAACCGTCAGGGCGGAGTCTGGTATCAATCTTGTAAGAAAGCCCTTCTATGGTATATGACATAAGGGTGGTTAATATTTTTTGGGCTTTGTTTGTGGTATCATTGCTGGGTTCTGAGTTAGAGATAAATGTGATGTCAAGATCAGAATTAATGGTTATTTCCCTTCCGCCTAGTTTGCCAAATCCTGCGATAATAAGGTCAGAATTTGGGCATATTGTTAAATAAAGTACGTGTAAAATTGCATCAGCTGTCTTTGAGAGACCTTTTATTAGATCTATCACCGTTAACTTCTTGTTTAAAAACATGATTCCAAGCCTTAGTTCTTCCATTTTTTTAAAAATATTTATGGTCTCAGATATAGATGATTTTTCAATTAAGTTTTCTAAAAGTTCGGTTTTTTGTCTTATAAAGGTCTTTTTAATCGGCGCGCCGCCTGAAAGCATATCTATGTATCTTGGGTTTTCTACAAGGATTTTTGAGAGATAATTGCTTTGTGAAAATACATCTATCAATGCCTTAGAGAGATCGTTTCTCTCTGTAAATAGATCAAGATATGACTCATTGATAAGTAAAATGTCTGAAAAATTCAAGAGATTTTGAAGGGCAACTTCTGGATTTAGAGAGCCAAGGGCAAGTTCTGTAAACGTTGGCAGGATATGATCTTTTAATCTCTTTCCTTTTAGGCTCTGAAATGAATTTAGACTCTCTTTAATTTTTTTAGTTGAATAAAGAATATTATTAGTTATTTTAATGTTTTTATTAATAATATAATTTGAAAGTACCTCAAGGGTTAGTTCATTATTAAATATTTTAGTAGTGTTATTTACTTCCTTAGAAGGTGTAAAAAGAGAATCATATATCCCTCTTACAGTATTTCTTCTTATTTGAAGGTCATCTTTAAAGGACTTAATATTATTATATCCCATTTTTTTAGCAAGAGCCAAGAGAAGTTCAGTATCAGTAGGTAGTTTATGAGTTTGAAGGTCATTATACATCTGAATAAACTGCTCAAGTTGTCTAAGATATATGTAGTTTTTATTTAAAATATCATGGTCAGACCAGCCTATGAGATTTTTTTGGGCAAGCATGTACAGAGCCTTTAATAAATTTTTCTCTCTAAGCAGTTTATCTTGTCCGCCGTATATTAATTGAAATGTTTGAACAAAAAATTCTATCTCCCTGATTCCGCCCCTTCCTTTTTTAATGTCTAAATCTGAGAATGTCTTATCAATCATGTTTTTTAGATTGCGAATCTCATTGATTGAATTCATATCAATATATTTTCTATACACAAATGGTTTGATTGTGCTTATAAAATCTTCAAAGAGGTCGAAATTGCCAGCAGCATATCTTGTTCTGATTAAGGCAAGCCTTTCCCATTCTCTGCCCCAAGATTCATAGTATAATTCATAGCCAGAGAGTGCAAGTGCAAGCTGCCCTTTCTGACCTTGCGGTCTTAGCCTTAGGTCAACTCTATAGACAAATCCATCTTCAGTATTACTGGAAAGGGTTTTAGCTAGGTCTTCAACAACCTTATTGTAGAACTCATGATTACTGATTATATTTACCCTTTTGCCGTTAGAATTAATCGTACCTGTGGTATATCCTTGATCGTCTTTATATACGCATATCAGGTCAATATCTGAACTAAAGTTAAGTTCTCTTGCTCCGAGTTTTCCAAGTGAGATAATAGTTACGCTGTCATTATATGGTTTTCCAAAGTTTATCTCAAGTTGAGTCTTTATGTGATTAAAGGTTAGATCTATTAATTTATCAGCAAGGATGCTTAATTCCTCCATACTCTCAATTATATCGGTTATTTTTAGAATGAATCTAAGGGTTATCTTTAGGAGGATCTTTTTTTTAAGGTTTCTGATAATTGGCTTTATATCGGATTGTGAATCAAAGATGTTAGGTGTGATATTGTTTAGATCATCATTTATTGGAATCATAATATTATTAAATCCATCTAAAAAATCCTGAGGATTATTAATACAATATCTTGATAAAAAACGACTGTAAGCAAAAAGCATTGCAAGTGCATGACATTGTTCAGGAGTCAAATTCTGCGCAATTGATTGGTTATTTTCAAAGAAGTCTTTTAGTATATTAAGGACAGATTTTGGATCAGGCGTTCCTTTTGCTGCTTCAAAAAATGAATTCACTTATTGCTGCCTTCGTAGATTCTGGGGTCAAGGGCATCTCGCAGACCTTCTCCAAGCAGATTATAACCAAGCACTGTGATTAAAATTGCAGTGCCTGGAAAGAAACTTAACCACCATGCTATCTCAATATTGTCCTTGCCAGTTGATAAGATATTTCCCCAGCTTGGAGTTGGCGACTGCACCCCTATTCCAAGAAAACTGAGGGCTGATTCAACAAGTACCGCTGATGCAACCCCTAACACTGCTGACACTATTACAGGAGATAAACTATTTGGCAGCATGTGTCTAAACATTATCCTAAACCCTGATGCCCCAATTGCTCGAACTGCAAGTATATACTCTCGGTCTCTGCAGGATAAAAACTCTGCCCTTACAAGCCTTGCCACTCCCATCCATGAAGTAAGCCCTATGACAATCATTATATTATATATACCTGGTTCTAAAAAGGTGATAACTGCAAGGATCAAAAAAAATGTTGGAATTGAAAGCATTATATCAACGCTCCGGTGGCATTCAATGGAGAGATTAAATATTATAAAAAATAGACTAAAGATGATAAAACAGGGATTTAAGGCTGGAGATAATGTAAAGGTTACACATGATTCAATAAAAAATTCTTATATGCAGGGATTT
>JADFXP010000041.1:0-18302 GCA_015233465.1 Candidatus Magnetominusculus dajiuhuensis
CTATTTTTAAGCTATTCATATAATCTTCCCATTCATAGGTCATTTGATGTTTTTTCTTATTATTACATTCTTTACATGCTGTGACTATATTATTCTTTAAAGACTGTCCGCCCTTTGACACCGGGATAATGTGATCCATTGTCAGTTCATTTGGAGGGAATTTCCTTTCACAATAATAACAAATGCCCCTTGCACATTTGGTTTTCCACCAAGCCGTCTTTCTTAGAAGACGCGCCTTTTGTTTTTCCCTTGAAATAAGATCGTCGTATATCAATATTTAATAATTATTAAACTAAACCCTTTTTTTGTTCTTCTTCCTCAGAATATTTCTTATATAAAACGTCCCATTCCTGTGTGCCTTCCACTACATTTCTGCTAAGCGATCGAATCTTCTTTTTAACTAAACCCTCTATTTCAAAACCAACCTTTTGATGATCATTGATAATCTTTTTGATCTCTTTACGAATCTGAGCCTCATTGACCTCTGCCTTGATTAATTTCTCTTCAGTCAAGCGTCTTAGGAGGATATGTGATAAATGGGATATTTTATCGTCCGAAAGCATATATTTTTCCTATTAATATTAAAGCGATTTATACGCTATATTATTATATTTCTCTCTTTAATTAACTTGCGTTTCGTCATCTCAAAGAGACTATTATAGTCCATCTGCCTATTCTCAATTACACTATTAAAGGACTTTAATCTCTCGTTTACCTCAGCATTGAGCCTGTCCTCCACTGTTAATTCCTCTATCATTATCTCAATGGCTCGAATGGTTAATTCCTTTTGTGAGACATTGAGTTTAACCCAATCCTTTGATATAATGCTCTCAATTATCTTATCTGCTAATATAGGCACCCAAGCATCAGGGATTCTCATATAATAATCTTCTCCTTAACGTCTTGCGGGGTTTGGGGGTGCAGTTCCCATTATCTTTCCGTAAATGACAGCAGCGCAATATTTCTTGCCCTCTGGATGGCATTTGCTAAAGCCCTTTGATGTTTAGCGCATGTTCCTGACATCCTGCTTGGAAGAATCTTACCCCTTTGCGTTAAAAATGCCCTTAAAGTCTGAACATCTTTATAATCAATAAAATCACTCTTATCTGCACAAAACTTACAAAATTTCCTCTTTGAAAACCTTTTAAATCTGGATTTTACTGGCGCTTGTGTCTTCATAAATTTATTTCAACTCCTATATTTTTATATTTTTTTAAAATGGTTCAATATCCGTCATCTCATCAGGAGGAGGATTATATGAACCTTTTGATTTTGTGTTTTTTACAGGTGACTGTTTTTCAAAGAAATTTTTTTCATTCTTTTCAAAGGGGCCTTTTTCAGACGGGCTTCTTTTTGGTAGAAACTTTACGGTCTGAGCAACTACTCTCATCTTACTCTTTTGCTGTCCGTCAGCTTCCCATTTATTTTCCTGAAGCCTGCCCTCTACAAGTATTCCGCTTCCCTTGCTTAGATATTCTCCGCAATTTTCAGCTATCTTTCCAAATACTGAAATATCTATAAAAAGAACCTCATCTTTCCATTCTTCACCCTGCTTTATCCTTGAGGTTACTGCAAGTCCTAATGATGCTACAGGCGTGCCTTGAGGAGTATACCTTAACTCTGGGTCGCGGGTCAAATTGCCCATAAAAATTACCCTGTTAAACATAACTACTCGCCTTCTTCTTCTGCTGCTTCATTAATCTGAACTTCTGGCTTGACTGCGTTTTCTCCTTCCTGCTTTTTATTCTGCAAGGAATTAAGTAACGCAAGAATCTCTTTTTTGCCAAGTTTTATTATCATATACTTAAATACTGTATCAAGTACCTTGTAGAGATTATCAAGCTGCTTGATTGTTGCTCCAGTGGTCTTAAAGACAAAGAAGATGTAATAACCATTTTCATGTTTATTAATAATATAGGAAAGCCGTCTCCTGCCCCATCTCTCAACCTTAATTATCTCCCCGCCTGCCTTTTCTATTGTCTCAACGGTTCGTTTCTCTGTTGCACTAATTGCCTCTTCGTCAAGCGATGAGTCAACTATAACAATGTGTTCATAATAATTCATTCAAAATCCTCCTTATGGATATACTTTATATATAGCCCTCAGCCTGATATTTCTGCAGAGGGCAAGAAGCTGCTTATTAAATAACATAAAAATTATTTAAAAATCAAATGTTTATTTTATATTGACTGATTTTAGCCCTTAAGGTGTTACGATTTATCCCAAGTATCTTTGAAGCCTTTAATTGATTGCCCTTTGCTTCTTTCATTATTATATTGATCAACGCCTTTTCTACCTCTGTGATTATATTTTCATAAAGATTGCCATTTTCTAATTTTGATAGTTGACTTAAGTATTTATTTAATTTTTCCTCTAAGAAATCCTGTATTGAATATATAGAAGGGTCGCTTACCATCAAATCTTTTTTATCTATAATACTCCCGTCAGAAAGAATTAATGCGCGTTTTAGAGTATTTTCAAGTTCCCTTACATTCCCAGGCCACGCGTATGACATTAAAAACGACTTTGCATCCTCTGAAAGTTCTTTATACGCAGTATTATATTTCTTTGAAGATATTGTTATTATATGCTCACAAAGCGGTAAAATATCCTCGCTCCTATCTTTAAGCGGCGGGAGTTTTATCTCCACTACATTGAATCTATAGTATAAATCCTCTCTAAACTGTTCTTTCTTACAGGCATTTTTAAGGTTTTTATTGGTTGCCCCAATTATCCTGATATTTGCCTTTACAACTTCATTACTACCAAGCGGCGTATATTCCATATCCTGCATGAATCGCAGTAGTTTTGCCTGTAGATTTAAATCTAATTCACCTATCTCATCCAAAAACAGTGTACCGCCCTCTGCTGCGGCAATACTCCCTTTACGAGACTCCATAGCCCCTGAAAATGCGCCCTTTTTCCAGCCAAATAACTCCGATTCAAGTAAATTACCCGGTATTGAAGCTGAATTTATCGCTATAAACGGAAAGTCTTTTCTGTAACTATTATGATGAATAGCCCTTGAGACCAATTCCTTTCCTGTACCGCTCTGTCCTGTTATTAATACTGTTATGTCTTTATTTGCAACCTTGCCGATTTCCTTAAATACCTTTTGCATCTTTTTACTCCTGCCTATCATCTGCAAAGGATCAGAATCTGGATGCAGCGCCTTTAATTCCTTTAACTCACGCCTTATCAAAAGATCATCATACGCCTTGTTTACTACTATCTTTAATTCCTCTATATCAAACGGCTTGTCAAGGTAATCATACGCCCCCTGTTTCATAGCCTCAATCGTGCTCTCCATCCTCCCATGCGCAGAGATTACTATCACTGAGACCTCAGGATGCTCCTTTCGAATCTTTTTTAACGCATCTATCCCATGTCCATCAGGCAGGATTAAATCAAGGATTACTAACTTTGACTTACCATTTAACCTGCTTAATCCTGATTTGATTGTGGATTCCGTCTCAATCTTGTATCCGACCGTTGAAAGGGTCTTCTCTATTACCCATGCTACACTTTCATCATCATCAATGATTAAAATCTCTTTTGACATTAAATAACCTCTTTAAGGGTTTTTATAATGGGGTCTTAGACCCCTGCCCTTAAAAATCCCTTTGAACCCATTTAAAAAACTGCCAGCGGGATGTATATTGAAAATGTTGTTCCTGCTCCCTTTGAGCTTTTTACCTTGATCATGCCTTCATGATCGTTTATTATTTTTTTGGAGATTGCTAGACCTAATCCTGTGCCTTGTTTTTTGTTTGTATAATAAGGGGTAAAAATATCCTTTAAGTTTTCATTCTCTATGCCGGTTCCATTGTCTTTGATCTCTATTATCGCCCACCTGACTATACGGCCTTCCTTACGCATGAAGTCAGTTGACAATTTGGTTATAAGTTCAATCGTACCACCGATTGGCAAGGCATAAATTGCATTACTGATAATATTGATAAATACCTGCATTAATTTCCCCTCATCCCCCCTTATATCAGGGAGAGACGGATCATATTTTCTATTTAAGGTGATGTCTTTCTTGATTAAATCTATTTCAAATAATTTTACAGTAACATCAAGTATTTCAAGGATATTTATATTACCAAATACAGGTTTTTTGCTGGCATTTAAATAATCATAAAGCACATTATTTAAACGATCAGTTTCCTTGATTATTCGATCAATATATTCAATAGAATTCACATTTGAATGAGGAGCAAGCAGTTGAGCGGATGCCTTAATGGCTGTTAATGGATTTTTAATCTCATGAGCAATAGTTGCAAGCATGAAAAACATCGCATCAAGCGTTGAATCCTGCTTGACTTGGTCATCAGTTTTTTTGACCAAAGTAAGCACCGCTCCTATAGTTTTACCTGATTCAACGTAAGGCGAAAGATTAAAATCCAGTTTTAACTCCACACCTCTTTCAATAGTATTATGACTTCCGTGTATTAATCTATTTTCAAAAATCGCCTGATCTATTAGACTATCAATATTCAGATCATTAGGTAGCAGTTGTTGAATCTGACGCCCCACAACATCTTTTGCGCTTCTGCCAAGTATTTCTTCTACAGTATCATTAAAATAAACAATCTTTTTATCTTTATCTATAAGAATTATACCTTGCGTTAAACTGTTAAGAAGGGATCCATATTGCATGTGTTCAAACTATATTATCATTTAATTGATTTAAAGTAAACAATAATCTTTTAAAATATAACTTTTAGATTTTTAATGGCACATTATATTCCAGCTATGGAGTTTATCTCTTTCTTCAAACCATCTGTCGCCAATATCTTTTCTGTAATACATATTTGGAATCAATATATTGCTTATCCTTGAATATGCTTGTTTTTGTGCCTCTCTCATTGTTAAGCCAGCCCCTACTACAATAAGTGCAACTCCAGCAGACCCTGTTACAATCCATTCTCCCTTATGAAGTTTTATATCTTCAATATGAATACCTTCAAAATTATTTGGCGGCTTTGTAAATACAACCGTTGCGCCCTTTGAATATGAATTAAAGGTCTTTTTATCTCGGTATGGATAAGGAGGGACTATAATCCTAACCCCTACTTGAAATCCCTTTTTGACCTTTAACTTATAATCCTCGCCGTTTGCTAATGCAAGCAAAAATTCGCCCATAGGATTAAGTATTCCGTCTTTTTGAATACTAATAGTTGGATAACCAAATCGGGCTGTAAATTCTAATGGATATATCCCCTGTCCATTTACTATGCAATTAATATCTATATATCCTACATATTGCTCATCAATTAAGGTTTGCTCCAATTTTTTCAGAGTTTCATTAAATAATCTATTTGGCTCGCTCCAAAACATGCTTGTTCCCATTTCACCAGTTGCTGGTCCGAGATTGCCGGGGAATAATTTCTTATATTCAAAATTTATATTAATTGGAAATAAAAACTTCTTACCGTTGAAAAAAGCCCCAACCGCTATTTCAACTCCTTTAACCCTTTTTTGCAGTTGGAATATCTTTATATCATTACTCCAAACCCTTTTATAAGAGGTTAAGACTCTGATTACATCATTACCGTCTTTTTCCATGCCTACAAACAAAAGTTGTTTGATATTTTGTGCCTCTCCGCTTGGTTTTATGACATACTCGTCAGGGTGTTTTTTTATTAATGAAATTGCCTTGTCAAAATCAGTGAATTCCCAAAATGGAATGATATTTACGCCATGTCTTTTTAATTCATATTGGCCAAATGAGCGGTCATCTTCAAGCTGATCTGTAAAAGGTGAGCCTCCTATGACCTTCTTACCGCTTTTACGAAGTTCTTGAGCTATAGTTCCCTGGCCTAAAACGTCATCAAATATTATAACATCTGCCCAATCAACGGCCTCCCGCCAATTTTTGGTTTTAGGCACAAACCCATCCGCTATATCGTCTTCACTTTTATTTTCTATGTAATATTTAACAGATTGGCCTTCCTTAACTACCTGCCAAGCTATATCGCTTATTAATGCGTCCTTTGATATAAATAGAAATTTATTTGGCATTATGGTTTCCCCGTGTTGCAGCCTTTAGTAATAACGATTTCTTCTCTTTCATCCTTTGTGATCTTTATGGAATCGTCATCACGCAGAATCTTAGTCCATAGATCACGCCACTCTATTTGATTAAGAAATTGAACCCTGTAAGGGTCATAATCATCACTTGTTTTGAGCGGATTATCATAGACATCTTCAAAGACGATCTGTTTTTTACATACCCTGTATGCCTCTCTCATTGCTATTAAAACATCATCAATAGTTGGCAGATAGCCAAATGTCCCTAAGATATAAACTACATCAAAAGATGAATCATCAAACTTCAACTGCCTGCAGTCAGACTCGCAGACAAATGAGCAATTGGCAGTTTTAACTGCAAATTCACTAAAATCAACGCCTTGTATCAGACATTTTCTATTACTATTTTCTATTTGTTTTTTTAATTCCTTTGCAAGATTACCGCATCCGCAGCCAATGTCTAAAAATGAATCAAAGGAATAACGTCTGATTAAACCCCTCGCCAATTTCTCAAAATCCATGAATGTGTCATAGTCTTCGTAAATCTCGCCATAATAATAATTCTTATCAAACTTCTTGTCATTCATATTATTTAAATCATACTCTGTAATCAAAAAAAAGTAAAGATAAATTTGTTGAAGGAAGACACGTTTTGGGTGAATTTTTGGAAAGGAATATTGCGTGGAAATTTGAATGCTAAATGACTCAAAAACAACAATTCAATAGATTATTTCAATTTCCAATGCTAACAACGCGCACCCCTGCATAAACACATTCATTACGATAGTTGACATCAGCTCCTCTGACAAATGGATCGCCTGCTATATAACAAGAACCATGTTCTTCTGACGACCAATAAAATACTACCCGTCCAATTTTAAATAACGGACTAAGATGACTTGAACTCCCTTCAGATGAGTAATTACTCTCTGCCTTTTCATTATATTTTCCTGTGCTTAATCTTCTTTCAGAACTCTTTGAATCTACTATGTCTGGACACCTGTTTAAATCTGTATTGCCATTATTATCAATATAACGACAGTCAGACTTAGTCTCTGATTCTCCAGTACAAACATTTGGTATCAATATAAACATTGTTAAAATCATAAATGATAATCCTAAAATATAAGTTTTCATTAATCTATCCTCCATTTTTAGAATTTATTCCTTCAGTAATAAAACAATACGCATATCTATACCAAATGTGACAATTGTTAAATTAGATTCTAAAGGGGTGATATCAGAACAGGACATCTGCGATAATCACCAACCTTGCAGTATTTTTGAATATAAGAATTGGATAAAGAATATATTCCTTCCATTACAATACTTGATAACTGTTTACACATGCCATTGCCGCAGAGCTGCGGGCATGTTTTAGAAAATTCTTTCATAATAATCTCCGTATAATTTAGGAATCTACCTTGAAATCAAAGCAATACTATTTTCACGTGAATTAAAAATCGTTATCAAAGATATTACAAATCAATTCACCAAAATCACTTGACGTTATTTCTATAAACAATTTTAATACAAATAAATCCCTCTACATTTAATCTATCAAAAAACATGCCAGAAACAATTATATTGAATATCAAGGGGATTGACCAGATTATATATATCAAAATAGGAACAAATGTTCACAACTGCACAATCATATCGGTCAAAATCTTCACTATAAGGACAAATTTGTAGATATGTGCGGTTGTTCATAGTCTATGAACAGTTGTTCATGGGTTGTTTTAGGTATGTTCACTTGAGAAATTGACCATATATTTGTTATAATATATGTGGAATAAATATGGATAATCAAAGTTGATTATTTCATGTTTGAGGGTGTTGAGGCTAACAATTGGGCTAAAACAGGAGGTTACAAAATGGTAAGATTGATGGAAAAAGAGACAAAAATGTTACAGCGTCCAACTCCAAAGCTATCTGAGATTTGTTTAGGCCTGCCTAAAGGAACAAAGTTTAAAATAAACAAGCAGGATAATAAAAGACAGCAATCAAAAGAACTCGCAAATAGATTAGATAATAGAATATTTCACACAAGAAATAGTTGTTTTTAGGTATTTGTAGGGGCACGCACAGCGTGCCCCTAGTATGATGGGTTATATTTTTTTAGGACATAATGCCACTTGACCAAGGTTAATAAAACATGTTAGATTATTTATCAAAATATCATGCCATAAGGAGGTTCTTTTGGAGAGCGATCTAAACAAGATGTTGGAACATTACTATGAAATGGATGGAAATATAATCTCTATCTTACAAGACATGGAAGAGACCTTTGGTTTTATACCTGAGGATGCTGTAAATTGGTTCTCTCACAGACTTTCTATTCCTGCTGCAAGATTTTTTGGGACTGCTACTTTTTACGGACAATTTCATTTAACTAAGCAGGGCAAACATATAATAAAGGTATGCAGAGGTACTGCATGTCATGTAAAGGGGTCACAAAAGATAAGTGATGATATACAAAGGGAGTTTTCAATAGGTGTTGGGCAGACTACTAAGGATGAGCTTTTTACGCTTGAGCATGTTGCATGTGTTGGAGCGTGCAGTGTTGCGCCAGTTACCTTGGTTGGTAAAGAGGTCAATGGAAAGGTAAAGTCTTCTGCTATATTAAAAAAGATAAAACAACTGAGAGAGGTATAAATTGATCTGTGTAAGCGTTTGTATGGGAACAGGCGGTATTTCAGCAGGGGGCGACAAGGTATTTCATAATTTTGAAGCAGAGTTGTTAAAGCATGATATAGAGGCTACGGTTAATAAGGGCTGCTCGGTTCATCAAGTTGGCTGTAGAGGGCTTTGCGCAAAGGATGTGCTTGTTGATGTCATAGCAAACGGCGTGAAATCAACATATGAGCATATCAAGCCTGATATGGTTATGAAAATTGTTGAAGAGCATCTTATTAAAGGCGCGCCAATCAAGGAATGGCTTGTTAAGGAAGATTATCATAACTTTAATGCAAAACAGATGAAGGTTGTGCTTGAAGACTGCGGAGTTGTAGACCCTGAAGATATTGAGTCATATATAGAGCGCGGAGGGTATCAGGCAGTTAAAAAGGTGCTTACAACTATGACCCCGCTTGACACAGTTGAAACAATAAAGAGGTCAGGTCTAAGAGGAAGAGGGGGCGGAGGATTTCCAACTGGTTTGAAATGGGAGTTTGCAGTAAAAAACCATGCTGACCAGAAGTATATAATCTGTAATGCAGATGAAGGCGACCCAGGCGCGTTTATGGATAGAAGCGTAATAGAGGGAAATCCGCATTCTGTATTAGAAGGAATGATTATTGGGGCATATGCAATCGGGGCAACTAAGGGATATGTATATATAAGGGCAGAGTATCCGCTTGCAGTAGAGCGTCTTAGGATTGCGATTAAGGCTGCAAAGGAAAAGGGATTTCTTGGTAAGAATATTTTAGGCAGAGGAGTTGACCTTGAAATAAAGGTAAAACTTGGCGCTGGGGCATTTGTATGCGGTGAAGAGACTGCATTAATTGCATCAATAGAAGGCAAACGCGGAACTCCAAAGAGCAGACCGCCGTTTCCTGCTCAAAAGGGTCTATTTGGAAAACCTACGGTCATAAATAATGTTGAGACACTGGCAAATGTGCCTCAGATAATAAAACGTGGCGCTGATTGGTTTGCTTCTATTGGAACTGAAAAGAGCAAGGGGACAAAGGTATTTGCAATAACAGGAAAGATTAAAAACAGCGGTCTTATAGAAGTTCCTATGGGCATATCGCTGAAAGAGATAATATATGACATTGGCGGGGGCATGGAGGATGAACTTGCATTTAAGGCAGTTCAAACAGGAGGCCCTTCAGGCGGTTGTATCCCTGCAAGTATGATAGATTTAAAGGTAGATTATGAATCCCTTGCTGCTGCTGGTTCAATCATGGGTTCAGGCGGGCTTGTAGTAATGAATGAAGGGGACTGCATGGTAAATATTGCCAAGTTTTTTCTTGAGTTTACGCAGCTTGAATCATGCGGGAAATGTACGCCTTGCAGGATTGGCACAAAACGATTATTTGAGATTTTAACAAGGATAACAGAGGGTAAGGGCAGAAAGGGAGATATTGAATTTTTGATAGATGTATGTAATGATGTCAAGGCTACCAGTCTTTGCGGGCTTGGAATGACTGCACCAAATCCGATATTAAGCACGATTAAGTATTTCAGAAGGGAATATGAGGCACATATAAATGAGAAACGCTGTCCAGCTAAGGTTTGTAATGCCCTGCTTACATTTACAATAGATAAGGAGGCTTGCACAGGATGCACAATGTGCGCTAAAACCTGTCCGGCTTCTGCAATTGAGGGTGATAAGAAAAAACCGCATACCATAATTTCAGATAAGTGTATAAAATGCGGATCTTGTTTTGATGTCTGCAAGTTTAAGGCAGTAAATAAGGAATAGCGGTGTATCGTATCTGGATTTCTGTTTTTTTGATGTTGGTTACAGGGGCTAATTGTAATGGGGCAGAAATCCAAGCAACACAGCAGCAGATTAATAATCATAAAATAGAAGAGGCGCAGCAGCCTCCGCTACAGCCATCACAACAGTTTAAAGAGCCTAGGCAGGCAGAAAATGATGAAGATAAAAAACCAGAGGTATCAGATAATCCTTTTAAGCCTGTAAAGCCTGAGAAGGTTGATAAAGATTTAAAGGTTAATACAATTCGTCAGCGCCTTGAAGAATCAGCCAAGTCGACTGAAGATATTAATCTACAGTTTAGGGATATAAAGATATTTATACTCTGGGGATTTGCAGTTATTTTTTCGGCAGTAGCAATATTGATTGGATTAATATTTTGGGATAGACGAATTGCCTTGATTAATATATATGAAATAATTAGACGGCTTGAGAAGATTGAGGGTATGCTGCGGGAGATTGTAAAGAAAAGGATATGAAAATATGATTTTAATGGTTTATAATAAAGGTATAAATTTGAACTGAGGATGAGGTAAGGTGAAAATTATAAAGATATGGATTTTCATTATATTATCTATAAGTATTAATATATTTATACCATACTCAAGTTTTGCAAAAAATATGCCTTTTACTCAAGAAGATAGAGACAGGATAATTGCTATACAAGAAGATCAAAAGTCACTTCAAAAACAGATAGACGAATTTAAAATTGATACAAACCGTCAAATAGATATACTCACAGAAAATATAAATAAGCGTTTTGAGAATGTTGACCGGCAGTTTAATGATATAAAGACCTTTATGTTATGGGGTTTTGGAGTTCTTTTTAGTATGATGGTGTCACTTGCAGGATTTGTTCTTTGGGACAGGCGAAATGCCTTAGCCCCTGCAATCAGACGCGCTGATGACATTGAAGAACGAGAGAAAAAACTTGAGGCTGTTTTGAGAGAGCTTGCAGGAAAAGACGCTAACGTTGCAGAGGCATTACGACATGCTGGAATTCTATGATAATATTTCTATATATAGGAGGCATTGGGAGCTGCGCCCCCAAACCCCGCAAGGCATTTAATAGGAGAATATTATGTCACAAAAAATAACTATTAATAACAAAGTGTTAATAGTAGAAGACGGTCTAACCATTCTACAGGCAGCAAGGGCGAATAATATCTACATCCCAACCCTTTGCGAAGACCCGCGCCTTGAACCTTACGGCGGGTGCAGGCTTTGTATTGTTTGGGTAGAGGGAATGCCCAGACCTGCTACTTCCTGTACAACGCCTGTAACAGACGGCATGGTAGTAAAGACTCATACTGAATATATTGAAAAATTAAGAAAGACAATCATTGAATTCATGCTCTCAGACCATCCAAATGACTGCATGATGTGTCAAAAGACAGGAGACTGCCGCCTGCAGGATTTGGCTTATAAGTATGACGCAAATTATACCAAGTTTGTTGGGGTAAGACGGAATTATCCTATAGTTGATGATAACCCATTTATACACTTTGAACCAAATAAATGCGTATTATGCGGTAAATGTACAAACATATGTCAGAATCTGGTCAAGACAGGCACTATTGAAATGACTAAACGCGGGTTTTATTCCAAACCCGATACTGCATTCAGTAAACCCAGAACCCCAGAAAACTGTCAATTCTGCGGGCAGTGTATATCTGTCTGTCCTGTTGGGGCGCTGTCTGAAAGACCGTCGCTTGGCAAAGGCAGAAGACATGAAATGAAACTGGTGCGCACAACTTGTACTTACTGCGGGACTGGCTGTAATTTTTATCTCAATGTAAAAGATGAGAAGGTGGTCAAGGTTACATCTGATTATGATGCAGTTGTTAATAAGGGCAATCTTTGCATAAAGGGACGTTTTGGATATGAATTTATCCATCACCCTGACCGAATAAAGACTCCGTTAATCAGAGAAGGCGACGGTTATAGAGAGGCTTCATGGGATGAGGCGTTGACGCTTGTATCAACAAAATTTACTGAATTAATTGAAAAATACGGGAATGATTCAGTTGGGGCATTTTCTTCATCAAGATGCTCTAATGAAGAGAATTTTCTCATAGGCAAATTTGCAAGGACGGTGATGGGCACAAACAATGTTGATAATTGTGCCCGAGTCTGACACGCTCCTACTGTGGCCGGTCTGGCCACCTCATTGGGCGCTGGAGCAGCAAGTAATTCCCTTGATCAGATTGAAAATTGCGACCTGATATTAATATTTGGGTCTAATACATCTGAAGGGCATCCTATTGTGTCTTTAAACGTACATAGGGCTATAAATAAAGGGACTAAGATAATTGTAGGAGATCCAAGAAAGATAGAGCTTGTTAGATACGCAGATGTCTGGCTTAATCTAAAACCTGGGACAAATATTGCCCTTATGAATGGTCTTGCAAATGTAATTATAAACGAAGGCTTACAAAATACAGATTTCATTAAGAATAGAACAGAAGGGTTTGATGAATTCAAAGAGCATGTT
Organism: Candidatus Magnetominusculus dajiuhuensis; assembly: GCA_015233465.1. Taxonomy (GTDB): domain Bacteria; phylum Nitrospirota; class Thermodesulfovibrionia; order Thermodesulfovibrionales; family Magnetobacteriaceae; genus JADFXP01. Next base: position 12,975 of record JADFXP010000041.1, read on the forward strand.
AAGTCCTTTACTCCAGAATATGTTGAAAAGATAACTGGCGTAAAGAGTGAAGATATAATAAAGGCAGCACGGATGTATGCAGGGGCTAAAAATGCGATGATACTTTATGGACTTGGGGTAACTGAACACAGGACAGGCACAGAAAACGCCATGTCTGTAGCCAATTTAGCCCTTAGCTGCGGACATATTGGAAGGAATTCAACTGGTATAATGGCACTGCGCGGTCAAAATAATGTTCAAGGCGCATCAGATATGGGGCCAATGCCAGCAATATTTTCTGGGTATCAATCTGTAACAGACCCAAAGAATCGTGAGAAATTTGAGAAATATTGGAATATCACACTGCCAACTACAGCAGGTCTTAAATCAGTAGAAATGCTTGATGAGGCTGTAAAGGGCAAATTCAAGGGCGTATTTATTGTAGGTGAAGACCCAGCGCAGACTGACCCTGATATTCATCATGTAAGAAAGGCGCTGAAATCTATGGAATTTGTGGTTTGTGTAGATCTATTTCCAACAGAGACAACTAATTTTGCGCATGTGATACTCCCAGGGGCTTCTTTTGCGGAAAAAGACGGCACTTTTACCAATGGCGAACGAAGGGTACAGCGTATAAGAAAGGCGATAGAACCACTAGGCGGTAAGGCTGAATGGCAGATTATTTGCGAACTAGCGACAAGCATGGGTTATCCTATGAAATACAACAATCCATCAGAGATTATGGATGAGATAGCTGCATTAACTCCGATCTATGGAGGTATCAGTTATGAGAGGATAGAGCAATGCGGTATTCAATGGCCATGTCCAACAAAGGATCATCCGGGTACTCAGACACTCTATCAAGAGGTATTTTCCAGACCCGGAGGACTAGCAAGATTTGTCCCGCTTGATCAAAAAGGCCCTGGCGAGCCTACTGATGAACAATATAATCTGACCTTAATAACAGGACGCAGACGCGAGCATTATAATAACGGTTCAATGACAAGACGTACTGCTGGAATCAGTCAATTGTATCCAGATGAATTATTAGAGATAAGCGCAGAAGATGCCAAGAGATTAAACCTTGTAGATGCTGAAATTGTAAAGGTTTCATCACGAAGGGGCGAGATTAAGGTTAAGATAAAGGTAACTGAACGTTCACAAACAGGCAGTGTATTTTTAAGTTTCCATTATCAAGACGCATTATCAAATATATTGACATCGCCGCATAGAGACCCAATAACTGGAACGCCTGAATTTAAGGCTTGTGCAGTAAGAATTGACAAGTTTATGGATAAATCGGCATAAGAAATCTTGTTATTAACTATAGACATAGGAAATACAAGATTAAAACTTGGACTTTTTAGTGATGATGATTTAATAAAAAAACAAGGCATTCCCTTGCAGTCAATAGACAGTATTGAAAAATGCAAGGGAATGCTTTTAGATTTTTTAGGAGTAAACAAGGATATTGAAGGCGCTTGTATATGTTCAGTTGTGCCAGATGCTGCAAAGATTGTAATATCAGCTATTAATCGAATCACAGAAAATCCATGTATCTTAGTAACCAGTGAGACAAAGACAGGCTTAGATCTTTCCGCATTAAAAAACCCTCAAACACTTGGATCAGACCGATTAGCCTCTGCAGCTTGGGCATTTCATAATTATAGAAAACCAATATGTATAGTTGATTTTGGAACTGCGACAACAATCAGCGTTATAAGTGGTCTGGGTATATTCATGGGAGGGGCGATACTGCCCGGAATAAATACGATGCGTGAGAGCCTCTCAATTAATACAGCATCTTTGCCTTTGGTTGAACTAAATGAACCCATAAGTCTTCCAGCAAATAATACAGCTACTGCAATTATCTCTGGAATAATTATAGGAACGGTTGGAGGAGTTGAGAGGATTATCAGTGAGATTGAAAGTGAGATTAAGCAAAAATTGATGATTTTAGTTACAGGAGGAAATGTGGTTTTTACAACACCTTATTTAAAGATAAAACATGTTATAGAACAAGATATTTCATTAAATGGGCTGCAAGTGATCTATAAGTTGAATAATGATTAATTATGTTACAAGATTATCATACCGCCATTGTTATAAAGAGTCCAGTAAGTGGAATATGGTTATTTATGAATCCGCCTGGACATCATCCTAATGCAAAAGACTTTGTTGCAGTAGATGGACACGGCAGACCTTATAGTTTATTGAGTTTTATTCGACATATATTTTGGAGCTTAAATGTCAGGGACACTTTTGCATGGGGAAAAGAAGTTTATGCGCCTTTTGACGGTTTGATTATAGAGGCTGAAAACTCTTGTAAAGACAGAGAAACGCTTAATTTGGCACGAGATTTTATGAAGGCGATGATTTCAGGGATGACATCAAGGTTTACACTTAAACATCACACTACTGACATAAACTTCTTTACAGGAAATCACGTAATCATTCAATCAGACGAAGGAGTCTATGCGTTATTTGCTCACTTAAGACAAGACAGTGTTAAAGTAAATCAGGGTGACAGGGTAAAGACAGGCGAAATAATTGCAAATGTTGGTAACTCTGGAAACACAATTCAGCCGCATCTTCATTTTCATCTAATGAAAGAGAATAATCTATTTGTCTCTAAACCTCTACCATTTATTCTTTATGATTTTGAGATAAAAGAAGGCAGCTTATGGAAATTTGTGCGATCTGCATTACCTAAAAATCTTCAAGTATTCAGAGTCATTTAAGTAGTGGAACTTAATAATTACAGTAGATGTAAATTAAATAGTGTCTAATCTATCTACTGTTTCAAAGTAAAATAGTTAGGAAAGATAGTTGATACCAAGTCGCATTCAAATGAGTAATATTAATAAGACCTCTGGGCAACTTAAGAAAAAGTTTTATAATTAATGTCTCTAAAATTCCTTTTTTTTAAAAAGGTTGGCAAACCGTAGAAATGACAGGGTATTTTGACTAATTGAAAAAGCGATACCCCGTTTGACAACGCATCCACTCCTTTCAAGAAAGGGGAATAAAAGTAGTTGCCAGAGGTCTTTTAATACTAATTCGCAAATCAAAATGTAAAATAATATGATATGCTGAAACAGAAATTAACAGTAAGGGCATATTGTATATGCCCTGTTCGTTTACCAAGATGGGCAGGTATAACCTGCCTTTACGTTTTATATCTTTATATGAAAATATTGCATTACTAATTGCAAATTGGTATAAGGTCTAATCTTATAAAAATAAATTATTCACCGCGTCCCTAAAGGGAGCCCTCGCAGAGGACACAGACAAAAGATGTAAAAATATATAAAAAGACCAGAGCACAATCTATGCAAGAAGTAGTGTATTAATTAATTTATCTTTTTTTGTTTTTACTATGCGTTCTCTGCGTCTTCGCGGTGAACAATTCTTGTGGTTATTATTTACTATAATGACTGCAACTTAGTATGACTTTACTTAGGACAGGCGCACTTGCTCAGCAAGGCGATGTTGTAGGCGGGGGCGAGTTTGTTATGACACGGGCTGCTACTAAAAATTGGGGCGCTGATTTTTTAGATTCTCTTAATAACATCCAACTGCCTAAAATGCCTGAACTATCACTGCCTAAAATGGACAGCGAAAAATTTGGTAATATAACGCAGCATGTTGTACATGTAGACTTAAATGGCAAATCTTACCCTATGAATACTAATGAAACTATCTTTAAAGAGTTAATGAATGTATAAATTTAGTCAAGTCTTATATCTTAACAATATTGATAGTTTCTTGTTATTTTAAGATATAAGTCTTGACTTCATTGCATTATGCTTATATTAAGATAAAAAATATTTATAAAAATTGTATTTACTCTTGACATTAATATAATACATAATGTTCTATACTTATAGAATAAAAACATTTGAAAACTATGCTTGGGTTTGGTAATATATTAGAAAAATCCCAATCATAGGAGGAACATGATGATAAGTACAATAAAGGAAGATTTAAAAAAGTTAATAGGCACTAAAAAAGTAGATATACTGATAATAATCGCAGTGATTATTAGTATGTGGTGCTTTATAAATACTGAGATGAATAAAGAACCAGATAATTCTAACCTCAATCCACATTCCCCTTTTGCCAAGCAAAAATGCTGTGGGCTCGCTGGATTAATAACTGATATAAAATATGAACATCATGGTTTAGGTGAATACTACTGTACATCTGAAAAAATTTACTTTGATAATATACTTAGTAAATGCGATCATGGCGATCCTTGCAATTCCATGTTTTATCATGCAGATGGCGATCATAATGGGGCTAATGTATTAGAAGCAGTGCTGTTAATCTATGATATCAAGAAAACTAAATACCCAAGAGAGAGATTTGGAGAGATGACAAATACACTATTAAAAAATGTATTTGATGCACAAGAAAAAGCTTTATACAATTACGATATTAATAAAATACCTGCGGGATCATACCAAAAAATGGATAAAACACTGTTAGAGGTATATGACTATGCAGTTAATAAGTCTATACCATATGATAAAAATGGATATTGGGAAATTCTCGGGACTATCATAACTTTAGAAGAAATTAATGAAAGAATAGGATATACCTTAGTTCTTTCAATAAAACCTCAAGTCAAAAAATAAACGTAAAAGGAGAGAAAAATATGACACAAATCTTAAAGGAAAGTATCACAAAAAATGTTTTACCAAACTTTGATGCAACAACAGGAAATGTAAAAGGATTAATTGACGCATTTGATAATTTAAATGAGGCGTTTAATACCTTAAAAAGGATAAAAAGGGGATAAAAAGGGACAGCGACTGTTTATATTTAATGGAATACAAATGAATTCAAGTCTTGTATTTTCTTATTTTCTATAAAATATAAGTCTTGACTCCATTTTCATAGTCGTCTAAGTGAGATAAAAAATATTTACAAAAAAAATGTATTAGCTCTTGACTTTCATATAATACATATTGTATCATGTAGATATAGGCAAATAAAACATTTGAAAAACTATGATCGGGTTTGGTAATATATTAGAAAAATCCCAACCATAGGAGGAACATGATGAAGAGTACAAAGAAGAGAGATTTAATAATAGCAATTGCGGTTATTATAATTGTAAATAGTTGTATATTCGGTGTATTGTATTTTGTCCCAGATAAGCCTGATCAAAATATTAATACTAAGGCAGTAGATAAGCCTGTTGAAAATATTGCTGCCAAAACTCAAGATAACTCTGTAGAATTTCAATCAACCCTCAGTCCAGATTCCCCTTTTGCTCCCCATAATTGTTGTAATCTTGCTGGGATAGCGACAGATACACGCTACAAATATTGGGGAAATCAA
>JADFXP010000041.1:18402-20113 GCA_015233465.1 Candidatus Magnetominusculus dajiuhuensis
GGCTGATGGAGATCAAAACGGGGCTCATAGGTTAGAAGCTGGGCTCGCGGTTTATGATCTTGATGGCGCTAAATACGCAAGAGAGAGGTTTGGTAATATGACTAATACATTATTAAAGAATGTTGTTGATGGACAAATAAAGGTTTTATATAATGGAAAAATATCTCGTAAGATAAACAATGAAACAGATAAAATACTAAAAGATATTTATAATTACGTTGTTAATAAGCCTCTATTATATGACAAAATTGGACATTGGGAGATGCTTGAAACAATCATAACTGTAGAGGAAGTTAAAGACAGAATTGGAGAAGGATATAGCTTTAGGCTTTTTATAAAACCTCAGGGTAAAAAATAGTACAAAAGGAGAAAACATGACAAATAACTTGACGCAAAAGGATGCATCAGTAAATGGAAACAATATAAATATTGAACTACCAGAGATTGATGTGACAGTAGTAAATGTAGATAAATTAAATGACTCGTTTAAAGGTTTGAATGAGGCATTTGATAAATTAATAGATTCAACGAATGAATACATAAAGATTTCGCTTGATATTGCTGCTGGATTTATTGATACAGCAAGAAATGCCGAAAATTATATATCTCGTCTTACTAGTATTGTAGGTGATAAAACTGAAGCTACTAAAATATATAAGGAATTTAAAGAAATAGCTGATCACACGACTTTGCAAATACCAGATATGATTAAAACTTATCAAAGTATGTATGAGAAAGGATTAAACCCAACAAGCGATATGGTAAAAAATATTAACGGCGCTGCAATGGCAGGTTCTCATGATTCTAAGTGGATAGAGAAGGTTATAGAAATATTGAATAAAATACTTAAAAAGGGTGTAACAAGTAATGATTTAAAAAAACTTGAGGATATGGGAATTCCTGCGTTGGATTATATAAATAAAAATTTGAATAAAAAATTTACTAAGCCTGAAGATATTGATAAAGAAGAAAATAAGATATCCCCAGCAGATGCAGTAAAAGCAGTGCAAGCAGGAATGAAGGAAAAGTCTGACAATTTTATAAAAGATACAAAAGAGAATTGGGACACTCTAATGGATCATCTTAATAAATCTTGGGAGAGTTTTAAAGAGAAGATCATGGATGGCGGAGCTTTTAAGACGTTAGAGAAAAATCTGCAGGAATTGTCTGATTTTGTTGATAAATTAGTAAATGATAGTTCCATAAAAGAACTTGGTAAAATATTTGGCGAAGTAATAGAAGATATATCGGTAAGCGTAAATACATTAATAAAAACGGTTAATTTTGGAAAGACACTTGGCAAACTTATTTCAACGCCTTTCATCTTAGAATTGAATTTAGTCAAAGCAGAATTAAAAGCAGTTTTGGAATATTTTACAGGGATGTTTATTGCTGGCTTGGAAACTAAGTTTGGAGACTTTCTTCAATTTATAACAGATAAAATGGATAAGATTCATGAAAAATTAATATCGCTTCAAAATCGTATGTTACATTGGATAGGAAATAAAATTATTGGAAAAGATGATACCACAACTACCCCACCAGAAACCAAAGCCTCAGGCGGACTCGCGCAGCAAGGCGATATTGTAGGCGGGGGCGAGTTTGTCATGACACGAGCTGCTACTAAGAATTGGGGGACTGATATTTTAAACTCTTTAAATAATTTCCAAATGCCAGCATTGCCAAAAATGCCGGAACTGACAGAGCTGAA
>JADFXP010000042.1 GCA_015233465.1 Candidatus Magnetominusculus dajiuhuensis
TGAATGCCCCCTTTTCATGTCCAAATAGCTCTGATTCTATCAAGGTTTCTGGTATCATACCCATATCTACTGCCACAAACGGTTTTTCTTTTCTATTACTAAAGCCGTGAATTATGCTTGCAATAAGGGATTTTCCAGTCCCAGTATCGCCTTGCAGTATTATAGTAAAATTGCTCTTTGCAACCATATCAATCTTTTTTATTACCTCTTTCATTGCTGAAGAAGCACATATAAGACCTGATTCAAACATCCTGTTATCAGAATATATGTGTTTTATGGTTGCATATGGTTCAGAAATCTCTAGAGCTGATGGATTATCTTCTAGTTTAGTAAGTGTAAGATTGGAATTATTTAAAGCACTTTGCTTGTATAGATGAGTAATAACTGCATTTTGGTCTACAATAACAGCGCCAAATTTTACATCGCCAAATTTATTATAATTAGATTCTATATTTGCCATCATTGATGACTGCACCCCAAAGTTAAAAATGTTTATAATAATTATCTTTTACAGCCAAACACCATAAGTTCTTTGATTTTTTTATCTGCGTTCCTCAGACGGTCTAAAAATATAAATCCAAGTTTCTTAAAAAGTTTTAAAGTAATTATATCATCATAACCATCCATGATTTTTTTATCCAATTCAAACATCAAGGTATCTGCTCCAGCCCGAGCGCTAGCTGACCTCGGGGAATCATCCAATATCGCCATCTCGCCAAAACACTGTCCCTTGCCTATTGTTGCCAAGGTCTCTTCATTTGAATCATTAATGATTTTAATAATATCAATTTGACCATTTATAATTACATAAAATCTATCACCTGCATCACCCTGTTCAAAAACCACCTCTCCTGCGCGATAATTTCGGCATTTACACATCTTAAGCAGTTTCATCAATTCCTCATCCGTTAGAAATGAAAAAAAATCAATCTCCCTCACCCCTTTAAAAACCCCTGACTTTTCAATCTCTACTGCAGCAATACTTCGAAAGGCATCTTTTACGGCTTTTTGAAGTTCATTCATCTGAATGGGATAATTAAGCATGGAACTGATACCAACCTTATACCCCTCTTTGAGCTGCCTAATATCTATCTTTGTGGTTACAAGCAGGATAATCTTAATACCTTGAGTTTCTCCTTCAGCATCAGACCTTCGAAATTGACTTATATCTCTTATCTTAAATCCATTATTATCTACAATTGCCAGATCAATCTTTAGCTTTTCAATTGTATCATATACACTGTCACGGTTTAAGGCTATACCGTAAATCTTATCAAATCCCATGTATCTTAAGGCTGAGGATGTCATCTCTCTAACATCAGGTCTGTTAGATACTATCAAGATATTTTGCTTATTAGACATGTAACCTCTTTATAAAGTGAGAAATGTAGGGGTAACCCTTGTGGTTACCCTAAGGACAAGTTTAATCTCTGCCCTACAAGGTTTTATATAATTTATTATCTTCAGACAGGGATATTATGGAGGGTTTAAATCCATTTCTTATTTCTTCATCAGATACATAGCAATAACTTAAAATAATAATCCTGTCGCCGACCATACCCTTTCTTGCGGCTGCGCCATTTAAACAGATGTCGCCATTTCCTCTAACTCCAGGAATGACATAGGTTTCAAGCCTTTCTCCATTATTAATATTGCAGACAGATATCAACTCATTTGGAATCAACCCAACTGCATCCATTAAATCTTGATCAACAGTAAGACTTCCCTCATATTCAAGAAAGGCATTTGTGACTATTGCCCGATGTATCTTTGACTTCAACATACCTCTTAACATCTATTGAACCTCATTAAAGTAATATAACTGTTGCCTTATTTATTTGCGACTTCAACATACCTCTTAACATCTAATAAACCTCTATATATCTAATTTATCAATTACCTCATTACATCTATTAATATACCATATATAACGTTTATTTTCAAGTAATTGATGATATTTATTTCTATTTAACGGCCCTTAATAATATGTGGATTATCAAATAGATACTCCTTAATCTCTACCAAAAACGCAAATCCATATCTCTCAAGTTTCATATCTCCAACTCCGCTGATTTCCTTTAATTCACTTAGGTTACTCGGATATTTTATGCACATCTCATGCAGAGTTTTATCAGAAAATATTATAAATGGCGGCACATTCTGTCTCTTAGCAATTGTTGCCCTAACCTCTCTTAATCTCTGAAATAATGCCGTATCATAAGAACCAAAATCACCTGTAATAGTTATCTTCTTATGCTGACCAAGACGTTCAGCCTTAGTTTCTGGACTCAAAAGTCCATAGACCTTCTTAGATTTAAACAACACCTCTTTCCCAGATGGACTCAATTTCAACACAGGATATTTATCATCCTCTAAAGATATAAAGCCTTGAGAAAGCAGCTCATTTAAGATATTCCTCCAATGTATCTTGCCATTATCTTTTCCTATCCCATAAGTCTTAATCGTATCATGTTTTAATTCTATGATTCGTTTTGTCCTTGCCCCAACCATAATATCTATAATATGATTTATTCCAAAACGCTGCTCTGTCCTTGAAATTGCAGACATTATCTTTTGAGCGTCAATGGTTATATCTACCCTAACCCTATCTCCTTGACAAATATCGCAGGCATTACAGGTTTCATGCTGATATTCTTCATCAAAATAAGCAAGTATAGCCTTGCGCCTGCACACATTATAGGCTGCATAATCAACCATCTTATAAAGTTTCTTATACGCCTGATCTTTCTCTTGTTCATCCTGCATCTGATCAATAAAATATTTAATCTTATTAATATCTCCCCTGCCAAACAAAAGCAGACACTCCGAAGGCTCACCATCTCTTCCTGCGCGTCCTGTCTCTTGATAATATCCCTCCATACTCTTAGGAATAGATACATGCAGGACAAATCTTATATTAGACTTATCAATCCCCATGCCAAATGCAATGGTTGCAACTATAACATTTACCTCGTCTTTATTAAATGCCTCCTGATTATTCCTTCTTTCATCCTGTGATAGTCCTGCATGATATGGAAGGGCCTTAATCCCTCCAGCGCATAAATTCGCAGTGATTTTATCAACTGAGTCTCTTGTTGTAGTATAAATTATCCCCTGATTACCCGCGTGTTTCTCCAAAAACTCAAGTATCTGCACATTTTCATTAGTCTTTTCTTCTACCCTATAAAAGAGATTAGGACGATCAAAAGATGCCCTGATTATAAAAGGATCTTTCAGATTTAGCCGCGTTACGATGTCTTGAGACACCTTTGGCGTTGCAGTTGCCGTAAATGCTGCAATTGGGATTAAAGGAAAGATTGTCCTAATATTTGAAAGTTCAAGATAATCCGGTCTAAAATCATGCCCCCATTGAGAGATACAGTGCGCCTCATCAATTGCAAACAATGCAATCTTTATAGTCTTAAGATAGTCTATGAAATGCCCCATTATAAACCGCTCAGGGGCTATATACAAAAGTTCTAAAGACCCGCCGCTGATTGAATTGTAAACATTACGGCTCTCATCCTTTGAAAGCGAACTATTTAAAAATGAAGCTGTTAATCCATTTTCTTTTGCAGTGTCAACTTGGTCTTTCATCAAGGAAATAAGCGGGCTTATGACTATTACAGTGCCGTCTAAGACCTTAGTCGGCAGTTGATAACAAAGCGACTTCCCCCCTCCTGTAGGCATTACAGCAAAGACATCCCGACCCTTTATAATATTTTGTATTATATCTTCTTGATTAGGACGAAATGATACGTATCCAAATATTGTCTTTAGTTTATTTATTAACGTGTTCATAAAAAAATATGAGGGATCTGCCCTATTTAACTATAGTGATTGTAAATAATATATTTGCAATAAATGAAATTATATTTTATATAACACTTAAATACCTCGTAAAATTGTCGCTTATCACACCTTTAAAAAAAGGGAAACTATTTAAAACATTATCCCAACTTAATCTTAAGCATAAATGCCTTTATCCTTGATCTCAGCAATTTTCCCTGCTATAATAAATGCTTCATGCCTTAAATCTCCTGAAGATTCAATATTATTATAATAAAATGGCTTACCAACACTAATTTTAACCTTCCTTTTCCTTAATAAAAAATCTTTCAAAGTTATATTATTTATATTTTCTATAAAAACAGGAACAATCAATGGATTTAACTTCTTTGCTAAATAAGCTATCCCTGGTCTAGCATTTCTTGGATCAAATTCAGGAAATATTGTACCTTCTGGAAACAGTATAATATTGTGTCCTTTTCTAAATATTTTTATAGTTTTATGCAATGATTTCTCTAAATTACCACTACATTTATAAATATTATATGCTCCAGCAATCCATAAAAGCGGACGATAAATCTTCCTTATTAATACTGGTTGAGGAACTGCCATAATACGAAAACATTTAATCCGTAAATAATATGACAAAGGAACGCATGCATTAATTAAAAAGCGATCAAAATTTCCATTTTGATGATTACCAATCAATACGATTCCATCCTTCTTTAAATCTTTAAAGATTTCCATCCCATTGACTTCAAGATTTAAAAAAGTCTTTGCAATAAATAAAAATATGAAATTGTATATTATATTAAAAAAATTAAATATTAAATACATAGTATTTATATCAAAATAAATAAACTGCTCATGTCCCAGTATATCCGAAAATATATAGTGTTATAATGAAAATTAACCATCGGCGAATCTATCCATTACTCATTTGAATATCAACTACATCATAATATCTAACACATATGGAAATTGTCAAAATGAATATCTTAAAGACGGCATCAACTTTTCTATTAAAACATCAATATATTTATTTCTTATAAGTTGAATCCAATGACGATTATCATTAGGGAGAGAGTCAATATAATTATTAATATCATTTGAATAGAGCCTAAATAATCTGTTTGAATCAGTATCATATACATTGATATAACCATCAACTGCATATATCTTCCTCTCATTCTTTTGATCAATGAGATACCCATCAAAATATTTATACCTATTTTTAATAGAAAAAGTATTTATTACCCTATGAAAAATTACACCCATAATATGCTCTGGAATCCAACCCTCAGCAAAAAATTCTATATGACTCATCCTGCCAAATTTACTATAATTATGACCGACAAAAAATATCGGTCTATTATCATCATAATTTTTAAGGTCCTTATTATTTGCAATATTAGTAATCACAATCTGTTTTTCTTTTTCCCAATCCTTCCAGTGATCTGAAATGCCAAGAATTGAAAATATAAATATTGCAAAAAAAAGAGTCTGAATCTTTTTTGAAACCGGAATAAGCGCTATAATATAAGCAGCTAATAATGAACCATAAACTGTTGTTCTATCCCCATTTCCAAATGCAAGTTGAGGATAAAAATTTTGATTAATAGCGTTAGAACTTGCTAGTGAAAACATGGTAAAACTGGTTAAAACCATTACAAACATACTTAACAACAATTTTTTGTCAAATTTGTCCTGAATTGTCATATAATAATAATAAACTACAGTCAGCATCACCCCAATAACTATTGAAACCAATGACAATTGATAAAAAGAATAATAAATTTTAAGCCATAGAGACGGCCCAATGACAGCGTCAATAGATGATAAAATCTGAATAATAAATTGTTTGATAATAAAAAATAAATCAAATTTAACACTTGTATAATTTGCCCCGCCCATAAACTTAATATAATATATGACATAAATAATCTCTGGCATAAAAATAATCATGCTCTTTTTATATTCCTTTTGCAATAAAAATAATATAAAAAGTCCAAAGCCAATTGCAGGGGAAGCATATGATAAAAAGGATGCAATAAAAGACACTACAAAACCAATCTTTAATCGTTCATTATAAATCAAATAATAGGCATATAAATAAGTGGATACTGTTAAAGGAAGATATTGACATAAAAACGAATATTCAGCAGTATCGTGAGATGGATAAAATAAATATAGAAAAGATACAATCAAGGCATTGTGATTATTCAAAAATATTGTGAAAAACCTATTTGTCATGTAAAGAGTTAAACAACCGTAAAATACCTTTAGAACCCAAGGCAGCATCCTACTGTTAAAATCCATGAAATGATACCAAATAAAATGAGTATAATACGTAATCACCAAATTTTTATATGCACCAAAAGGAAGAAATAAATTGAAAAGATCTTTACCGCCTATAGTCTTTATATGAAGGTATTCATCAGAATGAATACCAGTGTTTTTTAATAAATACGCAATAAGCGCAAATAATACTATAAAAGATATATTCAAATCCAAACTTTTCAGGTACTTCTTAAAATTAAACTTTCCAAATAATTTAAAGTATTTCATCTAATTATTTCTTATCAAGAGTACTCAATAAATTATTAGAATCCTTCATATAAGAAGACTTCTCTATAAAAAATAAAGGCCTCCTTCGAGATTCATCCAAATTCCGCCACAAATACTCCCCTATTATTCCAAGCATGATTATCTGAGTCCCTCCTAGTATAAGCGCTACTACCATAAGTGACGACCATCCGCCTGTTGGATTACCTATTAAGGCATTTAATATAACTACCACTGCATATAAAAAACCTAATGAAGCTATTAATATCCCAAGTACAGGCATCATCTTCAGCGGTAACCCTGAAAATGCAATTATCCAATCCTTTGCTAGACGCATCCTGCTTCTAAAACTCCACTTGGATCGTCCTGACTTTCTGTCTCTTCTATCATATTCAACAAAATCCTGCTTAAATCCTAACCATGCAATCAATCCGCTTAAAGATGTATTACGCTCAGGAGTTTGATTCAAGGCATTAATAACTACCCTGTCAAGTAAAAAGAAATCTGCCCTTGATAAATCTATCCCATTATTTTCAATATTACCGATACTGAAAAATACCTTGTAAAACAATAATGCTGGTATTTTTATATACCACGGCTCATTATCTCTATTCTTTCTTAAAGCCCATACCACTTTAGCTCCGTTTATATTTTTATTTACCATTTCTCGAAAACTATTTGGATCATCCTGTCCATCTGCTGACAGCGCTATTACCGCATCTCCTGAAACAATTGTAAGTCCAGCCCTGACTGCAGTATGACTCCCGCTTCTTTTGCTTAATCTAAAACATTTGATTTGTTCATCTGCTAACTGCACGACTATATCAAAGGTATTATCACTTGAATGATCATCTACAACTATTATCTCAGTTAAGGTTATCTCAGGAATAGTTTCAAGTATAGACTTAATCTCTATTATCGTATCTAATATATTCTTTGATTCATTATATGCTGGAATAATGATTGATAAATTCATTGATTAACCCTTAATACCTTTGCTGGATTTCCAACAACTACCTGTCCTGAGGAGACATCTTTTAACACATTTGAACCAAGTCCAATCAAAACTCCTGTCCCTATTGATAGATTATCTTTAATTGAAGTACCAGACGCTATATACACACTATCTTCAACCCTAACATTGCCTGATATAGTCACATTCGCCCCAATACAACAATAATCTCCAATAACTGTATCATGCGCAACTACAGAATTTGGCAGCATTATACAATGATTTCCAATCTTTACGCCGCTGCCAATTACTGTATTAGACATAATCAGAGTATTATAACCTATTTGCACATCTCCTGCCATTACCACGTTTGGGTGTATAATAGTTGAGTATCTATCTTTATTAATATTTAATCCTTCAATTATATCCTTCCGTTTTATATGATTTAACGGATTTCCTTGAACAGCCAATACATATATTTCTGGCATTTCATATAAAATATCCCTGCCTCCAAGAACTGAAATCCCGCAGCAACTCTTACCAACATTTTCCCTATTATCATCAATAAACCCAAGAATATCCCAAACATGGTTGATATTATTAATTGCAAAAAAACAGGCAAGTGATTCTCTAGCGTTGCCTCCATATGGGAATATCACGATTTTTTTAGGCATTAAGATTATATTTGAGAAAGTATTTGAGAGATTTTTTCAATATCCTGTTCCTTTAATTCTGGAAACATAGGTAATAAGAGTGTTCGCCGTCTTGCGACTTCACTATTGTTTAACTTAAAACTACTGTCTGTATATGGCAACTCCTGATGAGAATTCATTATCCCTATACGACTTGAAATTCCTTTATCCATCAAATACTGCATCAAGTCATCTCTACTTATCGGAGATTTATCAGAAATCTTTACAGGGAAACTCTGCCAATTAGTTCTTGCATAAACTGGTTCATCGGTTATCTTAAGCCATTTTATAACACTCAAATATTTCCTATAAAACTCAGCATTATTCCTTCTTGCCTTTACTATCTCAGGCAGCCGCTTTAACTGCTCAATGCCAACGGCAGCCTGTATATCCGTCATACGATAATTATAACCAGTTGTAAGGTATTTTTCAATAATTATCTTTTTTGAACTATGGCGCTCTACATCAGAGATACTCATTCCATGCTGTCTTAACAGCCGAAATCTCTCATCATATTTTGGATTATTTGTTGTAAGCATTCCTCCATCACCAGTTGTGATCACCTTTCTTGGGTGAAAGGAAAAACATGCAATACCACCATGAGGGCTTCCAACCCTTTCCCATTTTATGCCGCCATCCATAGAAATCTCACTTCCTATTGCACATGCAGCATCCTCAACAACTGGAAGAGTATATTCCTTTGCTAAAGATAAGATTGATTTCATATCGCATGGCATACCCATCTGATGAACTACAAGTATCGCTGATACCCGGCCATTTTCCCCTTTAATATGCACTAAGGGAGACTCCCCTCTCTCAAGATTAGATATATTTTTATAATACAATCTGCCATCAATACTAACACACTCATTTCTAAGACATTCTAACAAACTCAAAACTGAAATATTATAAGTATCTATGTCAATATCCACAAACACAGGTTCAGCCCCGCAATATCTAACAGCATTAGCAGTAGCAATAAATGAATGGCTTACTGTAATAACAACATCTCCGTGCTTAACTCCAACAGCATCAAGCGCTAGATGAAGCGCAGTTGTACAGCTTGATACTGCGCAGGCGTATTGCGATCCCACATATGCAGCAAATGCCTCTTCAAATTCTTTGACCTTTGGACCTTGCGTTACCCAACCTGAAAGAATCACTTTCGTTGCTGCGTCTGCTTCTTCTTGACCAAGAAATGGTTTTGCTATTGGTATCATTTAGTTTCAGAGATTTCTTTTATCACATCGCCCATTAAGGGACTTTTCTATTTGAAATCCATCTTATTGATATTATCTGACTAGGTGAGTATTTCATAATCTATTTAAACTGTTTATCAAGCCAATCTACTAGTTTATATAATCCCTCTTTTAATGTCATTTGAAACTTAAATCCTATATGTCTCTCAGCAAGAGTTGTAGAGGCTAAACGTCTTCCTACCTCAACCTTTTTTCTTTCTTCAGGGAGAGGTATATATTCTGGTTTTAATCCAGAACCCATTACCTCTAAAAGTGTAAAACATAATTCCTCTAAGGATGTCTCAACCCCGCTTGCGATATTAAATGCCATATCTTTGGAATCAGATTTTAACGCAAGCACATTAGCCCTCGCTATATCCTCTATATAAATAAAATCCATCGTCTGCTTACCGTCGCCAAATATCAACGGAGGTTTGCCTTCCTTTATCAGATTATACCAACGAATAAGCACCTCTGTATATTTGCCATGTACATCCATCCTTGGGCCATATACATTAAAATACCGCATGGCTGCATAATCCAATCCATACATATCATGAAATGATCTCAACATTAACTCATTAGCAACCTTTCCAGCGCCATAAAGGGTATGATTATTATATGGATGATGAGACTCAAGGGTTGGAAAACTGTCAGCTGTACCGTAAATTGAGGCAGAAGATGCTGCAACCAGCCGTTTAATCTTATATTTTACGCATAATTCAAATATATTAAATGCTGAATCAAACATTATTTCAAGGGCATGACGAGGCTCAGCGGCACATTGAGTTATGCGAAGGGCTGCCATATGAAAACAATAATCTACCCCTTTCATCAAAGAATCTATCAGCACTTGATCCCTTATATCGCCTTCTACAAATTTTATCTTTCCAGAATTTAAGGCATCTTGTAGATTTTCAATAGAACCCCTTATAAGATTGTCAATTATAATAATCTCAGAAACACCTTCTTTAATAAGTAAATCAGCAGTTGTAGATCCGATAAAACCTGCCCCGCCAGTGATTAAAATCCTGCTGTTAAATAGGTCTGTCACTTTATAAATTAACCATCTTTCCGTTATTTTTAATTGATAATAAAGAAGCCTCAAGAATCCTAATTACACTCAATCCAGCATTTCCGTCATTAATAGGGGTAATATTATTATAAATACAGTCTATCATATATTCAGCTTCAAGTTTTAAAGCCTCTGTCATATCTATCTTTGGAGTCCAGATATCGCCTGATCTATAATCAACAAGCAGCTTATAAACCCCTTCTTTTGACTCAATATTAACGCCCCTGTCATAAATCTTTATCTTTTCATCAGCAGCTAGATCATTCCAAATAAGCATCTTCTTGTCCCCGCCAATCACAGTTGTGCGCATCTTAACTGGGGAAAGCCAGTTCATGTTGAAATGAGCAATAATATTATTCTCAAAATATATCGTTATATATGCAACATCCTCAAGCCCTCTCTTAAAATGATCCACTCCATTTGCAGTAATCGCAATAGGACGATCTTCTATAATATAGTCCATAATAGAGAGATCATGAGGGGCAAGGTCCCAAATTACATTTACATCATGCTGAAAAAGTCCAAGATTAATCCTTGTTGAGTCATAATAATAAATATTTCCTAATTCCTTATTATCAATAAGTTCCTTAATCTTTCTCACACTGCCAGTGAATAACAGAGTATGGTCTACCATAATCTTTAGACCTTTTTTATCAGCTATCTCAATTAAATCTATGGCTTCTGCTACGGTTGAGGTAAATGGTTTTTCAACAAATACATGCTTGCCATTTAATAGTGCAGCCCTTGCTATCTCATAATGAGTAAATACAGGAGTAACAACCGCAACTATATCAATATCAGGAGAACCAGTAATATCTCGATAATCAGAGGTTGTGGTTATATGCCTATAACATTCATGTATCCTTGTTATAGAAGCCTGATTCAAATCGCAGACCCTTGTTACCTCTGAATCTTTCAGGGCATTAAAATTACGTACTATATTTGGGCCCCAATATCCAAAACCTATGACTCCAACTTTTAACATATTATCCTTTATGGCCTTTAAGGTATTTTTTATAGTAATATTTTATATTATCAATGCCTAAAGATACAAACCTTTTATGCAATCTTCACAAAGTTCTCTATAATCTTTAAGCCAATCTTCTGACTCTTTTCTGGATGAAACTGTAACGCATAGACATTATCTTTGGCAATCATAGAGGTAAACGTCCCGCCATACTCAGTAGTCCCTGCAATTATCTCATCATCAACAGGAGCAACATAATAAGAATGGACAAAATAAAAATACTGTCCATCTTCAATTCCATCAAAGAGTGGTATTTTCTTACGCAAAGTTACCTTATTCCAGCCCATATGTGGGATTTTTAAGGTCGTTGATATAAACTTCGGAACATTACCTTTGAATATTCCAAGTCCTTTATGAAGACCAAACTCCTCTGATTCTTCAAATAATATCTGCATACCAAGACATATTCCAAGAAATGGCTTTCCAATACTTATTGACTCCTTAATAGCAGAGGCAAGCCCAAGGGTCTCAAGATTACCAATACAGTCTCTAAATGCCCCAACCCCAGGCAAAACTACAGATGTAGCGTTTAATACATCCGCTGGTCTATTACTTACCATAACATCAGCACCAGTCTTTTGAAATGCCTTCTCTACGCTTCGCAGGTTGCCCATTCCGTAATCTACTATAACTATCATAATATCATTCAATCCTCTATTTTACTAATAATCTTATATTATACAAAAAAATCTAAAATTATTCCAAATCAGAATTTTATTATTAGTTCTTTTTAAAGTGTCCATAGAGAGGAAATATTGAGATTAAGTTAATTGGCATTAGAATAGAGCTATATTAGAATGTTATAAAAATGTCCCCCCGCCCTCCCCAGATGTCCCTTGCATTTAACTGCTGTCCCTTTGCTGTATCTCTTATCCAAAGTACATTTTATAAATTATTAGAATTCCTCCCCGCAGTTATATAATAAGCTAGCCTCTGGGTTTTGTAAATCCGTGTTTCGCTGAAATTTGAGTGGTTAAATTGATGATTCTTTTGTAGGGAAATAGACTACAAACGAATCATCCTATTAAATGATTCTCCATCGCATATCTCATTATTTCTGTGGAGTTTTTCAATGCAAGTTTCTTTAAGATTCGCGCCCTATATGTGCTTATAGTTTTGACGCTTAGTGATAATTCATCTGATATTTGCTGAGGGGTCTTTGATTTAGCTATCATACATAATATTTGAAATTCCCTGTCCGAAAGGCTAGCATGAGGCATTTCTTTTATGGATTTTAGATGTATTATATCTACTATTTTTTCAGCTAAATATGTAGTTATATAAGAACCTCCTTTAGCTACCTTTCTTATTGCGGCAATAATCTCATCTGGGCTGCAATCCTTTGACAAATAACCTGAAGCCCCTGCCCTTAACATCCTCATGGCATAATGTTCTTCTGAATACACGCTTAATATCAATACTGGCAGATTTGGTTTTAGGTTCTTTAGGAGTTTTAAGGCATCTATGCCATTCATCTGTGGTAGGTTTATATCTAATAATACTATATCATAATCATTACTCTTAATTAAATGAAACATATCCTGGGCAGTTGCACACTCCCCTGTTACCTTTATATCCGCCTCCTCTGAAATTATATCCTTTATCCCCTGCCTGATTACTGCATGATCATCAACAATTAATACTGAAATCATCTTTCATTCCTCCATTTTGAAAAAAAAGTTATCTTTACTTAATAGTTTACAGTTGTCAACAATTATAATAACCAATGTATTAAATTTTGTAAATAGTGAACTAAAATTATTTTTCATAATACATTTTTTAACCTGAAATTTAAACTGCTAAAACGTTTCATAGGCGTATTATTTTTTACAGCAATAGATATAGCCTTTTTTGAACCGATTAAAACGACCAGTCTCTTGCCCCGCGTTATTGCAGTATATAGAAGGTTTCTCTGAAGCATTATATAATGACTTGTATGAATTGGGATTATTACAACTGGAAACTCACTCCCTTGAGATTTATGAATTGACATGGCATATGCAAGCGTTAGTTCATCAAGGTCTTTATAAGTATATGTTACAGTATGATTATCATAGTCTACAGTGATCTCATTTAATGCAGCCTTTATATTATTTATCCTCCCGATATCGCCGTTATAAATATCTTTATCATAATTATTTATAACCTGCATCACCTTATCCCCTTTTCTAAACTTTTTTTGACCAGAGAGAAAATCCTCATTAGATGGATTAAGTGCAGTCTGAAGTTCAATATTTAGATTGCCAACTCCGAGCATTCCCTTTTGCATTGGGGTCAGTACTGCTATATCTGTAATTGGATGATAGCCAAATTTTTGCGGAATCCTCTCCTTGCATAGTGAAACTATCCTTTCAACTATAACCTCTGGTTCTTCTAACTCAAAGAAATAAAAATCCTGAGGCATTTCCTTCTCAAATGTTACAATGGGAAACTCGCCTTTATTTACTCTATGTGCATTTTGAATTATCAGGCTGTCCTTAGATTGTCTAAATATCTCATCTAATCTAACGCACTTTACAAGCTGACTGTCAATAATATCTCTAAACACGTTTCCTGCCCCAACTGAAGGCAGTTGATCTATATCTCCGACTAATATTAATGCCGCATTAGTTGGGATTGCATTTAAAAGCTGCGACATCAAGATCGTATCAATCATAGATGTCTCATCAATGACTATAACATCACACTCAAGTGGATTATCCGAATTCCTCTTAAACCCTCCTGCCTCATATGTAAATTCAAGCAGACGGTGGATGGTTTTAGCTGTATATCCAGTTGCCTCAGTCATCCTCTTAGCAGCCCTGCCTGTAGGGGCAGCAAGGGCTACATTGCTTCCTGACTGCATATACACCTTTATGATTGCCTGAATAATGGTGGTCTTTCCTGTTCCTGGTCCGCCAGTTATAATCATTACCTTATTTTTTAGAGCCTCAATAACTGCCTCTGTCTGATTTTTTGCAAATTCTATCTCTAATTCCTTCTGTACCCATTTGATTGTAAAATCTTCATCAAAGGTTTTAACATTTTCGGTATGAATTAATAATCGTTTTAGATTATTAGAGACATCAAGCTCTGCATTATATACCCATGTCAGATAAACTGCCTTTTCGTTATTAATTATCTCAATAACAACCTTTTTTTCTTCTGCAATTTTCTCAAGGGCAGAGATAATCTTATCATTCTCAATATCAAGGATCTTTTTGCATTGAGGTATCAATTGATCAAATGGGTAATAAACATGGCCATTATTAAAAAGTTGATCTAAGACATATAAAATCCCTGCCTCTGCCCTTAACACGGAATTTTTATCTACATTTAAGCTCTCTGCAATCTTATCTGCTGTGACAAAACCGATTCCGAATATGTCAGAAGCAAGCCTATATGGGTTTTCCTTTACTGTCTCAATGGTTTTATCTTTATATAATTTAAGTATTTTAGAAGCGCAACTGGCGTTCACTCCGTTTTCTTGAAGAAAGATCAAGGTATCTCTGTTATCTTTTTGTGTATTCAATGCCTGCTTTAATGAGATTATCTTCTTAATGGTCATTCCCTTGATTTCTTTAAGTTTATCAGAGGAGTTTTCTATAATATTAAGGGTTTCTGCACCAAATCTCTCAACTATTTTTTTTGCCATAGGAGGCCTTAACCCGATAACATCTGAAGAAAGGAAACTCTCAATACCTTTAGTTGTGACAGGCATTAAAGATATACAAACAGATACTACAAATTGCTCGCCATATTTAGGATGGACATTCCAAGTCCCTTTTAGTTTCAATGGTTGGGCTGTATTTACAGTGGGGAGATTACCAACTATAGTTAAAAGCCTTGAGTATCCCTCACCTTCAAACTTGGCGATTGTATAACCATTATCAGAATTAACATATGTAACGCTGTCTATATGACCTGAAATCTCTGTTGTTGAGGTATTTTCCATTTATTGCGCTTAGAATAAGACCTATGCTTTAAGGGCTCTGCCCTTAAAAATCCCGCAAAGGGACTCGTCCCGGGGGTCTGAGACCCTTTGAACCCATTATAAAAAACTTTATTATATTTTCATTATACTATTATTTCGGTTATAATTATAAGATAAAATATCAGAGGTGATGTTATGAATACATATGCAATAGATAAAGCAACCCAAGCTAAGGCAGGCTCACGCTCTCTTTTAAGCGTAACTACAAAACAAAAAAGCAGTGCTATAACCAAAATGGCACAGTTTATAAAAGATAATTCAACGCTTATAATCAATGAAAACCTCAAAGATATAGAAAATGCCAAAACCAAAGGCCTAACACCAGCAATGATTGACAGACTCCGCATCACAGATAAAACCATCAACGAGATGGCAGCTGGATTAATAGAGGTCTCTCAAATGAAAGACCCAATCGGCGAGATCATAAACATGTGGAGCAGACCAAACGGCATGAGAGTCGGCAGGATGCGCGCCCCTATCGGCTCAATCCTCATAATCTATGAATCACGCCCAAATGTCACGGCTGATGCTACAGCCCTCTGTCTAATGGCTGGAAATTCCGTTATACTAAGAGGAGGCTCTGAGGCTATTAATTCAAATAAGGCAATCGTCACTCTGCTCAAAGCCGCAGTTATTGAAGAAGGAATAAATGAAGGCGCAGTAACATTCATTGATAATCCTGATAGAGAGATAGTCAAAGACCTTCTTAAACTCACCAATCTCATAGACCTCTGTATCCCTCGAGGTGGAGAAAGCCTGATAAGAAGCGTTACTGAAAATTCCCTAATCCCTGTATTAAAGCACTATAAGGGAGTATGTCACGTCTATGTTGACAGAGATTATGATCTGGATATGGCAATTAATGTCAGCTTTAATTCAAAGGTGCAGCGACCGGGTACATGTAATGCAATGGAAACTCTCCTTGTAGACAGTGAGGCAGCCAAGGGATTCCTGCCAGAGATGATCAAGAAATTTGAGAATGCAGGGGTAAAAATATTAGGATGCAAGGAAACAACCAAAATATTTCCGCATATCCAACCTGCGCAAGAGTCGGATTTCTACAATGAATATCTTGAGCTAAAGATGAATATCAAGATCGTAAACAACATTGATGAGGCAATCACTCACATCAATAAATACAGTTCCGCCCACACAGATACAATAGTCACAAATAATTACCAAAGGTCTCTGAGATTCCTCAACGAGGTGGATTCAGCAGCAGTCATAGTCAACGCCTCTACACGCCTTCACGATGGCGGTCAGTTTGGGCTTGGAGCTGAAATAGGAATATCTACAGATAAATTACATGCCCGCGGGACAATGGGAATTAATGAGCTTACTTGCGCTAAATATATTGTGCTTGGGAACGGACAGTTAAGAGAATAAAAGGCATCTACAAGAGCTCTGCCCTTGACCCGCAAGGGGACTCGTCCCCTTGACCCATTATTTAGTGACAATGCTTTGCTATGAGTTCTCTTACTTGAGAAACTAATTCATTTGGAATATCCATGATCGTCTGAGTATTATCATTATACGCTTCTTCATCTTCTACTACAGCCTCATCTTCTGATTGTTCCTCATAATGAGTCAAAACAAGCCGTACCCTTTCTTCACTTCCACCCTTTAGGAAAAGTACTGTGTTTCATTTTTTTTCCTATTGCGCCTTCTAAAGGCAGTTAAAGGTTTTCCAACACATTTGTTCAAAATAAAAAAGGGATACTATAACAGATAAAAAGCCAAAAGATATTTCAACACGTCCCTAAAGGGAGCCCTCGCAGAGAACGCTAAGAAAAACAAAAAAACGTGCGGGAGCAAGTCTGTGACTTGCTCCTAAATGTATCAACATTTTAAATTTAATGTTTCTTAATATTTATTAAATCTCACCCTCAAATAAATTATCATTATAAATAAGATAATTCTGTTTCTATAACAAAATAATAACAAATATTCATCAATATTTTTCAATCTGCCGTGTAAAAAACTATATAAATTTATAATAGCATAACAAATTACGGTATATTGTCTGCAATAATACCATTTGAAAAATTTATTAAATGGCTCTACCATTGACCCCTTTAATAGAAATTAAATACGAAAGGAAAATATTAAGAATTCTTCTTATTATTTACAAATTCCCATCGTATAGTTGTCATAATCATAATATAAACATTGAAAATGAACACTTTTAACATCAATAATAAATAAAAAAACCATGTACCAATTATTACTAAACCCAGTGAAACTAAAACATGTTTTATAGTTGCAAAATTAGAAAAAGTTTTTATGATAAACATTGTTAATAACCCTCCTGAGCTTGCAAACAATTTTATGAGCAAACAAAAAAAGATAAATAAAATATAATCAATGAAAATTTGCATGAATGTAAAAAAATAAAATTTTAAAAAACTTTGCCCGCTTTCTTTATGTTCATAACGCGCCATTGTTTTAAACAATTCTATTTTAGTTATAGTTGCAAATACTGTAAACCCAGCTATTAAAAATCCCAATATAGTTATTGTAAACATAAACCCCATCTCCATTATTTGAG
>JADFXP010000043.1 GCA_015233465.1 Candidatus Magnetominusculus dajiuhuensis
CTTGGAATTCAGAAAAATTAAAATCTTGTAGCGTTATTTGTGGTCTCTTTTGCTCTTCCATGTCAATTCTCCTTTTAAAGGTTTATTACCTTTTCGGTACTTTGACACAGTTTATTTAACAGCCTCGAGCTAAACCATTGTTAGAAAAATACTATAAACAAGCGTTTGCATATTATATGATAATCTTATCCTCAAAGAAAAATGTTACTCCAGAAATCCTTATGAAACTTGAAGCTGAATATGGCAGTGTTCCTCCGCAACCTTTTGTAGACTGTCGCTCTTTAACATCATCTTTAGATGAATTCTATATCATTAAAAAGTTTGAGGAAGAGGAGGATCATAGAGCTGAACATGATGCTGATAGTAAATTAGAGGAGCTTATAAATAATGGAAGAACTAAAAAATAAATTAAATGAGTTATTATCTTTTGATAAGAATATATTAAAAGAATTTCATCCATATATTGAAAGTGAGGGAGGCACAGATGAATTAAATGATAAGCATAAGGAACTCACATCATTAATTGAGAGAGTGGAAGCGCCTTTTGCTTATGTTGTAATATCAGGAATGTTTAATAGTGGGAAGTCTGCATTTATTAACTCCCTTTTAGGTGAGACTATATGTCCTGAACGTGCCAACCCTACTACCTCTACAGTAACAATAATTAGGCATGGAAATCTTGCATTTTTTAAAACTTCTAAGGATGGTGAAAAATGCGAAATTTCTTACAAACAATATAAGGAACTTGCTACACATGAATCAGGGCACACAAGTAAAACTTCAAAAGATAGACATGAATTGGAAATATATTATCCAGCAGATATATTAAAACATGTTGCTTTAATAGACACACCTGGTTATGGCAATAAACAAAACAAATCTGATGCCATAATTACAGATGATTTCATTGATAAATCTGATACTATTCTATGGTTTACTGATATTAATGTTCCTTTAAAAAATGACGAAGTTGAAATATTAAAAAGAGAAAAATATCAAAACCATCAAGGGCGGAAAATATTAATTCTTTTAAATAAAGCAGATAAGAAATCCCCTATGGCAAGAGATAAGATACGTTCATCTGTTGAGAAAACTATTGAAGATAATAATATTAAGGTAAGGGAAACTTTGCTATATTCAAGTATTTCATCAAGTGAAAATGAATTTAAATCTGAACGTCAATATTTATGTGAAGAGATGATTAAATGGGGCGAGAATGTTAATAAAATTATTAAAAATAAAATCGATGGCGCATTTGAAAGATATGTTATTAAATCAAAGTTAATATTTGAAGAAGCTGCAGAGAAGATTCCACCTCCTGCTGAGTCAGCTGTGCAAAAAGTAGAAGAATGGTATAGTACGGCTAAAGACACGATAAGGTGGATAACTTCGGAAGAACTTCGTCAGTACTATCTGAAGTGTTTTGAGATAAAAAAAATGAGTTATGAAGAAAAATCATATTGGCTTTCGCCATATTATAAAATAGTATATACGAGTAATTTATTAGTTAATTATATTAGCAATAATTATTTCCAGATTTTAGCTACAAAAATTTCTAATTTAGTTAGAGATATTAAATTAAAAAATGGCATCAATTTAGATGAAATAGACATTTCGTTTTTTACATATACAGATGAGATAAAAAGAACTTTTCAAGATGATGAAAACGAAATAGAAAACGAAATAGAAAATGAAATAGAAAATGAAATAGAAAATGAAGAAGCTAGTAAAAAAATAATAGAATATTTAGATAAAGATATAGATTTCTTAAACGCACATAGAGATGTTATAAAAGATTCACTTTATGATTATATCAATTCCAAATACGAATTAATTAAAGATAAATTAGAACAATTTGAATATAATATTAAAGCCGACCACCCAATAGCTAATTTTAATGAATTAATGAATTCAAGGGAGCAATTAATTGAAGATATTGGAAAGTTAATCTAACAAGAGTCAAAAACAGTTTATAATAAAATTTCAAGATGGGTAAACAAGGATAGTTGGAAAATATATGATAAAGAAAGTAATAAAGAGTTCACAATATACTGACCATATAACTGGTATAGAATTCATTTTTGTCAAAGGTGGGTGTTACCAAATGGGAGATACATTTGATGACGGTAATGATGATGAGAAGCCAGTACATGAGGTATGTGTAGATGATTTTTATATTGGAAAGTACCCAGTAACGCTTGGTGAGTTTAGGAAATTTGTAAATGATACTGGATATAGAACAGAGGCTGAGGAAGGGGGTGGCAGTTATTATTGGAATGGAAGTGAATATAAAAAAGATGTAAAAATAAATTGGCAAAACCCTGGATTTAGACAAGATGAAGAACATCCTGGAGTATGTGTAAGTTGGAATGATTGCCAAAAATATATAAATTGGCTGAAACAAAAACCTGGATTTAGACAAGATAAAAAATATCCTGTAGTATGTGTAAGTTGGAATGATTGCCAAGAATATATAAATTGGTTGAAACAAAAGAGTGGGTTGAACTATTGCTTATTAACAGAGGCGGAATGGGAATATGCAGCAAGAACTGGTGGGAAAAACGAGAAATATTCAGGAGGAAATAATGTTGATGATGTAGCTTGGTATAATAAAAATTCTGATGGTTATACCCATAAAGTAGGGACAAAGTTACCAAATGGCCTTGGCATATATGATATGAGCGGTAATGTATGGGAGTGGGTACAAGATTGGTATGACAGTGATTATTATAAGAACAATCATAAGGATAATCCTCAAGGTCCGTCGTCTGGCAGTCTCCGTGCTTTGCGTGGTGGCAGTTGGTACAACGATCCTGAGGGCACGCGTTGTGTTCGCCGTGGCAGCCATGCACCTGAGTATCGTCGCCGCCTCTGTGGTTTCCGCCTCAAGAGGACACCTTAGTATTTGATCTTTTTTACCTTTTTAGTTTTTGAAAGTTATTATTGTTTAAATAAGCATCTAATAAAACTTATCTTCACAAAATAAAAATGAAAGTAATGAAATTGTTATTGCTATTAAAAATCTTGTTGATATGGTAAATTCTAAATCATAGAATACTTATACTAACATGGGTGCAATCACATCATCTAAACACATTTACGACGACCTAACAGTCACCTACTTCTCACAAAAGGGCTGGCAGGCTTTCTCTATCGCTAAAACTGGCAGATACGCAGATGTCATTGCTTTCAAAGGCAACAATCTTGCTATCATTGAAGTCAAAAGCCCTAACGAACTTTCTACTGATAGTGTTTATGACGATGCTGCTAATCTCTCATCTGCACTTTATGCTAAGGTCGGCAAATATCTTACTGAAACAAGGGCTAAGGTCAGCGGACTATTTAAACGAAATCCTATACAGAAACTCTACGCCATATCTATTGCATGCCAAGTCTCCCGTTACCTCTACGAATTTGACGAAAAATCTATGGATTATGAAAAGGCTATCGGCGGTGCTGTAAAATTATCATCTTCAAATAAATATATTAAAATACCATTTCTTGTAGTGCCATCTGAATATGCCAAAGAGGCTAACGAAGCAGTAAACGTGCTAAAAAAACATGGATATGTAACAAAATACAGCACTGACAATGCCCCGCCATTATTCGTAATAGAAGTTACTTTGAAGTTATAACGCAGATGGAGATATAAATAACTTATGAAAATACTCAAGATGGGGAGTGTAATAGTTTTTAAACTCAACTTTGATTAATAGCACAATAGACGGAGGTATGAAATGGGTATTTGGGGAAGTTTATTAGGGTTTACTGGAAAACTATTACTGGATGAAATACGATCAGAAAAGAAGAGAGAGGAGGCGGAAAGGAAAAAAAAGGAGGAAGAATTAACCCCGTTTCAATGGGTCTATACAATGGGAGCAATATTAGCTGGAATATTATCATGGATATTAAATAAATCTTGGTTGTGGGTAGTATTCCATGGTATACTGAGCTGGGTGTATCTAACTTATTATTTAGTCTGGATTCGGTTGACTCATCATTTACCTCTATTGTGATTATAAATCTTTTATGAATGACATAATTAAAATACATAATGAAGATAGTTTAAAGAAGGCGCTAAATGGAGTTATCGTAGATACTATATTCAAAACCAAAGACAAACGTGAAAATGCTATAATTATTAACACTCAAGACGGTGGACGTGTAATAGCATTAGAATTTGAAACAGAACTTGAAGCACAAAGGGCAGCCCATGAGATGATTGAAACAGAGTATCCATTGTCAATGTATATTTTTAAAGGCAATATTGAAGCTGTTTCAAATATTTTTCGTGATGTGCCAGAAACTGTTATAACATCAAAGCAGTCATTAGAGCTAATTCCACAGGGGTTTGAGCAAAACATACCGCATATTATAATATTTTGTGTTGAGTAGTCTATAGAATGTGCTGGTTTAAAGAGGAGATATAACTGTGGGAAAATGTATATATTGTGGTTTAACAACCAAAGCAGGAGTACCGTGTATGAAAAGTCCAATTAAAACTCATGTGATTGATGCAGGTAACACGAAATGTATATATTGTGGTTTAACAACTAAAACAGGACTACCTTGTATGAAAAGCCCGATTAAGACTCATGTATTGGGCGGCGGGATGATATTGTAAAAAATATTGAAAAAGTATAATAAAAGAGATAGTCTCATAGCAATGTCAATTATATATTCAAAACACATAGAAACAAGAATTATCATGCGGAGCATTGATTATGACTTGCCAATAGAAATATATAATAATGTAAAGGAACGTTTCAAAGACAATGAAACTGGGTATACAATAGCTGTAATGAAAGCTATAATACATGGAAGATTTTAAGATTTTTTATGACGATAAAGAAGATATTCTCTATCTTGCAAAAGAGGGAAAAGAAGCTGAGGTTGTTGAATTATCTACAGGCGTAAACATGAAGTTAGACAATAATGGTAATCTTATTGGAGTAGAAGTGTTTAATGCGTCGCAATTGTTTAAAAATATACTTAAACCGATGGAAAAGAAACTTCAATTTGTATAGATTAAATATTTTTTATTAAAATACAATCAAGGATATTAAAAGGATTTGTAAATAAATGCAAAAAAGCGTATCAGAAAAGGTATATCAGGTTTTATATGATGAAGGTCTTATTGATGAACAAGGTGAAGTCATTGATGAGCATTTCCATGAAGAGATTAAATTTCTTATTGAAGGTGTATTACGTGATACTCGTGTACATATTCAAGGAATAATAAGACCATTTTTGAAACATTTACTTTTACTTAAATACTATCATAAGCAACCTGATAGGAGGCGTGGTTTAAATAAATGGAAAATAGATACTTTCAATTTTCTTGAAGAGATTAAAATTGACAATTGTATTGACAGAAAAAGTAAAATTAATGTTCAAACAGGCATGTTTGTATATGATACTAAGAAGGTGCATATCAAAAAAGAAGTGCTTCAGAGATATTTAAATGACGCAATAATGGACGTTACAGTAAAAGTTAATAAAAAATATGGACTAAATATTGATGATATACGTGTAGAAGATATTGACGGCTTTAAGATATATGACAATGATGTTCAAGTTATTGAAAAGTTTTCAAATAAATAGGATATCTATATTTGACCCCGTCCAAAATAATGATATTATAAAAAGCGCTGAACTGTAAAAGGAGAAAGTATGAATTTATGTATAGTTGAAGAAGAATTACCCGCAGAGCCCGGTGTTTATGCTTATAATTTCTCCACAAAAGACATTAAAGAACTAAAAGCTTATGAGGCTGCCGCCGCCATTGCATCTGTTGTTTTTTGGCCTGAAGTTGTTATTTACGGTGCTATAGGTAAAACATTATTTCCAAAAGAGTTTGCTGATGTAACAAAAAAGTTACAAGTTATAAAAGATATACCATTTATTAAAAAGGTGATTTCTAAAGGCTTGATACCTGGATACAAGATTGAATTACTAAAAATTGCAGATATATCTCCTAATCCTGCGACTGATAAAACAGGATGTCTTTCTTTTGAAAATGCTATTTTAATACCTAATGATGGTTTAAAAGGTGAATACAATCTTTTTAACGACAGGATTTTTTGTGGATATATAAAGACAAAAAAACACCTTGAGACATTACTGCCAAGTGGTAAATTTTACACTATAGCTATAATATCCAAACCAGAAGCAAGGAGAATTTTTACAAATAGTAATATATTGTGCGGTCTCAACATTGTTGATGGAGAAAACAAAATGCTTTATCCTTTACAATCCTATTCAACAAGCAAATGGGATCAATTAGGCGTTAATATTCGAAGATGCTTTAATAAGCTTGGCGCTACTGAAATTCTAATACGTGATAAGACAGACATAACTGCTAAAGTTGAAATTGATAGGATAGCAGCTAGCTTTGATGCCAATGTTTCAATTAAGAAAGAATTTGACTTTCATGAAAAATGGAATGAGTCTTCTTATGATTCTCAACAAGCCTCCACCTTTCTGCCTTTATTAAAAGAAAGTGAACATTTTTATCAAACTGCCCAAGATTTAATTGAAAAACCAAGAACAGGTAAAATTGCATTTAAAGAGAGTCTTGATGTTAGTTTTGGCTTAGATGTTAAAGTTCTTGCTGCTTTTCAAGGTTCGTTTGCTGGCGGTTACAATAGAACGATTGATGTAGAAATAACATTCGGCTCATAATATGTACTTGTATAGACTTAACCTGACACTCACCTAAAATTTATGCGACTGACTATTCTTGTATAAAATCTACACATTTCGGTATAATACAATAAATAATGTTTATATTATGTGGTAATTATATGTCTCAAAAAATTGAAGAAATTGTTAAGAATGTATTATCCCTTCCTATAAATTCACGTGCATATATTGCAGAAGTTCTTCTTGAAAGTTTAGATTTAGAGGAAGGTTTTCCTTTAAGTTATATATGGATGAATGAAATAAAAAAACGTTGCAATGAAATTGATGAAAGTAAAGTGCAATTAGTTGGAGGTATGGAAGGACTTGAACAACTTCATAGGAAATATTTTTGAAATCATTTGGTTTTCATAAGTAAGCCTTAAATGAAGCTGATGAAGCAGCCAAATTTTATGAAGAGCGACAAAAAGGCTGTTAGGTCTTACTTGCGAAATGCGAGTCAATCTTGAGAGCCATTTTTAACTGTTCAGCCTTTTTCTTAATAAATTCTATTTGGTCTTTAACAGAAAAATCTTTAATTTCTTCATAATGCTGATCACGGATTTTTCTTATAGTTTCAACTGTTTTAATCGTCATGTCTTGTCACCTCCAGAGGCGAATAAATCAATACTGGCTTATATCCAACCTCAATATTCACGGCGTTAAATTTTTGAATCTTATCAAAATGTACAATATGTTTGAAATTCCAACTAACTATTAAATCTGCGCCTGCAATTGTTGCTGCTGCAATATGAATTGCATCACTACGATAATTTTTTGATAAAATGTTATGAGATAAATAAGCCTCAGTTAATTCAATTACTTCTTCCGTAATTTTTATAATATCAAGGGATAATTGTCTAAAATCACTGTAAATTTTTTTCACTTCTTCAGGTGCATCGTATATTTCAGCATCAGTAAGTTCTGATAATAATAAATTGAAAAAACCTAATTTAAAATCTGTTAAAAGCGCATTTGACCATTGCATAAACTCAGGATCACAACAACCGCCAATAACAGAAGTGTCTACATATATACATGTTTTTTTCATAGTAAAATAATTTGTTTATTTGAAAATAAAATATTTAAAGACATCAAGCCTCCCAGTTTAAGTTATCTGGGTCTTCATAATGTATATCCGCTTTCCATTTAATTTTATCTTTTGGAAGATTAAATTCTTTAACAACTAAATCTCTAAACTGTTTGCCAGTAGGAGTGTTATTTAACATAAGTTTCTTTGGCCCATATATTAACCACTGATCTTTTTTGGAATTATAAACGACTCTGCCTCTATCATGGTCAGTGAATTTTCCAGTTAAATCTTTAGATACTTGTTTAAGCGTTTTCCATAGATGTTGATGATTACTTGTTCCATTATAGAAGCCAGAATGTTCTATCCCTTCTTTCCAAGGTATAGTATCAGCAATTATCTTATGATTGATGAACCAAAATATACCAACTTGAGGCATACCTGATTCATTTAACAACTCGATTCTCTTATTCTTTTGAACGATTTCTTCTAATATTTGATCAATTACTGACATTTTATCTCCAAATATTTCATTTTATTTATTATATCATAAATCTTGAAAGATTTGAGAATAGAATTCCATTATTTACATGTTAGAGACAAGGTATACTGAAACATTTAATAATATTATATAATGGAATCGTATACCTTTTATTTGCAAAAAGAATGATAATTACATGATATTTCATAAAACAATTTTATACAAACCTAATACTTTTTCAGCTTCTTTTTCAATCATATTTCTAAGTTCAATTGGCTCAATAACCTTAACATCACTACCAAATTGCATAGTCCAGCGCATTATCTCAAAAAAGTCACTTACAAAAACAGACATTTGAAATTTACCTTTATTTAAATTGGTAAATTGCTGTGACGGACTCCATTCTCTTGAGGTTATATATTCGTAGAGAGATTCATTAAATTCAAGGGTTACTTTTATCTCTTGTTTGCCATGAAACATTCCAAAAGATTTATCTGTATATTTATCAGGGGAGTAATCTTTAGGGTACTTAAAATTATTATCCGTAGTTTTTGCGCTTATAATTCTATCAATTCCAAACGTTATAATTTTTTTAATATCAGTTTCAGAATAAGCAATTATATATAATGTTTCTTTATGCAAAAATAGCGTATAAGGGTGTATAAGATAGTTTTTCTCACCATAATTTTGGGATTTATAGAGTATTTCAACTTTTTTTTGTTTAATAAGACCATGTAACACAGCACATAACTGGTCATTGTACTTCTCATAATATTTACGTCCGAAGGCTCTATAATGAAATTTTCTATCAGAATTACGTATCTCAGGCATTTTCCGTGTTAATTGATTCTCTATATGTTCACGTACATCTAAAATACAATTATCTACGTCTGTACCTTTAAACGATGTCATGAAAATTGAAGCCATATATACAGACATTAATTTATTAGGGCGGGAGGTTAATAAAATATCCTCTTGCAATGACCAAGAAATCGCTTCATCAACTCTTTTTGATTTAATCAACGGCTTACCGTAAAACTCTTCAAAATACTCATTAACATCCTTCAAAAGTCGGTAGGCATTCTGCTCAGTTATTCCAACTGTATCAATAAGTTCATCTAAAGACGTCTCACCCTTTGTTGCAAGCTCAGAAATAATACCAAGCACTTTATGCACTGCGGAAGCCATTTTTCTCCTTATTAGCCGTTTAATTATTTTAAGTATACATCAAATTTTTGTCAAATATTTAATTATTTCAAACATAAATCTCTAATTCATCAAATCCTGATATTGGACGATGTTAATCTAAACTATACATGAGATAAAGCATGTAAGAAATTAAAGATATTGCAGTATGGAGGTAATTTATGAGGTCTAACAAATTAGAAGATTTATATAGTACAGAGAATATAAAGAAACCATTAATGCCAAATAAACCACAAGCAGTAGGTTTAGGAGTTTCTAAAAGTAAATCTTCAGGAATAGGGTTGAGGATGCGCCCTGAGTTAACCAGAGAAGGTAGGAGATTAGAAGCTTTGTTACAACCTCAGAGAGAAGTCAAATTTAGAAAGGAAATAGTTGAAAGTTTATATAAACTGAAAAACTGAAAGCAGTATGACAATTAACAATGTACAAAATAAGCATAATAATGGAGGTATGAAATGACGATAAAGATTGGACGTGAGATAATATTAAATGTAGTAACGATAGATGGTAAAACATCTATTGAGGGTGCAGATATATTGGGTATTAGCTGCTTAGAAAGTATTGCTCGTGTGTTAATAGATTTGGCAAATGAAAAAAGAGGCCGTTATTTAGTCAATGGGGTATAGCATAATGTATCCAGAAGACAGAATTCTTGATGATTTAAGTATATTGGAATCTATGGAAACAGAAGTGCGTTCAAGTCATATATTAGATGAGGCTTTTGCAATATATTGATAAAAATTGATAACAAGTAAGATACAATATCAACAATATCTATTAAAACATCGCCTCAAACCTCCTCAATCGTCACACCGCAATACTACGCCCCAATCATAACTCAATCTATCCACCCTATCAACCACCACATCACCGATAGACCAGTCCATACGCCGTTTCTATATATATTAATAATAAGATATGAAAGTATCTAATATATTCGATATATTTCAAACGGAGGTATTATGCAAACAGCATTAGTCGGAATGTATGTCAAGATTGGTACAGACGTATTCCCATCAGATTTCTTAGAACCAATACAAGTTAATGGGAATCAGATTTATGAGTTTCTTATCAGAGATGTTAGATGTGCTATTGAACCTGAAACTGCTGATAGAGACGCAATAGTCTATAATGGAGACCCTGCAATATGGTATTTAGGTACTAATGAAAAAGGCGGTTATCTACAAATCAATAATCATGTATCAGAATGGAGTTTTGGACAATCTAACTGGGAGCGGGTATTTGAATTTATATCAATGCTTAATAAACTTGCAATATTCAATAAGCCACAGCTTAATCATCTATCCTCATTGTTAAACGAAGGCAAGCAGGCATTTGATGATATGTATGATATACCTTCTTATCTCAATGTAAAACAATCTGGTCTATCATGGACTAAACGAACCACTAACACTAAGACACAGATTCAAGACATGATTGCAAATGTCTGTTACACATTCATAGACAGGGGCTTTCAAATCATCACGCCTTAATTATATCACTTA
This sequence comes from Candidatus Magnetominusculus dajiuhuensis, assembly GCA_015233465.1. Classification (GTDB taxonomy): domain Bacteria; phylum Nitrospirota; class Thermodesulfovibrionia; order Thermodesulfovibrionales; family Magnetobacteriaceae; genus JADFXP01. The sequence goes on from JADFXP010000043.1 coordinate 10,904, forward strand.
TTATAGCAGTTAGGTATTTTTCAAATATCTATATTAATCAATAAGGAGGTTTTCAAACATGATTAATCAATTAGTATTAGCAGGTAACCTTGGTGGCAACCCTGAGCAGTTCTTTACGCCAGAAGGGACACAGATATGCACATTCAGTATGGCATTTAGGTCTACCAAGAAGGATAAGACTTGTTGGATTAAGGTAACGGCATTTAACAAATTGGCAGAGATAATTGAGAAATATCTTCATAAAGGAGATAGAGTAACAGTACTTGGAATTCTTGATCAAGAGAAATGGGACAGTGATGACGGGACGACTAAAACAGCATTTAAGATTATAGCCAATTCAGTTGAGTTTCATAATCCTAAACCAAGCGAAGACGGCGAAGAGCCACCATTTTAAGGAGGAATCATATTATGAACAAGCGCATTATAGATTTAGTTTTCAAAATAGGCGCTGAAGTAGTTAGCCATGTAATAGATAAAATTTTAAATAAGGATGACAAAAAGGAGAAAAAATGACTATAGAACAGATTCAAAAGAGAAACGGTAAATCAGGGCAATTGAAAGTTACTAAAGTTGATGGAAATTGTTATTATGTAGAGTCATCACAAGGCAAGATAGCTTATAAGGTATTTATGTCAGAGGATAAGGAATACTGTAATTGTGGGGATTATACTACTAATGCTGCAAAAGACCCAACATTTAGATGTAAACATTTACTATCAGTTATTAATTTTATTGATAATCAAGAAGAAGAGGACTTCCAAGAAAATAAGAAGCCTGTTATAGATGATAGATTTGTCATAAGCATAAATGGTAAGGACTTTGCGTTATATGCTGGCATACTTGATTTAGCGCATCAAAAGGGACTGCTTAAACTTACAGTAGATGTAATCCAATATCCAACAAAGGATAATGAAAACGAGGCTATTTGTAAGGCAACAGTAGAATCTAAAAACGGCGAGATATTTACTGATATTGGGGATGCTAATCCAAAGAATACTAATAAAGCAATAGCCCAGCATATTTTGAGAATGGCAAGTACAAGGGCTAAGGCAAGAGTATTAAGGGATATGGTTAATGTTGGCATGACATGTCTTGAAGAATTAGGAGATTTAAGTGATGTTATAGGCACTAATAAGGCAGCTAATACTGGCAAGAAAAACTATACTAAGATAAACAAGCCTATGGCTGAGAAAGAACCTGTTACTGATAAAAAAGAAAGTATCTCTAATACGAAAAATGCTAAAATATATAAGCAAGATATTATATCAGATAAGCCGCCTACCTCTAACAAGAAGAATGCCGTTTCTGATAAGGGGAAAGATTATTTTAGTAAGCCAGATATAGTTCCAGACAAATCTGAGACTACTGATAATAAGAAGGACGCAGTTTCAGCTAAACAAGTGCCTGTTCATGATAAAATAGAATCAACAAAATCGCCATTTGATAAGGATTTTGTTAGCAAGGATTCTGTATCATCAAAAATGTCAGAGGCTCAGATAAAGGCAGTATCTAATCTCAGTAAACGTAGAGGCATATCAGAGGAACAGCTTGAAGCCATATCTCAAGAGTTATTCGGCATAGGCACGGATCAACTATCTTCAAAAGATGCAAGCGTATTTATTAGACATTTGCAATCTGCCGCTTAACAGATTATCGCTAAATAACCTCAATAAAACTATACAATTGTACCACATATTTCAAGGATAGGATTATTGTTGTCTAAAATCCTGTCCTTGAAAATCTATCCAAGAGGAGATTATCCAATGAATAATATATCAGAACTTAGACATAAACCGCATTTATCTGTATCAGCAATTAATGACTATATAGACTGCGGGTTTTTATATAAATTTGGGAGAATTGATAACCTTAAACCTGATTTTGAGGCAGATTCACTCATATTTGGTAAGACTATTCACAGGGTTTTAGCTTATTTCTATCAGGAAAAGAGGGCTGGATGTATACCAGACCTTGATGTCTTAACAGATGTATTTAATCAGGAATGGGATTACGCCGTTAGAGATAATAATATTAAGTATAAAAAAGGGCATGATGTCAATACCCTTTTAAATCAAGGGATAGACCTTTTGACTGCTTATTATAATGACATTCCTGATAATAACTTCAAAGTATTGGCAATTGAAGAGGCGTTTAGCTTTAATATTGATGGACTGTCTATTCCAATCATTGGAGTAATAGACCTTGTTGAAGAAGACGAGGCTGGAACTATAATTATCACTGATTTCAAGACATCAAGCAAGGCGTATTCTATTGATGATGTGGATAATAATCTGCAATTAACTGTCTATAACATGGCTGCAAGGGCTAATGGATATGCTGAAAGAGAAATACTTCTTAGATTTGACGTAATGATTAAGACTAAGCAGGTTAAGTTTGAGCAATATTATACCTCAAGAGCAATTGACGATGAGAAAAAGGTCATTAGAAAGGTTCAGCAAGTATGGGAAGGCATCAATAAGGGAATCTTTATTCCTAATGATACATCTTGGAAATGTAATGGCTGTAGTTATAAATCTCATTGTGAAAAATGGTTTGATGGAGGTAATTGATATGCTTGTACTCAATAATAGTCAAAAAGATGCGATTAATTTCATTCATGGTATAGGTATAGTGGTGGCAGTGCCAGGGTCCGGGAAAACTACTGTTATGACCCATAGAATAGGCAATCTTATTAAACATGGAGTTGCGCCTGAAAGTATCCTCGGTCTAACTTTTACCAGAAATGCTGTTCAAAGCATGAGAGACAAGTTAAAACCTATTCTTAATGAAGTAGCTGTAAGGGTAAATCTATCAACTATACACAGTTTTTGTCATACAATGTTACGTAATGAAGGCAAGGCATTTGATATTATTTATGGTAAAGAACAGATTAAGTTTATACGTAATGTGATGAAACAGTTAAGGATTAAGGATATTTCTATAGGCGTAATCCTAAGAGAAATATCACTATCCAAAAATAACCTTATTCTGATAGATGAGTTTAGAGGTCTATATGAAGGCGACATTGTTATGCTCAAAATAGGCGATATATATGAAAAATATGAATTAGAAAAATCTAAGAAACAGGTTATGGATTTTGATGATTTATTAGTTGAGACATATAAACTACTAAGAGATAATGAAGAAATACGACAGAAATATGTATCAACGCATATAATGGTTGATGAGTTTCAAGACACTAATCCGTTGCAGATGGAGATTATCAAATTACTCATTGATGATGGCGTAAATAGTAGCTTTTGGGTTTGTGGGGATGACTGGCAGAGTATTTATTCATTCCAAGGGGCAAGTGTTGGCAATATTCTATTATTTAAGGATAGATTTAGCAATACGCAGGAATTTATCTTTAATATGAATTACCGCTCTACTCCACAGATATTAAAAGCTTGTCAGAACCTTATACAATATAACCAGAGAAAGATAAATAAGACCCTGGAGACAGATAATGATAATGGCGATGAAGTAATATTGCTTGAATGCTCAACGGAGGAAGACGAGGGAGTACAATTAGTCAATGAGGTTAAGGATTTGATAAGCCGTAAGGGGAATGATTATAAGGATATTGCTATACTTTACAGGGCTAACTTTCAATCAAGGGTTATCGAAGAGGCATTTAGTGAGAACAATATACCATATCACGTAGAAAATGGTCTTAACTTCTATACAAGATTTGAGATTAAGGTTCTGTTAGACTATCTAAGGGTTATATATAATCCAGAGACAGAGGAAGGGACTGAAGCATTAATAAGTATTCTCAATGTTCCAAATAGATATATTAGTAAGAAACTGACTTTAGAGTTCGAGGAATATGCGGTAAGACATGTTATATCTCTATATGAAGCATTAAAGAAAATGCCAGTCAAAGTACCCTATCTCTATAAGAATATCAAAGAATTAAGACAGTTTCTTGATGGTCTAATGATAGAAGCCCAATCTATGCCTCCAGCAGACTTGATAACACTTCTGAGAGAAAGTCTTGACTATGACAGATTTATCACTGATGAAGACATACCAAGCCTTGATGACAGTAAGATTGAAAATATCAATCAGTTAATTCTATCTGCTGCAAGGTATAACAGTATAGCAGATTTTCTCAATTATACAGAGACTTTTAAGGATAAGGCAGTCAATGATAAAGACGGTATATCTCTAATGACTATTCATAAGGCGAAGGGATTGGAGTTTCCAATAGTATTTGTCATTGGATTAGTTGATGGAATATTGCCGATAAGGAAATCTGGAGATATAGAGGAAGAGCGCAGAATAGCATTTGTAGCAATATCAAGGGCGATGAAGATGTTATACCTTTCATATTTCCAAACCTATTGCGGCACTGTTTATGAAAAGTCAAGATTCATTGATGAAATATTAAGGACTGACGGAGTTATTAACGGTAGCAATAATGGAGGCAATAATGGTTCTGAAAATAGTTGAATCAGATATGCAGGAAATAAAAGATGTAAGTACAGCACTTGTGTCAATGGGCTATACAGTAATTCTTGATGATTCTAATCTTAAAATAGAAAAAGGAGATATAAATGTTCAGGTTGATATTGCTTATAATCATAGAGTTGGTACTTATGTTTATAGATGAAGATGCTTAATTGAATGGATATGAAAAATTCTTTATAAATGAAGGAGGTTGTTATGTCTTATGAACTGATACATTTCAGGGATTCCGATGAAATTCTTAGAAATAAAAATATGGAAAGAGATGTAGAATTAACTCTTGAATATTTGGATAATGTGTTATATGATTCTGCTATATATGCCTCACTTACTAAGCAGGCGCTTAAGGAGATGGGCTGGAGAGAGCCTACAAATCTTAATATTGCACAAGGCAGGCGGTATCAATATAAGGGTTATAAAAATAGGATAGCGATAGAAGGGAATTTCACTGTTTATGAGATGATTCAAAATGCCTTGTTTAGATTGCAGGTAGGCTTTGATAAGGGCAATATAGATATAGGGATTATCATGGTCAATAATATTAGAGGTGCTAATACGCCTTATGGAAGCACGGTTGAACTGGTAGAACATGAGATAGGACGGTTTTTATATCCTACTGTGTCATTACCTGTTGCTGTTGCTCTTTTTAATTTGGGTGAACCTGTTAATATCTGATAACTATAATGGAGGTTGTAATATGCAATGTATAACAACATTGGAAGAAGTTGAGAATAAAGTCAAAGAAATGTCTCAATATTATGAAGACAGACTTGTTCCTATTAAGGATATAACATTTGACAATATAGAATCTGTTAGAATTGATAGTCAGAGTTATAAAATTAGACCTATAGCGCAGAGAGAAATTGCCAATAGATTGAATATTCCCTTACAATATATTAAGCGATGTACACACGAGGTACAGGCATATAATCTGAATCACTGGATCAAAAAAGAGGCTAATGAAAAATTATTCTTCCGATTTGACAAGGATGCCATAAGGGCAGTGTTTACTCCAAGATATATCCCTATTGACAATATTGATATTCTGACTACAATTCATCAGATTAGATACTACAAGGATACAGAGGTTCAATATTCAATGGACGATGAGTTTATGGTAATAAGTATTCTTGATGATAGTGATAAATTTGGATTAAACAACAACGACGAGTTGAGACCTGGGATCTCTATATCTAATTCTGAGGTAGGAATTGCAGGACTATCTATATCAGCATACCTATTAAGATTAGTCTGCACAAACGGATTAATAGATAAGACTAATGTTACAGCATCTTATAGACATGTCTCAAGGAAAATTCTTAATAAATTTCCAGAGGTGATTGAGAAAGTCTCTAATGGGCTTGACAGGCAGAAAAGTCAATTGAAGCTCTCCCTTGAAAGCAAGGTCAATGATCCTTTGGCTACTATAAAGAATTTCAACAAACATTTCCAACTTGAAAGTCCTGAGCTTAATGCTGTAGATTGGGCTTGGCCGTTAGAGGCTGGAGATACAATGTTTAATATCGTCAATACATATACAAGGGCGGCGCAATATAGTTATCTACAGGCAGAGTCCTGTTATAAACTTCAAAAAGTTGGCGGTATGGTTTTAGAAAGTGTGAATTAGATATACTGAGGCTGTTAAATAAACTGTGTCAAAGTACCGAAAAGGTAATAAACCTTTAAAAGGAGAATTGACATGGAAGAACAAAAGAGATCACAAACAACACTACAAGATTTTAATTTTTCAGAATTCCAAGAACAAGCCATTAAAGAGTTGAAAAATGGCAAGTCTCTAAGCGGTAAAAATGGCGTATTAACCCCGCTAATCAAGCGCATCCTTGAGGCTGCCCTTCAAGGAGAGATAGAATCTCACT
>JADFXP010000044.1 GCA_015233465.1 Candidatus Magnetominusculus dajiuhuensis
TCATCACTGGAATCTCGCTGTATCCGCTTGATACGATTGCCTTAACCTTTGGATCCATCTCTTTTAATTTTTTAATTGCAGTTATCCCTCCCATCCCGCCTGAGATCGTAACATCTATTACTGCGCGCTCTATTGCGCTTCCTGCCTTCTCTTCACCAATATAATCAAGCATCATCCCTGCTGCACATATTGCTGCAAGCGGATTAATAACATTTTGACCTGTATATTTTGGAGCAGAGCCTCCAATTGGCTCAAACATTGAAACTCCCTCTGGATTAATATTTCCTCCAGCTGCTATACCCATTCCGCCTTGTATCATTGCCCCAAGGTCTGTGATTATATCTCCAAACATGTTATCCGTTACTATGACATCAAACCACTCTGGATTTTTTACAAACCACATTGTCGTTGCATCAACGTGAGCATAATCGGGCTTTATCTCAGGATATTCCTTTGCTACCTCATAGAAGGTGCGCTCCCATAGATCAAAGGCATAGGTTAAGACATTTGTCTTACCACATAAGGTTAATTTATTATCCTTATTTCTGTTTTTGCAATAATTAAAGGCAAATCGCACACACCGCTCAACTCCCTTTCGTGTATTGATGGACTCTTGAATTGCAACCTCATCAGGAGTGCCTTTTTTCAAAAATCCTCCGGCCCCTGCGTATAAACCTTCTGTGTTTTCTCTTATAACCACAAAATCTATATCTTCGGGCTTTTTATCCTTTAGCGGACAATCTACCCCTGGGAATAACTTGACTGGACGGAGATTTATATATTGATCAAGCTCAAACCTTAATCTTAAAAGGATGCCCTTTTCTAAGATACCGGGTTTTACATCAGGATGACCTATTGCCCCTAAAAGCAGCGCATCATGCTTGCGAAGCTCATCAGGTATGCTGTCAGGCAGCACTTCGCCTGTGCGAAGGTATCTCGCGCCTCCTATGTCATAATTAGTATAATTTAATTTATACCCATATTTGGATGAAGCAGCATCCATTACCTTAACTGCCTCTCTAATAACCTCAGGGCCTGTACCATCGCCCGGAATAACTCCGATATTATATGAACGTGACATTCTTGCCTCCTTTATAAAAACTATTTATATGATTATTTTATAGTATAACTGTTATAATAGCAGACTTCAGAGTTATCTTTCAACATGAAGATTAGCAAATTTATTTGAAGGTGATTATTTTAAATGAGTAAAAACATTAAACTCAATTGCTGGGAATTTATGAACTGTGGATATGACGAATGTCTTGCAAAGACAACTCAATCCAGCAGCGGTATAAATGATGGGACAAACGGCGGCAGGATATGTTGGAGCGTTGCAGGGACTGAGTGCAGGAAGGAAATGATAGAGAATCACTCTTTAGTCTATGATGATTGTCTTCAATGTAAGTTCTTTTTATTAGTTAAACAGCAGGAATGCGGCGGTAAGTTTACGTTATTATTAGAAGAAATAGAAGAGGAATAGTTAAACATTAATGCACTTATCTACAGTTGATTGGATTATAATAGTCTCGTATCTTTTTCTTTCAGTAATAATCGGGCTGTTTTTTGCTAAAAAGGCGTCAAAGAGCGTTGATGAGTATTTTGTCGCTGGACGAAGCCTGCCGTGGTATGTTGGCAGCGTAACAATGATAGCCTCAGCGTTTTCAATAGATACTCCGCTTGGAATTACAGGCTTAGTAGCTGCGAATGGGATTCAAGGCGTATGGTATGCGTGGTCATTTGTCATTGGAGGGGCTGGAGCGCTTGGGGCATTTGTATTTGCAGCGCTTCTAAGACGTTCAGAGGTTATGACTACTGCAGAGCTTGTTGAATTAAGATATGACGGTAATGAGGCAGCAACCCTTCGTTTATTTAAAGGAGTATATTTTGGAATTATCTCAAACGCTATCACGCTTGGCTGGATAATCAAGGCAGTCTGGATGGTCACAGGTGTTGTGCTTGGATGGGATCCTAATATTACGCTTGCTGTAATATTGATATTTACCCTGATTTATACTGCAATGGCTGGGATGTGGGGGATAGCTGCTGCGGATTTTCTGCAATTTTTTATAGGTATATTTGGAATACTTGTGCTTACTTATTTTTCCGTTGATTATATTGGCGGAATTGGCGAGATTGTAAAGGGTTTTGAGGGACGTTACGGTACTGAGGCTGCTGCAAGGTTAAGTTTCTTCCCAAGATTTGGCTCTCCATTTTTTGAGACATTTATTGTGTTTGTTACTCTAAAATGGTGGGGAAATCCGCCTCCTGCGATTCATCAGAGGATAGTGGCGTCTAAAAATGAGCGTCATGCCTCGCTTTCAGTCCTGATATTTTCTATAGTACATTTTGCCTTTAATTACTGGCCAATGATTATTATTGCTATGGTTTCATTGATTGTATTTCCTGACCTAAAGAGTCCGGAACAAGGGTATCCAATGCTTATAGTCAAACTCCTGCCCTCAGGCTTTATGGGTTTGATGCTTGCTGCCATGATGGCTGCATTTATGTCAACAGTTAATACGCAGATTAATTATGGCGCATCATATATGGTTAATGACATCTATAGGCGTTTCATCAAAAAAGACGGCACGCAAAGACATTACGTCATGGCCTCTCGAATTTGTACGGTTTTGATGTTATTAATTGCATTAGTAGTTGCATATAATCTTAATTCAGTCAGTTCAGCGTGGTATTTTATGGCGATGTTGACAGCAGGGTACGGGTTTTTGATAGTTGCGCGATGGTTTTGGTGGAGAATAAATGCTTGGTCAGAGATTTCTGCTATGATCGCTTCTGGTTTAGGGAGCATGGTGTTAAGCTCAAAGGTAGCAAATTGGCTTGGTTATTCTGATATTATCAGAAGGTATAGTTTTGGATGGAAATTTATTATTATCGTAGTATTTTGCACCGCTATCTGGGTTATAGTGACAATATTTACTAAGCCTTGTAATGAGGCTCATCTGGTTATATTTTGTAAAAAGGTAAAACCATTTAAGACCTTTTGGGGGCCAATTAAGGATAAATATCCAGATATTGATTGGACGCAAGGAATGGGAAGATATGTTATACATTGGCTCTTAGGTATTTTAGCGATATTTTTAGTATGCTTTGGGATTGGGAATGTTATATTTTTTGAGACTATAATCGGCATTGGAATGATTATTTCTGCAGTTATTATCTTTAGCGGAATCTATCTGACGCTGCCTGCAATTGAAGGGAAAACACCATGACTCCATTAATTCATATCACAATTGGCCCTGCTTGCAGGGATTTAGCTATTCTAAAAAATCTGATTGACTTAGGTGTTAATAATATTAGGATTAATCTTTCGCATATAAAAATGGCAGAGCTCCCTGAGATAACCAAGCGTATAAGAAGCGTTTCTAAGGATGTCAAAATCGGCGCAGATATTCGAGGACGAAAACTTAGAATAGGGTCATTGATAGATGGCGAGATAACATTAGCACAAGGAGAAGTCTTTAGGTTATTCCCATCTGCAGTAGAAATGCTGGGAGATAGATATTGCGCAAGCGTTAATTTTCCAGATATTTGTACTACTTTAGAAAAGGGTGCAATAGTCTTGCTTGATGATGGGGCGATTACATTAAGCGTTAAGGATATCTTTACTGACGGAGTAGTTTGCGAGGTAATAAAGGGCGGAGTCCTTCCGCAAAGAAGCGGGGTTAATATCCCCGGTACTGCGACTAATTTACCGCCTTTAACAGGATTGGATTATCAATTTATGGAGTATTTTGGTGATGCTGCAATTGATAGTGTATATCTATCTTATGTAGAGAGTGCATCAGATATTAATATATTAAGGGAATCGCTAAAACGGATATATAAAGATGTCCCAATAATGGCAAAGGTAGAGCTATTGACGGCTGTGAATAATCTCAGTGAGGTTACAGAGGCGTCAGATTCTATATGTATAGCAAGAGGCGATCTTGGCACAGAGATACCGCTTCCAAAATTGCCGTATGTGCAGAGACATATTGTAAAGACTGTTAAAGAGGCAGGTAAGCCTGTAATATTGGCTGGCGAGTTATTATTTTCGCTAGTGACAAGATATACGCCATTTAGGGCAGAGCTTACAGATATTATAAATGCAGTAGAGCAGCGAGTGGACGGGTTTATATTATCAGATGAAACCGCGGTGGGAGTTGACCCAGTAAATGCTGTGAATATGTTGAATTCATTGATTGAAGAGGCTTTAAAGGCATCTACATGAGGGCTCTGCCCTCAAACTCCCGCAAAGGGACTTGTCCCTTTGAACCCATTAACTTTTATTTAATTGTTTAATGAAAAAATTCGTTATTATAAATAACCTAAAATTATGGGGTAAAGGGGACGAGTCCCCTTTTGGGAGTTTGAGGGTGAAACCCTCATGTAGAAGATTAATGATGTTGTTTTGCTGGATTTTGTTTGAAAACCAAGATGCAGCTTGTCATAAATAATAGTAAAACTGCAGATGAGCTGTAGCGGCTTAAAGCTAATCCGCCAGAGTTGATAGGTTTATCAAGAAAATCGCCTACAACAGCGCCAAGCGGGCGAGTAATAATGAATGCAGTCCAAAATAATATTATGCGCGATACGTTTGTCCAATAGTATGCAGCTATAATAATTGTTAGAAGTGTGAGGAATATAACAGTACCTCCAATATAGCCAAGTCCAGCTGAGTCAGCCGTCCAATCGCCTAACGCAGTACCTAATGTTTGAGAAAACATTATAGTTACCCAATAGAAGCCCTCGGCTTTTGTAGAATTTATGGAATCAACAGATACTGTGCCAAGCGACCAATTCCAAATAGCCAAAGATGCTATTAATAATGCAAATAGTAAAGATGCCCCTCCTGCGTAACCTATCCCAAGAGAGCGGTCAGCATAATCTGCTAATGTAGTACCTACGGTTGTTGTTGCTACAATAGTGCTCCAGTAGATGATTGGGTGGAAAACCTTTGTCTTAATTTGAATAGTTACAGCGGCTATAAAGATGCCTGCGAAAATGAGTGTTCCGATAAGATAACCTAGGTTCATTGACATAGATACTGCATCTCCACCAGTTTCACCTAGAGTAGTGGCAGCTATTTTGACGATCCAGAAGATCAATGTAACTTCTGGTACCTTGCACAATGTGGGGTTAGTATTATTCATATAAAATTTATTGTTATATTTTAATAATATATTTAATTTATAAAACTTGTCAATTTGTTATATAATATATATATAATGTTGCTAAAATATTTAAATGTTTAGTATACTTAAAGAATATTTATTAAACAACCGATATAAGATTAGCATCTATATTAATGCCTTGCGGGGTTTGGGGGTGCAGCTCCCAATATAAAGGATAGAAAAATGGAAAGGAAGACAAATTTTTTAACAAGAAAACGTGGATGGCCAATTCATGTTGGTATTGCATTTGCTGTAGTAGAGCTCTTATCTTTTATTATTTCTGACCGCCCGCTTGGTGCATCTCGAGGTTATACGGTAATAGGTGCGATATTTGAAAAGGTATTTTTCCCTGAACATGCGGAAAATGTTAAATATTGGATTTTATATGAGCCTGTTATAGATTGGACTGTTGCGCTTTTATTAGGATTAATTACTGGTAGTTTTATATCCGCTGTATCTTCAGGAAGTTTTAAGATAGTTGCTGTGCCTGACATGTGGAAGCAGTCTGTAAGTACTTCAATATTTAGAAGATGGTTTTGGGCGCTGATAGGTGGGATAATCTTCGGATTTGGAGCAAGGATGGCAGGAGGATGTATCTCTGGGTTAATGATTTCAGGGTCTGTACAACTTGCGCCAGCGGGTTTTATTGCGATGATGACAGTATGGATGGGCGGAGTCTTGACAACAATTGCCTTTTATCGTTTAAGAACTATAGCAATGAGAAAGGATTAAACAATGGACGTTATATTAGCAAGACTGGCAGCTACATTTGACCCAGCGACTATAGAGACAATCACAGGACAATCAAGTCTTATTGGCGGGTTTTTAATTGGAATTTTATGGGGATATGTGCTGCAAAAAGGCGGTCTTGGAAGTTATAATTCTACCTCAGGGATGTTTCGTATGCAGGATTTCACATTTTGGCGCGTAGGAACGCCCATGCTTATGACTGCAATGGTGTTGTTATATTTATTTAATGATTTAGGGATAATAGAGCTTCATCCTCCAAGAACAATAGTAATTGCACAGGTTTTGGGCGGTCTGATAATGGGCGCAGGGATTGCTATTTTGGGATATTGTCCAGCTCTTGCATGTACCGCATTAGGCGAAGGGGCAATTGACGCAATACCCGGAATGATTGGAATGGTGATTGGATCTGTAATATATGCTGAATTTGTATATGGTACTAAATTTGAGTCAAGATTAGAGTTTATTGATCTTGGAAAGATAACAATTCCAGATATGTTTTTGGTCTTTAATCATTGGTTTTATATTATTGCCTTTGTAATTATGTGTAATCTCTTTTTAATCGGCATAACGATGTATGATACGATATTAAAACATTCGTTTAGGTCATTTAATAAGATTTCTTCAATGTTAGAAGGGAAAAAAGTTAAAGATAGTTAGTTTGTCATGAGTGTTTTTATAACAGGGTCTTAGACCCCTGCCTTTTTAATATATGGGCTTCCGCAAAGGGCCTCTTTGTAAATTTTTTTATAAAAAGTTTGAATTATTATTCTTTGAACCTATTAATTATTAGACTTTGAGCAAGTTGATCCGCATGAACATGATTTACCTTTTGATTTTTGAAATGCCTCTCTGCCTTCTTTAAATGAAAAAACAGCGATTAAGATTGCGCCGATAGAATCAATGCCTCCGATTCCAGTTAATTTAAATCCAATGCTTGAGATCAATAATATTAAAGACAGATACATACATGCCTTAGAACAGGCTGCATCTGATAATATTGCATCTGAATTGAGCGCTTTGCCTACTTTAGTTTTTTCAACAATAAGAATCCACATACAAACGATTGAGATTAAGGCAATAATTATGCCCCATAGGGTACTTTTAGGCTGCTTTTCATTAATAAGATTGATTATTGCGGATATTGTAAGTCCTATGGATAATACATAAAAAGCGCAGCCAGTGATTATTAATGCCTGCTGTTCAAATTTAGACTTTGTAGTATTATGGTTATAAGTAATACGTTTAATCATAATCCAAATACCGATTCCTGAGATAACCTCGACAAAAGAATCAAGCCCAAAGCCAAATAATGCGATAGTATCGTCATTATATCCTAATATTACGGAAACAACACCCTCAAGCAGGTTATAAAAGATAGTAACCAGCGCTAAAGCGTTAGCAGTTTTTAATAATGAGGTCAAGGAGACGAGTCTCCTTGCGGGTGTTTGAGGGCAGCGCCCTCAAGATAATATTTTCCTTGAAAAGTAGCATATCTTTTAAATCTCTTATCAATATCTCTAATGATATTTTGTCTTTGCCTATCCCAAAGGGGGGCTATCAAGATATTATCAGGTGCGGTGGCAAAGAGTCTTTGGAGGACGATATTGGGAGAGAGTTTTTCGATAAAATTAACCAAGAAATCAAGATACTGGTCATAGGTAAAGATTGGAAAGGGGTTGTCGTTGTAAATATCTGCCATACGTGTTTCTTTTATAACTTGGAGTTGATGAATTTTTAGAAAGTTAATAGGCAGTTCAGAAAGAACCTCAGCCATAGCGAGAGTTTGTTCGAGTTCTTCGGTAGGGAAGCCGGCGATGATGTGAGCCCCGATGTGGATGCCTTTGTTAGTGGTTAAATTGAGTGCATCAAGGAAACATTGGTAATCATGACCTCTGTTGATATGGATGAGGGTGTGGTCGTAGATTGATTGAAGTCCGTATTCTATGAGGACGAAGTAGTCTTTAGTGTAAGTTGAAAGGAGTTCAATTTTTTTGGCATCAACTGTATCTGGTCTCGTGCCTATGGCAAGACCTATGACTTGGGGATGAGCGAGGGCTTCAGAGTATAGACGATGAAGGGTATCAACATCCGCATAGGTATTGGTATATGGTTGAAAATATGCAATGAATTTATTAGCGCTGTATCTTTTAGAGAGATAAGAGATACCGTTTTCGATTTGGTTGGTGATGGTTAAAGTTGGAAGCACAGAAGTAGGGCGGAAGCTGTCGTTATTGCAGTAGATGCAGCCGCCAAATCCTGTAGTGCCGTCTCTGTTAGGACAGGTGAATCCAGCGTCTATATTAACTTTATATACGTTTTCTTTGAATTTATTTCGTATGTATGGGCCAAATGCGTTATAATATATTGACATAGCTAACCTTATCTGATATATTAACAAATCTGACAGATAAATAGTAATTTTTAAATTAATAAAATGTAGAACATGGAGGGATGGCTGAGCGGTTGAAAGCGGCGGTCTTGAAAACCGTTGTAGGGGTGACTCTACCGTAGGTTCGAATCCTATTCCCTCCACCATATTGTATTTAATAAAATTAATAGCATAGATTGCGGTAATTTGTTAAATTTTACTGCACATTTACTGCACGAATGTTTTATAAAACGTTGGGACAGGGACGTGACATTTTAAATTATGTCTTGAGAGGAGCGTTTAAAATGATATTTTATGCACATTCAGAAAATAATGATAAAGTAAAGCATAAGTTAGTAGACCACCTTATAGAAACCGCAAGACTTGCAGAATCATTTACCTCAAATGTTACCTATAAATCAATATTCTATTTAGCAGGCTTATTGCATGATATTGGTAAATATCAGCCTGCATTTCAAAGATATCTTGACAGTCTGGGAAAACATGCAAAAGTGCGTCATGCCTCTTGGGGCGCTGGTTATGCAAGAAATCAACACTATCTTGAGGCTTCAATTGCTATAGATGGTCATCATAAAGGCATTCCGAATAAATCAGATTGGAAGAATGATACAAATTGTATTTATAATCGAGAAGAAGAAGGATTTGATGATGTTGTCAATTCTTTTATCACAGAGGCAGGGCAATATTTTAAAGAATATAAACCTTTTTCATTAAACAATCATGATTTATTAAAAGAAGTATTTATTAGATATATGTTTAGCGCTTTAACCGATAGCGATTGGCTTTCAACTGAAGCACATTTTGATCATGAAAAGCATAGTCTGCGCAGCAGTGTTTCCTTGCCAATAGATATAATGATAAAGCAATTGGATGAAGAGTTATCAAGGAAATCAAAGGAAGGGTACCTTAACAAATTGCGAAATGAGGCGGGAAGTCTTGTGCTTAGAGGAGCAGATAGTCCATGTGGATTTTATTCTTTATCATTACCAACGGGAATGGGTAAAACTCTTACTTCAATAGTTTGGGCATTACATCATGTTAAGAAAAATGATTTAAAGCGGATAATAATAGTTCTTCCTTATACAAGTATAATAGAGCAGACAGCAAAGGTTTTGAAATCAATTTTTGGAGATACTTGGGTTTTAGAACATCATAGCAATTATAACGAAGGTGATGTTGAAAAAGAAGAAAGCTCAGATAGTTTTACAAAAATTCAACAGCGAAAGAAATTAGCCTGTGAAAATTGGGATTATCCACTAATAGTAACTACAACGGTTCAATTCTTTGAATCGTTGTTTAGTAATAGACCATCAAGATGCAGAAAGGTTCATAATATAGCTGAATCTGTCGTAATATTTGATGAGGTTCAGCTGCTTCGTAAAGAGATAATTCTTCCGACACTAAAGATGTTGGAAGACGTTAAAGTTATTATGAATACTTCTTTTTTGTTTTGTACTGCAACACAGCCTGCATTTGAAAAAAGACAAGGATTTGATGGAATAAATACTATAACTCCATTGATTTATGACCCCACAAGATTTTTTAAGCAGACTAAACGCGTTAAGTATCATTTATTAACTGATTTAAATCCAATTAGCGATACTGAGTTATTATCGTTTGTAAAGCAGGAAGATACTTCAGAACTCGTTATTTTTAATACAAAAAAAGATACATTGCAATTTTTTAAATCAGTAAAAGATATAGATAGATGGGGGAAAAAGTATCATCTTTCTACCGCAATGTGTCCTTCTCATAGGAAGGATGTAATTCAAAATATAAGAGAAGACCTAAAGGCAAAAAAGAAGATATTGGTAGTTTCTACTCAGCTTATTGAGGCAGGAGTTGATTTTGATTTTCCGGTTGTTTTTAGAGCTATAGCTCCGCTTGAGTCTGTTATTCAATCGGCAGGACGCTGTAATCGTGAAGGCACTTTAGGAGTGCAGGGCGGAAGGGTATTTTTATTTAAATTAGAAGGTGATAGTATGCCTGATAAAACATATTCTGCTTGTGCTCAAGAGGCAGAGGAGTTGATTAAACAAAATATTGGCAGACTGCATGATCATAATGTATTTAAGGAATATTACGCAAAAATTATGCAGTTGTATGTAGATGCAGATAAAAAAAAGATTAATGAAATGCGAGATAATTTCAAATTTAAAGATATTAATGACAGTTATAAAATAATAGAAAATATTACTGAGGGGTTATATATCTATAATTATAATGATGAAAGCAAAAGACTTTTTGAATCAGTTGAAAATAAAGAATTTTTGTCAATGGAAGATTATAGAAAAATGCAGGCGTTTACAGTTGCAGTATATAGCAATTTTATTTTTAAAAATATTGATATGTGTAAGAAAATGAAACAGGGATTTAAGGTGTGGTTTGGAAATTATAATATAGAAACGGGTATTTCTATATCTGCAATGGATGCTGATAAATTAATAGTATAAATAGGAGGAGCATATGCTTGACAGCAGAGTTGTAAAAGTCAAAGTAAGTAGTGATTATGCCTGTTTTACAAGACCTGATCTAAAAGTAGAGCGCATGACATATCCTTGTATGACGCCTGGTGCAGCACGAGGCATATTTGATTCAATTTTATGGAAACCTGAGTTTCAGTGGTATGTAAGAAGGATATTAGTTTTAAAACCTATCAAGTTTTATTCTGTAAAAAGAAATGAGATTAAATTTGATAAAGGTCGTAATCCAATTATTATTGAAGATAATCATACTCAACGTAATAGTGTAATTTTAAAGGATGTTGCCTATATAATTGAGGCATCAATTTTTTTAAAGGAAAAGTCTAATAGAAATACTCCTGAAAAATATGTTGGAAGAAAAGGAATTGATGGCGATAAAGATGGGATGTTTATTCGTCGAGTTAGGAAAGGACAATGCTGGCGTAAGCCTTATCTTGGAATGAGGGAGTTTTCAGCAGATTTTATAGAGCCTGACGGGATGGAAGATCCCATTAAAGAGACAATCCCTATTGGAAGTATGTTATTTGATATATTTTATAATAATGGTAAGCCTGAGCCATTATTTTTTTATGATGTGGCAGTAAGAAACGGGGTTTTAAATTGTGAAGTTTCAGAAAATGATAAAATGATGAAATCAAGTCATCACCAGCCTCCTATAGATAGTGAAATATCGGCAGCCATTTATAATTTTAATCAGCAGGAAGAGTTAAAGGAGGAATAATGATAAAGGAATTAAGCGAACTAGGATTAAAGAAATTAAGTAATGGGAAATACCCGCAGTGGAATAATGTCGCCTTAAAAGAAGAACCAGTATCAACTGAACTTATAATTGATACTCAGGGTAATTTTTGTAGGTTTCAGATTTTTGAAAAGATGTCAACTATTGCTGAAGCGCTGACTTCTAAAAAAGGCAAGGCTCGTTTGTTATTGGATAAAGCAGAAGAGGTTCTTCGTTACGGAGATAACTCATTGAGTAAGCATCAGCTTTTCTTAGAAAAATTGAATCGATTTAGAGATATATTAGTATTAAATCCTATTTTTGCATTTTATGAAGAAAATAAATTTAATGGGATTGAGAAGGCAGCTCAAGAGTTTGAAATACAAATCCCAGATCCAAAAAACAGAAAGGGTAATATTGCTTTTAGAATTCAAGGGATGAGTAATCGTATCCATGAAGAACCTGATGTCTTAAATGGAATAATTAAAAGATATAAAGAAACATATAAGCCAGAGTTGACATGTTCTATTTGTGGTAAAGAGGATTATCCTGTGGAAGATATACCTCATGGTATGATAAAGAAAGTTCCAGATGGTCAACCAAGTGGATGCGCCCTTGTTTCGTATAATGAAAAGGCATTTGAGTCATATGGTCTTATTGGAAATAACAATTCATCAATTTGTACAAATTGCGCAAAGACATATGTTGAGGGTTTAAATTGGCTTTTATCTAATGGAAATGAATATGTAGAAATAACTAAAAAGGGTAAAGAAAAAAAGACCTTTCGGTATACTAATCGAAAAAATTTTGGTACAGATACTGCAATGGTTTTTTGGACGCGAGAAGATAAAGTGTTAAAAGAGATTGATACTATAGAAAAGCCATCTGAAGAGGAAGTAGCAGCACTGATAGATTCTGTGGCAGCAGGGACTAAGAATTATCTTGATCCTGATTATTTTTATTCATGTACACTATCAGGTTCTGCTTCACGGATTTTTATTAGGGATTGGATAGAGGTCAATCTTTTTGATTTTAAAAAATCAATTGCAAGATGGTTTAAAGATATTGCAATTGGTGAATACACTAAGGATGAAGGTATTAAAACACATTATGCTAGGTTATATAATCTTGCAAGAAGTTGTCAAAGAATAAACAGTGATGGTTCTTTAGATGATAAAGACACTTCATGGTCAAGGGCAGCAGTACATTTATGGAATTCTGCATTAAAAAATTCCTCTGTGCCATTATGGATATTAACAAAAGTGCTTCAAAGGGCGCGCGTGGATAAAAATGGTGTTACGGCTGATAGGGCAGCATTGATTAAATTGATTTTAAACCGACATAAAGGAGGAGGTGATTTTATGATTAAGGAAGAGATACAAAAAGATAATAGGTCTACAGCCTATGTTTGTGGTCAGATTTTTGCGAAGATGGAAAGTATTCAGTATTACGCATTAAAAGAAAGAAATGCTGGGATTAAGGAGAAGTTTTTTACCTTTGCAATGACGAGTCCAGCTTCAGCATTTGGACGTTTGTTTAATTTGAATTCTAAGCATTTTACAAAGTTAAAGAGCGACAAACCTGGACTTGCAGTAAATCTTGATAAGGAACTGCAGGAATTATGTATGGGGATAAGGAGTTTCCCTTCAATATTTTCTTTAGTAGAACAAGGTCAATTTGCAATAGGTTATTATCATCAAAAACAGGCTCAATTTAGCAGCACTAAAAATAATGAGGAGGAATAATATGAGTGAAATTATAAAAAATAGGTATGATTTTATATATTTATTTGATGTCAAAGACGGTAATCCAAATGGCGATCCAGATCAGGTTAATTTACCACGAATTGACACAGAAGATCAGCATGGATTGGTTACAGATGTTTGTATCAAAAGGAAGGTTAGAAATTATGTCATGTTAGAGAAAGAGTTGAAATCTCCTTTTGATATTTTTATAAGACAGGAACAGGTTTTAAATACGATTATTGATACAGCTATTGGAGAGAAAATTTCAGAACGTCAAAATAATTTATGTCAAAAATATTTTGATATTAGAGCATTTGGGGCTGTTTTATCAACTGGAAGTAAGGGAGCAGGAACTGTGCGCGGGCCTGTGCAGTTTACTTTTTCGAGGTCTGAAGATCGAATCTTTCAGGCAGAACATTCAATTACTCGCTGCGCTGTAACTACTGAAGAAGATGCTAAAAAACAGGAAAAAAGGGAACATGCTTCAACATTTGGCAGAAAATCAACCGTACCATACGCATTATATAGAATGCACGGGTTTATCTCTGCAAGTGATGCTCAGAAAACAGGGTTTTCTGAAGACGATCTTAAATTATTGTGGAAATCTTTAATCAATGCCTTTGAACACGACAGAGCAGCAGCGCGAGGCGAGATGAACCCTGTTAAATTAGTAATATTTAAACATTCCAGCCATTTAGGAAATGAACTCTCAGGGCGGTTGTTTGAACGTGTGACAGTAACAAAAATAACTGAGCTCCCGCGAAAAAAGGATGATTATGATATCAAAGTAAACGATAATAATATTCCACAAGGAATTGAGATTAAGGTCTGGCCGGAGGAAAATGTATACTGAAGAAACCCTTCTTCCGATTTCAGCGCTACAGCATATAATTTTTTGTGAACGTCAATGCGCCCTTATTCATATTGAGGGAATTTGGACGGAAAATCTATTTACCGCTGAAGGTAAGATATTGCACGAACGAGTTGATTCTGGCGGTGCGGAAAGCAGGAAAAATATCAAGACCGCTTACAGCGTTGCATTAAAATCGCTATCCTTAGGCTTAACAGGCAAGGCTGATGTTGTGGAGTATCACAAAAATATAGGTAAATGGATACCATTTCCTGTGGAATATAAACGCGGGAGGTCAAAGATAGCAAACTGTGACAGGGTTCAATTATGCGCTCAGGCTATGTGTTTGGAGGAGATGACCGAGACTGTAGTCTCAGAAGGCGCGATATTTTATGCCAAACCTCGGCGCCGGGAGGGTATTGTATTTGATGAATCCTTGAGGCATGAAACAATAGAGACTGCAAAGAGACTTCATGATCTAATTAATTCTGGTATTACCCCGCTTCCACAATATAATAGAAGATGTGAAAGCTGCTCATTGGTTGAAATCTGTATGCCTAAGAGGATCAGTAATAGGTCATCCGTAAAGGATTATCTTGAAAAGGCGGTTAATGACATAGGGCACTGCGCCCCTAACCCAGCAAGGCGTTATGGCGATTAAATGAAAAGACACCTAAACACCTTATTTGTGATGACGCAGGACAGTTATTTATCAAAGGATGGCGAGACTGTAGTAGTCAAATTTGAGGATAAAGTCCTTGTTAAGATTCCGATACATACATTAGGAAGTATTGTATGTTTTGGACGGGTCTCGCATAGTCCGTCAGTACTAGGATTATGCGCTGAAAACGGGGTAGCCATAAGTTTTTTGACTGAATATGGGCGTTTTATTGCAAAACTGCAAGGACCAGTATCTGGAAATGTATTATTAAGAAAGGCGCAATATCGTCTCTCGGATGATGTGAACAGCTCAATCTTAGTTGCAAAGGGGGTATTAACCGGCAAAATATCAAACTCACGAACAGTATTAAAGCGAATGTTAAGAGATCACCCTGAAAAATCTGGATCAGACGTTATAGAAGCAGCTGCGGATAAATTAACCTCATCATTAAGAAGACTGCAGTCTGCAGCTTCTCTTGATGAGATAAGGGGGATTGAGGGTGACAGCGCGCATAATTATTTTACGGTATTTGATAACTTGATAACATCTCAAAAAGGAGAATTTAGATTCAAAGGAAGAAGCAGACGTCCGTCGATGGACAATGTTAATTGTCTGTTATCGTTTTTGTATACAATGGTAATGCACGATATTCGTTCAGGGCTTGAGATTGTGGGATTAGACCCTGCTGTAGGATTTTTGCATAGGGACAGGCCGGGTCGTCCTGGGCTTGCACTTGATATATTAGAGGAATTTCGTCCAATGCTAGCAGACCGCCTGACTCTTACTATGATAAATCTATCACAGGTTCAAGGGAAAGGATTTAAAAAAGATGCAAGCGGTGCTGTATTAATGGATGAAGAGACAAGGAAAACGGTCTTAACAACGTATCAAAAGAGAAAACAGGAAGAGATAGTGCATCCATTTTTAAATGAGAAGGTAACGATAGGGTTATTATTTCATGTGCAGGCGTTATTATTAGCGCGTTTTTTGAGAGGGGATATAGATGGTTATCCTCCATTTATATGGAAATAGGTCGTGGGACGACACCCGTAGTCGTGGAATGATACTTATAATGGTGGGACGGCACTAATGGTAGATATTAGGAAAGGAAAATGCTTGTATTGGTAAGTTACGATGTATCAACAGATGGATTAGGAAAGCGAAGATTAAGGAGAGTAGCGAAGACATGTGAGGACTTTGGGCAGAGGGTGCAGTATTCGATGTTTGAGTGCATGGTAGATCCTGCGCAATGGGCGGTATTGCGTCAAAGGTTGATTGAAGAAATAGATATGGAGAAGGATAGTTTAAGATTTTATTTTTTAGGTTCAAATTGGAAGCGCAGGATAGAGCATATTGGAGCAAAGGAAACATACGAACAAGATGGGCCGTTAATATTTTAGTAGTGCGAACCTAAAGCTAACAAGTATTGCTTATAAGATTCGCAAAGGTTGTAGAGTATGGATTTATAAGAAAATGTTCTTTGAAAACGTAAAAGATAGAATTAAATTCCGAGTGATTCGCAGAAATGACGTGGAAAAGCCAATGTTTTCAATAGATTCAAAAGGTACTGTCACCCCTTGTACAGGGGTGTGGATTGAAACTAAATCCTCTTATGTATCATACCGCTATAACGCATGTCACCCCTTGTACAGGGGTGTGGATTGAAACTTGTTTTGCACAATATCCATCCTATCTTGACTAGTCACCCCTTGTACAGGGGTGTGGATTGAAACTAACTTACATCGGCTTGAGATTGCTAAGCAGCGATGTCACCCCTTGTACAGGGGTGTGGATTGAAACTTGTAAAGGAGGCGTTGGAGTTTTTTGTTCAGAAGTCACCCCTTGTACAGGGGTGTGGATTGAAACTAATGATACATATGACGATCGTAATTTTATAGTTGTCACCCCTTGTACAGGGGTGTGGATTGAAACTGAATGAGAGGTTTAAAATCAAGTACTGGTCTATGTCACCCCTTGTACAGGGGTGTGGATTGAAACTATCTCTGAGGCGTAGATTACATTATCAACCTCCATGTCACCCCTTGTACAGGGGTGTGGATTGAAACTTGATTAAATCACTAATATTTTTAGGTCTTCCTTGTCACCCCTTGTACAGGGGTGTGGATTGAAACAATTTTAATCGAGATTATATGTTTCCATTTTTTAAGTCACCCCTTGTACAGGGGTGTGGATTGAAACACTCAAGATGAACTTACAGAAAATGTCATGATAGAGTCACCCCTTGTACAGGGGTGTGGATTGAAACTTGTTTTGCACAATATCCATCCTATCTTGACTATGTCCCCCCTTGTACAGGGGTGGGGATTGAAACCCATTTTTTGATTTTAGACATTTGGGTGCAAGGCTCGACCCCCCTTGGACGGGGGGGGGGGTTGAAACTTATATCAGCAGATA
>JADFXP010000045.1 GCA_015233465.1 Candidatus Magnetominusculus dajiuhuensis
AGGAGATAATATAAATCTGACAGCAGAATTGATAGCCCCAATAGCAATGGAAAAAGAGGTAAGATTTGCTATAAGAGAAGGCGGCCGTACAGTTGGAGCTGGTGTTGTTACTGAGGTTATAAAGTAATTTTTTTTAGTGCGTTTGACCCCGCGACTTTAGGGAGTCGTCCCACGACAAATAGTTGTGGTAAATTTTATTATAAATAATATAGTATTATAGGGAAGAATAAATAAAGGAAGTTTTGAGGACTTTATGAGAGATATAATATTGTTACAATGTACAGAGTGTAAAGAGAAGAATTATTCTACAATGAAGAATAAAAAGAACACTACTGAAAAGTTGAATATGAAGAAGTATTGCAGCAGGTGCAGGCATCATACTGATCATAAAGAGACTAAGTCTTAATTAAAAAGGTAATTTTTCAAGGCGAAAAGTTTCCATAATTATAGGCCAGTAGCTCTAACGGCAGAGCGTCGGACTCCAAATCCGGGTGTTGGGGGTTCAAATCCCTCCTGGCCTGCCAGTATTATGTTAGTATAGCGGATTATATTTTATAAGGGAAAAAATGGATAAGATAAAGAGTTTTTTTAGAGATGTTAAGATAGAATTTAAAAAGGTAGTTTTTCCTGCGAGGGAAGAGCTTATTGGATCTACGCGAGTTGTTATAATATCCGTATTGATAATCTCATTTTTCTTGGGGATAGTGGATTTCGGATTATCTAAGATAGTTGAATCTATATTAAGGTATTGAGCCTATGATGAGATGGTATGTAGTGCATACCTATTCCGGATTTGAGGAAAAGGTAAAGATAGCAATAGAAGACAAGATTGAAAAGCAAAAGCTCCAAGATAAGATTGGAAGGGTGTTGATTCCAACTGAAAAGGTAGTAGAACTTAAAAGGGGCAAAAAACAGGCAAGCGATAAGAAGTTTTATCCAGGTTATATATTAGTGGAGTTGGAACTTGAGGACGAGACTTGGCACTTGGTCAAGAATACCCCAAGGGTGACAAATTTTGTAGGAGGCGCAAATCCTGTCCCTCTTCCAGATGAAGAGATTGCAATTGTATTAGATCAGCAGGAAAAGGGCGCAGCTAAAGAAGTCAAGATGCAGTTTGAAAAGGGCGATGCTGTGCGGATAAATGACGGGTCGTTTAGTAATTTCACTGGTTATATAGATGAAGTAAATATGGATCAAGGCAGGCTGAGGGTTATGGTAAGTATATTTGGCAGAGAGACGCCAGTGGAACTTAATTTTTATCAAGTAGAGAAGGTTTAATAATTTGTTTAGATAGTTGTTTATATAAATAAGGAGGGCAATACATTGGCAAAAGAAGTAAGTGCTCAAGTTAAGATACAGATATCAGCAGGGAAGGCAACTCCTGCGCCTCCAATAGGGCCTGCACTTGGCCCTCATGGGTTGAATTTGATGGAGTTTTGCAAGCAGTTTAATGCAAGGACTCAGGCGATGGGAGATACAATAATCCCTGTAATTATAACGGTTTATAAAGACAGGACATTTACATTTGTGACAAAGACTCCTCCTGCTTCTGAATTAATCAAAAAGGCTGCTGGCATATTAAAAGGTTCAGGAGTTCCAAACAAGGAAAAGGTTGGAGTGATATCGTCTGCTAAGGTTTTAGAGATAGCAACTACAAAGATGCCGGATATTAATGCCTATGATGTTCAGGCAGCAGCGTTGATGATTGCAGGGACAGCAAGAAGTATGGGCGTTGATATAAAGGATTAAATCTTATTGGAGGTTTTGATGGGAAAGAAATATTTAGAGGCAATTAAAAAGGTTGAACCATTAAAGGAATATTCCATAGATGATGCCATAGCATTATTAAAAGAGGTTTCTTATGTTAAATTTGATCAAACAGTAGATTTGGCTGTAAATTTAGGGGTAAATCCGAAAAAATCTGATCAGATGGTCAGGGGATTTATTATTTTGCCTAATGGTATTGGGAGATCTGTAAGGGTTTTGGTCTTTGCAAAGGGTGAAAAAGAGATGGAGGCAACTGCTGCTGGGGCTGATTTTGTCGGCGGTGATGATCTTGTTTTAAAGATTCAACAGGGCTGGCTGGATTTTGATAAGGTTGTGGCAACTCCAGACGTTATGAGTTCTGTAGGAAAACTTGGAAAGATATTAGGGCCTCGCGGATTAATGCCAAACCCTAAGACTGGCACAGTTACATTTGATATTGGCAAGGCAGTAAAGGAGATAAAGGCAGGTAAGGTAGATTTTAAGGTAGATAAGGCAGGGATTGTACATATGCCGGTTGGGAAGATGTCATTTGATATTCAGAAATTAAAAGAAAATATCCTATCAGCAGTGGATTCAGTGATAAAGGCAAAGCCTACAACCAGCAAAGGCAAGTATTTGAGAACTATTTCAATGTCTGGCACAATGACTCCGGGTTTAAAGATAGATATAAGTACTTTAACATCTTCAAAGATTTAATATCTGGGCGTATTTTATAGCTCAGAATTTACATTATATAATAGATAGATACCCGTAACCTAAGTGTTTGATATGGGTTAAAGTAACTATTCAGAAAGGGGGTATTTGTATTGAATAGAACAGAAAAAGAACAAGCCGTTACAGGGCTTAATAGTGCATTTACAGATGCAAGGGCAGTTGTGTTTACAGAGTATAAGGGATTAACTGTAGCAGAGATGACCGATTTAAGGGTAATACTTAGAAAATCTGGTATAGATTATAAGGTAGTTAAAAATACGCTTGCAAAGCGCTCTTCAATTGGGACTTCTATTGAAATAGGTAAGGATGCCTTTACCGGCATGGTTGGGGTAGCAATTGGTAAGAACGATCCTGTAGATGTGCCTAAAAAGATACTTGAGTATTCTAAAAAAAATGAGAAACTTAAGGTACTAAGCGGAGTTGTAGAAGGCGCATTTTATTCGGAGAAGGAGCTTGTTAAGATAGCTGGACTCCCTCCAAAAGAGGTATTGCTTTCTCAGATGGCTGGATTATTTACTGCTCCAATTGGCAGACTTGCATTTGGTTTGAGCGCAACGGTTGCCAGATTTGCCCATGCAATGAATGGACTTTTGGAAAAAAAGAAGGCGCAGCAATAAACAACTTTAGATAATTAATAATAAAATGTACCCAGATGTTATTTTGATTAATTGTAAGAAATAGCAGACGGTAAACATAAAATTAAACTAATATAGCTTTAAGGAGGCTTAAATAATGGAGATAACAAAGACACAGGTATTTGAATTTATTGACAAGATGACAATTCTTGATATGAGCGGTTTTATCAAGGAATTTGAGGACAGGTATGGAGTATCAGCAGCAGCTCCAGTAGCTGTAGCCGCAGCCGCAGCGCCTGCAGCCGCAGCAGCAGTAGAAGAAAAGAGCAGTTTTGATGTAATTTTAACTGCAGCAGGGGACAAGAAGATTCAGGTAATAAAGGCAGTTAGAGAACTTACATCCCTTGGTCTCAAAGAGGCAAAGGACCTTGTTGACGGCGCTCCAAAGCCTGTAAAAACTGGAATATCAAAGGATGAGGCTGAGGCAGTTAAGGCAAAATTGGTAGAACAAGGCGCATCTGTAGAGATTAAGTAGGATCTTGAAATTATATAAACGCAGTGCTCTAGCGTGGACAGAAGGCCAATCAAGCTGCCTAAAAATCAGTCAACGCTACCGTCAGGCAGTGTGATAAATGAGTAAGAGACAACATTGCCAAGCTAATCATTCTGGGTATATAAAATTTCTGCTTATAGGAGTTACTATTAATAAATAAATATCCGCACCCGTATGGATGCGGATTATTTTTATTTAATAAATACTATATTTTAGTAGTTTTCTTTTAACGTAATACTGTTTTTAAGTAACAATAATGCCTTTATTGTGTGTGATTGATATTAAGGAGGGCTATGGCAAGAGTAATTAGGAAAAGAGTCAATCTCGGCAAGGTTGAAGAAATAATGGAAGTACCATATTTAATTGATATACAGAGAAAGTCATTTGAACGATTTCTTCAGCTTGATACTCCACAAAATGAAAGATCAAATATAGGAATGGAAGCAGCCTTTAGAAGTATCTTTCCAATAGTAGATTATAATGAAACAACCTCTATAGAATACCTTGGTTATACAATATCTGAATCCAAGTACAGTATGAGGGAATGTATAAATAAAGGGCTCACCTATGCAATTCCTATAAAGATAAAGGTAAGATTAAACATTTGGGAACGTTCTGAAGACGGCGAAAAGAAATTAATTGAGGCTCGTCAGGAAGATGTCTTTGTCGGAGAGTTTCCCATAATGTCAGATAATGGCACATTTATAATAAATGGCATAGAAAGGGTAATAGTAAGTCAGCTTCACCGCTCGCCTGGCGTATTTTTTAGTCCTGATAAGACTAAGACTCATAGCAGCGGCAGGATGCTCTATACTGCAAGGGTTATTCCTGCAAGGGGATCTTGGCTGGACTTTGAATTTGATACTAAAGACATCTTATATGTACGTATTGATAGGAGGAAAAAACTCCCAGTAACAGTAATTTTCAAGGCCCTTGGATATGATAATGAGCAGCTGCTTAAATTATATTATCCAGTTGAAGAAATAAAGGTGCTTGGAAGAAATAATTTATCTACAAAGGTAAGCAATAATCTTATTGGCGCAAGGGCAAGCTCTACCATTGAGGATGCAAAAAGCGGTGATTTAATTGTAAAGTCTGGGGCTAAGATAACCAGAGGCGTTCTCAAAAAGCTGGCAGCAATAGGCGTTGAAGAAATCCCTGTAACTTCAGAGGAAATAATTGGCAGAATCACGCTTTCAGACATCATAGACCCAGATACTGGAGAGATACTGCTTGAAGGTAATGAAGAGATTACTGAGGATATTTTTGAGCAGATTTTAGAGTCTAAAATTCAATCACTTGGTCTATTATTAATTGATAATATCAGGTATCTTTCTTCTATCAGAGACACTTTATTGACTGATAAGATTGCTACAAAAGACGATGCCTTGATTGAGATATATAAAAAGCTGCGTCCTGGCGAGCCGTCTACTATTGAGGCTGCGAGGAAGCTTTTTAACAGTTTATTTTTTGATGAGAGGACATACGATTTATCTGATGTTGGAAGGCTGAAGATAAATAAGAGACTTGGGCTTGATATTCCTCTTGAGACAACAATAATGACTGAAAAAGACTTTTTTGAGATAATTAAATATCTGCTGGCGCTGCGTGTTGGTAAGGGTGACGCTGATGATATAGATCATCTTGGAAATAGAAGGGTAAGGAGTATTGGAGAACTATTAGAGAATCAATTCAGGATAGGGCTTGTAAGGATGGAACGCGCCCTTAAAGAAAAGATGATGATTACAAACATTACAGAGGCAATGCCTCATGATATAATAAATGCAAAGCCTGTGATGGTTGCTATAAAGGAATTTTTTGGATCTAGCCAGTTAAGTCAGTTTATGGATCAGACAAATCCACTGTCAGAGATAACGCATAAAAGAAGGCTTTCAGCCCTTGGGCCTGGAGGTCTTACTCGTGAGAGGGTAGGATTTGAGGTAAGAGACGTTCATCCAACGCATTTTGGAAGAATCTGTCCTATTGAAACTCCTGAAGGTCCAAATATTGGATTAATAACCTCACTAGCCACTTATGCAAGGGTAAATGATTACGGTTTTCTTGAGGCTCCTTGCAAAAGGGTAATAAAGAGTCAGGTAACTAATGTGATTGATTATTTATCAGCTATTGATGGTGAGATTGCAGTTATTGCTGAGGCTACGACACCTATAGATGAAAATGGTTATCTAATAGGTCAGGCGATATATGCAAGACATAGGGGCGACCTCAAGATGTTTAAACCTGAGGAGATAACCTATATTGATGTATCCCCAAAACAGATAGTTGGTGTTTCAGCGTCACTGATACCATTTTTAGAAAATGATGACGCAAACAGGGCGCTCATGGGCTCAAACATGCAGAGACAGGCAGTGCCATTGATTGTACCTGAAGCGCCTGTAATCGGTACTGGAATGGAGATAATTGCAGCAAGGGATTCAAGTGCGGTTATTACTGCAAAGAGGCCTGGAACTATAGAGAGCGTTGATTCTAAGCGTATAGTTGTAAGGGCAAGAGATGTTAAAGGAGTAGATATATATAATTTAGTAAAATTTGCCAGATCAAATCAGGCGACTTGTTTGAATCAAAGGCCTATTGTCTTTAGAGGAGATCAGGTAGAGGCTGGAGATTTTCTTGCAGATGGGGCATCAACGGATATGGGCGAACTCTCACTTGGCAAAAATGTAATGGTAGGGTTTATGCCTTGGGGCGGTTATAATTTTGAGGATGCGATACTTATAAGTGAGCGTCTTTCAAAGGATGATGTATTTACGTCATTGCATATAGAGGAATTTGAGGTAGAGGCGCGTGATACAAAGCTTGGGCCTGAAGAGATAACAAGGGATATTCCAAATGTCGGTGAAGATGCCTTAGCAAAACTTGAGGACAGCGGAATTATTTACATAGGCGCAGAGGTAAACCCTGGAGATATTTTAGTAGGCAAGGTTACGCCAAAGGGTGAGACGCAGCTAACTCCAGAGGAAAAATTACTCAAGGCGATATTTGGCGAAAAGGCAGAAGAGGTAAAGGAAAGCTGTCTGTATGTGCCTCCTGGAGTAAACGGCACAGTTGTTGATATAAAGGTATTTACGAGAAAAGGCACTGATAAAGACAGCAGAGCAAGAAGTATAGAAGAGCAAGAGGTACAGGAACTTCAGCGTGATTTTGAAGAAGAAAGCAAGATTTATCACAAGCAGACGGTTCAGGGTTTACGGCAATTGCTTACAGGCAAGGTTCCTATAAAGGATGTTAAGGATAAGGAATCCGGCGTTTTGATATGTGAGTCTGGAAAGCCTATGGACATCAAAAATCTTGAAAGGGTAAGCGATGATCAACTCTATACAATAGGAGTTGACGATCAGGATGTAATAGAGCAGATACAAAAGATTCGCAGTGAAAATAAGGAAAATTCAAAGAGACTTCAGAGCGAATATGATAAAAAGATTGATAAGCTGAAAAAAGGTGATGAACTTCCACCGGGCGTAAATAAGCTGATAAAGGTGTATATTGCGATGAAACGTAAGATACGAGTCGGCGATAAGATGGCTGGACGGCATGGAAATAAGGGTGTTGTATCTGTAATTCTGCCTGAAGAGGATATGCCGTATCTTCCAGATGGCACTCCGCTTGATCTAGTTTTAAATCCACTTGGTGTTCCTTCAAGAATGAACGTTGGACAGATACTTGAGATACATCTTGGCTGGGCAGCTAAGACTATGGGTATACATGTTGCTACTCCAGTATTTGAGGGCGCAAAGGAAGGCGATGTGCGAAGGATGCTTAATGAGGCTGGGGTTTCAGAAGACGGTCAGTCTATATTATATGATGGAAGGACAGGCGAGCCGTTTAGCCGTCCAGTAACAGTTGGATGTATGTATATGTTGAAATTGCATCACTTGGTTGAAGATAAGATACATGCAAGATCAATCGGATCATATTCATTGATAACGCAGCAGCCTCTTGGTGGAAAGGCGCAGTTTGGCGGCCAGAGATTAGGAGAGATGGAGGTTTGGGCGCTTGAGGCATATGGCGCGGCTTATTCCTTACAGGAATTTTTGACCGTTAAGAGTGATGACATCACAGGAAGGACAAAGATGTATGAGGCAATAGTTAAGGGAGATGCGACCTTGGAGACAGGGGTGCCAGAGTCTTTCCATGTGTTAATAAAAGAGCTTAAAAGTCTATGTTTGGATGTTGAACTGCTTGAGAAAAAGAATAAGGAGGACAAAATATAGATGGAAAGCATTTATTCGTCATTTCAAAAGCCAAAGAGTATAAAGGATTTTGATTCAATACAGATAAACCTTGCGTCGCCTGAAAAGATCAGAGAATGGTCATATGGTGAGGTAAAAAAGCCTGAGACCATAAACTATAGAACATTTAAGCCAGAGAAAGACGGGTTATTTTGTGCAAAGATTTTTGGACCTGTTAAGGATTGGGAATGTATATGCGGTAAATTTAAGCGCATGAAACATAGAGGAGTCGTATGTGATAAGTGCGGTGTTGAGGTTATTCAATCAAAGGTAAGAAGGGAACGTCTTGCGCATATTGAATTATGTACTCCAGTTGCACATATTTGGTTTTTAAAAGGCGTGCCAAGCAGGATTGGAACTATACTTGAGATGACTATGAAAAATCTTGAGAAGGTTTTATATTTTGAGAGCTATGTAGTAATTGATGCAGGAGACACGACTCTAAAGGAAAAACAGGTATTAAACGAGGAAGAATATAGGAAATTCAGTATAGAGTTTGGCTCAAGATTTAAGGCAGGAATGGGCGCTGAGGCAGTTAGAGAATTGCTTAGGAATGTAGATATAACAGTGTTGAGCAAGGAATTAAAGGAGCAGATTCAAGCCGTTAATTCTATAGGAATAAAGAAGAAACTTACAAAGAGATTAAAGATAGTAGAGGCTTTTAGGGCATCCACAAATAAACCAGAATGGATGATACTTGATGTGCTGCCAGTTTTGCCTCCAGACCTTCGTCCTTTAGTTCCTCTTGAGGGCGGCAGGTTTGCAACCTCAGACCTTAATGATCTTTACAGAAGGGTAATTAACAGAAATACACGATTAAAGAGGCTGATGGATTTAAAGGCACCAAGCGTAATCATTAAAAATGAAAAAAGAATGCTTCAAGAGGCGGTTGATTCATTATTTGATAATACAAAGAGGGCAAAACTCTTAAAGACATCTTCCCGCCGTGTGCCAAAGTCTTTGAGTGATATGATAAAAGGCAAGCAGGGTCGTTTTCGTCAGAATCTGCTTGGTAAAAGAGTTGATTATTCTGGACGTTCAGTTGTAGTTGTTGGTCCAGACTTAAAACTTCATCAATGCGGACTTCCAAAGATGATGGCAGTTGAATTATTTAAGCCGTTTATCTATAACAAACTTGAGGAAAAGGGTTATGCTACCACAATAAAACAGGCGAAAAAATTAGTTGAGGCAGAAAGACCTGAGATATGGGATGCACTTGAGGAAGTTATTAGGGAACATCCAGTGCTTCTAAATAGAGCGCCGACTCTGCATCGTCTTGGGATACAGGCATTTGATCCAATACTTATAGAGGATAAGGCGATAAAGCTGCATCCATTAGTATGCACAGCATTTAACGCAGACTTTGACGGCGACCAGATGGCAGTGCATATTCCGCTTTCAATAGAGGCTCAGGTTGAGGCAAGGGTGTTGATGATGGCTGTAAATAATCTTCTTTCCCCAGCAAATGGAAAGCCAATAGTGCTGCCTACTCAGGACATGGTTTTAGGTATGTACTATCTGACCAAAGAACTGCCAGGAGCTAAGGGTGAGGGCAAGGTTTTTTATGGACCTGAAGAGGTTCGGATGGCCTTTGACGCAAGAGCAGTGTCTCAGCATGCAAAGATAAAGATGGTAAATGATGAAGGAGTTTTAATAGATACAACTGTAGGAAGGATTTTATTTAATGAAATAGTTCCAAAAGAGGTTCCATTTTCACTGGTTAACAGGGTAATAACGAAACGTGAGCTTTCAAATATAGTTTCTTATGCCTATAAGTATGCTGGCAAGAAACAGACTGTCATATTTCTTGATGATCTCAAAAGGCTTGGTTTTGAGAGCGCAACCAGATCTGGTATTTCAATATGTCTGCATGATATGCACATACCTTTGAAAAAGAAGGAGATGTTGGTTGGAGCAGAAAATGAGGTCTTAGAGGTATATAAACAATATTCTGATGGATTGATAACTCAGGGTGAGAGATATAATAAGGTTATAGATATTTGGGCAAGCGTTACAGAAAGGGTTGCAGAAGAGATGATGAAGGAACTAGCACTTGGGACTGGAGTCACAGGAGATGAGGAAGAAAAGACCCCTGCTGGATTTAATAATGTATATATGATGGCAGATTCAGGAGCGAGAGGATCAGCCGCTCAGATAAGACAGCTTGCTGGAATGAGAGGTTTGATGGCAAAACCATCTGGCGAGATTATTGAGACCCCAATTACAGCAAATTTTAGAGAGGGCTTATCGCCTTTACAGTATTTCATCTCAACACATGGAGCGCGTAAGGGTTTAGCTGATACAGCGTTAAAGACTGCAAACTCTGGGTATCTGACCAGAAGGCTTGTTGACGTTGCTCAAGATGTGATTATCACAACAGAGGACTGCGGCTCTCCAGATGGAATTACAATAACTGCCTTGGTTGAAGGCGGCGAGATAATTCAACAGCTTGAAGAGAGGCTTGTTGGCAGGTTAATAGCAAAAGATATTATTGATCCAATTACTAAAGAGGTAATAGTCAGCAGAAACACAGAGGTAGATGATGGTATTGCTCAAAAGATATCTGACGCTGGAATTGATCAGGTAACTATAAGGTCAGTGCTTACGTGTCATGAAAAACTTGGAATATGCCGCAAGTGTTATGGCAGAGACCTTGCTAGGGATCAATTGATAGAAATTGGTGAGGCAGCAGGTATTATAGCCGCTCAATCTATTGGCGAGCCTGGAACGCAGCTTACCATGAGGACATTCCATATAGGTGGAACTGCGACAAAGGTTATAGAGCAGGCAATATTACAGGCAAAACACTCTGGAGCAGTTAAGTTTGTAGATGTTAATTTTGTTATAAACAGGGAAAACTTCCCTGTTGTCTTAAATAGAAATGCTGTAATAGCAATAGTTGATAAAGACGGCAGAGAGCGCGAGAAACATAATCTGGTATACGGAGCAAAACTTTTAATATCTGAAGGAGATACTGTAGCCATTGGGCAGACGATTGCAGAATGGGATACATATGCTACTCCTATTATGACAGAGGTTGGCGGAAGGGTTGGACTTGGAGATATTGAAGAAGGTATATCAGTAAAGGAACATGTTGATGAGGTAACAGGACTTTCACATAAGGTTATAATAGATTATCCAGTGCATATGAGGCCAAGAATATCCATTAAGGACGAGCATGGAAAGGCTACATTAAAAATACCAGGTAAAAATGCCCCATGCAGATATTTTCTCCCAGCTGGAGCGAATCTTCTTGTAGATAGAAATGATATAGTTGCTCCTGGAGATATACTTGCAAAGATTCCAAGAGAGAATATCAAGACAAAGGATATAACTGGAGGTCTACCGAGGATTGCAGAGTTATTTGAGGCACGCAAGCCAAAGGAAAACACCATTGTATCTGAGATAGACGGAGTAGTAGAGTTTGTTGCATCGCAAAAGGGTCAGCGTATAGTAATGGTCAAAGGCGGTGATATTACTAAGGAATATGTGATTCCAAAGGGCAAATATATCACAGTTCATGACGGCGATTGGGTAAAGGCAGGAGAACCGCTGATGGATGGAGCAGTAAATCCGCATAGTATTTTGGATATACTTGGGCCAATGGAGTTGCAGCGTTATTTGGTAGATGAGGTTCAAAAGGTTTACAGGCTGCAGGGTGTTGCGATTAATGATAAGCATATAGAGATAATAGTAAGGCAGATGCTTAAAAGAGTAGCAGTTGAAAATCCTGGAGATACTGATTTTATGATAGGCGAGCAGGTAGATAGATTGGTATTCCAAGAGGTTAATGATAAGGTACGCGCAAATGGCGGGATTCCAGCACAAGGCAAGCCGTTATTACTTGGTATAACAAAGGCATCGCTTACAACATACAGTTGGGTCTCTGCAGCATCATTCCAAGAGACAACAAGGGTATTGACGGATGCAGCTTTGGCTGGCGGAGTAGATGATTTAAGAGGACTAAAGGAAAATGTCATAATGGGTAAGATTATCCCATGCGGCTCTGGACTTGAGAGATTTAGAGATACATTTGTTAAAAGAGATGAGGCTGTGCCAAAAGTTTAAGTAATTTTTTGAGGGTTTCACCCGTGTTATCTATGGGATCCCAGAAGGGGACTCGTCCCCTTCACCCCATAATTTTAATATTATGTAGAATGAAAGAATTTTTTATTAAGGGTTCAAAGGGACAAGTCCCTTTGCGGGTGCCCATAGATAAAAAGGGCAGAGCCCTCATGCTTTAGTTATAGAGGTATAACTATGAAAGTGGCTGATTTAAGTAATGAGGAGTTTATTGACCCTGATTATGGATTGGAGATTAGGGAAGATTTTGTTCAGTCCCTTGAAGATTCAATCTCCTCTAAAGAAAGAATTTCATTTGATAAAGTCAAAAAACGTCTCGGATTAAGCTGATATGAAATTTGAGATTGATTTTACTCCTCAAGCTGAGGATGATTTGATTCGTCTTGATAAAACAATTGCACAAAATATCTTAAATAAAATAGATTGGCTTTCTCATACCGAACACTATTATGTCTATAATACTTCACTACTCAATTAGGATTTAACTTATTATTTTTTTTAAGTCAATAATGTATATTGGAGGAACTAAACCTGATAAAGTTAAAAAATGAGTCGAATGAGGAAATTTCTTGTTGCCATTATCAAAAGATGATTGTGTTATTTCATCTAATGAAATACCTTTATCTTTCATGCCTTGTTTATCGCTATCATCAACATCCCAACAAACAATACAATTGATTTCATTGAACATTTTTTGTTCATCATTAAAGTCTCTTAAGATATTAATTAGTTTAGCTTTAAATTCAATCACTATTTTTTTGTTATTCCATTTTGCATATAAATCATATCTATTTCTATATCCTGAAATTAATGGAAGAATATCTTTTATTATTCCGTTACCTATGCACTCATAAAAAATAGCAGCAACGCTAGCTTCTTGGTTCTTTGGATTTTTTTGAAATTTGATAGTACTTACATTTAGATCAATAATCTTATCAATTTCTGCATAAATTTCATCTTTTGACCATTCAGTATCTTGACTTACTTCTCCACCAACATATCTAGCAACATATTTAATATATTCATAAAATATTCTACTTGCATATTCTTTATATATTCGTGCTTGGCTTCCATGTATTGATTTTCGACCTATATCAAACTTGAGATTTCTATCCTCAAATAACATTACCATAACAGGTATTGAAATTAAAGAAAAAATAAAACTAAATAACAATAATTGATTAACAATAGAACCATTACCCCCATACCGCTCTGTTATTATCGGCACTATTGTAATCGGTG
>JADFXP010000046.1 GCA_015233465.1 Candidatus Magnetominusculus dajiuhuensis
TCTACATATCAAGAGTTATTTGATCTATTAATAGATACATATAAAAATGTTATAGAGCAGAATAATGAATTAACAAAACGAACGATGGAATTGATGAAATCTGAGGAGCGTTTTAAATTCCTTGTTCAAAGCGTACCAGATATAATTTATAAGATTGATCCAAACGGGAGATTTACCTTTGTAAATAATGCTGTAAGGAGATTGGGGTATGAGCCTGAAGAATTAATTGGCAGGCATTTTAGCGAGATTATATTTGGAGAAGACATTGATTATGTAAGCAGAGAAAAGGTTTTGCCTAAGTATCAAGGCAAGACAACAGGCGATAAAGATTCTCCGCGATTATTTGATGAAAGAAGAGGCAGAGATAGATTAACTACACCTCTTGAGGTGAGAATAGTTGCTAAGGAGGCAAAATTTGTACATCCGGGTATAATTGAACCTATAGGCAGTGATATTATATTTACAGATGTCAATAGTTTTGGAATCTATGAAGGTATTACTGATACTGATCCTAAAAAATTTCAAGGAACGCTTGGGGTTATATCAAATAAACAATTTATTGGGACAACTGGTGTAATAAGGGATTTATCTGAGCGAAAGAAGATTGAAAATGCCTTGCTCTCTGATAAGGGCTTTTTAGAAAATATCTTGGGCAATGTAACAAATGGAGTATTTGTATTTAATGATAAAGGGATAATAGTATTAGTAAATAGAGGCGGGGCAAATATTTGCGGCGATAATATAAGTAATCTTATAGGTGTGCATTATTCTAAAATAATACAAGCAGAAAAATTTGAAATCCTTTTCAATAAAATCCTTGCAAAATCTTCTCATATTATTGGAGAAGAGATTGAGATTGAGCAAAAAAATGGCGCAATCCGTTCAATTTCTATTAGTTTGATACCTACATATTTTGAAGGAAGGGTGATTAATATAGTTACAACAGTTGAAGATATTACTGAACGCAAGTTTTCTCAAGAGGCTCTTGAACTTAGTGAAGAGAAATTTCGAGGAATTAGTTCCTTTGCAATTGACGGCATTATAATGATAGATGAAGATGGAAGGGTTACTTATTGGAATCAGGCGGCTGAAAAAATATTTGGTTATAAATGCACTGAGATTATTAATTCTAATTTACACGAAAAGATTATGCCTAATAAATATTGGGATACCTTTTCAGAAGGATTTCTAAAATATATAAAGTGCGGTAAAGGTAATATCGTTGGAACAACTATAGAGTTGGTTGGTTTAAATAAAAATGGCGAAGAATTTCCTGTTGAGATTTCAATTTCTTCTATTAATATGAAAAATAAATGGAATGCAATAGGTATTGTTCGAGATATAACAAGACGTAAAGCCATAGAAAATAAATTAAATGAATTAAATCAAAACCTTCAGAATTTGGTAAAGAGTGAAGTTGAGGCTCACAGACAAAAAGATATAATGTTGATTCAGCAGTCAAAAATGGCCTCTATGGGCGAGATGATAGGGGCTATTGCCCATCAATGGAAGCAGCCTCTTAATGCGCTTTCTCTGATAGTTTCAGACATTAAAGATACCTTTGATCATAATGAATTGGATAAAGAGTATATTAATAATATAATCAATCAATCTAAGTCACAGATAGAATTTATGGCAAGGACTATTGATGATTTCCGTAATTTCTTTAGTCCCTCAAAGGAAAAAGTTCAATTTTCTATTGTAGAATCTATAAATGATATATCTAACATT
This sequence comes from Candidatus Magnetominusculus dajiuhuensis, assembly GCA_015233465.1. GTDB lineage: Bacteria > Nitrospirota > Thermodesulfovibrionia > Thermodesulfovibrionales > Magnetobacteriaceae > JADFXP01. The sequence goes on from JADFXP010000046.1 coordinate 1,732, forward strand.
ATCATAGGTCAGCTAAAAAAACTCAATATAAAGGTTACATTTTTATGTGATTCAACCAATGTCTTTAAGCAGCAAGGTTTGAAGCCAAATGATTATTGGGAGATTTTAACTTGTGAAGATGCAGCTAAGATTACATTATTTGGTTATCAAAATGAATTTAAACAGGTAATTCTTAATTTATTAACTAATGCTATGGATGCAATTAGTCATAGATGCGAGAAAGAAAAAGAATTTAAGGGAGGAAAGATATTTATAAAAATCAGTAAAAAAGAGCAAGACGTTTTGATTGAAATCAGCGATAATGGAGGAGGAATACCACAAGAGTTAATGGAACGTATTTGGGAGCCTTATTTTACTACTAAGACTGAGCAAAAAGGTACTGGCATAGGGCTTTATATGTCAAAAAGCATAATAGAAAACAGCTTGAAAGGCAGTATTAATGTAATAAATGTTGTAGATGGCGCTGTATTTACCTTAAGGTTTAGCTGTTAATTTTATATAGGTATTAAACCTGAGGACGGCTCTGAACTACATAAAATTGACCATGACTATAAACGCCTTCTATGTCTTGGGCAGTGCCGAATATACTCTCAATTATTATTCCAATCTCTGAAATCTTAGCAAGTAAACTATTCCTAAAATCTGTATCCCATAAAAGCCGATCTTCTGAATAATTAATTAGTGAAGCAGCAGGCATAGTTTCAGCAATACTATCATAAAGTCCAGCGCCTGAATATCCCGGAAGGTCTTCTGCATTAGAATCTGATCTAAATATCAGACCTTGACCGAATAGTCCAGTCTCTTTATTTGGATATGAAACAATTTTTATAGATTTATCGTTTTTATTATATATAAATCCAAGAGATGTGCCCGGATAATTACCTACAAGGGTTTCGCCTAATCCAGTAACTACCTCTGCATATACCTCATCTATATTGCCTGTAACTGGGTTATGAGTATGAATTACAAAGGCATATTGAGCATCTATTACCTCTTGAATTAATACTGCCATCTGTATATCGCCATGTTTTATCCCATATGCGCGTCTGCCTTGATAAGCTCTATCATTCCAAATAGATGCAAAGACCTTTTTAATACAAATTAAGTGGTTATCTGTATTTGTATTAAATTTTAACTTAGCATTCTCCATTATAGTATTTAGACTTTCAACAAATTCTGCTGGAATGTTTAGATTAATAATTATACCTCTGAGTTCAGATAATAGTTGACTCTCAAAACGAGTACGACTGGTTTGAAGATCAATATATTTCTGATGTAACTTAATGTTTATCTCATGATTTAAAATCTTTTCAAACACGCCAAAAGGAACTGCAATTGACCTTGGAAGGACTATCCAATCAGGAATCTTAGAGTGTAGATATTTTAGATTTAAAGCCTTTCCTCCAACCAGTTCATCTGTAAATTCATTTTCAGTTATTATGTATGATTGAAATTTTGAAAACCGCCTTTTTACAGAGATTATTGCCTTAACATTTTTGGAGATATCAATTTTCTCAATATTATCTGAGATTAAAATACCGCCTTTAGAATCACTTTGAACGGAAACTATCTGATTATCCTTAGATTTTAGTTCTGTAAATATCTCAGGAGAGAAACATGCCGCAAATACTATCCCTCTATTTCTAGCGCGAATTGCTAGGTGCGATACAATATCAACTGAAACCTGCGTGATAATCGCAGTAACACCTGCAGGTGGTTCTTCGTTTCCAAATACCTGTTCAACTATAACTATTAGGGAATCAGTTTGAGCCCTGTTATGCAAATCTGATAGAGTTTGTACTACACAAATCTTGCCCTGTGTCCTTCCCCCTCCAATCACCTGCCAGAACCCAAGTTCAGAGGCCTGTCTTAATTTTGGTTCAAGATATTTTATAAGAATGGATACTACAAATTCAATCTGACTACGCGCAATCTCCTCTGCAAATAGATTAATAGACCAAGTGGGAGCAGAAAATGCCTTGCCTAAGTATTCAGCCTTTTCTTGAAGTAGTTTTACAAGAAAATCAATTGAATTTGCAGCTATGCGCGATATCTTTCCTATAATACTGTATATATGCAGCGCACTCTGCTGTGAAAGAGTCTTTTGACCGCTGGCAATTAGTTTGTCTAAGTGTTTTTTTGATTCAATGATATTTGGATCATTATTTGTGAGCAGCCAATTATCAAGTGTTAGACCTAGTATCTTGATTAAAGTATCAGGTTCCCAGTCTTTATTAATCCGCCCCTCAACTATCTTTCTCATATATTCGACTAGCGCTATATCGAGAAAAATAATGGTTCTAACTCTGTGGCTGTCACGGTCATTATTTAATATATCATAGAGATTTTTGCGTATAAAAAATACAGTTCCAATCTGTTGTTCCATTGGTATTGTTTGGTTTAATCTATTGTCAAAGAGAAACCATAATCTGCCCTTTATGTAATCAGATAATATATATCCAGATGCCTCAATAGCGCTTTGCAAATCAGTGCCGACATGAACTTTTTTGAGAATGGATAGAAAAAACTCAAAATCATGAATGAGGGCATCTTTTAAATAATGCACAAAGTCAGGAGGGGTTTTTATAGCGCGTTCAAATGTCTCAAGGCGCTGCTTTGTTACGCCTTTATGATTTAAAGTTTGATAGAATGTCTCAAGATTTCCATTGCTTTTTAAAAATGCTATATATGCCTCACATATTACCACATCATCTGGGGTAGTATTATTATGCAGTTTTTGATGCCATTCCTCAAGGAACGAACCTGTCACCTCTTTTATCCTATGACGGTGCATTATCTGTAATATCTCATCTCTAATCCTTTGGCCGTCCCCGCCTGGACCTAAGGTTGAAAGCATTAGAGAGGCAATCTGTCTGGTTGAGGGCATATCAATATAAAGCCATGCAAGCCTCAGAGTCAATCTGTCCATTGAATGAGCAAGTTCACGAGGTTGAGTGTTATAATTCCTCTGCCAGTCAAGCTGCCTTAATTCTGAAAACCTCAGCCATACAAAAAGATATGCTAAGGCTGCAATATTATCTTCTGAGCGGTTAATTAGATCGTGGCAAAGATTGAATCTGTGCATCAGAGTCCAAGAATTATTACTCATCTCACGCTCAATTATCTCTGATGTGATATGACTAAGTTCAACATTGTCAATCGGTTTGTCTTTATGAACCAATGCCCCAAACGGGATAATCCAATCTGTGGCGTCACGTTTAATCCATTGGTCATAGTCCCTTCTGATAACAAATGCTATTCTTTCAGGGGCTTCATCAATACTTGCTGTTAAGTTTAATGTTTTATAACCGTCTTGTTCTATAAATAATGTCTCTACTGAGGAACTGCATACAGGGGTAGTGTTAAGCGGTCTGAACGATTCATCTGGGAGCTGCCATTGATTTTTAAAGCGGCTGATTATTCCCCAATGTAAAAGCAGATGACCAGATATATCAGAGGCTATTGTTAATTGAAGATTATTGCCATTTTTATTGACAATAGCGCAGACATCTCCGAGTCTTTTAAAGTGATGCTGCTGTGAAAATAGTATCTCAAATGAATCCAGCTTATCCATAAAATAGTTAAGAGGGCTTTTGGATGTCTTTCTCCATAATGGGATATTTATGAGATAATTTTGCCCATTATTATTGTCCCATTGTTCTGTATCTGGAAAATATAGGGCAAATGGGATAAATGAATAGTCTTTATAATTATCAATTTTGATCTCAAGGACTCCTTTGGCCTCTTTGGTAATAAAAGGTGATTGTACGGCTTTATTTTTATAAGATATTGAGTCTTTAGGCCAAGTACTCATTTCAGGAATATGCCAAGATGGATTGTCGTGTCTATAAAGACCCCAGTGAAGGATTACATTATTACTATAGTCAATTTCAATTGATATATTTAATTTATCTTCTGAGGAAATGGCATTAATATTTATATTAAAGCCATTTTCTGTCTTAATCTGTTCTTTTGATTCAGACATTAGTTAGGTCTCCATTTTTTTAATTATTTTAGCATAAAAAATGAATGTATTACTTTTTTTTTTAACCTAATACTTTGGGAGGTGATTTTTTCTTAAAAATATATATATATTTACCTCTGTCCGGGTATTCTATATATGATCTATTATTAATCTTTGCTGCAACTTCATAATTGTTTTTAAGAATGGTAAGGAGTTGATTTGTATTTTTACTTAATGTTGGAATGTTTACACATTGATTTTGCAGGATATCTAAAGTTAAATCTGACATAATAATATAGTCTGAAGAGGTATTTGGTTTTATCTTGTATAGATCATCTAACCACATAATGTTATCTTTGTATCTTCCAGATAGATAAAAATTACAAGAAGAAACTACTTTATCAGCAGGTACATTTTTATCAATCCATTTAGGTATATCATAAATTGCATCAACAGACTTACAATATAATTCAGGATTATTTTTTTCATAAAGTATTGGAAGCAATATCAAAAATAACAGTGAAGTAGTGATATATTTGATTGTATTATTTTTGATAATATAATGGATTGAATATCCAAAAAATAAGTAAATAACAATAATCTCTGAAAATACATAATTATCTTCAACTACTGCTAACGTTAAACTTATTATAACTAATTTTATCATTGCGTAGCTTAATAAAATGTAAAGAGAGGATTTTGTGTGATCTTTTGTTTTATCTGTTAAAAAAAATGTTCCAAGCCCAGCTATGATAACAACTAAAATAGGGATTATTTTCATGGTTCCAATTAAATCTCTGATAAGAACAATAACATAAAACGGTTGAAACTTAATCTCTAAGGTCAAAGACTTTGCTGTAAAAAAAAGTGAATTCATAAATTTAAAAAATGAGAAAGATTTGATTGGATCAGTTATAAAATAAGGGTTGCTAAGGACAAAGACTCCTGCATATACAGCGCAGATGGTTATTATAGAGTTGATTAAAATATAAAAATTCATAAACCCTTTATTAATTGTTAATGTTGAAGAAACTCGCTTTTGCATGTTTTTTTCTAATAATATAATAAAGATCCCAGCTATTAAAAAGATAATTGAAAATAATATTACAAATGCAGCAACTTTATAAACAAATACTGAGCCTGCGGTTTCATAAACTGTATGGGCTGTAACTTCGTTAATTCGTTTAAATAGAAAATAATATGCGCTAAATGTAAGTATAGGTATAGTGCAAAATAAAAGTATAGAAAACAAATTTGAAATATATCTAAAGGTTTTTCTTGCTTTAATAAAGTTAATTTCACCATTTATTATTGAATGATAGAGTAAATATGAGATTATTGGAAAGAGAAATATGCCGTCCATCTTAGTTGAGAAGCATAGAGAAGAAAAGATAATTCCGTAAAATAAATATTTAACGCTCTTATTCATAAAATATATTGAAAGGCTGTAAAAAGCAAGAAAGAGCATCAAGAATTCAAATGGATTAGGTCTGAAAGACATAAAAAAACCAAATATTGTACCTTTATTTGTTCCGCCTGAAAGTATCAGTAATATTGTAATAATGCCGGGTAAAAAGGAACGAAATATTTGTCGTGAGTATAGTGCTATGACCATAAAAAGTGCTATCATTGACGCAAGTCCGCCAAGTCTCACTGCATTATCAAGGATTCTTATAGAATCGCCTTTAACATACATAATGGGAAACGTCATTGTTGAGACGAGTTTGTAATATAACATTGGATAAATAGTGCCTGAGATTATAGGATATTGAAAGGGATGCTTATAACTTGCCCATACCCCATTAAAGATTGAAAATTCTAAGGGATCAAAATAACGTATCATGGCGAGATCATTATTATGACGAAATATCTCTGGATAAAACTGCCATATTGAATATATAATAAGCAGCAGAAGTATACTAATCAGGATCAGATAATCCCTTTGCTTTAGACCGCTAAAATACATTTGTATCTCCTGTAACTATCATCTCTGTGCATGAGCAATGAACGTCCAAGTTGTCCCATGAGTATTATTGAGTGTTTTAATTGTTGCGTTGTTATCTCTAGCCATTTTAATAAACTCTTCTTTTTTAAAGTGATAAGAGATTGGGGCATGGATTAGATCAAAACATGCCAGATCTATCCATTTAAAAGAAACCTTAGACCAGAAAATCATGTGATCAAATAATGGTATTTTGTTACAGGTTTGCTTAGATAATATTTTGTTTGCAGGGACATAAAACAAATGTATCAAAATGTAAACAATCATAGCAGGGATAAATGCAATCCTTTCAAGTGTTTTGAGAGATAATTTGTGGAAGATGACCTTTAAGGGTTCAATTATATAAACCATCAGAAAATTATTCTCATAACTATAGGCATTTATTATAATTATCCCATTAGGCTTAAGGACATCCGTTATTACTTTAAATCCCATTTTATGATCTGCTACATGTTGAAGTGCATGGTCGCAGATTGAATAATCTGCTGATCCTAATCTAATGGGATTTTGCTGCATATCACATCTAATCAACATCAAATTATCAGGATAACCAAGCAGCTGCGGTATTCCATATATCTCATCGCCAATCTCATTAACAATTAATACTTCAGGGTTATATTTGATTAGATGAAATGCCTCACGGCCTTTGCCTCCGCACCACACTATAATGGTTTTATTCTTGATTTTCTCTGTCTCTATGGGAATAAATTCAAAAAAAGTCTCTTCCTTCAAAAATCCTTCATTGATAAAGTCATCTTTTTTAAAGTCATATGTCTTAGTCCATTGATAACTCCAATTAGAAGCCGCGTCTAATTGTTTTTGCTGTATCTGATTGAGGGTTACTTTTTCTTTATCAATGAATAACCCCAAGTCATTACAAATTTTTTTCTCATCCTCGTTTAAATAATGCCCTATAAATTCTTTTTTAAAAAATACACCAACCCCTTTGATTATAGGATATAATGCCCCGCAGTCAATACATGATAATATTCCAAACTCAATAATCTCTTTTTCAATTTTATTTGGGTGTATTGAGGATAACGCAATCTCACCATCGCATTTTATACATTTTAATAGTGTTATGTGTGATAGTTTCATATAATCAATATTATATCAATAAATAATAAATCTTTCAATCTATTGAATCTCTTCTTTTATTAAATACAGGCATCCTATTAACAAAAGGAATTGAATCAGCTAAGGCGTTAAAAGAAGCATCCTGTGTCCAACAAATGCAGCGATTTTTATGCCTGCGGATAATCTCTCTTTGACTAATCATTTCATTACTGTTCCATACGTCCATTAGTGACATTTCATTGATATTGCCTAATGAGTTAAATCTTGAATTAGTCGTACAATGAAGCGTATCGCCATTAGGCATTATAATTAAACGTAAAAAAGGAGACCAGCATTTTATTTTATTAATAAGTCTTTCTTTCTCAAACCAAAATATTGGGATTGATCTATAATAATTTGTATTATAACTCGGATTGGTTTTAAGGAATTTAGATAACAATTGCTCAACAAATAATCTTTCTTCATGAGGAAAATTAAGTCCCTTTAAATTATTATCTTTTTGTCCATGCGGACTGTTTTCATATCCGCCTACTATTGGCTGAAAACTGACTATATCTGTAAGGCTGGTTAATTTACTAACAATCTGAGACATCTTTGGAAGACTTATCTTAGATAATACTGTTGTAGCCTTTATTATTGGTTTTTTGTCTTGGCGTTTAGCTTTAAGAAATGTAATCCCATCGATAAGTATATCAAAAAGACCATCGTTATTTCTAATAAAATCATGTTCTTTTGCATCATCGCTATCAATGCTTACAACCACAGAATCAATGCCAGAAGATAAAATATCATCTGTATATTGTTTTAAAAGTTTACCGTTAGTAACTATATACACAATTACTTGGTACTGTTTTAAGACCTTGATAACATCAAAAAGATAAGGATACATTAAGACCTCTCCGCCAGTAAAACCTACAACCCAAGTCTTTGCTTTTCCTATTTCATGTGCAAGGGTTATTGCCCGCTTTTGGCTAATTCCTTCAGGATATTTTTTTTTGAGGTTATGTGTAGAGCAGAATTTGCACGAGATATTACAATTAAAGGTGGGAAGCCATGTTACAAACAGCGGGCCGCGAGATGCCTTTATATTTAATAATTTAGTCTGCATCAAATTCATTATTAATGTAATTAGAGCGCTAAATATCTTTTTATCAAACTGTACAGGCATGAATCTCTTTATATATTTTATAAAAATATTCATTATATTAAGTATTTATAGTCAAAGAGGCTTGATATTTTTTTAAGACCTGAATAATATGATCAAGGTTTTTTTTGGTTACCCCAATATGGGCAGGAATAAAAAGGGTATGAGCCTTGATTGATTCTCCACTGGTACATTTAAAGGAAAAGACAGAAAATTCATTGACCTCACTTAATACTACTAATAGAAATTTAGAACTGTCTATCCCATTTTTTAAAAGAAATCTCTTTAATCTATCAGGGTTATCTGCAATTATTGGGAATAACCAAAAGGTATTATCAGAGCCTTCAACAACTGCTGGGACTGAGATTTTATCGTCAGAGATTATATTATCAAATAAATACTGCCCATTTTTAATCCTTATCTCTTCACGTCCTTGCAATGAACGAAGCTGACTTAGTCCCATAACGGCCTGCTGCCAAGTATAATGAACCATCATATTTTCTGGAATAAGACGTCTCAACTCTACTGTTTTATTAGTCCGCTGGTATCTTGCAAAAAAATCTTCCCTATACATATTCAATCTAAGGAGCGGAAAGACAATTAAGGTAAAAATCGGCTGCGTTACAGCAGTGATGATTATAATATTTTTAACTGCCTCCATAATAAGAGGGATTTTTGAAGGACTTGATACGTTTTGGTCAATATTACTTCTTAATTTATCAAGCAGTTTCAAATCTGTGGTAATAATCATTCCGCCCATTAATGTGCAGACACTTTTTAACAGACTTAGACTAAAAATTCCTGCCTTGCCAAAGGTGCCAAGTCTCTTTCCTTTATAAAAGGTATTAACAGCCTGAGAGCAATCTTCTATAAAAGGTATATTATTACGTCTTGTTATCTCAACTATCCTGTCCATATCAGTTGCAAACCCTGATAAATGGGTGACAAGCAGCAATACGGTGTTTTTATTTATCTTGCGCTCTAAATCTTCATAATCAATATTGTATGTTCCAATCTTTAGGTCTACTGCAACTGGTTTAAATCCTGCTAAATGAATCATATTTACGAAATCTGCTATATGAATTGCAGATATCAATACCTCTCCGCCTGATTTTATATCCATATTTTTCAGAAGGAAATAAAATGCTATACGCGCCCTTGATACTATAAGTGCTGGAGGATAATTGTACCTGTTTGCAAAGCTTGTTTCAAATTCAGAGATAATTGCAGTTGAATTTTTTTGTGATTTTTTTTTGAAGATATTTAATAAAAAGATAAATATCTCCATTAAACTTAGCGGTAACTTTATGCGGGGGATACATAACATATTCTTATGCCTTTTTAGCAGCCATTATAAAAAAATGAGGGATTGAGAGTTTATTAAGAGGCGGCATCATTTCAATTTCAATCTTCTCAAATCCTGCATCATTGAAGTCATTTAATAGCTCTTCTTTAGTTTTATCCTGTACTGTTGGTATGGCAATATATCGGGATTTACCCTTTAAACTTTCACTTTCATTTTCGGTTAAACCTTTATTATTAAAAAGAAGACTTCTCATAATATATATCATTCTCATTAGATAGTGGAAATTTTTTCTGATAACCTTTGGCATAAATAAAAGATTAAACTTCTGGAAAGATCTAAATATATTTAAATCTTTTTTCTCAATAGTTGCAATAATGAAACCTCCGGGTTTTAATATTTCATATAATCTTTTAAGAATAATCCTTAAATCGCCGGGTATATAATGAAGCGCTGAATTTGATACTATCAAATCAGGCTGCGGATAAGTCCAACTCATATTTAAAATATCTCCGCATATAAATTCAGCATTTGATATCTTGCCAGCTTTTATATTTGAACAAGCCGCGTCAATTGAAGGTCT
>JADFXP010000047.1 GCA_015233465.1 Candidatus Magnetominusculus dajiuhuensis
TCTTGGAATTCAGAAAAATTAAAATCTTGTAGCGTTATTTGTGGTCTCTTTTGCTCTTCCATGTCAATTCTCCTTTTAAAGGTTTATTACCTTTTCGGTACTTTGACACAGTTTATTTAACAGCCTCAATAAATCTGCCTAAAACATCTAAATTGGATTATGACAAATGATATTATCGCGATAATCATTCAATAATGTATCCTTAGAAATATAATAATTGCATATAAAATATATCTCCATTGAAATGTAGGGGCTGCCCTGTTTTACGTTTAGACTGCATGTAACTTGGGTTACCCCTACGAAATACGGTTTTAAATAGAATTAAATGAATTACTTCTAAGAAAATAACTTGGTATAAATTATAAAATAGCATCATATTACTTTTATTAAGAGACAGCAAATCATAGATTATTTATCTTTATAACTATCACTAAAAATAAACCCCCTTAGACCATTAATATAAACATTCCCTGACGTTGAAAATCCGTCAATATGATCCCCTGAAATCTGTAAAAACGACTTCTTTTCAGTTATATTTTCATAAAGACTCAGACCCTGCGAAAATGGTACCAATTCATCTTGAGGACTATGGATTACAAGAACTGGACAAGTTACATCCTTTAGATAGACTAGCGTTTTATAATTATATTTAAGAAGAAGTTTAATCGGCAGGTACGGATATATTGCCTTAAATAGAGACTCCATTGACACAAATGTTGACTCTATGATTAAGGCTTTCGGAGTATGTTCTTTTGCAAGCCACGAAGCAATTGAACCGCCAAGCGATCTGCCAAATATAATGATCTTCTCAGGCGGTATCCCGCGTTTTTCTAAAAGATAATTCCACGCTGATAAGGCATCATTATACGTTCCCTGCTCTGATGGAGACCCAGCACTCTCTCCATATCCCCTATAATCAAATACAAATGTATCCAACCCAAGGTCATTAAATATCTTCAGTGTTCCCAAGATATGTGAGTTATTACCCGCATTACCATGACAAAATAATATTACATTGGGGCTGCACCCCAAACCCTGCAAGGCATTATGGTGAAGATATTTATTGCCAGCCTTAGCAGGCACGTACCATCCAGAAAGCCTGATTCCATCAATAGAATCAAACTTTATATCTTCATAATCAAGCCCAATTGAAGACGGTCTCGCTGCAATCTCTCGAAATGGCACAAATACATACTTTGACTGAAATAAATACAAAAATACAGTGATAAATAAATAAAATCCTACTAAGGCTGCGAATATAATTAATACTAATCGCAATAACATTTCGCCCACCTTTAATAATACTATTTATTTTCTCTTAAATCTTGTCCTTCTGCGCAGCTTCTTATGCTTGTGCTTGGACATCTTCTTCTTACGCCACTTTTTTACGTTTCCCAAACTCTTTTTCTCCTTTAAATAATTATCTGAGGGCTCTGCCCTTTTTATCTACGGGCTCCCGCAAAGGGTCTCGACCCTTTGAACCCTTTATAACTTACTTTGGGCTTGTTCCATAAATGCCTCTAACTGCAAGGTCATTGATCCTGATTCAGAACCATCAAATGGTACACTTATTGACGGAATTGAATAGTCCCTGCTTACCGCCCTCATTAATGCCGTAACTATCGTTCCCGGCATACATCCAAAAGGCATCGCATTTATTATACCATTTACTCCATGATTTATTAAATCTATTGACTTACCAATACTTAATACTGTCTCACCTTCAAATGTATCATCTACATAGTGATTTGCATTCCTTAATATCTCGCCAGTATCAGGCTCATGAGCAGATTTTAAGAAACCCTCAAAATACCTGCTGTAACGATGTTCAACCCTTTTTTGAAAAAATCTCTTTACCGATACTCCTATAATACCTGACAAGTCTTTTTTTATCAAGGCATGTTTTAATCCTAAATGATTTACATAATAAATCCACTCCTCAACAGGCGCAAGCCATACCTGTCCGCCCAGAGACTCAATCTTTCTTATCAGATCTTCATTTGAAAACTTGTTCGACCTCACAAATATCTCCCCAATTACACCTATCAAAGGTTTTTTCACTTCTTTTTTGGGGATTGACTCAAAGGCAGTCCTTGCCTCCCTTAAACTATTATCAACGCCTCCGTTACTGCCGCATAACCCCTTATATATCTTTTGCAGATATTCATTATAAATTGCATCCGTAATCCCTTGTTCTAATTCATAAGGCCTTGTCTCATGCAGGCACTTGGTTAAAAGCTCTATTGCCACAATCCCCTTCCATGAGGTCTTTACAAAATCCCCGCCTACAAGTCCTAATTCCTTATAAAATGCCGTATCCTGAACAGGCGAATATATCTGTACATCCTGTAACCCAAGATTTTTTAATATTAATTTTTGTAACACATTATATTGGCCAAATCTGCAAGGACCAGTACCAGACGGCATGAAAAATATAGAATTCTGTAGATCAAATCCTGGGGTCATGACCTTTTTTAACAAATCGCCTGTTGTTACAACGCATGGATAACATTCCTTTCCAGAGATATATTTGCGTCCAAGCTCAATTGCAGATGTATCTGTTACAGGCAAAACCTCTGCGCTCACACCGCAAGATTTAAATGCGGCAGCAAGGGCAAAGGCATGATCTGACATCCTTGGGATATATACAACCTTTTTATCTGACATGCTCGGAATTCTTAAGCTGCTGACAGAAGCGGTCTCCTTTTTTTCTGAACGCTGATTTTCAATACTGTCTAAAAATGCCTCACACCTTGTCACAGCTCCTGCGTCTGCGCTGTGCTCATCAATCTCTATATTCAAAAACGGCTTATCCCCCATCTCCTCTCTAAAGAAATTAAGGATAAATGAATCAGGCCCGCAATTAAAATTCCCAATATATACTGCATATAACAACGGATGATTCTTTATAAATCTCGCAGCCTTCAAAATATTCTGCCCGCTCCTCCAATACATATCCTCCCATACATCCGTTATATCAACATCATAAAGCGGGAGAAAATCTAATGGCAATGCCAGCACATTTAGCCCTGCAAGTTTTTTAGGAAGCTGAAGATTTATGCCGCTGTCAAAGGCATTATAATTCCTGCCAATTATTATAATTGTCCGCTCTGTAATATTGGATAAAATCTCTGTACCCTTTTTCTGAACGTTTTTATAAAAATCAGCTACTTCTGTCTCAGCCTTTCTTATAGCCTTTTTTATATCTGTCTTTGAAATTTTAATATCCTTCCCTTTAAACACGCGCATTAGTTCGCTTATAAGATAATCCTGACCAAGACTGAAATCAATGATTGGCGAAAGCGGAGTTATTCCTCTAAATGCAGCCTTTGCAAGATATGGAATGGTCTGAGTATATGGACAAGGCGAGCCTTTTTGAAAGAATTTATCATTCTTTGAGATATTCACAAATGACGGGATTAATATATCCGTTATCCCCTGTTCAATAAGATATTTAATATGCCCATGGGCTACCTTTACAGGAAAGCATGATTCGCTGAGTACTGTCTCAAGTCCAAGATTTATAACCGTCCTATTTGTCTTTGGCGATACAACCACATCAAAACCAAGTTCAGTTAATAGCACAGTCCAAAACGGCAGAAACTCATGAAAGAAAAATATATAAGGTATTCCAATCTTAGGGCGGTTATCAGTGGCAGCCTGTATTTGTTCATAATGTTTCCATAAAAGCCCTTCTCTAAATGCAAAGACATCTTCAATATTATTAGTAGACTTTACCTCATCATAACGCTCGCACCTTCCGCCGTAAAATAAACTCCTCTTTTCACCGTCAATCTTAACCTTATTTATCTCACAGACATTGGCGCAAGACTTACACTCAAAGGAGGAGACCACATATTTCCTCTCCCAAAGTCTAAAACCCTTAAATTTTGTCTTATAAGGGGCTGAATCCATCCTTTCCTTAGCAATAATTGCCATTCCAATTGCGCCAGTAACGTCATGGTTTGGTGGGACTGTAACTAATTTGCCTGTGAATTTCTCAAATGCCGCAACAACCGCCTTATTAAATGCAGTCCCCCCTTGGAAAAATATATTATCCCCAATGTGTCTGCCTGCAACGACTCTATTTATATAATTTTCAACTATAGAATACGCAAGTCCTGCAAGTAAATCCTTGTCATCTGCCCCGCGCTGAAGATTAGCCATCAAGGAATTTTCCATAAACACAGTACATCGCTCGCCCAAACTGCAAGGGCTGCTTGAGGAAAGCGCGCATCCAGCAAATTCCTCTTTTATGGAGATATTTAGTTTCTCAGCCTGCTCCTCCAAAAACGAACCAGTGCCAGCAGCGCAAGCCTTATTCATCTCAAAATCAACTATAACTCCGTTTTGAAGCGATATATATTTAGAATCCTGTCCACCAATCTCAAATATTGTGTCAACGTTTTTATCAATAGAAACAGCAGCCTTTGCCTGAGCTGTAATCTCATTTTTAACTATATCCGCTCCTACAAAATCCGCAATCATATATCTGCCTGAACCAGTAGTAGCAACCCCTAAGATCTCAAGTCTATCACCAAACTCCTCATACATATCCTTTAGCCCGCCTATAACTGCCTCAATAGGTCTGCTTGCTGTCATAAGATAACGCTTGGATATAAGAGCGCCGCTCTGATCTATCAAGGCAAGATTAGTGCTTATTGAGCCAATATCTATGCCCATATAGACTTTATGATGGGTTTTGTTTGAAGCGATGGCTGCGGACTGCGTTTTATTATTTAGGTGTCTTTCAGTAAAAGTATCGCCTGCAGATATAAGCGGTTTTTTACCTTTATCTGAATAAGCGGTTTGTTTTATATAATCACGCATTGCATTGAGCATATCTATAGTAAATAAAGTTGCAGAGTCAGATGCCATTGCATTAAGCACAGCGCCTATTGCGCCCATCATAGCCGTATGTTTAGGGATAATAAGATTATCAAGTTCAAAGATCTCCCTAAAAGCCCGCACCATCCCAGCATTAAGCGCAACTCCTCCCTGAAACGATATCTCCCGCTCAAGCAGACGTCCTTTTACAATAGAGCCCTTAAAATTGCGGGCAACGGCAAAACATAATCCAGAGACAATGTCCTCAATAGGCGTTGCAATCTGCTGAAGGTGAATCATATCTGATTTAGCAAATACGCTGCATCTGCCTGCAATTCTTGGAGGGTTTTTTGATTTAATTGATAATTCGGCAAATTCAGTGATAGAGAGTTTCATACGCTCTGCCTGCTGGTCTAAAAATGAGCCAGTCCCAGCAGCGCATACAGAATTCATAGAGAAATCCTTTATACCATTATCATCAAGTAATATAAGTTTAGAATCCTCTCCTCCAAGTTCAATAATAGTGCGCACTGTTGGCTCTATCTTACGCGTAGAATAAGACTGCGCAACAATCTCATTGACATGATTTGCTCCAATGATTTCAGAGATTAATTTACCGGCAGAACCAGTAACAGAGATTAAATCCCCTAAGCCAGCAAAAGGCTGTAACAGTTCAAATGCCTTAGAAATAGGATGTCCAAGATGTCTCTCATAGACCTCCTTTAAAATAACGCCGTCACTGTCCATTAAAACTATCTTAATGCTGACAGAACCTGCATCAAGACCAATAACATTCATTTACTCCTCCAACAAAATATAATAGAATATATTTTATATCAAATGAGACAACAAAAACCAGATTAATCTTCAAGAGGCTCTGCCCCTTGACCCCGCAAAGGGTCTTAGAACCTTTGAACCCTTAATTTAACATATTTAAATATTAATAGTCATGGCTGTATTACTAAAATTATATATTGATTTGCTTAAATATTGTGTTAAAATAATTAATGGAAAATCAGTCTAAAACACTATTAAACGATGAATATGTGACAATCACTGCTGCAGAATATGACCGTTTAATTGCACTTGCTAAAATTGCCGTATCTGAAATTGATATTGTTAATGGTAACATAAGCCCTGTTTTTGATAATGCGAAAGAAGCGATTGCATATTTAAACGAAGATGAAGATTAAATTTACGAATAGTTTTAAGCGAAGTTCCAAAAAACTACCACCTCAAATAAAGAATAAATCAGAAGAAGCATTAACATTATTTATAGAAAATGAACTTCATCCACAATTATATTTTAATAAATTAAAAGGTCATTTAAAAGATAGATATTCCATAAAAGGTGATTTTTAGCTATCGTATGGTCTTTAGAATTGAAAATAGTGTTGCAATCTTTATTGATGTAGGAGATCATTCTATTTATGATTAATGAAAACAAAAATAATATGCTAAGAGGTACAACTTGGGTAAGCAGTACGATTTTCTAACAGATGAGGATATAGAGTTTATTAAATTTCAGAAGGTGTTTTTTATCGCCTCGGCAAGCGGTAAGGAGGTTAATTTATCTCCGAAAGGATATGATAGTCTTAGAGTTCTTGACAACAAGTCAATTTTGTTTCTTGATTATCCTGGAAGCGGCGACAGAACGGCAAGGGATATACGGCAAGGTGGTGATGTAACGCTTATGTTTACTGCATTTACTGGGAAACCTTCTATCTTAAGGCTTTTTTGCAAGGGTCAAATTATCGAAAAAACTAATCAGAAAATAGTAGAATTACTTAAATATTTCACTATTTTTGACGTGCAGTTGATTCGCAGATTATTGATCTTTGAAATCTATACTGTTGAAAGGAGTTGCGGGAAATCAGTCCCAATAATGAACTTTATAAGTGAACGAAGAGACCTGATAGAAGCTGCATCAAAATTAAGAGACATTGGCACTCTTGAAAAATTCATCAGTGACCACAAAACACCGCCAATTTTAAATAGAAAGATAAGGAGATGAAACACTGGCAATAGCAGTATCAAACCTTCCAATTTGTTCTTTTACCGTTAGAAAATAAACAAAATCTATAACTTCCTAAAACTTGGACTCCGCTGCCTTCTCTATCTCGCTGATAGTAATTCTTTTTTACTCATTATTTTCTCCTATATTACTTTTAATTATAACATTGAGGACTGCGCCCCAAACCCCGCAAGGCATTAAATATAAATTTTCTTTCAATTTACATTAACTTTATATCATAATAGAGAGTTAATTTTTCTTAAAAATCAAGGAGGCTGATTTAATGGATAGACTTAAAAAACTTAAAGGTTATCAAGGGCCAAAAGGTCCCCTGATGTTAATAATTATGGACGGCGTAGGTTTTGGACGCGAAGATGACTCTAATGCCGTATTTCTTGCCAAAACCCCAACCCTTGACCGCTTATTTAAAAGCAGCCTGTGCACAAAAATTACTGCCCACGGCGAGGCAGTCGGACTTCCCTCTAACGAAGATATGGGTAACAGCGAGGTTGGCCACAACGCACTTGGAGCAGGCAGGGTATTTGCTCAAGGCGCAAAAAGAGTAAATGAAGACTTTAGAACTGGCGCAGTTTTTTCTGGCAAGCTCTGGAATAAAATTCTTGATAGATGCAAAAAAGGCAAGGCTGTTCATTTTATAGGTCTATTTTCAGACGCAAATGTGCATTCTAATATCAATCATGTTGATGCAATGATTGATAATCTTGCAAATGCTGGAATCAAAAAACTCCGTATTCATCCCCTCTTAGACGGTAGAGACGTTGCGCCAAGGTCTGCACTTACATATGTTGCGCCATTTGAAGAGAAGCTCAAAAAAATCAGAGAGACTAAGGGTTTTGACTATGTAATAGCATCTGGCGGCGGCAGAATGAATGTTACCATGGATAGATACGGCGCAGATTGGAATATAGTCAAACGAGGCTGGGACGCTCATGTCAATGGAATCGGACGAAAGTTTCATAGCTGTGAAGAGGCTATTAATACATTTTATGCTGAAGGCGTAGATGATCAATATATGGGGTCTTTTGTCATTGTTGATAATGCTGATAAACCCATTGGAATGATGGAAGATGGAGACAGCGTTGTATATTTTAATTTCAGAGGCGACAGAGCCCTTGAAATATCAAAGGCATTTGATGAAGGTCCTGAATTCGATAAATTCGACAGAGGCAGGATTCCAGAGGTGCTTTATGCAGGTATGATGGAGTATGATTCTGAGGCAAAAATACCTAAGAATTTCTTGGTTGAACCACCTGTTATACAAAATACTGTATGCGAATATCTTGCAAAGGAAGACATCACTATGTTTGCAATCTCTGAGACCCAAAAATTTGGTCATGTCACGTATTTTTGGAACGGAAACCGCTCTGGTTATATCAATGAGACACTTGAAAAATATATTGAAATCACATCTGACCGCATTCCATTTGATCAGGCTCCAAAGATGAAGGCTTATGAGATTACTGAAAAGACCATTGAGCTATTGAAATCAGGAAAATATAAATTCGGCAGGCTTAATTTTGCAAATGGCGATATGGTTGGACATACTGGAGTAATGGATGCAGCAATTACAGCAGTTGAGACAGTGGATGAATGCGTTGATAAAATTCTTAAAGTAGTTCAAGAATTAGGAGGCATTGCAATAATAACTGCAGATCATGGCAATTCTGATGAGATGTTCAGCATGAAAAAAGACAAAAAATCCATTAAGACATCTCATACATTAAATAAAGT
The DNA here is from genome assembly GCA_015233465.1 of Candidatus Magnetominusculus dajiuhuensis. Classification (GTDB taxonomy): domain Bacteria; phylum Nitrospirota; class Thermodesulfovibrionia; order Thermodesulfovibrionales; family Magnetobacteriaceae; genus JADFXP01. The sequence goes on from JADFXP010000047.1 coordinate 8,594, forward strand.
CCCGTTTGTAATTGTGGATTTTAATAATACTGGGCAATATAAGATGGCTGATATTCCAAATGGCGGGTTAAGTAATGTTGCAGCGACTATTTGTAATCTGCTTGGATATGAAAAGCCGTCGGATTATGATCCATCATTGATTGCATTTTAATGTCGTAGGACGACACCCATAAATGGCAGGGTATAGGACACATTTAACGTTTTCAGCGATAGCCTCTGGCGTTGCAGCTACAGGATTATATATTACTGATGTTTGTACTCAATCAGAGGCTATAATGTTTTTGTGCTCTGGGATTATAGGAGGGATGCTGCCTGATCTTGATTCAAAATCTTCAATACCTTTGCGGATAGTGTTTAATTTATCAGGGATCATAGTTGCATTTTTTATGGTATTTAGACTTGGACAAAGATATAGTATTATTGAATTATTCATTATTTGGGTTGGCAGTTATGTAATTATCAGTTTGTTAATATTTACTTTTATATCAAGATTAACTGTACATAGAGGACTAATGCACTCATTTCCGGCTGCTGCTCTTTTTTTATTGCTTACTGTGATTATTTGTAAAAGATTTTTCATTTTGACTTCAGAGCAGTCATGGATGATTGGAATATTCATATTTCTTGGATACTTAAGTCATCTTATTTTGGATGATATAATACACGCTGCCCTTAAACTATATGATAAAAAACATATATTTAATACAGTATTATTGTATATTGTAATAGGATGTGTTTTTTATATAACTCCAGAGATAGGGAGTTTTGAGAAAGTATACGGTAAACCGTCAGTTTATAGGAATATTACGAATAAACTATTCCCAGAGGATAAATGGTTCAGATAAATGGATTCAAAGGGCCTTTTTGGAAACTTTTTTATAAAAAGTTTCATCTATTAATTCCCTTTGCGGGTGTTTGAGGGCAGAGCCCTCAAAAGGATACTTATGATAAAGGCATTAATCTTAGATTTTGATGGTGTTATTTTAGAATCAGCAGACATAAAGACAGAGGCGTTTAGGAAGCTCTTTGAAGTGGAATATCCTCAGCATGTTGAAAAGATAGTGGAACATCATCTTAAAAACAAGGGCATATCGCGTTTTGTAAAATTCAGATATGCTTATAATAATATCATCAAAGAACCTTACACAAATGAGGAGGAGCTTGGCAGACGATTTACAGAGATAGCCCTTGAAGAGATATTAAAGGCGCCATTTGTACCTGGGACATTTGAATTTTTAGAGAAATATCATAGGACTTATCCGATATATGTCGCTACTGGAACACCTGAGGAAGAGATATTATATATTGCTGAAAAACGTGGTCTAACGAAATATTTCAGAGAGATTCAAGGCTCTCCTGCTAAGAAATCTGAGATAATAATTGATATTTTGACAAGATATGGATATAGTCCTGAAGAGGTAATATTTGTTGGGGATGCAACAACAGATATGCAGGCCGCATCAAAGACAGGGCTTCATTTTGCGGCTAGGATTACCCCAAACAGCGAGCCAGAATTACTTAAATGTCAGCATAAGATGAATGATCTAACCAAATTCGCTGAATTTTTAAAAAATCATTTCAATTAAAGAGAAATTTAAGGGGCGTTGCCCCTTAAAAATCCCCACAAAGGCCCTGCCCTTGACCCGCAAAGGGACGAGTCCCTTTGCGGGTGTTTGAGGGCAGAGCCCTCATGCTTTAGGTCCTTAATTATTAATAAATACTCTCAAATAACACAAATTTAGTCTCGCCCTTTTTAATATCAACTGTCTCAAGATATTGTTTCCCGCCCTTACAC
>JADFXP010000048.1 GCA_015233465.1 Candidatus Magnetominusculus dajiuhuensis
CTATAAACGGAGACGGATTCATCGTTGATAATGACTTATCATCCTTCATAGTTTTTTTATTCCTAAGCCTAAGAAGTGATAAAGACTTTGACCTTACAAGCAGATATATCATCACTATCACAAAAAGCCCGTATATTATCCACTTATTCCTCTCTATCCCGCCCTCTGCTTTCCACTTTTGAAATCTAAAGTTTAACCCTTGAAAAAAATCAGTCATCGGCTCCATAATCGAGGCATCCTCAGCCTCCTCTTCCGCCCAGATAGACGGCGTTGTATCAATATCTATCCATCTGCCGTTAATATTAGCCCTTGCCCATGCGTGGGCGTGACGCTGTCTTACAATGAATAGACCTTTATAACGCTCAGATACTGAAAATCCAGTTACATATCTGCTAGGTATCCCAAGACTCCTTAATATCAACACAGTTCCCGTTGCAAAATATTCACAATGACCAGACTTTTTTTTCATCAAAAAATCCTCAATCTGCGCATATTCTGGCTTTAAGGAATAACGATAATCGCTTTTAAATATTGAACCAAGTCTTTCAATAATCTCACGCTGCGACATGCCTGTATTTAACCCATAGTGATTAATAAATCCCGCAGTTGCAGCCTTATCTTTATCAGTAAGAAAGCTGTCAACCTTTGTTACTAGCGCATCATCAATATCAGTATAATCAACCTTATAGCTTAAAAATCCTTTATGGGTCTCAGACCCCTTATCCTTATCAACCTTAATTGTTCCAAGATTATTAATAAAGACATCCCTTACCGCAATATTATCAATCCTATTACTCCCTAACGGATGCGGCAGTACAACTATTTTTTCATCATTTAAACCATAAACCATTAAACTATTAACATCTTCAGGATTATTTTGATTACTAACTATAAAACTTGATGTACGCTTATCTATATTTAACCCTCTCCATGCGCTGTTTGAAACAAACCACTGTCCATTTAAATAACGATTATATGCCGCATCCATTAATAATATAGGCGACTTAGCCTCAACCCTTAGGATAATCCCGCCTGAGAGCTTTAGCTTTTTAATCCTTCCAATTGCTGTATGTGAAAATTGTGTGTCAGTTGATGAATATCTTCCAGAGAGTAAACTTATTTCAAGCTCCTCAAGATGTCCTTGAAGGGCGCTTAAACCAATCTGACCAAAATACCCCATAACTGCTGAGAGAAAGATTAGCATTGTCCAATGTGCTATATTAAACCTTCTTGACCTCTTAAAATATAGGGCATAGGTTATTAAGGAAGTAACAGATACATAAAACCAGATAGTGCGCAGATTAGCAGCGCTCGCTGCAGCTGCTATAGCCGCTAAATACACATATGTTAGGTCAACATTTTTTGATTGAATGTTTTGACGTTTTCTCCTTTTTCTTAAGGTATAAAATAACGCATCTAATGGAAAACTTCCTTGTCTGCTATAATATTGCCCAAGTATTACAGGCAGCATAGTTAAAGGCATCCACTTAATAAATACTATAATAAATCTTTCATCAAATACCTTGCTTATTAATATAAATACTATAAATCCCATATTTATTATGGATACAAGCGATGAAATCTGATCAAAGGTCTCATCTTTTGTATCAACTCTAAAGGAGATTACCAGCGGTAATTCAAGGATTATACCCATCAATATCCCAGCAGACAGAAAATCAACACTCCATCCCCATAACACTAATGCTGCTCCAATTAATAATGGCGGTCTATTATATGACATCTTTTAACCCTGAGTTAATATCCTCTAATTCAATTAGAGTAATCCCTGAACTATTAATCTTTAGTTCGTCACTGCTTCTTTTAATATAGAAAACCTTAACAGGAATCCCTGCAGATCTTAAATAATCAACTAATTCCTTTCGCTCTTTATCCCATTTTATAAAGATAAGGACTATACCGCTTAAAATTCTAATCTTTTCTATTAAAGATTGACTTAATAAATCAATCGAATTTGTCTCATTTAGTGTAACTACTGATAGTAACTCCATAACATTTATCTTATGTGCAAGCCCCCTTCCAACTGTAATACTATGAACAACGTCCTCAACAAACATAAAATCAATCAAGGTCTCTTGGCTTTTTATAGCCAAGATTAATGAGGCAGCCACTGTGACAGCCCCCTCAAAGGCATCAACATAATCAGAATCTCCAAATGTGTCAAGTGCAAGTCCATGTCGAGAAAAATACTCTTCGTGATATTCCTTTATAACAGGTTTATCTGTCTTAGCCCATCCCTTCCAGTCAATATGACGAATTGAGTCTCCATAAATATAGTCCCTGATTGCATAAAACTCCATAGAATCCCCAACTGAAAGCGCAGAGGTTACGCCTCCCAGATTATATTTACGCGTTTCATCTAGATGTACCAAAGGTATTGGATATTGCCTTGGCAGGATATATATGGACTCTGCAAGAGGGATTTTATGAAATGCCCTGAATAATCCTATTGGATCGCTCTTACATATAATAATCTCTTTAAATGAAAACACCCCGCGGCTTTCAGGAATTATATTTATTTGAATCTCTACAGATTTATTTGTATAAAGAGTCGGAATTTCTATTACCTTTGGCTTAATTCCATGATTTTTTTTATCAATAAGCCAAGCCCAGCGATAAAATGCAAGCGTTCTGTCATAGATATTTCTCTTAGATTCCTGAGGTTCTCTTGCAGTCAAAAATTCATTAAGAGAGGGACGCGGGTCAGACGGCATGTCTATCAATTCAAGCCCTGATTGATCACGCTCTGAATATGATATAATCTGAACTTTATAATTAAATGGAGTTAAGGCTGCAGCATATGGCGAGATAATTCTACTGACCTCTATATTTATATTAAATCTAATTACATAAAATATTGAGATAAAAAATATTGAGAATAATAGTGTAAAGACCACAAATGCCATTGTCAGTTGGGTATCAATTCCAAGAGCCCCAGATATTATAATTGATGCAAAGATAAATTTCCCCGTATCAGTAAGCCGAAATTGCATTCTTATAGCATGTGCATTATATCGTCTGTAGATATAATAAAAGATAGTCTGAAAAAATTGTTTAGTCGTTGTCCCTGCGCTCATGACGGGCAGGAGATGGATTTTAATATATCTGAGACAAGCGCTTCTACTGAATTGCCCGTAAATGCAGACTGTTGATCTAAGATAAGACGATGAGAGATAACTGCTGAGGCAAGCTCTCTGATGTGATCAGGAGTGACAAATTCAAGCCCGTCACACAGCGCAAGGGCTCGACTGACATTCATTAAGGCTATAGAGCATCTAGGGCCTGCCCCAAGTCGAATATCCTTTCTATGTCTTGTAGCATCTGTAATATTTACAATATACTGCCTTAGTTCTGCGCTTATATGAATCATCTTCACTGCTTCCCTTACATTTAAGACATCATCAATAGTTACGGATGGGCTAAGCGTCTGAAATGGATGTCCTTCTAGCTGAGCGGTAATCATATCTGTCTCGCTTTCCTTTGAAAGATACCCTAGTTTAAACTTCAAGGTAAATCTGTCAATTAATGCCTCAGGCAGAGGATATGTTCCATGAAATTCTATAGGATTTTGAGTTGCTATGACAAAAAATGGAGATGCAAGATTATAGGTCTTTGAATCAACAGTTACCTGAGTCTCACCCATACATTCAAGGAGTGCTGACTGTGTGCGCGGGGAAGCTCGATTAATCTCATCAGCAAGGAGTATATTTGTAAATATTGGGCCCTCTCTAAAATAAAACTTTCGCTCTTCTGGATTAAATATTGAAATGCCTATAATATCTGACGGCAAAAGATCAGGGGTTAATTGTATCCTTTTAAATACAGCATTAATGGTCTTGGCAAATGTCTTTGCAAATATAGTCTTGCCTGTGCCCGGAAAATCTTCTATCAAGACATGCCCGCCGCTTGCAAATGCAGCAATAACCTTACGAATACTATGGCTTTGTCCTGTCATAACAATATTCATATTATCAGTGATTTTTTTAATAGTATTCTGGGCTTCTTCAAATTGTTTCATATAAGAGATAAGCTCTCACGTTCTTCATCAAAATCTGCATATTTAAAGGCAATCTTTCTAAAGGTATCTTCTAATTCCAAAAATGCGTCAACTAAGACTGGGTCAAAGTGCGTACCCTTGCCTTCAAGTATTATCTGAGTTGATTTTTTATGCGAAAAAGGCGGTTTATATACTCTTTTACTAATGAGAGCGTCATAGACATCTGCTATTGCCATTAATCTTCCTGATATTGGTATATTATCCCCTTTTAGCCCTTGAGGATAGCCGCTGCCGTCATATTTTTCATGATGCGTATAAGCAAGTTCTCGCGCTACATTTAAAAACACATTGTTAGCCAGCTTGGTCTCAAATGCCCTTAATGCCTCATATCCATATATCGTATGTTTTTTCATTTCTTCATATTCATCTACAGTTAATTTGCCTGCCTTCTTTAAAATGGCATCAGGGACAGCAACCTTGCCTATGTCATGAAGCGGGGCGCATTTAAACAATAAATCAATGACTTCTTCATTAAGGTAACTTGAAAACTTAGGGTGCTTACTAATATGATCAGAGAGTATTTTAACGAAATATTTTGTGCGTATAATATGCCCGCCTGTTTCAGGGTCTCTATATTCAGCAAGAGTACCCAGACTTTCAATGGTTATTTCCTGCATCACAGCAAGTTCTTGAGTTCGTTCCTGCACCATAGATTCAAGATTATCCTGATGACGTTTGAGTTCAAGGTGATTTTTAACCCGCGCCTTGACTAATTCTGGAGTGAAGGGTTTTGTTATATAATCTACTGCCCCAAGTGCAAGACCCTTTGCCTCATTTTGTTCTTCAAATAAAGCGGTTAAAAATATCACTGGAATAGAACATGTGTTATTATCTTCTTTTAATCTTTTACAAACCTCATATCCATCCATTCCAGGCATCATTATATCTAAAAGAATAAGGTCAACAGGGGATTTATTGACGATCTTTAATGCAGTCTCGCCCTTTAAGGCAACCCTTATCTGATACTCTGAACCTAATAATTCATTTAAAATGTCTATATTTTCAGGAGTATCTTCTACTATTAAAATACTTTGTTTAGCGGCTGGCATTGAGTTCACTCATTCCTCAAAGGGTCTGAGACCCCTCAAAGGGTCTGAGACCCCTCAAAAGGTCTGAGACCCCTCAAAAGGTCTGAAACCCCGCAATGGGTCTGAGACCCCTCTAATAAAAATTAAAATATCAACTATTATTATAATAATAAAGATTTTAATTGTCAATAATTCTAATTAAAATGTATAATTCATTGCACCAATACATTTAATGTAGAAATGAACCGCAGTTGAAAAGGACAAACAATGCCAAATCAGAACCGCCGTAAAGATGTTAGAAATATCGCAATTATCGCTCACGTTGACCATGGAAAGACCACTTTGGTTGACGCAATCTTAAAACAAACTGGAGCATATGAATTTAAAGAAGGCGAGTCAACCATTATGGACTCTAACCCTATTGAAAGGGAAAGAGGTATTACCATATTTTCCAAAAATGCCTCTATTAATTATAAAGACGTTCAATTTAACATCGTAGACACTCCGGGGCACGCGGATTTTGGAAGCGAGGTAGAGAGAATTTTAAAGATGGTTGACGGAGTGCTTTTATTAGTTGACGCATTTGACGGGCCAATGCCTCAGACAAAATTTGTATTAAAAAAATCCCTTGAATTACATCTAAAACCAATACTTGTTGTAAATAAAATAGACCGTCCAAATGCTAGACCTCATGAGGTTGCAGATATGACATTTGATCTATTCTGCGAACTCAATGCCTCTGACGAGCAGCTTGATTTCCCTATTGTCTATGCCTCTGGAAAACAAGGTACAGCGACGCTTGATCTATCTGAACCCGGGACAGATCTAAAACCCCTGCTTGATACAATATTATTAAGGGTGCTGCCTCCAGTTGCTGACCCTGAAAAGCCTTTTCAGATGTTGATAACTATGATGGATTATGATTCCTATGTAGGACAAATCTCTGTTGGCAGAATCTTTCACGGAAAGATTAAAACAGGCGAACAGATGGCTCTTGTAAGGCTTGACGGCACTATTAAGATCGGCAAGGCTACTAAGATTCTTAGATATAAGGGATTAAAAAGGTTTGAAGCAGAATCCGCAATGGCAGGCGATATTATATCTATTGCTGGAATGGATGAGGTAAAGGTTGGAGAGACGCTTGCTGGAATAAAAGACCCTCAGGCTCTTCCAAAGATAAAGATTGATGAGCCGACTATCTCAATGTTATTTTCACATAATACAAGCCCTCTAGCCGGTAAAGATGGCGGGAGATTTCTGACATCGCGTCATATAAGGGAAAGACTTGAATTAGAGGCTTTAAATAATGTTGGGATAAAGATAGAGTTTTTCTCTGACAGTGAAAAGATTAAGGTATCTGGCAGAGGCGAACTTCATCTTTCAATATTGATTGAAACAATGCGCAGAGAGGGTTATGAGCTTGAGGTATCATCGCCTCAGGTAATAATGATGGAGCTGGATGGAGTAAAACTTGAACCTACTGAAGAACTTTTAATAGAGGTAGATCAGGGGTATGAAGGAGCTGTAATTGAGGCACTTGGCATAAGAAAGGCAGTAATGAAGGACATGCAGATGACCTCAATTGGCACAATACGTATGAATTTCTATATCCCTACACGCGGGTTGATAGGATTTCGGAGTGACTTTTTGATGATGACACGAGGAACTGGAGTGATGTTCCAAAACTTTTATCAATATGAAGCCTATAAGGGAGAGCTTATCCACCGCCAGTCAGGGGTTCAAATATCTATGAATAATGGCAGGGCAGTTGCATTTGCGTTATTCAGCTTACAAGAGCGCGGTGAGATATTTCTAAATCCTGGTGATGATATATATGAGGGAATGATAATAGGCGTAAATAATAAGGGAAAAGACCTTGTAGTAAATGCAACTAAGGAAAAAAAGATGACAAATATAAGGGCATCAGGGACTGATGAGGCGATAAGATTAATCACACCAAGAGAGATGACACTTGAGTTTGCCCTTGAGTTTATAGAAGATGATGAATTAGTTGAGATTACCCCCAAAAATATCCGCCTAAGAAAACGTTATCTTAGTGAAAATGATAGGAAATCAAAGGCGCGCAAACTTAGACAATAATTATATGATTTATGATTTAAATTTTTTCTTTTTAGATCATAAATCATAAATTTCTTCACTTAAATCTTAAATTTCTTCATATTATTGCAATATTATGGGTTATTTGATTAAACTATATATAACCTCAAATTAGCGCAATTACATTGAATATTAAATGAAATTTACGATAGGTAAAAAAATTGGCTTTTTACTTTTGATGATGACAGTTATTGCTGTCATCAACCTGCTGATTGTATATCAATTTATCGAATCCCAGAAATTCAATTTTCATATAATAAACTTGGCTGGAAGACAGAGAATGCTTGCTCAAAGGTTAGCAAGATTTTCTACATACATTGAAAATGGTAATGAAAGTAATCGAGAAAGAATTATTGGAATAATAGACACTTATGATTTTTCATTAAATTGTATGCAAAATGGCGGTGAAATTGAGGGAGTGATTATTCCAAAAGCTCCAAAATCAATGGATAAAATCTTTAACAATAACTGGAAGATTTGGCTGCCAATAAAGAAATCAGTTGAAGATGTGCTTAAAGAGATACAAAATAATAATATTCAATTTAACGATGCCATGGTTTATATCATAGATAATAATGAAGGATTTCTTAAAAATAATATAACTATCTTAAATGCTTATACCAAACTCAATAATTCTGACAAAGAAATTCAAATATCTAAAAATCTCATAAAATATTCTCAAATGATAGTAAAATATGCCTTTTCTTCGGCAATGCGCAATTATGAGGCTAAAGATAATCTAAGGAAATATATCGATCTATATGATCAATCACTTAATACTCTACGCAATGACACTACATTACCTTCTAAGTTAAATTATGTGCTTGTTGATAATGATAAAATATGGCTGGAGTTTAAGAAAAAATCAGAGATTTTAATTAATAAAGAAGAGATAGAGAATAAAGCGCTTAATAATGCAATTAACAATGTTAATCTCAAAATCAATACCCTTATAGATATAAGCAATGAAACAACTAATGTATTTGTAAATATTTTTACATCAAAGATGACTTTATTAAAGAGAATATTGCTTGGAATGTTGATCTTAGATGTATTAATGATTATTATAGGATGGAAACTATCGGAAATTCATATCATCAAACCTTTAAAATATCTTGCAAATACCGCTGAAAAGATTGGTAAGGGCGGTTTTCAAGAAGATTTATTAGTTCCTAAATCACATGATGAAATAGAAGAACTTGCAAGGTCATTTAACACAATGTTAAATGACCTAAAGAAAACAACTGTCTCTAAGATTTATGTTGATAATATCATCTCTTCAATGATTAATTCTCTAATAATTATAAATTTAGACGGAACTATTCGTCAAATTAATCAAGCAACTACGAATATCTTAGGATATAAGGAAGAGGAACTTGTAGGATTACCATTTGGAACTATCTTGCAGCACGAAAGCAAAACATTTTGGATGAATAATCTATTAGATGATGTCAAACAAAATCAAGAGAAGGTTTATTTAACAAAATATAGAAAAGAGATCCCTGTTGCATTTTCAAATTCCATAATGTTAGATGTTGATGGCAATACTAACGGGATAGTCTGCGTAGCTCAAGACATTACAGATCTCAAAAAGGCAACTGAAACAATAAAAAATGACCTTAAAGCAGCATCATCTATGCAGCGAAAGCTCTTACCAGAACCATCCATAATAAAAGGCTTTAGATTTAATTGGATTTTTAGACCATCAAGCTATCTTGGCGGTGATATGTTTAATTATTTTAATCTTGATGAGGATCATATTGGTTTTTATCTACTTGATGTAACTGGACATGGACTTCCTGCAGCCCTGCTTTCCTTTAATTTGAGTAAGACATTGTCTCCTTTTCCATTAGAAATAAGTCCTTTAAAGAAAACTATCCCAGAGCCGCCATATCATGAGGTACTGCCTCCATCTTTAGCAGTTGAGGAAATCAATAACCGTTTTCAAAGACAAAAAGGTACTATGCAATATTTTACTATGATTTACGCTCTAATTAACCATCAAACTAATAATCTAAAATTATTGCGCGCTGGACATGCTATGCCTATTTTCTTACCAAAAAATGGTAAGGCTATAGTTATTAACAAAGGCGGACTGCCTGTAGGGATGCTTCCAAATATCAAATATGATGATGAGGTGGAACTAGCCTTTCAAAGAGGTGATAGATTATTTATTTATTCAGATGGAATTACAGATTGTGTAAACTTAGAAAATGAACTATTTTCAGAAACTCGCCTGATTGAATTTATAGAAAATAATAAAGAATTACCTTTGGATAAATTTATGCATGACCTCGAACAAACATTACTTAAGTGGCGGGGAGATGCTGAATTTGTTGACGATATATCTATGTTATCAATAGAAAAATTAACATATTAATTTTTTACCAATATTTCACATTATTCCCAAGACATTTAATCCAGCTAAAGTATCACCCAATATATTCCGATATTAATATATAGATAAAAACATTATCCTTGTATTTTTATTTTTATTGTTAGATAATAAGATATAAGGAATCTTTGAAAAAGGGGGTTAAAGGAGGGTCTATTATGTCAAAAAGAATTTCATCTGCTCAATCATTTTTTGAATCCATAATAAGTAGAAACATAAAAGGGTTTTCACTTATTGAATTATTAGTTGTCATGACGATTGTCAGCATTTTGGCAACTATTGCTGTACCGCAGCTTTCAATATATAAACAAAGGGCTTTTGATGCAGTATCATTAACTGACCTTAGAAATTTTAA
>JADFXP010000049.1 GCA_015233465.1 Candidatus Magnetominusculus dajiuhuensis
TGCTATTAAGGAGTTTAACAGAATTGGAGCAAAAAAGGTATTTGATAATAAAAAAATCGCAATTATTCCTGATCATTTTGTTCCGCAAAAAGATATTTTGGCTGCAGAACAGTGTAAAATGCTTCGTGAATTTTCTCATCTTCATAATCTTGAACTGTATTTTGAGGTTGGACGTATGGGGGTTGAACATGCCTTGCTTCCAGAACAAGGAATCGTTTTGCCCGGAGATCTAATCATCGGAGCAGATAGTCATACGTGCACTTATGGCGGGCTTGGGGCATTTTCTACAGGCGTTGGCTCTACTGACGCGGCTTCTGCAATGGCTACTGGACAGTGTTGGTTTAAGGTACCAGAGTCTATTAAATTTATATTTAAGGGAAGATTAAATAAATGGGTTAGCGGTAAAGACCTTATACTTCACACTATTGGCGATATCGGAGTTGATGGAGCATTGTATAAGGCAATGGAGTTTGAGGGCGAGGCTATTAGGAATCTTCCTATGTATGGACGACTTACTATGTGTAATATGGCAATTGAGGCAGGCGGTAAGAGCGGAATCATTGTGCCAGATGAGATTACAGCAAATTATATCAAAGGACGCTCTAATAGGAAACATACTTTTTATACATCTGACCCAGATGCAAGGTATGTTGATATAAAGGAGTATGATTGTTCAAAGATTGAACCCTTGGTTGCGTGTCCATCGCTTCCGTCAAATGTTAAACCAGCCTCTACATTGACTTCAATTACCATTGATCAAGTTGTCATTGGTTCTTGCACAAATGGAAGGATTGAGGATTTAAGAGAGGCTGCATCAATTATAAAGGGCAGGCGCGTTAATTCTAATGTCAGGATGATAGTAATACCTGCTACTCAGGCTATTTATAAAGAGGCGATGAAGGAAGGTTTGCTTGAGATATTTATAGATGCTCAGGCAGTAGTATCAACTCCAACATGCGGCCCATGTTTGGGCGGGTATATGGGGATATTGGCTGAAGGAGAGCGCGCAATAGCGACTACTAATAGAAATTTTGTCGGAAGGATGGGGCATCCTAAGAGTGAGGTATATCTTTCAAATCCAGCAGTTGCTGCTGCATCAGCAGTGCTTGGCAGGATTGCTCTTCCATCTGAACTATAAATTAATTAAGGAATAAATATGAAGAAAATTATATTAATAACAGTAATATTTGTATTAGGAATGGTTAATTTTGTTGGAGCTTCAGAGATACTGTTAGATAGAGTTGTCGTGGTCATAGATAAAGAGGTGATAACGTGGAGTGAATTATATAAGGCAATGGAGTTTGAGATGCGTAAGGAGTTATCTACTCTTGATAATAAGGAAAGGGTAAAGTATCTTAATGAATATGGTGATTTATTTCTTGAACGCATGATAGATATGAAGATACAGTTAATATATGCAAAGAAGCATGGGATATCAATTTCTCCTCAAGAAGTTGATGCAACTATCGTTGATATTAGTTCTAAAAATTCATTGACTGTTGATGAGTTCAAGGCTCGTATTCAACAGGAAGGGTTTAATTGGGAAGAGTACAAGGAATTGATGACAAATCAACTGATTATTTCAAAAGTTGTACGTCTTGAGGTTAGGAATAAGGTGTTAGTCCCAGATGAAAAGATAACTGAATATTTGAATCAGAATCCTAATATAGCTAAATCAGTCGTAGTCAGATTAAGACAGATTTTTATAAGCGCTAAAGAAAAGAAATCGGAAAAAATGGCTTTGGCTAAAGACCTCTATACAAAGATCAAATCTGGAGAAGATTTTCAAGCCCTTGCAGCGCAATACTCACAAGGCAGTAACGCAAAAACAGGCGGTGATCTTGGTTATGTAGCGCTTGATGATTTAAATGATAGATATAAAAAAGAGATAACTAATTTAATGATTGGACAAACAACTCTGCCATTTGAGACAAATGACGGGATAACATTACTTCAGTTAGTAGATAAAAAAGATCCGCCGTCAGCAAAGCAGCTCAAAGAAGAAGTTAAAGAAAAATTATTCGGCGATCTCTTTGAGAAAGAACACAAAAATTGGATAAAAACCCTTAAAGAAAAGACCTATATGGAGATACTCCTTTAAAGAAAGAGGGCTCTGCCCAAGGGCTCCCTTTAGGGATGACTCCCGCAAAGGGACTTGTCCCTTTGAACCCATTATTAAAAAAGGGGTGGCAGACCTTAGTTTGTCGGGGGTATTTTATATATTTACCCTCTTATTCCTTAATAATATGAAATGTAGTATTGAAGGATGCTCCGGCGTTTATGAAGAGCGTAAGATTGTGCATACAATAAGCCACAAAGGGCAGGTGATTGTCATTGGTCATGTCCCTTCTGAAGTTTGTTCTGTATGCGGAGACGTACTTTTTAAACCAGAAACAGTCCGACATCTTGAGGAATTACAAAAAACTGAGTTTAGACCTGCAAGGACGATTCCGCTTTATGAGTATGCTTAACTATATACTGACACATATATTGGTGACAGACCCCTATTTAATGTGATATTCAATTTACCTATATAAACAAATGATATAAAAAATTTTTAGTAGAAAAAATTGTTATAGATGATAAAAAATTATAGTTATTTATTTTTTAGTGAAAAAAGTTGAAAAAATATATATTATGTCATCAATTTGTAACAAGGGATATGTTATAGTAAAAATGTTTATAAATGTATATAAATGGAAAATTTAAGTGTTAAATAGGTAGTTGTTGGAGCAGGTAACTGTTGGCAGGATGTAAATAGTGTCTGTTCCCAATTAGTCGCCTTCAAATATATAATAGAGATAATCGAGATAGTTGTGAGTTGCTTTCAAGCACGGATATGTTATACTCCTATAACGCCCTGCCTGCAGGCGCTTACTAGTTGTGAGTTGCTTTCAAGCACGGATATGTTATACTTTATGACAAAAGCTGAAGTTCAAGAGATGTGTTGTGAGTTGCTTTCAAGCACGGATATGTTATACTGTATTTCTCTATATCCCCATCCTCCAGCCAGTTGTGAGTTGCTTTCAAGCACGGATATGTTATACTAAAGAAGTAGAATTTAGGATTAATCGTACTGTTGTGAGTTGCTTTCAAGCACGGATATGTTATACTCCCCTTGTACTTTAAGAACTGAGGATTGTGGTTGTGAGTTGCTTTCAAGCACGGATATGTTATACTTTGGTCTACAACATAATCTAAGAATCTTTGTTGTGAGTTGCTTTCAAGCACGGATATGTTATACTCAGGCAATACAGGAAAGTATTAACCATTGGGTTGTGAGTTGCTTTCAAGCACGGATATGTTATACTACATAGAGGCTAAGTTACTTATTATTAACGATATATAACTTTATTAGTCTCTAAAAAACAGATGTATCTGGGTATCTCTTAAGAGAATAAACCCGTTTTTTCAAAACATTTCAAGTTGTTTTGGTGTTGGGAGGGGTGGTTTTGTTGTCTTCCTTCCCCAAAAATTCTGTATATCTCCAAACTGCTTATCTGTTATTATAAGTACACTGATTGTACCATTTTCAGGAAGGCTGGATTTTATTCTGTTTATATGGACTTCAGCATTTTCCCTGCTTGCTGAATGTCGGATATAAACTGAATACTGCATCATCGTAAATCCGTCTTCTAATAGGAATTTACGAAACCTTATATATTCCTTTTTATCTTTTGCGCTGTTTGTTGGCAGGTCAAAAAATACTATAAGCCACATTATTCTGTATTTGCAGATTTCTCCCATAATGTTGGGAATTCTATCTCCTTTTGTATCCCTGAAAGACATCTATATAATGATGCCGTGCTTTGGTGCAGCGCAGACATAAGGGGATATTTAATGCCATTCATATCTACCTCGCTTTCTAATACCTGTAATAATTTTGTTTTCATTTCTTTTGTTATATCGTCATTTTTTCCGTATTGCTTTAATAATTCATAAACAGCCTTGTCTACAAATGCCCTGTAGGGTTCCATCATATCATCGGCCAGGCAATAGGCGTTATATCTATTATGATGATGAATGCCAAGTGTAGGCAGCAGCCCTGAACCTACAAGACTCCTTGCTGTAGCTGCCCTTAATATTATATATCCATAATTTAGATAATTATTTGGACACCCTAAAAATCGGTCGCGCCTAAAATTCCTTCCAAATAATAACAGCCAATAATGGCGTGATGCCTGTGCCTCTATATTTTCAGGGTCTCCTGATTTTACTTTCTGGGCAAGGATAGGCAGCCTTTTATCTGTTATGCCTATATTATTTAAAAGCCTTGATTGATTTCTTATCTTAGATTGTATTATCTGCTGCCATAGGCGTTTTAAGGTTGGAACAGATGCGTTTATCTGAACCCTAAACCGTTCGCTTTGAAGTGTGTTAGATTCAAGTGGCAGAATAAGTCCTACTGGATTATGGTCAATTCCAGCAAGGACTACTGCTCCATTATTTTCTATTACTGATATAAGAGCGTGATGAGAG
Source organism: Candidatus Magnetominusculus dajiuhuensis (assembly GCA_015233465.1). Classification (GTDB taxonomy): domain Bacteria; phylum Nitrospirota; class Thermodesulfovibrionia; order Thermodesulfovibrionales; family Magnetobacteriaceae; genus JADFXP01. Next base: position 4,480 of record JADFXP010000049.1, read on the forward strand.
TAAAGTACCTGCGTATTTTCTATCAAAAGTAACCCAATATCCTCTACAGGCACTGTTCCCACAACCTCTTCCTCTCGCTCTATAACAAGCTGCTTGTGTTTTATCCTCAAAACGCAGGGGCTTTCAATGACAATCGTACGCTTAATCATTTGACCTGTGAATCCCCCCAAGCCTGTCAATTGTAACCTTTATTCCATTAAATGTTGAAGAGTTTTGAAATTTTCTTTTAGTATCATCAACTAAATCAGAGGCAGTATGGTGTCTGAATGTTATTGTATCGCCAGATATCTTCTGAACTCTGTACAAATTCTGATTAATTTTTTCATAATCTATATTATCTCTTTGAGGAAATTCTGAATCAAACAAGACCATGTCATTAATTCTAAGTGAACACATAAATTCTTTATCTGGACCAAGATTTCGGTTTACAATAGGCCTTTCCTCTTTTTTACGCTGCACTGCATCAAACAGCGTGCAAATCTGTCCGCCTTGCTTTTTTTCACCTTTTGTATCAATATAGGTAAATAAAACAATGTGATGGTTTTTGCCGGGTTCAACGCATGTTTTATTTCGCTTTGGAAGAGAGATAACATTGGTAATTGGTTTATGGATACGCACCTTTTTTATCTTGATGAGAGCCCCCTTTGATGACTTCATATAAAGCGGTCCTTTTTTTAATGCAGCGCTTATGGTCTTGTTTTCAACTCTGGCATCAAGATTTATACCTTCAGCCTTTAAGCGGTCAATGATAATCCCTCTCACAACTTGATCCGCTATCTGGCTTATCATATTTGAGGTCAAGTCTTCAATATTTTTTCTTACAGAATAAAGACCTACACCTTTATTATCTTTTAAACCAGTATCGCCGTACATAGTCTCCTCATGAAGAGGGCCGCTGACACGATTATTAATAGAGTGGGAAACAATGGTTTTATTGATTATATTTGAAAGATCATGACGGAATGTCTGCCATGGACTTGGGAATCTCTCAGCATTAGGAGCGCGGTTAATTTTGTGATATAGGGATAGATTCTTTAAAGCAGTGCGGTTTGTTAGAGCAATAATAGCTGCGTCAATAGTGTGGTGTCTATGGTCGCTACGTGTCTTTGCGTCTTTTTCCTCTCTGCCTTCTAAAATGCTGTTAAGTCCCCAGAATCTTCTTAGATATGAAGTTGCAGCGCCATTAGTTATTTCTACTTTAGGTGCATATCTCTGTAAAACAGATCTTGCAAGTCTGCTTATATATGCAGTGTCATTAAGCTGTCGTGTGATAAAATCATCGTCAATCTCTATTTGATGAAATTTCTTCTGTTTTGGATATGGGAGACGTTTAATACGTTTTTTTATATCTTCGTATTTTTCTGTGCCATTATAAAATTCAAATGGGGTTTTTTCACCTTTAAGGCGATTTTCATCTACCCTGCAAAGCGTTTTATTCATATATGAATCATCGAGACACCTTGAATAAGGGATGATATGTTCAATCTGAAAGGATGGAGAACTAGAAAAAAGTCCTTCAAATGGTATCTTAGTTCCAGTGTAAGGACAAATCTCTCCGCATTCTTTCCATAATTTATATCTGACTATTGCATCGCCTGTAGTAGAAAAACCCGCCTTAGTTAATTCTTCTGCAATTTTTCTATTTTCACGCTGTTTGTTCAGATTATCTTTATGAATTTCAGCGCGGGCTTTTAGGCTTGCCTTTAGTTCTCTTACAAGTTCAACCCTGATAAGATCAGGAACTCCATATGTATTTTTAATCTTATTCATCAGACGGAGAAGTTCATAAAGGGTCTGTTTAACAATAGGATTTCTTATATCATTAAGGATGTCATATACCTTTGAATCAACTTTAATGTCCTTATAACCAGCTCTTTCTATGGAATCAGAAAGGCTGAAACCTTGTTCCATAAATGGGATTAGTTTTTTGATTACTGTCTTTGAGTAATTTGCATATCCTGATTCAAGGTCAATCTTGTTAAGTTTTTCTATCTCCTTTTCAGCAAGCCCCCAGTTTTTCACTGCATAGTCGTTGAGCCATTTTTCGTCATCCGCAAATGTGATTATATTTAAGATTTTCTTCTTTTCCTCATCAGGCATGGCATAATATCTTGTCTTTCCAAATATGCCTGAAAGGGCAGAATTTGTACGATTACCCTTGAGTGTTTTCTCGCCTTTTTCCTCTCCGCCTTTTTCAAGGTTAAAAAAGAGTTCCTGCGGTATTCCAAGTAATTTCTTTATATCTGTAAATGAATATTCCTTACGTTTATTTAGCTGATCAATCAAGTCGTTGCGCATCTTGATAATCTGCGGGTCAAGTCCCTTATCTTCTATCTTGTAAAATGCCCGTTCAAAGCCTTGTTCATCTCTATATATTAAACGGTTCACCTGTTCAAGCACCCTGAATTGCTGAAATTCAAGGCTGTGCTTTGCTGCCCTCCTTCTCTTTGAGTCAATGGAACAGTTTCCAATAAGACTTGAAACAGACTTTAAAGGTCTTTGATAAAAGATAGTTTTATCTCTTAATTCAGACTTTAGTTTATCATTAAGTTGTGAATGGAACTGACTTTGAGTCTTCCAGAGTTCCTCAAATTCAAATTCGTACATATCACGCAAGGTATATCTGTCTCTGATTCGCTCTTCCATTGGATTAAGAGATGACAGATATTCCCCTATAGTCCGTTTATTATTTGCTGAAATAGATAGAGAAAGCTCATCTGTAGCTTTTTTGACTATGCCGTCTTTTGCGCCTTTAGATTTTCTATTACTTTTAAATCCACGCCGTTTGTTAATATGAAAAAGTACACGTCCAAATTCAATTAATGAAAGTTTTTGATCCAGTCCATTCTTTCTTAATATGTAGGGATCAAGGCTTATGAATTGCTCTATTTCTTTTGTAGATTGTGGAAACATGGCGTTTGCTTTAAGTATTCTGATTAATTTGTCTCTGCGTTGAGAAGTGCGCTTTGTTTGCCTTCTAAGTTGTCGGCAGGCGCGTCTGTCGGCATTTTTTGATATTTCAGCTGCGCCTTTTTTATTAATTCCTTCTTGAAAAATACGGCATCCTGCAGCAGTTATTTGATTTTCGTTTGTAACATATGCCCAGCCGATTGAATTTACGCCTAAATCTAATCCCAAGGTGTACTTCATTTTATTCTTCCTCCTCTTTGAGAAAATTGTTGACTTCAAAGTCTGTGTTATTATAACATAAAATAAGTATAACATATTCGTGCTTGAAGGCTTCCCATAATAAGAGGAAGTTTCTTCGTAGCACAATTCAGCTGCGGTTGAATTGAGTCCTCTAATTCTATTAGGGGACATTTATTTTAAACTCCTGCTTGTTAATATTTATAATCTATGTTTGATATTGCTATCTAAGTCATGTAATACTTTCAATGAATAATTTTTATCGTTTAATGAATGAGTCACTTTTTAGTGAGCTATTAACTGATTGAGGCAATTAAACAATAAAGCAGGATTTATTTTTGGTTCTGGTGAGGAGAGGTTTGTTTCAGAGCTTATTGTAACTCCCGTATTTTTATTTGAAGTAGTCATTGCCCCTCATCTTCCAAAATTCTTAACCAAAGTATTATAATTATTAAAGGTAATTTTTTAGGGGTGAGTAATGAAAGATAATTTAAAACAATATTTTGAGATTCTTGAGATAGAGCCTACAGATTCTTTAGACACAATTAAGCAGGCATATAAAGATTTAGTTAATGTTTGGAATCCTGATCGTTTTGTTCATGATGCGGATTTGCATCAGAAGGCTGTAGAGAAAATTAATAGAATTAATAAAGCCTATGATTTTTTCTGTGAAATACTAAAATCTAATAATATTGATACATTTATTAAAGATCACGACGAGAAAAGTGAAAATCAAAATATAACTGCAAATAAAGTCGAAAAATGGTATGAAAATTTAGGTATTATCATTGTTATCGTTTTTCTTGTATTTATGATTCTTGGCGTTGCTATAGTTAAACTACAAGATAATAATATAAATAATTCTTCACTAAAAACTGATAATAACACGCAAAAAATTAATATCCCTTTACAAAAATCAACTGAATCTCTTCCACAAAAAACAATAGATTTACCGCTGCAAACTGCTGCTGATTATTATAATCGAGGGGATTCATATTTCAAGTCAAAAGATTATCAGCAGGCCATAAAAGATTACAATAAGGCAATTGAGCTTAATCCTAAGTATGCAAAGGCTTATTATAGCCGCGGCTGCGCTTATAGCATTTTAGGCAATGTCCAGCAGGCGATTTCTGATTATAAGATTGCAGCTGCCCTCGGAGATAAATACACACAAGAAATATTAACAAAAAATGGTATCAGCTGGTAACTCATTTTGTTTTATTAAGCAGTTTAAGCGATTCCCTTAGTAATGCCTCAACATCTCTAAGCCCAGACTT
>JADFXP010000004.1 GCA_015233465.1 Candidatus Magnetominusculus dajiuhuensis
CTCATGAATTTCAAATAATCCTAAAATAACCATTCATCCTTTTATATATATCTTTAATGCCATCGGGATAAGGATACTTCACTCATTGATTTTTCTATAATGAGATTATCAGGGTTGCCCTGTTCTGATTAATAAATCCATTATTTGATAGGAGAACACTCAATGATTAAACTCTATAAGTATAACAAAGCCACAAATACCTTAGTTTTAGTAGATTACGGCGTTCCAAATAAAATCTATTTATATCTGAGTCAAGGATATCTGATCGGCAAATAATTATTGATTGGTCATCTATTATAGACAGAATTGTATATATTTTATTCAATAGTAGCCCTATTCGATTGGGCTTTAAGGAGCGGGATTTATGTATCTAAGACTAGACGATAATATATCAAGATATTTATTTGTCTCAGATTTAGGCGAAAAAATGTCATATAAATACCTTAAAAATCTCATAAATTCAAGGTTTATCTACGACAGAACAGATAAGATATTTAATTATGTTAAGGAATGCTTTGGCGATAACTATACGTTTAAAATCATCTATAAAAATCATCCTGTTATTAAGCAAAAGATTAATAACGGTGAAGATATTACTAATGATCTGATAGCCAAAATTCTAAAAAATGATTTTTTACCATTAATTGAGGATAAAATTGATAAACTGTCAACGAAGAAATCTTCCATTTATAAGCGTATTGACAATATTCAAAATGTATTCAAATTAAATAATATAGAAACAGAAATCATGATTTTTCATTATTTAATTACAGTGAATTATGTTGTAGATCATCATATAGGGCGAGAATTAGGATTAGAGGGACCGAAACACTTTGAATATTTTGGTCACATTTTATTAAATGTAAACAGATCAACTTTCTTGAATGTTATGTCGAAAGGGACTCTCATAAAAACAGGTATTTTAGTGGAAAGAGAGCAGGGGAATATTCAGATTAGCTTATGGTGTGAAAATTACTTATCATCCAGAACACCACAAGATTTAGGTCATAAGTTTTTCACAAGAGAGAATAATGAATCTTTAAAGGTTAGTGATTTTGATGTACCTGAAGCAGAGTTATCTGTTTTAGATATTTTATTGAAGAGCAAAGAAAAATTTAACATATTAATTTACGGCACACCTGGAACTGGCAAGACATCATTTGTTGGAAGCCTTGCAAAGAAGTATAATCAAAACTTGCTGACTGTTAAAATCCCAGATGAAAATACAAATCTTGAGCGGATCAGTTATTTGAATGCTGTGATAACTATTGCAGATAACAATTCCATTATTTTGGTTGATGAGGCAGATGAAATATTGAACTCGTCTGACTCTGGATTATTTAGAGGTCAAGTCAATAAAAGTTGGATTAATGGTTTTCTTGATAACCATAAGAAAAAGATAGTATGGATTGTCAATAGGGTTAGCAATATAGACTCCTCAACCATGAGGAGATTTTCATTCACTATGGAGTTCAAAAGCTTTAATGATAATAAGCGTCTTAAGGTTATAAAATCTTCGCTTAGTAAAAATGGCTTTAATGATTATTTCTCAGAAGAGGAGTTAAAGGCACTATGTAAGGATTATTCAGTTAATGCTGGCGGGATAGTAGATGCGATAAAGGTCTTAAAGATCAATAAGCGGACTAAAAAGGAATCTGCCTTAAATATGCTTAAAACATTACTTAAAAATCATGAAAAAGCAATAAACGGTAAAGTATCTAATTGTAATAACAGCAATAGAACAGGGAATTATTCATTGGACGGGCTTAATACCTCACATAAGCTGGATGATATTATCAACATTCTCAAGAGGTATGCAAATAAAAGGGAAGATAAAGTATTAGATCACCGCTCAATAACAATGCTGTTACACGGAATGCCAGGAACAGGAAAATCTGAGTTTGTCTACCATCTGGGAAGTCTGCTTGAAAGAGAAGTCTCGTTAAAGAGATGCTCTGAAATAACATCTAAATGGGTTGGGGAGACTGAAAAGAATATAGCAGAAGCATTTGAAGAAGCCTCAGAAGAGGATAGGATTTTATTTTTTGATGAAGCGGACTCTTTCTTATATCCAAGACATATTGCTGAGCATTCATGGGAAAAGACTGCTACTAATGAGCTTCTAACTCAGATTGAGAGTTTTAGGGGGATAGTTATCTTTGCAACTAATGATCTGAAGGGCTTAGACCATGCGGCACTAAGGAGATTCAAATTTAAGATAGAGTTCTTGCCTCTAAAGCCAGAGTCTAATTTACATTTTTATAACCTATTACTTAGCCCTCTCATAAATATAAATAATAAATCAGAATTAACAGCCAATGAAATTAATCAAATAAAAAGTATACGGAATCTTACTCCAGGGGATTTTAATGTGGTAAAGGAACAATATATTTTCATTGATTCCTCTGAGATAACTCATAAAATGTTAATAGATGCGCTGATAAATGAAACAAAATATAAAACCTCAAATCAAAAGCGAATCGGATTCGCTTTTGATGAATAAAAATGTTTTTTGCTTATAACTGAAGACTTGAATTGTTTGTCAATAAAAAACCATTCAGAAGTTATATTAATCTTTTAAAGAGGAACATTCCTTAAAATGATTTGGTTCTAATAATTGGAGGCAGATATGGATCGGATAAATCAAAGAACAGACCAGAAATTCAATATTGAAGAAATGTATGCCTCAGAACTGCAATCATTCAAACCTTATGGCAATAATAAAGCAAAGGCTCTATGTCCATTCCATAAAGATACCTCACCAAGCTTTCTAGTAGACCTTATAAATGGAAATTATAGATGTTTAGGCTGCGGGGTTAAAGGTAATGTCTTGGACTTTTATAACAAGAAAAAGCTGAAAGGATATACAAACATCAAGGAAACTCCGACTAAAGAGGCAGAGGTTCAAACTAAAGGAAATAATCGAATCGTTGCTTCTTATGATTATAAAGATGAAGACGGGAGATTACTTTATCAAATTGTCAGATATAATCCAAAGAAATTTGCAATAAGGAGACCAAACGGTGACAATGGATGGGTATATAATGCTAAAGGTCTGAAAATGATTCTCTACAATCTGCCTAAAGTAATTCTATCAAATAACATTATAGTTGTTGAAGGAGAAAAGGATGTTGATAGCCTTAATTTGATTGGTCTAACTGCAACAAGTAATCCCTTTGGCGCTGGAGTTTGGAAGGCTGGATATAATAAGTATTTTAAGGACAAAGATGTTGTTATTATTCCTGATAATGATGACCCCGGACAAAAGCATGCCCTTATGGTTGCAAATAATATAAGGGGTATTGCGGCATCAATAAAAATAATAACCTTGTCTGATGTACCAGATAAGGGGGATATCTCTGATTGGTTATTTAAAGGTGGTACTAAGGAAAAACTCATTGATCTTATAAAATCCACAGAAATATGGAGACCTCAAGATATAGATAATTCTACCGATAATCCTATTATCAAGCCTATTATTAAACATTTCGTTGCTGATGACGATATATCAGATTTAAATGAAGAACTTGAGGATTCAAAAGATACCACAGACCCACTATATTTTGTAGACGAAGATGGCTGCCTATGTAGATGGAAAGACACGAAGATCGGTAGAATTAAAGTCGTTCTTGCAAACTTTGATGCTCATATAACTGAAGAAGTTGAAGAAGATGACGGACTAACTAAAATCTTTAAGTTCGCCATAGAAGGTAAGACCCTAAACAGTCAGTTCCCAACAATAGAAATTACAGCCAATACATTTGCTAATATGGGATGGGTATTTCAGTGGGGCAACAAAGCAATCCTGTCTCCTGGTATGTTTATAAAAGATTATGTTAGACATGCTATACAAATAAAATCTGATCCTAAGAGGACAACTATTTTTACCCACACTGGATGGAGAAAGGTAGATAATAAATGGGTCTATCTCTCTTATAACGGTGCAATAGGTGCAGAGAATATATCGGTTAGATTATCTAAAGAACTTGAGAAATATAGGTTGCCGCTGACTATAGAAAATGAGATAGAAGCCATCAAGGCAAGTTTATCGTTTTTGAACATTGGGAAGATAGAGATTACTCTGCCTTTATTTTGTCTTGCATATTTAGCTCCTTTGACCTCACTTCTAGAGCCCATGCCTAACTTCTCTGGATATTGTTACGGGGAGACTGGAACATTCAAATCAACATTAGCAACCTTGCTACTTTCACATTTTGGCAACTTCAATTCTATAAATCAACTATCAAATTTTGACGATACGGTTAATAATCTTGAGAAAAGGGCATTCACCCTTAAAGATATATTAATGGTTTTGGATGATTATCATCCTTCTATGCAGAAGGGAGACGCTCAGAAAAAAGAGTCAACAGCGCAAAGGATAATTCGGTCATTCAGTAATAGGACTGGTCGTGGCAGACTCAATCCCGATGGATCGGATAAAGGTAGATTTGAGCCCAGAGGAATGTTGTTAGTTACTGGTGAAGAGCTGGTTGGACTGACCAGTACACTTGCAAGGACATTAGTTATAGAAATTAATAAAGGTGATATAAACTTAGATCAACTATCATATTTACAGAAAAGCAGTCATCTGCTTCCTCATGCCATGGCTTCCTATATTACTTGGGTTCAGGAAAACATGGATAGAATCATTAAGGGGTTTCCAGATAGGTTTATTCAGATCAGAAACAGCGTATCAAATATTAATCTGCATAAAAAATTACCAGAACAGATTACTTTCTTATATTTTGCCTTAGAGACATTACTTGAATGGACAATAGAAAAGGGTGTATTGGATGTGAGTGAGTGCAACGATATAAAAGAAAACGCAAATGAAATATTTAATAACCTTATCACAAGCCAATCAAAGAGGCTTGAGCATGAAGACCCTATAAAACTCTTTCAGGATGTTATAGCGACACTACTTACACAAGGAAAGATAAGGCTTGAGCATAAGGATTATGAATCAAATTATAAAGGTGGAGAGAAAGGCGAATTATTAGGATATTACGACGAATTTTATCTTTATCTATTGCCCACTGCTACTTGGAATACCTTACAAAGATACTGTATTTCTGAGGGGTCATATTTCCCGATGAGTAAAATAACTTTGTATCAGATGATGAAAAATAAGGGTTTGCTTGAAGTAAGTCCAAACGGTAGGTCTACTATGAATTATAAGATTAAGGGAGAGCAAAGACGTTTTCTGAAAATAAAGATAGGGGGTATATGCTCAGGAGAGGTAGCGGAGGTAGACATTGACTGAAAGGCTTGAAGGACGGGCATTTTACGGTTACCGATGGTATGTCAAAAACGGTAACCAAGCGGTAGCCGAGCGGTATTCAGGATAGAAAAAGTTTAAAAGTAGCTACCGCTGAGTTACCGCTAAAATACCGCTTTAAGATATATAGAGGTAACCCAAAAAGCAAGGCGGGACGCTGGGTTTCAGCTCTGGCTACCTTGTATACCTCATCGGGACATACCCCTATACCTTTGTTTTCTTCTAAGTATTATTTAATGAATGGAGGTTGGTAATGGAACATAATCTTTGAATATATAAACAAGAAGGCTTCCAGTTAGAAGGCACAGTTAATGATAAGACAGATCACTGCGACAACTGTGGATTTCTCTATCATAAAAACTATATTAATTCTCATTGCCTTGTTTGCGGTAAATACACATTAGGATTAAATTAAAATTAAATATATTTATAAGGAGGATTCAAATGTGGAATCAACCGACAGCAAAACAGTTAGCAAAGATACCAGCGTTATATTCAACTGAAGAGGTTGCTTTGAAGGGTAAGAAAATTTATATGCACTTCTTCATTGGCGGATCAGATTGGTATATTGCTGAATATGATGAGAAAAACGGCTTATTCTTTGGGTATGCGATACTTAATAATGATCTTGAGATGGGCGAATGGGGTTATTTTTCATTCCAAGAGTTGAAAGACATAAAGGTTGGAGGGTGGCTGGAAGTTGACAGAGATAAATATTGGGAGGTCTGTAATGCTTCAGAGGTTGAGAAGATAATAAATGTCTAATTAGAATAACCTAATTGAAGAGGATTTTAATCTTATTCTCAAATATATCTTCGAGACACTGGAAGGTATTTCTCTTGACCTTCCAGATATTAATGGCTACATTAATGCCAATCAGATATAAAAATATATGTCTCTTTATGATAAAATATTAAATTCTATATAAGGGTGGGTAAAATATGAAAACTCAGGAACAAAATATTAAATGTCCTCAATGTGGGGTTTCAATTTCTATTGATGATGTTTTAACACGTCAAATTGAAGGGAAAATTAAGAAGGACTTTGAGTTAGCCCAAAAAGCCAAAGACGAAGAATTTGCAAAAAAATCTGAGGAGTTAAAAAGACAGGCATCAGAAATTGAAGAGAATAGAAAGAATATCAATTTAGCTGTGGCATCTCAAGTGGCTACCCAGATAGAAAATGAAAAACTGAAACTTTTCAAAGAGGCTAAAGTAGAAGCAGAAAAAGAGCAAAATATGAAAACAGAATTTTTGCAAGAAAAATTGAAGGACATGGATGAAAAATTGACTTTGGCAAAAAAGAATGAAGTTGAAATGCTCAAAGAAAAGATAAAATTGAAAGAAGATAAAGAGGCTTTTGAGTTAGAGAAAATTCGTCAACTGGAAGAGGCGAAGAAGGTAATATTAGAAGAAGCAAAACAAAAAGCTACAGAGGAACAACAATATATTATTGCTCAACTAAAGAAGCAAATAACAGATATAACTAAGGCTAAAGATGATCTGTCTCGTAAACTTGAACAAGGTTCACAACAAACACAGGGAGAAGTTTTAGAGTTGGAGCTTGAAACAATCTTAAAGGCTGAATTTCCGCAAGATAACATTGAGGCAGTGAAAAAAGGTGAAAAAGGTGCAGATATAATTCATAAAATCATAGATAATTCAGGTCGCTTATGCGGACAGATTATATGGGAAGCAAAAAAGACAAAGGCTTGGAGCGAGGGTTGGATTCAAAAACTTAAAGATGACCAAAGATCAATCAAGGCTGATTTAGCAGTAATTGTATCTATTATGTTACCAGAAGATGTTAAAGGATTTTCACTACGCAATGGCGTTTTTGTTTGTGATATGAAATTTGCAGTTAATTTAGCCTCTCTCTTGAGATATGACTTAATCAAAGTGTCTGAAGCAAATAGAGCATTAATCGGCAAAGATGAAAAGAAAGAAATTGTTTATGGATATATAAACAGTATAGATTTTAGACAAAGACTTCAAGCAATTGCTGAGGCATTTATTGAAATGAAGAATGATATTGATAAGGAGAAAAGGGCTTATCAAGCTATCTGGGCTAAAAGAGAGAAACAAGTGCAACGAGTTCTTGACAATACCTATGGAATTTACGGAGACCTTAAAGGGCTGACCGGAGGTACAGTACAGGAGATCAAAATTTTAGAACTTGAATAAATTCAGTAATATGAATTTTATAAACTAACACCTTGATAGAATCCTCTCTTGCCATTCCAAGACAAGAAGAGGTATTTCTCTTGATTTTTTAAGGATAAATGGCTATTTATATGCCAACTTGTAGACAAAATAAGTAAGTTTATGATATAATCTATTAATAAATGATGGTTTATCATATATAAAAGGATAAAATATATAGTAAAATCATTTATGGGGCATAAAATATTTGATGAAATTATTATATTTTAATTATAAATCAAACAAAACAATATTCTTAGGCATAAAATATACGTTATAATAAATAAAATAATAATAGGATGATACAATGAAAAACACAATACCTGAAATGGAAGTAGAACATTACGAATCTATTGATATTGTTACAAATGCTAACATATTTTTGAAAATGGCAAAGGATAAATTTAATCTTACAAATAAACAGATAGCAGATATACTGGGAATCAGCATGGGGACAATCCTCAGGTGGCGAAGAGACAAAAGAGGCGATCTTAAATATATAAAACTGCTTAGAGACTATATTATTAATCGCTCTAAAGAAACAAAACAAGATATTCTTTTAAGAGAAGCCACATTGTTAGAATTATATCGTCATTGCGAAAGCGTTGGTTGGAATAAGATTATAGCCGCAGGGAAAGGGATAGATTGTGACGGAGATGATACTGATAAATAAGAATTTCAAAATAATAATCCCCCTTTTTTTAAGAAAAGCTGTATAAAATTGTTCCCCCTACATTAAAAATTACTAAGCAATATAAATAACATAATCCTAAATAATTCCAAACAGTGTCTACCAGCCAGCATATTTAAACATAATGGGACTGTCGCCACAGTTAAATTAAGATACTTTTAAAGAAGAAAGGAGTCCTGTAAGTTATTGAAATATATAGATTTTATATTACGCTCAAAATGAAATTTTAGTCATTTTTACCCTTTTGGTGATAGTCCCTTCATGAATATTCTGAGTTCAGCCATCCTTAAAAATCAATTATATTCCAATAATATTTTTCCCATGTCTAAGCTAAAACAACCTTATATTCCTGATATATAATGATTTTCCTATCGGAGAAATATTTTTTTTTCAAATATACCTTTTATCCTTGACAAAGCATATCCCAATATGGTTATAGTAATAACAGAGGTTATCATAAGGTATCAGTAGTAATGATAACCTCATATAATACAGCCCTCAGGTAGAGGACAATCAAGGTTTTAATGGAGATAATAATATGGACAATGAGAATTCTGTAAAAGTAGGTGCAACGCCAATTACAGCAGAAGAAATTCAATTAAAGCGCGAAGAAGTAGCAGAGTTGACTTTTGATATAAAAAGTCGCATGTTCATTTGCACCTCAACAAAACAACAAATAGGAGAAATTTTACTTAAGATCAAAGGAACATGCAAAGGTCGTGATGGTTTGTTTACAGCATATTTGGAAGCAGAGTTCCCCAATAGTATAAGATTCGCGCAGTATTGTATACAATCTAATAAAAGGCAAGAGACCATAAACGCAAACATTGCGTTTTGGGCTACAGGAAAAGAACCTGAAGAACTAAAAGCAATCGTTGAAATACTTTTATCTGAAAATACCTCAAAAAAGGTTTTTAATGAAGCGATAAAAAGATTGAAGGAATGTGGATTTTTATCTATCAAGGAAATTGAAGCTATAAAAAATGAAATATCTGCAGAAAAAACAGCAAAGAAAAGCAAGGAATTAAGTCAACCTTCAGCGCAAATGGAAAATATCAATGCTGAGATAACTCAGTTAGTACAAATTGAGCGTATACCAATATCCACAGAAGAAGATATTACAAAGAAGTCAGATGAGCCAGAAGACTCAGCTGAAACGCCAAAAGAAATTCCAATCAATAATATAAACTCTGAGACCCCTGAGATAAAACAATCTATGCCGCAAGAGACTATGAATCCGCCTATTATGGGAAATTTCAACGAGCTTGGAGAAATGCCAATTGAGCCTCCAGTTCAAATTGCAGCTTCTATAAAGGTAGCTGGACTTGATATTTTGAACGGTCAAGAACTGCGTACATATTATAATATTGGCATCAAACACTTGTCAAATGGAATCGAAGAGATAACAAAAGGGCTTGAAAAAATTGAAAAAGTTTTTGAAAAGATAGGAGATATAGATGACATTGAATATATTACATCAGAAATTCGGTCAAAGATAGCCAGTAGTCAGCAATTGGTTAAGGATTTAGAGGCGGCACTTGAACTAAGTTTGCGCAAAAGAGCAGCATAATGCAATACAACGCTGACGGGGCTTTCGTAGAGTCCCGTCAGCAAACATCCATTTTTTCAAGATGGATAATTTTATCACAGAGGTATTAAAAATGTCAACAACAGATTTATCATTAGAACCACGTAACACTACCACACATGGAAGGATTGCAAACGCAATCGCAAAGGTCACCACTTTTCCAAAGTCAGATATTGTAATGTTGCATGTGATTGATGGGAAAAAAGATATGTATATTTCTCTCCCCAAATTCAAACGTTTATATGAGAATCAAGGGAGTCCACAAATTTTACAAGAACAAGTTACAAAAGGTAAAAAACGTAAAGACTTTAAAGTTGGTCAAATTGTAAAGGAGGGTATAAAAGTTATTTTTGGAAACTCTGGTAGATACGCAAGAGAATCTAAGTTGAGTGATGTGAGTCCTGATGATATTCATATTTTTTATGTTAGTTCAGAGAGAATTAAAGCACTTTATGAGCTTGCAAAGGACGATATTGAATCTGAACTGCAATACAAAGAGTACAGGATTGAGATGGGCATGTCCTTAACTGACCCAACCGACTGGCAGTAGTTTTAAATGTAATTCCATTTTAGGGGCAGCCTTAAAACTGCCCCTTTTTCATTTAAGGAGGTTTACAATGGCAATAAATGATTCTATAAACCTGTTACCTGCTATAGTTAATGGTAAAAAAGTATATGTAGATAAGCAGACCTTTTTTACAGAGGGGCATCACCTGCAAAATACTTTTATTTATAAGATTAAAGATTCCAGCACTGAATTAACAGAAAAGCGAAAAATTATTAATTTTCGCAACCTTGAACCAATAAAAAATCCTTTCATTTCAACATGTTATGTAGAAAAGAGTCCAGTGCCTATAACATATAAATTGGACTCGACTGAATTATGGATCGGATTTGATACTGAGTACCAATCAATGGATGAAAAGGACGGATATTATAATAAAGTATTGAGTTACCAATTTTGGTTTTACGGTTTGGAAATAGGACTAGTATTGCTTGTTAACGGTGAAGAACTTTCAATCAAGGAGATTGTCTCAATTATATACGATTTTTTAAAGGAGATAAAGATCAAGGGTAAGATTGGAAAAATGATTTTCATCAGTCATTTTTCCATTGCCGAGATGCACTCAACTGACTTCAAGCGGAGCGTTCTTGAAGATGGGGTAAGTAAGCTTAACAAGATCGGGAAATGCTATGCTTCACGTGGCGCAGATAAAATAACATTTTATGATTTAAATCGCCATAAAATTGAGATTGCTTTTGAATTGCGAGATACTTTTCTATTATCTCATACAGGGCTTTCAGAGCTAGGTAAATATGTAGGAATAGAAAAGGGCAATGTGGGTGATTATATCATTCATATGGAAGACCTATTGAAAGATAATTTTGCTCTTTATTTGAAATATTCAATTGGCGACTCCATTATTGCTGTAGAATTTATCAAGAAATTCTATGAAACAATCGCTAATGACCCGCAACTTAAAATTGAAAAGCAAATTACGACTTCAAGTCAGATAGGAGTAGAGCTTATACGAAATGAGATAGGCAGAGAAAACTATAAACAGTTTTTGGGATATGAAAAGTTTTCAGGCTATGAAGTTCCAGCAAGGATGGCGTTTAATTTCAATTCTAAAAAGACTAAAGGATGGAGTGTCTTAGGCTTACCCCCACATATACTTGACGGTGAACGAGCATTACACGGAGGGCGTAATGAGACTTTCATTTACGGATATTATCCTGATAAATGTCTTTATGATTATGATTTAGCAAGCGCATATGGGACAGCTCTTTTAATGATCTCTGATGTTGATTGGAAGGTTTATAAACAAGTCTGGGACATTAGTGAAATTAATGCTCGATCAATCGGTTTTGCAAGAGTTAAGTTCAAATTTTTTGACTGGGTTAAATATCCCGCATTTCCAGTAAGAACCGCATATGGACTCCTTTTCCCTCTGGAAGGAGATACATATATTACTTGGACGGAGCTATATACTGCCGTTAAAAATGAGATGTTGGAATCATATGAAATCCTTGAAAGTAGGCTTTACAAAAGGAAGGATAAAGAGACTATTCCTCTCATCGTATCAAGGCAGATCATGAAAAGGAAGGAATACGGCAAGGATGAGATAGAAAATTTTATCTACAAGCTGTCTGTTAATAGTATTTATGGCAAGTTCGCTGAAAGTTCATATAACAATGACTCTATCAACATCAAGAAGTCCTTTGAGGCAGACAAAATCGTTAAACGCTATACTCAAAATGGCAGTCTTTACAACCCTATGCTAGCGGCATTTGTTACTGGATACATAAGGGCGCTGGCTGGAGAGTATCTGCTATATTTTCAAAATAATGGGGTTGAAGTCACTAGTGTAACGACAGATGGATTTCTTATTAATAGAAGATTGACAGATGATGAGATGAAGAGCGTCGGGTATTTAAGCCGATTGACCTCATGGATCAGAGACTATTGGGTCAATGATAATAATGTCTTAGAGCTTAAGCATTATGGTGAGAGTGCCTTTTCATTTAGGGCAAGGGGATATATGATAATGAAGAAATTTTCTGAAGATATCAATAAAACTGGAAAAGACGACCCACGTTTAGTTGCACGAGGAGGGCTTCAGATTAAGGATAAAGATTTGGATAACATTATACGTATCCTTTTTGAGAAATTTCTTAATGCTAAACCTGACAATACATATAACCAAAAGAGATCAAGCAACCTTGAAGATTATTTAGACGGCATAGAAAGTTATACTATGATCTGCCAAGAAGTTTCAGAAAATATGGACTTTGACCATAAACGGAATCCAATAGATATTAAACCATCCTTGATTGATTATAAAGGGCAGACGTATGAGAAGATTGTCTTTAACACTATTCCATGGAATACTGTTGATGAATTCCTCACAGTGCGGGATAGATATAAGAAATATCTACAAAACAGGTCTAACAATAATAAGCTTCAGAGTATTGCTGACTATGAGGATTTTTCTAAATACCTCAATCGAGAAGGTAAAGAGGAGATAGAGATTTTAACTAAGATAGTTTATTGTTTGCTACTAATTGGAGTAAAAAGGAAGGACATCCCGAAGATATTAGAGGTAAGCAAGGATTTTGTAAGTAAGCGGATTAAAAGTAAAAGATTTCAGAATATAAGGTTAGGTCGGCAGAAAATAACGCCTATTTCAGACTATATCTTACAATTTCATCGGGATTTAGTAGACAAGAATATTGCAAAACTTGATAAGGCATTTGGGGATCAGATTTTAAAATTAATCGCATAAAAATAATAAGAGCTTATATGGCTCAAAGGAGATTTAAACATGAACAATGATAAAATATTATCATTTTTTATTGCAATTGATGTTGAAACGACAGGAGTAGATATTAATAAAGATAAAATTATCGAAATAGGAGCAGTTAAGTTTGAAAAAGGGAGACGTTCAGAGACATTTCATAAACTTATAAATCCTGGAATACCCATTCCTTATTATCCCACAAAGATTACTGGTATTGATGATTCTATGGTTAAGAATGCGCCATTTTTCTCAGATATAGCTGAAGAACTAACTGATTTTATCGGTGATCATCATCTTGTCGGTCATAATATAAAAACCTTTGACTTCAAATTTTTAGAAAAAGAATTGGATATGTCATTAAACAATCAGATCGTTGATACTTTGCCCATGAGCAGAAAAACTTTTCCAGAGTTAAAGAATCATAAACTTTCTACATTAATGGAAAATTTAAATATAAAAACCAGTAGTCATAGAGCATTAGGAGATGCCATTAATGCTGGTATTTTGTATATCCTTATAATGATAAGAAAGGAAGAGATAAAGATGGCAAATAAAAAATTAGCTGAGTGAATTAGTAATATTGATTAGAAGCTCTGACCTATAAATTATCTTAAAAAGGTCAGAGCATAAAATGAAGGATAATTTATATTTAATTTGACAATCGATTTATTTTCCGAAACAAGAAGAGGTATTTCCTTTTGCATTCAGAACAGAAATCCCTATTTCAGTATTATTTAAATGGCGTGAGTGCACGGGAAATACCTTCCGTTGTCTCGGAGATATATTGCCTTATCAGATTATTAATTGAAGACACTATCTCTTAGACTTTGGGACTGCTTTTTTAGGTTCAGCTTTAGCCTTCTTCTTATTCACAGCATCTTTGAAAGCCTTGCCAGCGGTAAACTTTGGACTCTTAGAGGCAGGTATTTTAATCTTCGCTCCAGTACTCGGATTGCGTCCTTCTCTTGCTGCTCTATCTGATACAGAGAATGTTCCAAATCCTATAAGTGTAACTTTCTGTCCATCTTTAGTAGCCTTTATAATACTGTCAATCATTACGTCAAGAGCCTTGCCAGCTTCAGCTTTTGTGATGTTCGCTGAAGTTGAAATTTCATTAATAAGTTCAGATTTGTTCATTAATTTTCTCCTTAATATTGATAAATCCAGTTATACAATTAGTTTTCAAGCATATTTCAGTCATAATACCATTTTTACCCATAAAAAATATCAAATTATGATATTATATTTTGAATTGGTATACAAACAGGAAGAACAAAAAATATATAAATGTAATCCTTACAATAAAAGTTGATATATCAAAGGAGTTTGGCTTGTCATCTACAGGAAAAACTATTATACAATTCAATTTGAAGCAGTTAAAGCAGCAGTGCAATCATTAAATTTACCGATAAATTAAAAACTCATATAATATTAACTTAAATTTGATAATTTTTATAACTGAATACTTGCTATTGCATACTTCCTTTAATTAAAGAGACATTTATATGAAATTCAATGTTTAATTTTACAATTTTATGATATTATATAAAAATGAATGATAATAAATGACTTTTTACATATTTAATTTAAAAGGGGATTATGGGGTTAATTGAAATTTTACAAAAAACATGGACAATTTTTGGTATTACAGCTCCATGTTTTTCTTGGGTAGCAGCATTTGGGTTAATAATATTTACATTTGGGTATTTATTTCGGATTGTAAAGCGATTATTGTATAAAGATAAAAATTGGTCATCTGTTATCAGAGAAATTAAATCTTTACAAAAACCAAATGCTAATATTGGTTTGTCGTTAAAAACATATAATGATATTGAAGATATTTTCTCAAAGACACCTTCTTTGTCTTCTGCTTGGAAGAGATATAAGGAATCTAAAGTAATAAAACGAGTTAAATCTAAGATAATTATTGAAGATTCATTTTGGGCTACAGAGAGTGCTGATTCTGATTTTAGCGAAACATCATTAATATTTACTCGTTTCAATAAATCATTGATTGCCTCAACCCCCGGCTTAGTTACGGGGTTAGGGTTGTTCTTTACATTTCTTGCTATTTTAGTTGCCTTATTTGATGTAAAACAAGATCCAAACGGTAAAATTGAAGGAATTGGTCATCTAATTGAGGGTTTGTCTGGTAAATTTGTTTCATCTGTTGCTGCTTTGTTTTCTGCTTCGATCTTCATATTGTTAGAAAAGAAATTTTTTTATAAATTTAATAAAAGACGTAAAGAACTTATAACCGCAATTGATGAACTTTTTCCAAGACTTACTCCTATGCAGGTATCATTAGATAATCATAGGGAAATAGCTGAACAATCAAATACTTTAAAATTATTTTCTTCTGACCTTGCTTTAAAGCTAGGTGATAAAATTAGTGAAAATATTACCCCAACATTAAACCGCATGATAGAAGTTATAGAAAATCTATCTCCAATAATAGGTAAAAGTATTAATGAAAATATTGCTCCAGCACTTGATAAAATGAGTATAACTATGGAAAATCTTAATCTTAAATTACAAGAAAATGAAAAGGGTAAAAATAGTGTTATTACTTCTCAGTTAGAATCATTATTAGAGAAACTTGAAACCTCAATAAGTTCAGCTATAAATGATATGGCAAAATCTTTTCAAAAATCTCTATCAGGCACTACTAATAATGAATTTGATAAAATTACCAATGCCCTTCAAAAAACATCCTCTATGTTAGATAATATAACGGCTCAATTTATGATAACTCAGTCAGATATGAGCAAGCATATTAAACTTGCAAAAGAATCAAATGAAAAACAATTAGAATCTGGACAAGTACTGTCCAAAGAAATAATATCAGCTTTTGAATTATCAATAAATAAGATCAAAGGAATGATTGATGATATGTCTGTAAAAAATGCAAATATTATGACTCAAGTTTCAGGGTTGTCTACTTCAGCAGTTCAAAATAATAATGAACAAATGAAAAAATTAACAAATATTTCATCCGATTTAATGGATAAAATTACTATTACAACTGATTCAAATGTAAATAAAATGACTGCCTCACTTACTGGTACTTTAGATAATTTTTCTTTTAAAGTGTTAGAGATGACAAAGGTATTAATTGAAAATACAAAAAAGACAACTGAACCAGTTTCAGAAATTATTGATAAAGCAGATAAATTAATTGAAAATCATCAGGCTCAGATAGAGTTGAGCTATGATTTAAATAATTCTCTAAAATCCTCTCTTACTGGATTCAATGATACTCTTAATAAATATAGCAAGATTACTACTGATGTAAAACAAGTTATAGATAATATAGGTGCTGCCGTTAAACAAATGAATGAAGTAGCAAATATAATTAATAATAATCAGGAATCACTTGAAAAAATAGCTGATTTAACAAAAGAACAAATTGAAGGTTTGGCAGGGTCAAATGAAGACCAGAAAGAAATTTGGGAAGGTATCCACAATTCCATGACAGAATACGGAGATACTTTTAATAAAGTTAATCTATTGGCAAAAGGACTACTTTCAGAAATAGATTCTAATATAACAGAATATACAAAACGGATTGAAGGTAATTTTGAAAAACTTGCTACAGTCTCAAATAAACTTTTTGGAGATGCTGTAGAAAGAATAGCTAATACAGTTGATGTATTGGACGATAAATTAGACGGTCTTAATAATATATTGGATAAATTTTTAAATAAATAAAACTAATAAAAAATGGCAAATTTAGAAAATCAAAGCGATTTAGCCAATTCATTTACAGATTTGATGACATCTCTTGCTGTAATATTTATCCTGCTTTTATGTGTATCACTAAATCAAGCAAAAGAAGAAAGCGAAACTAAACGGAATTCGATTCTGCTTGAATTAAAAAAAGAATTAAGCGAGTTTATTCAAAATGGCGTAAAGGTTGACCCTGACCCAAAAGACCCGCTTGCTTTATTAATTTTAGTGCCAGAGGGACTTTTAGAATTTAAACTTGATCACTCAGAAATTCCTTCTAATGGGATTAATTTTTTGAATACATTTATACCAAAATTTGCCAATATTGTATGTGATGAAAGATTTAAAGAGGACATTAATTCAATTGTTGTTGAGGGTCATACTGATTCATCTGGAACAGATCAACATAATTGGGATTTGAGTCAAAAACGGTCAATGGCAGTAGTTTCTGAATCTCTTAATATCTTAGCTAAAATGAACAATGGCGGGAATATACGAAATGACTTCGTAAAATTAATATCAGCAAGTGGAAGAGGGAACGCAGAGTTGATTAAGGTAAATGGAATAGAAAATTGTGAGCAAAGCCGCAGGGTAATATTTAAAATAAGGGTACGTTCTCTTGAACAACGGCTTGTAGAGGAGTTACGTAAGACATGACATCTAATCTGTCAGATCTTTCATTTGATGATATCTTAAAACGTCTTCAATCATGCCGAAATATGCTCTTGGAAAAAATAAAGACAGAGGAATCGAGAGATATTGACGAAGTTTTAACTCTATTAAAAGAGAAGTCTGATAAAATATGCTATGGCTATGAGATTAAACCTGAGTCTCCCCGACCTGAATATTTAAAGCAATGGAAAGATTATTTGAAAGGTGAAGATGAAGAACCTACTTTACGTGTAGTACGATACCTCTGCTGGGATTCTGATATTGCTTCAAGCAAAGAATTCCTTGAATATATATATAAGAAACAGGAAACACTTAGACCTCGTTCTTTAGTGGGGATTGTAAGGGCTTGTCATATGAAATGGAAGTCAAGCAAAGATAATAGAGAAATAGTTAAAAGCCTGTTAATTAGATTTAAAAAAGGCTCTCATAAAATTATTGATAAATGGAATAAGAATAATAATTCACGAGAAATGATTTTAGGTTTAGAAGGTCATAAGTTATTTGCTGATGAAATGGTGAGAGATTATAATAAAATCAAAGAATATCTTGAATCATGGGCAGTTGATGAACAAACAGAATATTTTTCTGAATCAATCTGGCATGCTGTCAATTTATGTATGAGGGATACTAATAAAATTATATATTTGTTTACAGAAATTCTTCATTGGCAATTATGGGAAGATTTTCAATTTAGGCATATAATCAAATTTCTAATTCTTGATAATTTTTATAATAACAATGAATCATCAAAAGAAATATTAATAAATTTTGTAAAATCAGATAACCGATTGGGAGATCCTCGTTTGCCACGAAATGAAACAAATTGGTTTACAATGGATAATGATGAGGCGCGAAGCCGTTTTATTCAGTGGCTTGCAAAAGAGGATATTGAATTTTTTATTAATTATGTGCTGCCTAAAGATAGCGATAAACATGATCGCAGGTTTTGGCTTGGTTATTTGAAAAATTGTAAGGACTCTCAAATAATGCTCTGCCAAGATGATGAAAATAAAATAAAAAGGTCAGAATCTTTTAAAAAGGGCGAATTAAAAATATCTCATCTCGGTAGAACTAAAAATAAACATGAAAATAGTGTCTTGCTGCTTGATTTTGGCACAATCGTGGCTGTTGAATTTAGTTTTGTAGGAGCAGTATATCTGTATGAGGCTTTTCAATTTAAAGAGATTATGCCTAATTTCAGGAGCAAGGATTCCTATAGCGAAAGAGATTTTAAAGTCAAAGATAAGTGTATAGTTAAATTTTGTCA
This sequence comes from Candidatus Magnetominusculus dajiuhuensis, assembly GCA_015233465.1. Lineage (GTDB taxonomy): Bacteria > Nitrospirota > Thermodesulfovibrionia > Thermodesulfovibrionales > Magnetobacteriaceae > JADFXP01. Next base: position 18,729 of record JADFXP010000004.1, read on the forward strand.
TACAGAATCTAAACATTGGCAAGATAACGTAAGAAATATTTTAGCCCAACACGACATAAGACCAGAATAAAAATATGACATGGCAATTAAAAGAAATATGTGAGGGAACATTTTTAACTGCTGAGACCTATGGAGTTTGGATCAGAGGTCATAATAGCAGTTATGAAAAGCCAATTACACGTCTTGGGCGGTTACTGCCGACTCTTATTCCACAATTGTTGGAAATGGGTATTGCTGTTAATGAAGATAATAATATTAGAATTTCGTATGATAGTTTTGTTGAACTTGAAGATAATGATATTGATGCCTTTGAAAATATAGTGCAATGGTCTCCATTTGCTATTGAGTTAAAAACATCTGGTTCAATGGGGATGTCTGGGTTTCATTATGAAATACGTTTATATTGGGGTAGAGGACAGATTTATTATGAAAGAATAGGTTGTTTTTTAAAACATAGGAATAAATATTACCGCCTTGATAAACAAACATTTACTCTTATTGAAGAAATAGAGAAATTTAACTTATTGTCAGATGAAGAACAGAAAAAATTTAAAAATGCTCTGCTTTCATTTTCAAAAATCAAAGGATTATCAAAAGAAATTGGGGCTGAAATAGACCTTTATATTAAAGATCAAACGGTTATTATTCCAGCAAAGATTGGACTTGATATTATTGATGAGAAAGATGGCAGAGTTACATTCGTCCCTAAAATAGATAATGTCCCTCCTGAAGGTATGTTAGAGGCATTTCTTGAAAGCGGTGATGTGAATGAAGTATATACTGTTCCTATATCAGATGGAGGACGTGTAAGGGTATTACTTAACGATGAACAAAAAGAAGTCCTCCGTCGTATGCAAAAGGTCAGGCATGTTGGAGGGCTTGAAAAGGCAAAGGTACTTTCAAACCCTCATTCAGCATTTGATGGTGTTGCAAATTCAATTGATATTGATTTAAGTAAATATGGAGGAAGGGTAAAAGGGATAGGTGATTTTCCCTTTGTCTCTCAACCTTTTGTTAATTATGGAACTGGTGGTTTTTTTATTGATGATGATCTTGATTATAACACAAGTAATGAAAAAGATAAACAGACCAAAAAATTTGATGTTGGAATTAGATGTACTTATAATGATGGAACAACGGAAAACATAAAATTTTGTAATCGTGAAGAGATCTTGAAATTTAATAATAATATGAAAGTTGCACAAGAAACAAGTAAAGGAACGGTTAATTTAAACGGTAAAACAATTATTATAACTGATGAATTAAAGCAGGGCATAAATGAGATTATTGAAGGATTTTTCCCTTCAAGACCCAGTTCTGTCTCTAAAAAAGACCCAAAAAAATATCATTACCTTTTAATTTATACGAACGAAGATAAATTGGAATATGAAGAACGGACTGAAAAGGAAAGGGTCAAAATACAAAAAATAAATAATAATGATTTAAGCATACCAAAAGAGCTTTTAAATGAAGAATTACTTAAAACACATCAAAAATTAGGATTAAATTGGCTGCAAACAAATTATCTTTTAAATCGCAGTGGATGTCTATTAGCTGATGATATGGGTCTTGGTAAGACATTACAGATATTAACATTTCTTGCATGGTTGATTGACAGAGGTGGTATCTCTCCAGAAAATGTTGATAAAAAAACACCTCCTTGGAATCCAATTCTTATTATCGCCCCTTTAATGCTTTTAGAAGTTGAAACATGGACTAATGATATTAAAACATTCTTTAAGGGAGAAGGAAGTATTTTTACTCCATATGCCATATTACATGGCTCTAAAATTAAAGAGTTCCAAAAAAAAGCCGTTAAAGGAAGGGACATAGTAGTTTGTGATTCAGTGCTTGACCTTAAAGAACTATGCAAATATAGGTTGATAATTACAAACTATGAAACCATAATTAATTATCAACTTTCTTTTAGTGAGATGAAGGATAGATGGTCAGTAGTAGTTACAGATGAGGCTCAAGAATATAAAACATCAAGTACAAAAATTTCACACGCCATAAAGGCTCTAACTCCAAAGTTTAGAATTGCCAGCACTGGGACGCCAGTTGAAACAAAATTAAGCGATTTATGGAATATTATTGATTTTGTACAACCAGGATTTCTTGGTACTGCAGCAGAATTTTCAAAAAATTATGAACGCCCATTTGCAAATGCTTCAGATGAAAAGACTAAAAAAGAAATCCTTGATGAATTACGTAACCGGCTTTTGTTTGAAAAGCCAGAAGCATATGTTTTACGAAGAGATAAGAAGACAGAATTAAAAGATTTACCAAAGAAAATTGAGAATAAGAAAGCGTGTGATTTATCACCTGATCAAGTTGAAAAACACAAAGATTTTGTAAATCAAGTAAATAAGGGTGGCAAAGGAAATCGTCCATTTGATGTTCTCCCTTTATTAATAAAACTATACCAGCATCCAATGTTATTGAATAAAGAATTTAAAGGTGACATAGACAAAAAAGAAATAAATGATACCTGTAAAAAAGTACCAAAACTTGAGAAGTTTATTGAAATCTTAGAGGAAATCAAATCAAAAAAAGAAAAAGTCATTATTTTTACTATTTATATAAACATGCAGCAAATGCTTCAAGCAATAATAAAAACTAAATTTTCAATAGAAGTGGATATAATTAATGGGGGAACTAAGCGGACTGGTTCTACGTTATATTCTACTAAAATTCGTAAGGAGATAGTTGACAAGTTTTGTAGTTCTATAGGGTTCAATGCAATAATCCTATCTCCAAAAGTTGCTGGGACAGGGCTAACCATAAAAGAAGCCAATCATGTTATTCATTATGGCAGGTGGTGGAATCCTGCAACAGAAGGTCAAGCAACGGATAGAGTTTATAGAATAGGACAAGAAAAAGATGTTCATGTATATTATCTTATAGCAAAAGACCCAAATGGAGTATTTAAGACCTTTGATGAAAAATTGGATGACTTGATAGAAAAAAGAAAGAAAATGGCATCTGATTTTTTAACTCCTATGCCTGATGAAGGAACAAATAAAACGGAACTTTTGGATATAATATTGAATGAGAATGAATCAATTAAGGTTAATCCTCTGACAAATGAAGACATCCGATTATTGACTGGAGATAGCTTTGAGGCTTTAATAGCTTTAATAGAAGAAAAGAGCGGTTTGAAAACAACATTGACTCCTTATTCAGGTGATATGGGTATTGATGTAGTTTCTACTGATAAAAAACATATTAGGCTTATACAATGTAAACATACAAGCTGGGATGCTAAAATAGATGATGACGTTATAGATGAAATGAATAATGCGTTAGATACTTATAGTGGAAGGTTATTGAAAGAGATTAATGATAAAGTTTTATTTGAACTTGTATTAGTTACAAATGGAAAATTATCATCAAGAGCTATTTCAAATGCAAAAAACTCTGATATTAAAATTATTATTGGCTATAATCTATTAAAGTTGTTAGAGAAAATACCCTGTACTTTAGCTGAAATTTATGAAATTGAGAGTCGCCGTATGAAATCAATGCCTGACGTTAAAGCCAAAGTAATTAATGATATTGAATAGATTGAAATTATATTTGATTATCTCTACTATTAAATGAAAAGATTAATATTGTTATAAAGGAAATATAATATAAATGTTATATTTATACATAGATGAAAGCGGGGATTTAGGCTTTGATTTTTTTGCAAAAAACCCCTCAAATTATTTCACCATTACCGTCTTGACTGTTCAGGGCGTTGAGAATAATAGAAGGTTGATTAATGCAGTTAAGAAGACCCTTAAAAGGAAACTCCCAAAAAGACAAGTGGAAATGAAGGGCGCTAAGGACTCAATAAGAGTTAAAGAGTATTTTTACAAGCAAGTTTCAGATATTCCCTTTGATATATATTCAGTTACCTTGAATAAGAGGCGTGTGTATGACAGTCTCACAAAACAGAAAGATAGAGTTTACAATTTCATCACCCGAACCGTACTTGATGAAATTCCATTTGAAAATGCTTTGCTACGCATACAAGTAATTATTGATAAAAGCAAAAGTAAAAAAGAAATCGTAGAATTTAACGATTACATCATACGCCATATTAAGGGGCGTATTGACCCGATTGTTCCGCTTGAAATATACCACTATACATCTCACGAGAATTTTGGACTTCAAGCTGTTGATGCGTTTTCTTGGGGAATATTTAGAAAATATGAAAAACATGATTATGAATGGTTTAATATATTCAAGAGAAAAATAAGATATGATACGATCTACTTACCAGAGAAATAAAAAAAGAGCGAGCCCTGTAGGCTTGTTACGCCATGACTTAGCCAACCTACGGAAGGGAACATCATGGACAACCCACAGCGGTCTTACCGCTCATACATACTATTATTTTAAATGTAATTACTTATGTTTGTCAATAGTAAAATCTTATTGAATCAGATCAGGCACTGTTACTTGACAAACCCATTATCAGGTAGGGCAGAATTGGACAAGATTGTTTTGATGCCCTTAATCTTACCGAAGATGAACGCAAAGAAATCTACCGCTCCGTCTGCCGTCTCTTTGGAATAGGATTAACAAGGCTAAAAGTGTATGAACTGCACTAAAGAGGAGATTAAGTTGTTGATAGAAAAGGATAATAATGCAGGTTGAATATTCAAAACATATAGAAACATGAATTACTATGCGGAATATTAATTATGACTTGCCAAAAGAAATATATAATAATGTAGTAGAACGATTTATAGACTCTGAAACAGGGCATACAATCGCAGTAATGAAGACAATAATATATGACAAATAGAGAGATGTAATGGTAGCATATAAATATGAGGATATGGATGTTAAGTTGTTGACTATACATCCATTAAAAGAAGGGTAAAAAGAAAAACGTATTCAATCTGGAAGAAGGTGTTGATATAATGGAAGGATTCAAGATTTATTATGATGAGGAAGAAGACATCCTATACCTTGCAAAAGAGGGCGAAGAAGCAGAAGTCGTTGAATTAGAGACTGGCGTAAATATGGAACTTAACAACAACGGCAAACTCATTGGGGTAGAAGTATTTAAAGCGTCTCACGTGTTCAAGAATGGCCTTAAACCAATGGAGAAGAAACTCCAATTTGCGTGACTATTTTTATTACATTCTCTGATTTATTTATTCAAGAGGAGATTGCGATTACGGATGGGAAAAGGAATCGATATTTTTTTATAATTTATGTTCTCTTACCTCTAAGTAAAGGAAGCAAAAATAAAAGAGACAAATATTTATTGCACGCAGCAAGCCACTTTATAATGTGCAGGGAAGGTTAAAAAGATATGGACTACATATATATAGCGTTACAAGTAGGCGATCTGTTGAAATATGATGCTGTAGTTAAACAAATTGATAGAGCAGGAAAATCTATTTTTAAGTTTGAATGTGAAAAATTTCCTAATTAATCAATTTCTTCTGAAAGAGCAAAATTAATCTACGATTGGATTTTAACCTTAGCAAAACAAAATATGGAATCTGACATAAGAAATCAACAACTTCTTGATTTTTTAAATTTAATAACACCTGAAAATAAAAAAAATGATGTTGATCAAATTGTTAATAAAGTTGTTAAAAATAAATCTCAAATAAATTCTGATTTTAACAACCGTAATTTACACAGCGAAATACATAAGCACTGTAGTAAGCTATACAAACAATGCAACTATTTTCATGCTGTTTTTGAAGCAGTAAAAACTTATAACAAACTCGTAAAAGAAAAAGCTAAATCTAATAAAGATGGGGTTGCATTGATGATGGAAGCATGGACAACTAATGGAGTGCTTAAGGTTACATCTTGTCAAACAGATACAGATAAGAATATTCAAGAAGGCATCAAATTTTTATCTGCTGGACTTATGCAAGCAATAAGAAATCCAACCGCACATGAGCCTGCTTTAGATTGGCCAATATCAAAAGAAGATTGTTTAGACATGCTAAGTTTTATTTCATATTTACTAAGACAATTAGATAAATCTACATATTATAATCAATAAGTTCTTGGTTGGTAAATAATTTAGATAATTAGGGACATCTAAGCTATTTTATCATTTATAATAATTTTAGTTGAAGGAAAAACATCACTTTGAATGGAACACCAATAAGTTGATATAGCTACTATACTAAATAATTAAGACTCTTCATTATTGACCATTGAAGTATTAAACGTCCCTAAATAGCCTTTTTCAATCTGTAACTCATAGTTATATTACTCTACGGAATAGACCCAATATAGGATTATAATGTTGGATAGAGCGCATATTGACGAGATTGAAAAATAAAAGGTATATTAGATAATAGAGGTGAACGTATTCTCTTGAGTTTAGATATTTTAAAGGGGCATCATTATGCAAAAAGGTGTAAAAGGTGTAAAAGGTGTAAAAGGTGTAACTCCTGATGTCCTTAAATGGGCAAGAGAAACTGCTGGGTATTCGCAGAAAGATGTTGCTGATATTCTAAACAAACCTATAGATTTGGTTATTAGCTGGGAAAAAGGTCTCTCATCACCTTCTTATTCACAACTTGAGAATTTAGCCTATAAAATATATAAGCGACCTCTTGCACTATTTTTTTTCCCAGAGCCACCTGATGAGCCTGAAATTAAACAGTCCTTTAGAACCCTTCCGCTATTTGAAATTGAAAACCTTACTCCAGATACTCGATTTATTATTAGAAAAGCTAAGGTAATGCAAATTTCACTTAGTGAACTTACTGATGGAATTAACCCTTCTGAAGAGAAAATCTTTAAAGATATTTCTGTTGATAAGCATATGAAAATATCTGATTTAGTGAAAATTGTACGAAGATATTTAGGGATTTCCATAGATGACCAAATTAAATGGAAAAAAAATGAAGATGCTCTAAAGATTTGGCGTGAAGCAATTCAGGATAAAGGGGTTTTTGTTTTTAAAAATTCAATTAAACAAAAAGAAGTTAGTGGATTTTGTTTATCTGATAAAATCTTCCCTATTATTTATTTAAACAATAGTGTATCTGCTAATAGGCAAATATTTACACTTTTTCATGAATTGGCGCATGTTTTATTAAATGCGAATGGTCTTACTAAACAAGATGATGGATATATTGATTTTTTAGAAGGTGAATCTAAAGAAATAGAGATTTTTAGTAATCGGTTTGCTGGAGAGTTTCTTGTCCCAAATGATGATTTTGAGCAAAATATTGATAATAATATCCCTGATGATCAATCAATCTTAGATTTGTCAAATAGATATAAAGTAAGCTGTGAGGTTATATTAAGAAGATTTTTAGATAAAGGACTAATCAATCATAAGTATTATTCTTTAAAAGTAGGGCAATATTCTAATGAAAGAGAGGGAAAAAAGAGTAAAGGTGGAGGCGGTGATTATTATGCTACACAGGCTGTATATTTAGGCACACATTTTTTAAATTTAGTATTCAGCAAATATTATCAAGGGCGTGTAACAAAAGAACAACTTAGCGATTGTCTAAACATTAAGGCAATAAATCTTGATAAAATTGAATCAGTTGTTTTTTCAAGAGGTTAAAGTAAATGGTTTATATATTTGATACTAGTTCGCTTCTTACTTTGCAGAATTATTATCCAGATCAATTTCCTTCTTTTTGGATTGTATTTAATAATTTTGTCCAAAACAATAAAATATTATCAGTTAAAGAGGCTTTTGGTGAGATTGATGAAAGGATAACTAAGCCACATTTATTTAACTGGTGTAAATTAAATAAAAATATTTTTCTTATACCAGATGAAGATGAAACAATATTTCTTGCAGATATTTTTAAAGTTCCACGTTTTTTGGATTTAGTTAATCAGAAATCAAGACTTAGAAATAAACCAATTGCAGATCCTTTTATTATTGCTTCAGCTAAAATAAAAAATGGCTGTGTTGTAACAGAAGAGAGTAAGAAAATTAAAACTCTTGATGCTCCAAGAATTCCAAATGTCTGTGATTATTTTAACATTAATTATATGAACCTTGAAGGTTTTATGGTTAAAGAAGGCTGGAAATTTTAAAGTCTTATCGTATAGTTTATCTATGCCACTTATATGTTTTAATATTACTACTACCCCCAGTTTTAGGACAGGTGGACAATTATCACAAAATACTTTATAATATAATTAGTTAAGATTTTATTCAACTTAATGGAGGTTTTAATATGTCTGCGACAATCTTAGAACATATTAAAGGCAGTGAATTGCCAAAGATATGGCAGGAAAGACTTAAAGTCACTCCAAATCAGACATTCACTATTACGATTGAACCAGATATAGATAATAAGGCTCTTGAATCTTATAACAAAGAAGAAGATATTCAATTTGGCACTTTCCCTTTAGGGGTTAAAAGCGATCTTACAAGGATTGAAATTTACGACTATCTTTGATAATGATATTATTAGACACAAATATCCTCATTTATGCCTCTGATATAACATCTCCATTTCATGCAGCGTCAAAATTACTAAGGGATAATGGTTTAAAAGGAGAGACCCAACTTTCTATCACACCACAAGTGCTTTTAGAGTTCTTTGCTGTAGTTACAAGTCAAAAAAGAACTGCTAATCCAATCGAGCCTCAAAAGGCATTAGAGGAAATCGAGAAATATTTTAAAGCACAAAATATTTTTAAAATTTATCCTAACGAAAAAACTCTATTAAAACTTATAGACTTGGAAAGAAAATATAGTATTAAAGGTTAAGAGATTTTCGATCTTCAATTAATCGCCACTATGCTTTCAAATAATGTATCAAGAATTTATACCTATAATACTGACCATTTTTCTAAAATTGATGAGATAGAATCTTTAACCCAGTCAGTCTGACCTTTATATTTAAGGATACTACGAAAATTTATATGTAAATACACATGATAGAATATTTATTACACGGGCTAAAAATATCTCTTCAATTGATTTAAAAACCGTAAAGCAGGGAGTTTTGTTATACATTTATATATTCTAATAGGTTTTTAAAATCAATTGGAGGTATTTTATTATGATAAAAGCAATTGGTTATATTAGGGTTTCAACAAACGAGCAGGTTACAGATGGCATCAGCTTAGATAATCAGAAGGCAAAAATTGAGGGATACTGTCAACTTAATGATCTTGAATTAGTAGAAATCATAAGTGATGCTGGGCTTAGCGGCAAGAATCTAAAAAGAGAGGGCATTCAAAAATTAATAAGTAAAGCAAATGATAAGTCTATTGGGGCGATTGTTGTATATAAGTTGGATCGCTTATCCCGCCGAGTATTGGATACGCTTAAACTGCTTGAGTTATTTGATAATAAAAAAGTTGCGTTTCATTCTATATCAGAGAAGATTGATACAGAATCGGCAATGGGTAAATTCTTCCTGAATGTTACTGCCTCTTTTGCGCAAATGGAGCGTGATGTAATCTCTGAAAGGACTTCTGACGCAATGCATCACATGATAAAAAATGGTAAATATATTGGCGAAATACCTTATGGATACTCGCTTTCTGAAGACAGAAAGACGCTTTTAATTGATGAAAAAGGACAGGAGATAAAAGCACTTATTAAGAAATTACATGAACAAGGGCAGAGCTTCCGATCCATTGCAAAGACATTGACTATGGAGGGCTACAAACCCTATGGAAAAGCCTGGTATCCTATGACAGTCTATAATATTTTGAACTACAAAATCCCTGTAGATTAGTGCGGGATTCCAAATTTCATCGCAGTAAAAAAACTTTGCAAACCCTTATAGATATAAGATGATTATTGAAGACTCTAATACAGAATCCCATCAAATAGCAGTTTCTTAGCAACTTCTTAATTTACTATTTGTAATCAAGCGTTTTCATTGCGAATTCTACTTCTTGATCTTAACGCTTCGAAGCCAAATATTGCCAGTTCATCCCTATACACATTAATTTATTCTCTAAAATCTATAATTTATGCTATCATAATTCATAACTATTGACATGATTTTTTGTCTTGACAATGGGGCACACTTTTTAAGAAATAGACTACAAAAGCTCTGGATAAATAAAAGCAACTAACTTATAACTTGAAAAACGAGATATTTGAACGTATCAAAGCGGAAAAAGAACAAATATTCAATATCTTGCAAAAAATATATAACAGTTCGCCTGGTGTTATATATCAATTGAAACTATGTCCAAATGGAAATTTTTGTTTTCCTTTTGCAAATCCTGCCTTCAAAGAGTACTTCAATATTGATCCAGAAGATGTCACTGAAGATGCATCCAAAGTATTCAACCTTTTACATCCAGATGATTTAGAAGGGACTTTCATTTCTTTAAAACAATCGGCTAAGAATATGTCACATTGGCAACATGAGGCACGCATATTATATGCCAATAGTACAATACGTTGGATATTGGGTAATGCTATCCCTCAACAAGATCAAGATGGTTCAATTATTTGGCAGGGTTTTATAACAGATATTACAGAACAAAAAGAATTGGAAGAAGAATTAAATGAATTAAATAAAATATTGGAACAACGTGTAATGGAAGAGATTGATAATCACATGAAACAAGAGCAATTACTGATTCAACAATCCAAGATGGCACAAATGGGAGAGATGATAGGTTTAATAGCCCACCAATGGAGACAGCCATTGGGTATTTTATCTATAATTATTTCTGATTTTGAAGATATTTATACCTTAGGCAAAATGGATTTTAAATATGTTAAGGATTCAGTTGATAAATCTATGCAGCAGATTTCATTTATGTCAAATACAATAGATGATTTCAAGGATTTCTTGAAACCTTCAAAGGAAAAAATTATATTTGATGTACAATTAAACATAGAAGAATTATTTTCAATGTTTAAAAAGATTTTTATCTCTAACAATATAGATGTTTCCATAATAACTGATAAAGGGGCTGAATTATTTACAGAAGGTTACCCAAATGAGTTTAAGCAGGTGATACTTAATATCTTAAATAATTCAAAAGATGCTCTTGTTTCAAGAAAAAATCTAAATTTTGAAATAAAGAGACAAATAAATATTAGTATAAAAAATTCTGAAAATAAAAACAAAATTATAGTTTCAATCAGTGATAATGGCGGGGGAATACCAGCGGCAATAATACAAAAAATCTTCGAGCCATACTATACAACAAAAGAATCTTCAGGAGGCACTGGATTAGGACTCTACATGTCAAAAACCATAATAGAAACAAACATGGGTGGAATATTTACTGCCAGAAATATCACTGGAGGCGCAGAGTTTTTGATAACTTTAGATGTTTATAGAGGTGGGATTAAAGATAATGATAATTAGGCGTCTACTTATCATAGAAGCTTGTTTATCAGAATATTGAGGTAGCAATTTTTTTAATTATCTTTAATTTTTATATTGTTTTGTTCAAAGATATACATTTGAGATACTTATAAGGTTCAAATACTCAATATAATACATTACAGATGTTAAGGCATAATGTTAATTATCAGCGATTAATAAAAGCGAAAAAAGATCAATCTTCGCAGACAATATATTAATGAAAACCCTTATAAATCAAGGATTTATGAAGGAAAGAGTCCAGTACCTATAACATATAAATTGGACTCAAAATAAAACGTAAAATATTACCGATACTGGTTAAAACTAATGGGAGGAACTTATGAGTGATAATGTCGCAAGATGAATATTTTTATCATTTTATTAAATTCTCAATTGACAGAGGTTATTAATTTATGGTTAAATATAAACGGAATCAGGAAGCGCTGATTGCCATCTTATTAGTAGTACAGGGACATACTCCCACAATTTAGACATTAAGAAATAATTAGACCTCAGAGTATCACTCCTTTCAAATTTCTTCCGCAATATTTACGGGCTTAAAATATTGCAACAATTTATTTTTATTAAGGCTTGATCCTTATTTTGCAAGGGTTTTGGTCTTAATATCAAGGATTGATGTGGAAGAAAAAATCAAAACGGCATTGACAATTGAAGAGGCTCTTCGTTATTTTATAAATAACAAAGGAGAGTCATGTATGGTTGGCAAGATTAGAACTAAACAAAAATGCCCTATTTGTCAAAAGCCTTATGCAGAGATTTTAATAAAAGGAAAACCTTGTCTTGCCTGTAAAGAACATAAAACTATACCAGATAGATATTTTGTAGACATTTCATGGAAAGGTAATAGATTCAAACTATATTCTTCAAAAATGGGAGTTCTGCTAACATCTTATAATGAGGCTCTCATAACTTTATCAATTATTCAAGCTGATATAGATAATAAGACTTTTGATCCCATTAATTATAAAAAAGCAGAACAAGAAAAATATTATGCTTCAAAATTACTGGATAAATTTTTAGACGAGAAATTGAAATCAATTAAACCTTCTTATCATGTAGCATATAAATTGTTTGTTAAAGTTCATAAATCGTTTTTTGGTAATACAGATGTTCGTGATATTCATAAGATTGATATAAAGCAATATCAGGATAGTCTTGAATTGAAAGATATTAAGGGTAAAACATTATTGAATTATATTAATAATTTTAGAGTGTTTTTAAATTGGTTGTATGAATTTGAGATTATTGAAAATAGAATTAATTATAATACCAAAGAAATTGAAATAAACCCGTCAAAATGGTCTTGGGTTGATAGTGAAACTCAAATTATGATTTTAAATGCAATCCCTGAAGGTGACCGTCCAATTTTTGCATTTCTTATGTTGCATGGTTGTAGACCTGGTGAAGTACGAGCTTTAAAGTTAAAACATTATGATTCTTTACATAAAACTATTTTAATTGACTCGACATGGTCTGGTCGTAAAGAAATAAGGAATACCAGAAAAGGTAGAGGTGCAAAAAGTTTATTAATTCCTCTACATTCTGAAATGCTGTCATATGTTCATGCTCGATCTATAGAAGATATGTTAAATAAAGAAGCATTTCTTTTTATAAATCCACGGACAGGTGGGCATTATGCGGAAGATACGCTTGCAAATATTTGGCATAAAGCAAGGATGAAGGTTGGATTGAGTGATAATATTAGATTATATGATGTAACTAGACATAGTTTTGCATCTCAATTAGCAAATGGCGGCACATCACCTTTTATCATTCAACAATTACTTGGTCATAGCAATATTAATATGACCAATCGTTATATGCACACACATTTAGATTCAACAAGAGCGGTATTAGATGGCGGGATTGTAACATTAAAATTGTCCCCAGAGTGTCCCCAAGATAAAGCTAAAGATAAAAAAAGTATTAATAATCACTAACTTAACATATCTTAACAAAGGGTTCGATTCCCACACTCTCCCGCCAATTTTTCTAAAGAATGAGGGCTCTGCCCTCAAGCTCCCGCAAAGGGACTCGTCCCTTTGAACCCATTAATTATACGATATTAAAAAGCATACCTTATGTAAGGAATAATTTACATTCTGAATTATTGTTTCAACATGATATAATAATTCAATTGATTCAATTAGATATTTGTCCAAAAATGTCTGTCAAATGGTGTTAGATGCAGTCTAATTATAAAATATTAATTGTTGAAGATATATTAATTGAAGCAGAAATGCTTAGGCATATATTAGCGTTAGCAGGCTTTGATATTATTATCGCAGCTAATGGTAAAGAGGCATTAGAATTAATCACTTCTACAAAACCGTCTATTATTATATCTGATATCTTGATGCCAATCATGGATGGGTATGAATTATGCCGCAGGATAAAACTTGATGAAAATACTGCTCATATCCCAGTAATCCTGCTTACTCAATTAATTGAACCACATGATATTATTAAAGGCCTTGAGTCAAAGGCTGACAGCTTTATCTCAAAACCATTTGAAAAGGAATTTCTTATAAATAAAATTAATACTCTCATAGTTAATTCATCTAAAATAGGTATTGCCCAACACTCAATTAAAGAAAAATCAGTTCAATATACAGTAACTCTTAATGAGAAGAGTCATATAGTTGATTTAAGTTATCAACGATTGTTTGAGTTTCTATTTGATTCTTACGAAAATATAATTATACAACATAAGCAGTTAAAAGAACTTGAAGAGCGTTATAAAAATCTCTTTGAAGAGAGTAAGTCCATTATGCTTTTAATTGATCCTGTGACTGCTGATATTATAGATGCTAATAATCGAGCTTGCAGCTTCTATGGGTATCTTCGAAATCAGATAACCACTATGAAAATAAGTGATATTAATACATTACCAAGGTCAGAGTTATATAATATGATGAATGGGGCAGCATCTAATCAAACCGAGCGTTTTGAATTCAAACACAGGCTTTCAAACGGTGAATTGCGTGATGTTGAGGTTTATTCAGGTCCTATTTTTACAAGAGGAAAAAATCACTTATTTTCAATAATTCATGATATTACAGAACGCAAGAGTTTGGAAGTGCAATTACTAGAATTAAATAAGACCCTTGAGCAGCGTGTAAAAGAAGAGTTTAATAAACGTATGACACAGGAACATATATTGATTCAACAGTCAAAGCTCGCTGCTATGGGTGAAATGATTGGCGCTATAGCTCATCAATGGAGGCAGCCTCTAAATGCTATTTCTTTGATAATTCAAGATATGAAAGATGCCTTTGAGTTTGGAGAATTAGATAAAGATTATATATCTAAAACTGTTGAAGACACAATGACTCAGGTCATGCACATGTCAGGAACTATTGATGATTTTAGAAACTTCTTTATGCCGAGTAAAGAAAAGGTGATTTTTAAACTCAACTCTACAGTTTCTGAAGTGATATATTTGATTTATGATCAGTTATTTAAGGGTGGTATCAAGATTGCCATGAAGTGTAATTATGATGTAATCGTTAGATCAAATAAGGGCAGGTATCCAGAGTTATGTACATGTGAGCCAGAAATAATGGTCATAGGGTATCAAAATGAATTTAAGCAGGTGATATTAAATCTCCTCAGCAATGCCCGTGATGCTATCATCAGACATAGGGCACAAAATAAAGATGCTGCAATTGGAGAGATTCTAATTGAGTTTTCAAAGGCAGACAATAAGGTGATTCTGAAAATAAAAGATAACGGTGGAGGTATACCGATAGAGATTATCGATAAGATATTCGACCCGTATTTTACAACAAAAGGCTGTGATGGTACTGGAATTGGATTATATATCTCAAAGACTATTATTGAACAGAATATGGGCGGCTCATTGATGGTTAGAAATGTGGACGGAGGAGCTGAGTTTTTGATAACTTTAGAAATGATTAATGAAAATTATGGAATTACTTGATAAGAAGATTACTGAACTGACAGAAGAATTAAAAAACGAGAGATTAAGGCGACAGCATTCAGAGGCTGAAGTAAATGCTCTTTTGAAGGCTGCATCCGCAGTATTTGAATATAAGGATTTTGTGATTTCATCAAGGAAGATCTTTGATATCTGCAAGGATATTACTAACGCTGCTGAGGGTTATGTTGCGCTAATGTCTTCAGACGGTAGTTTAGATGAAGTATTATTTTTTGATTCCGTTGAGTTTCCTTGTGTGGCTGATACAAATTTACCTTTGCCGATAAGGGGATTATGGGATGCTGTTTACAGGACTGGTACAGTAGTATATGAAAATAATTTTTCAAAAAGTGATCGGATGAAATACTTGACGGATGGTCATGTTTATATTAAGAATGTAATGTTTGTTCCTTTAAAGATAGATTCTAAGGTCGTTGGAATAATGTATCTGGCTAATAAAAATGGAGGATTTACATCAAGGGATGCGGAGTTGTCTTTCGCAATTGGGCAGCATGTTGTAGTGGCGCTGCAAAACAGCAGATCAAGGGAATTACTTGAAAATAATCAGAAAAAAATTATTGAAAAAGAGCAGCAATTTCATACCGCCTTTGAGTTTTCAACTATTGGTATTGCTATAACATCGCCTGAAAAGGGCTGGATAGACGTTAATGATCAGTTGTGCGCAATGTTGGGATATTCTAAAAATGAACTTATCAATATGACATGGGCTGAAATAACCCATCCTGATGATTTACAAATAGACATATTACAGTTTAACCAAGTACTTGCAGGCGAGATTAATGGTTATAGGTTAGATAAACGGTTTATTCGTAAAGACGGTACAATAATATATACAACTCTTTTGGTAAACTGTAATCGCAATGAAAACAATGAGGTTGATTATTTTATAGCCATATTAGAAGACATTACTGAGCGGAAGAAGTTGGAAGACGAGCTGCGTTCTGAAATCATTACCCGCAAAGAAACTGAAGCATTACTTAAAGAAAAAGAACTTGACATGGTTGAGGCTCAAAATAAGGCGCATTTTGGCACTTGGACTTATGATCCTGTGATTCAGCAATCTGTTTGGTCACTTGAGATGTATAAAATTTATGGGCTTGATCCTAAAATTGGAGTAATTAACTATAGGGATTTTAAAAAATTTATTCTCCCATATGATTATAATCGTTTTGATAACGCAGTTAGGGAAGCGGTTGAGCATGGAAAGCCCTATAGATTAGAACTTCAAATAAGCCGGCCAGATAATACTGTAAAAACAATCCTGAATATCGGCGACCCTGTTTTAGACTCAAATGGGAAGGTTGTCAAGATAAGAGGCTCTATTTTAGATATTACAGTACAGACAGAATTAGAAAATGTAATTAAACAGGAACTTGCGTTTCAATCTTCAGTTGCAAAGGTTACTGAAGCCCTTTTAAATTCGAAATATGACAAATATGCTATTTCAAAAATTGTACACGATGAATCTTTGAAATTGACAGAAAGTGAGCATGGTTATGCGTCTTTATTAGACGAAAATGGAGACAATGTCGCAATTAATCTTACTGATATGATGGGTAATATCTGTAAGGTAGCAATGGAACATCAAACTGCAATATTTCCAAAAGGTATGAATGGATATAATGGCTTGTGGGGGTATTCTTTAAATACTGGAGAGAGTTTTTATACTAATAATCCAAAAGGGCATAAGTCATATAAGGGTTGCGTACCAGATGGGCATATAGAGCTGCTTAATTTTCTTTCTGTAGCTGTAAGATCAGGCGATAAGATAATTGGTCAAATATCTCTTGCAAACTCCTCAAGGGATTATGTAAAAAGAGATCTGTCAATTATAGAACGTTTGGCATCAATATATTCTGTTGCAATAGAACGTAAACAGATGGAAGAAGAAATAAGGACAATCAATCTAAATCTGCAAAAAAAGGTTGAGGAAGAGCTTGCTAAAAATCGGATTAAAGATCAATTAATGTTTGAGCAGTCTCGTAATATTTCAATGGGAGAATTACTTATGAATATATCTCACCATTGGAGACAGCCTTTATGTTCAATTGGGCTTTCAATTCAGGACATAAAAGATGCTTATCTACATAGTGAATTAAATGAAAAATACCTCAGCGCCTCAGTGGGATATGCCATGTCTGAACTCAAAAAATTATCAGAAACAATAGATAATTTCAGGAGTTTTTATACCCAAGATAAAAGATTTGTAGAATTTAATATTGCAGAGGAGATAAATAAAGCAGAAATGCTTATCTCTGGATACATCACAGGCAATGGCATTATTATAGAAAAAGACTTAGACCCTCAATTAACTGCTCAAGGATATTCAAATGAGTTTGCCCATGTAATTTTTAATGTTCTGACCAATTCTAAGGATACATTTGAGAGAAGAGCTATTTCTGAAGGAATTATTAAGATTAAATTATATAAAGACGATACAACTCACAGGATTATTATAACTATAATGGATAATGGCGGAGGGATTGACAGAGATCTAATTGATAAGATATTTGGTCCATCTTTTACTGCTAAAGATATGGAGAAAGGAAATGGAATGGGTCTTTTTATGGCAAAGATTACTATAGAGGAAGGTATGAACGGATCGCTTTCTGTAAGAAATATTGATGGTGGCTGTGAATTTAGGATAGAGCTATGAATACAATGATAAATTTTTTTAATAAAATAATTACCGATACGTTTATAAATATAAATCAATGGTATCTTCTTGGAATATCAATCTTTGTGTCAGAGTTTTTTACTACATTAATAGTCTCTATAATGAGTGTTATTTTTTATGGAAATATAAGGGATGACTATCTGATTACAGGTTTTATTACGGCTTTTTTTGTGTCTTTGATAGTTGTGTATACCTTGACGATATTAGTTCAAGGTCTAAAGGATCTTAATGAGAAAAACATTCGGGCAAAGGAGCAGTGGGAAAGAACCTTTAATACGATTTCTGATCTGATAATGCTGATTGACAATGACTATAAGATTGTTAGAATGAATAAAGCAATGGCAGTTAAGCTGGATCTTACGCTTGATGAGGTAATAGATAAGACATGTTATAAACTTGTTCATAATATGGATAAACCAATAGTTAATTGCCCTCATAACCAGATGCTCAAAGATAGTTTGGAGCATATGACGGAGATTTATGATGATCGTCTTAATGCTTATTTTCATGTTATCGTGACCCCTATGCTTAATCCAGATGGAACGGTTTTTGGTTCAGTACAAGTTATGCGTGATATAACTGAGCTAAAGACTATTGAGAATGCTCTTAAGGAAAAGACCTATGCTCTTGATCTTTTAAATAAAGACCTTGAAGATAGAGTGAAGAGAGAGATTGAATTGAGGATGCAAAAGGAACAGATGTTGATTCATCAGTCTAAAATGGCTGCAATGGGAGAGATGATTGAAGCCATTACTCATCAATGGAAACAGCCTCTTAGCTCAGTATCGCTTATAGCTCAGGATATGGGTGACGCATTTTTGCATGGAGAACTTGATGAACAATATATAGTAAAATCTGTAAAGCATATCATGGATCAAGTAAGACATATGTCAAGGACTATTGATGACTTTAAAAACTTCTTTCAGCCAAGTAAACAAAAGATCCCTTTTAAGGTTAATACTGCAATATATGAAACATTGTTACTTATATATCGTCAATTAGAAAAAGCAGAGATTTCTGTTGTGTTGAATTGTATATATGAAGGAGCAGTTATACAGCCTGGTCAATCAGGTAATACTAATATTTGTAAATGTGAACCTGAAATTGTTGTAATTGGTTACCCAGGTGAATTTAAGCATGTCATATTAAATTTAATCAATAATTCAAGGGATGCGATATTAGAAAAATGGAAACAGTCTGGCTCTGCAGACGAGCAGAAGGGTGAGATTTTAATTGAACTTAATACTAAAAATGACTTGGCAATTATAAGCGTTATGGATAATGGCTGCGGTATCTCTGACAATATTTACGATAAGATTTTTGAACCTTATGTTACAATGAAAAAAGATGGTATGGGTATAGGACTTTATATATCTAAAACTATAATTGAACAAAACATGAAAGGCAGGCTTTATGCTGAAAAGTTCAATAACGGAGCAAGGTTTATGATAGAACTGCCTTTAAAACAAGAGCTTCAGTCATGAATATTAGTTTACTTTGGCTACAGAATAATCTTGATATTGTATATTTTATTTATGGACTTGCCTTTATATTAATGGGGATTATAATCCTTGTCCAGCCTAGGAAGGAAAGTTCATTTAAGATATCAGAGATTCTATGGCTTTTGGCAGGATTTGGGATAGTTCATGGAATAAGTGAATGGCTGCATATGTGGGTAATTATTAAAGGCAGCAATACTTCTATGGATTTTATTCGTTGGGTTAGTCTTATTCTCTCGTATATCTTTATATTTGAATTTGGACGGAGACTTATTAGATTAACTTCTATAGGGTCTTCTCACTGTCAATTAATGGCAAGTCATTATCTTTTTTGGTGGCTATCACCTATCATTATGCTTATTATTTTATTTTTTGGAATTATCTCTTTTGATTTTCTTAAAGTGGTGACTATATGGAGCAGGTATTTATTTGGATTTTTTGGTTCAATGTTTACGGCTTTTGGCTTTTATTTTTATTATAGATGTAATAAAGAGTTATTTGAGCATCTATTACTAAAAAAATATTTCATGTGGAGCAGTTTAGTTTTTATGATTTATGGGATATTGGGGGGGATAATAGTTCAAAAGGGTGAGTTTTTCCCTTCAAATGTGGTTAATGCGGAATCGTTTTTAATGAATGTGCATATACCTGTTCAGGTATTTAGAGGCATCTTAGCTATAACTTCAGCAATTAGTATAGGCGGGATATTAAAAATATTTAATTGGGAGCAGAGAAGGAAACTACAGCAGTCCATTGATGACTGGACAAATACATTTAATTCTATCTCTGATTTTGTTTCAGTGCATGATTTGGATTACAGGATTGTAAAGGTCAATAAGTCACTTTCTGATTTCCTGAAAAAACAACCTAATGACTTGATAGGCAGGCATTGTTATGATGTTTTACATAACACAAAAGTTCCATGGGTATCATGCCCTCACTCTGAAACGATTAGGCAGAAAAAAGCCGTAACAGAGATAGTAAATGACACTAACGTTGGCTTTCCAATGATGGTTACAACATCGCCTCTGTTTGATGCTGATGGCAGGATGTTAGGTTCTGTTCATATA
The DNA here is from genome assembly GCA_015233465.1 of Candidatus Magnetominusculus dajiuhuensis. Lineage (GTDB taxonomy): Bacteria > Nitrospirota > Thermodesulfovibrionia > Thermodesulfovibrionales > Magnetobacteriaceae > JADFXP01. Next base: position 39,260 of record JADFXP010000004.1, read on the forward strand.
GCAAAGGACATCTCAGAGAGCGTTAAACAAAAAGAGCGCGACAAGGTATTTATTAACACATCTATTGACGGATTCTCGGTAATGGACAGGGCTGGGAGATTTATTGATGTAAATGATGCTTATTGTAGTCTATATGGCTACAGTCGTGAAGAGATACTAAATATGAACTTATCTGATTTTGAAGTCCTTGAAAAAACTCAAGACATTGATTCACACATGAAACGGATAATAGGTATGGGCAGTGATCGCTTTGAAACTCTTCATAGATGTATTGATGGAAGTATAAAAGATGTTGAAATCAGCGTTAGTTATTTAAAGGATGGAGAGGTTTTCTTTTCATTTATTCGTGATATAACTGAACGTAAGAAGTTGATGGATGAACTATTAGAGTTAAATCAAAATCTTGAAAAAAGGATAGCTGAAGAGGTGGAGCAGAATAAACTTAAAGATCGTTTAATGTCTGAACAATTCCATCAGCTTGCTATTGATGAATTGATGGTCAATATTGCTCACCAATGGAGACAGCCGTTAAATGCTATTGGTTTGATGGTTCAAAATATTAGAGATGACTTTAATTTTAAGGAATTGACCGATAGCTCTTTAAACAGTTCTGTAATGATAATAATGGATGAATTGTTTAAACTATCTATGACAATTAAAACCTTTACAAATAGTTATTCTCAATATGAAAATGAACAAGAAATAAATGTTTCTCAGGCAATTAAGATGGGGATTAATTCAATGAAAGAACAATTTATTTCTAATAATGTATTGGTTGATACCTCTATTGAAGACAATATTTTAGCCAAAGGATATTCTAATATCTTAACTCAGGTAACTATAACCATTATTGAAAATTCTTTGGAAGTCTTTATAGAAAGAAATATTAAAAATAGATATATAAAGATTACTGCATCAAAGGATACATTGAGTAATAAGATAATAATCTCAATCTCAGATAATGGCGGAGGGATTGACAAGACGATATTGGATAAGATTTTTGATCCTTATTTCACAACAAAGTTCAAGTCAAGGGGCAGGGGGATGAGTCTTTATCTGGTAAAAACTATGATAGAAAGAAAAATGGAAGGTAGTATGCGTTTAAGCAATACCAAAGAAGGCGTTGAATTTATAATTGAGGTGTGCTGCTATGGAAGCGAGTGAGATATTAAAGCAAACTACCATCCTTTTTGTCGAAGATGATTTAATAGTACGGATGGCTCTAGTAAAGTTTTTAAAGAGGAGGTGTAAGGGTGTAATAGAAGCTGAAAATGGCAGGATTGCACTTGAACTCTTTATTGAACATAGACCAGATGTTGTAATAACAGACCTTGAGATGCCTGTTATGGGCGGACTTGAACTGATAGACAGGATTATAGAGTATGATGATAAGCAGGCAATTATCATAACTACTGCATATGATGATCTAAAACACAAACACTCTAAGGTTCGTGCCCATTTAATAAAACCAATAGACAGCGAGAATCTCCTTGAGACTATAATTAGCTGTAGAAAGAAATAACTATGGAACAAACTTCTAAAGAAAAAATATTGATTGTAGATGATGAACCTTTAACAATAGAGATGCTTTCAGAAATCCTTACAGAAAGCTCTTATGATGTTATTACTGCTGGGAATGGACTTGATGCGCTAAAATTGTATAACGAATCTCAAGGATTGAATCTGATTATTTCTGATATGAATATGCCAAATATGAACGGCCTTGAGCTAATAAAGAAATTAAAGCTTGCAGGCTCAGTTGTTCCGATTATCATACTTACTGGAAATAATGAGATCAGTGTTGCTGTGAAAGCCATAAACAGCGGGGCAAATGATTACCTGATTAAGGATGAAAATATTGCCGAAACAATTGTAATGTCTGTTAAAAGGGTCTTAGAAAAACAGGAGATGAAAGAACAAAACGAGAGGCTTTTAAAAGACCTTGAAGTAAAAACTCAGGCATTATTAGAATTAAACGATGATCTTGCAGAGATGATTGTAGAAGAGAAAAAACTCAGAGAAGAAAAAGAACAATTATTAATCCAGCAATCTAAAATGGCATCCATGGGGGAGATGATAGGAGCGATAACTCATCAATGGAAGCAGCCGCTAAATGCCTTGACAATATTGGTTCAGGATCTGCCTGATGCCTTAAAGTATGAGGAAATTAACAAGGAATATATTGATGAATTAGTTAGAGATGCTATGAAACAAATTCGTTATATGTCAGAAACTATTACAGATTTTAAAAATTTCTTTATGCCTAATCAAGAGAGAACTTTATTTGATGTTAATCATGCAGTTACTGTTGTGTTAAATATTGTCTTCTCTCAGTTAAAAAAACTCTCTATAGACGTTAAGGTAAATAGAAATATTGAGGATAATTTTAACGTAAATGGGTTTCAAAATGAATTTATGCAGGTAGTTTTAAATATTGTGAATAATGCAAAAGACGCAATAATTGAGGCTATAGAAAATGGATTATTAGGTAAAGAAGAAGGTAAGATAAAGATAGATATTTATAAAATCAATGGCAATATAGTCACAGAAATCAGTGATAATGCAGGCGGGATACCGCTTGATATAATAGATAAGATTTTTGAATCTTATTTCACAACTAAGGCTGATCATGTTGGTACTGGTATAGGTCTTTATATGGCAAAGGTAATAATAGAAGAAAAAATGGGCGGTCATATATACGCTAATAATTTAGAAAATGGAGCTATTTTTACTATAGAACTAAATAATGAATAGTAATACTGTTATTAAAGGGTTACAAAATCCTACAATTTTGATTGTAGATGATGACGAGGCAATATTAAAGTTTATCTCAAGGCATCTTAAAAGATACGGATACAACATTATTGAGGCAGTTAATGGACGTGTTGCAATGAATATAATTGAACAAAAAAACTATCCGCAATTAATTATACTTGACGCTAATATGCCGATTATGGATGGTTTTCAGACTTGTGTTGCGCTTAAGAACCACTCTGATACTAAGGTCTCTGAGATACCTATTATAATGGTTACTGGGCTTGATGATAATGATTCAATAAATAAGGCATTTGATATGGGGGCTGAAGAATATATCAATAAACCCATAAATATGACAGTGCTGCGTAATCGTATTAAGTTGATTATTGAAAAAAAGACAGCAGAGAAGAAACTAAAAGAGGCTTATGATTTAATAAAGAAAGACTTGAAAGCTGCTGAATTAATACAAAAAAAACTCCTCCCAGAAGCAATAACTTTAAATGGATTCATGTTCAGATGGATTTTTAAACCATCCAGTTTTATAGGCGGTGATACCTTTAATTTCTTTAAACTTGATGAGAGATATATTGGTTTTTATATTCTTGATGTAACAGGTCATGGGATACCGTCAGCATTGTTATCTTTTATGGCAAGTAAAACTATAGTTCCATTTCCAATTGAAAGCAGTCCTTTAAAGCGATCCATCATTGACCCTCCATATTATGAAATCCTTACGCCAGATATGGCTTGTGAGGAAATCAATAAACGGTTTCAGCGGCAGTCAGGTTCAATGCAGTATTTTACTATGGTTTATGCTTATTTAGATATAGATGAGAGCAAGATAAAATTATTTAGAGCTGGACATGTGCATCCTATTTTCCTGCCAAAAGACGGCAATGTAATCGTGTTAGAAAAAGGGGGACTGCCAATTGGACTGCAAAGAAGCCCTAAATATAATGAAATTGTAGAGTTTACATTTAATGAGGGAGACCGATTATTTTTTTACACTGATGGAATAACCGAATGCACAAACGATAGCTCTGAGATGTTTTCTGATGTTCGTTTAAAAGAATTTGTTCAAGAAAATAGAGACTTACCGCTTGATGAACTTAATAACAAACTTGAACATTTATTGAATAAATGGCGTGGATGTACAGAGTTTGATGATGATATTACAATGTTGTCAATTGAAAAATTATCTTTAGATAATCAATAAATAATAAATTAATCATTGGGGGGTGCATTTTATTAATGGCAAACCCCGCATGGCACTAAGATAAACAATTTACTTGCTTTTTATAAATGAAGTTTTGCATTATATATTACTATCTTGATTTTTCTTAGATTTGATAGGTTTCTATAAGCCTAAGATGTACTAACTAATACATTAAGCCTTGGCTCTTGATATTATAAGGTTTGATAGGCTTGATGAGCTTAGCATTGTATACTGTCATATAAATCTAGAGAAATCAAGTGCATCATAATATATTTAATATAAGTGGCTGTATTTATTTACATGTTGGCATTGCAAGTTATGTGTAACATTTTTTTAAGCGAGGAGGTTTGGTTGTTAATAATACTAATAAAATATATAATATTGTTGTTGATACCTCTTACGCTTAGGGCAGTAGAAATTGGAAGTATTTCAAACAGAAATACAAGGTTTAATCCTTTATTTCAAGATTATAAACACATCTTTGAGGCATTTTATCATCCTAAGTTAGAACTGTCTGTCACTTAAGTTGAAGCAAATATTTACTATATAGAATGAGCGGCAGAGTAGGAATAAACCATAATCCCTATCACCCCTATCACCCCTATCACCCCTATCACCCCTATCATAATATGCAGATATGTCATAATACCCATCTATGTTAAATAATAAATAAGACAACCAAATTAATCTTTAAGTCCAATCATACCAAGATTGACTTTATCAATACGAGCAATCAAGCCGTTATGCTTAGAGGCAAAGTCTTTAGCCTTTGAAGCATCTTTAAACGGTATGAAGGTATTGCCCATATATCCAGCAATATCTTTACCATAGACATAATAAGCGGATTCCCCATCTATCCATTTACCTGAAGGTTTTTCATTATTATCAATTTCCTCAACATAAATTGCCCTGATATTTATAGGTCTGTCTGGCTGCAGATACCAGATAAACATATCAGAAGTGCTGCAAAATGCCGCTGTTTTATCTTTATCATAGAGAATTTGAGCCTTTGGTCCTGTCTGGTCAATAACTGTCATCCCGCATATTGCACAGGTATAGCTTTTGTCAAGGTTGATAGGGGCAGGGCGGGTCTTATAATCTCCGCTATTTGAGCAGCCTATTAATAGAAATATTAAAATTAGAATGTTTAATTTTTTATTCATTTCCATAATATAACATAAATATAGTTACATTGCAATGTACCTTAATTGTGTAATCAATTATTTAGAATAAGATATTCAATTTTCTTAAAAAATTTAATAAGAGATTAGCTTATAATATACAATGAAATCTGTCATTATCCCATATTCAAAAGACCTTATTGAAGAGGTCTATAATCATCTGGTATTTAAGGGCAAGGATTATTTAAATAATATAGTCGTTTTTCCGGGCAGAAGACCAGCCCATTTTTTAAGAAAATATATTTCTCATAAATTGAAATCTGCCGCCATACCGCCTGAAATATTTTCTATTGATGAGTTTATCTCATCCCTTAATACTAAGGTTACACGTAAACTTGAGCCAATAGATGCAGTTGCTATTTTATATAAGATTAATCAGGGCATTAGTAATTATGGACAGCCTTTTGGGAAGTCTGGGATGTCACCAGATGAGTTCTTCCAGCTTGGGCAACGTATATTTGACGATATCGAGGAACTTTATATTGAATGTGTTGAGCCTCTGAAGATTAGAGATATTGGCTATATATCTGGAATAGATATACCTCAAAAGTCTGTAGAATTCCTTCAGACCATCTTTACCTTTTATTCTCAATTCTATAAGATATGTAAAGAAAGTGGTTATTCTACTCGCTCTATTCAATATAGGGATGCTGCTGATACTCTATCTGACATTTCAATTAATCGTCCAATAATATTCGCTGGTTTTTTTGCACTGTCAAAGTCAGAGAATGTTATATTTAAAGGCCTTAGTTCCACTGATAATGTAACCTTCATATTTCAACAAGGCTCTGGCATTGATGAAATCCTTAAAGAGTTTAATATAGAGCCTTTAAATGTTTTGCCTGAAAACAAACCCCAATATCATTTCTACAAAAGCCCAGATACCCATGGACAGGTCTTTGCACTCAGCAGTTTATTGAACAGTGATAGAGGTACGATTTATCAAGCCCCTACAGATGATATTAATTCAGTTATAGTGCTTCCATCTACAGATACTTTATTTGCCCTTTATAATCATGTACTTACTCATATGGGTGAAGATAATTATAATATCTCAATGGGTTACCCGCTTATTAGAACACCTTTGTATAGCTTTATAAATAGTCTGATTGAAGTAATTACTTCTTCAAATGAAGACCGAATATATGTGCCAGATTATTTGAAGTTTGTGCTTCATCCATATACTAAGAATATCTATTTTTATGGGAGTCTACAAGCGACTAAGGGTAGGGCGGATATTACAAGGATAATATTTCATAGGATTTCCGATTGGTTTACTCGTAACCGCGCAAAGATGTTTGTCAGTTTGAATGATCTTGAAAATGATAAGAATCTTATTGAGGATATTATAAAGTACCTTGATACAGATATAACCAGTGATGACATCAAGAACCATCTTAAAGCCATTCATGATCAGACTATTCGAAAATTTATAACCTTTATCAATACGCAGGATTTTGCTAATAAGACAATTGAAATCCTGACTTATATCTATGACCATAGCACTGCAAAGGTTCATCCGTTTTTTTATCCATTTTCAGAGGCATTTATTAGTTCATTAAATATTATTAGTAATTCTTTATTTGGTGAGCTCTCCTTTCATCATGTGAGCGGGTATTTTAACCTATTTAAAAAATTTATTAATACGCGCCGCATACCTTTTGAAGGCACTCCGTTAAAAGGAATTCAGACCCTTGGAGTTCTTGAGACAAGGAATTTAAAGTTTAAAAACGTATATGTCTTAGATATGAACGAAGGGGTTATCCCTCATAGCAATGATAATTCATTGATACCGCTTAGAGTAAAAAAAGCCCTTGGTCTTCCTATTTATAAGGACAATGTTAGGCTTATAGAATATTATCTTGATATTCTATTTAAAGGCGCTGAGAAGGTCCATTTGTTTTATGTTGAAAATTCAAAGACTGAGCCAAGCAGATTTATTGAGAGGCTTTTATGGGAACGTCAAAAGGAGGCAGGCAGGATAGAGATTCCTGAGTCTATAGAATCTATTCAATATAATATTGAACTAACAACTCAGTTGCCTAAGCCAATTATAAAGACTAAGGAAGTGGTAGATTTTCTGCGTGATTTTTCTTATAGTCCGACTGCGCTTGATACTTATTTAAGATGTGAGCAGCAGTTTTATTATCATTATGTGCTTGGACTTAAAGAAAGAGAAGAGATGTCTGGAAATATTGAGAGGATGGATATTGGAAGTTTGGTTCACGCTGGATTAAAGGAGTATTTCACGCCTTTTGTGGGGAAGAAATTGACTCCTCAATCAATAGAATTAGATAGCGTTGATGAGATTATTGACAAGATATTTAATGTCCTTTATGGATATGATCTATCTGGCGCAGTATATTTGTTAAAACATCAGATTATATATCAATTGAGGAGGTTTTTAGAATTTTATCAGATTCCAAAACTTTGTAATAGTCATTATATCATAGGTCTTGAAAAGCCTTATAAAGCTCATTGGAATGGTTTTAATCTAAATGGCAAGATTGATAGGATTGATAGATGTAATGGTCGTATTAATATTATTGATTATAAAACATCCAGTCGTGAAACTTATCTAAACATACGATTTATTGGTCTTGAACCACTTAAGACCGACAATATTAATCAATCAAATAGGCATATTATAACGGACAATATTAAAAGTATTCAGCTTATATTTTATACTATTTTATATTCAACTGCCTTAAATATAGACGTTGATGGAATTGACTGCATGTTTTTATTACTTGGAAAGTCTGGGATAAATAATAGTAATGATACGATTGAAAAGGCATTGTTTATAGATAAGGGGCAGAGGGAATATTACAAGACTTTGACTGAGATAATGCTTTTTTTATTAAGGGAGATAACGGATATTAATATACCGTTTAGGTCTGAGACTATGTCGTGTACAAATTGTGTTTACACAAACATCTGCGGTGTGTAGTTATTCTATAATTTTGATTGCATGTTCTGGACAATTTTCCTCTGCAGCCTCACAGCATCCGGCAAATTCACAGGCTTCTGGGTCAACAACAACTGATTTGCCAATTGTTTCATCAATATTAAATACCGCTGGACAGATCTTCTCACATGCCCCGCAGCCTATACATTTGTCTTGATCTACAGTAATGTCCATATATATTTTCTCCTTAATATCCTTTGGAGTGTATTTCTAATATTATAACAGATTTGCATTTGAAATTTAAACTAATATCACAGAAAAACTAATATTAATCTTTGGTATGTATGATGTATGGATTATTTAGAAATATTTTATTTAATGAAGATTGTTGTCCATGTCTATAATCAATGAAATCAAGTCCTAATAAATTATATTTGTTTGGATTATATGAACCAACTAATTTAATATTGCGTTTTTTTGCCAGATTATTTAGATATACTTCTACTTCATCTATTACCTTACAATTATTGCAAGCAGGCTTGTTGGTGAAAAATGAATGATAACTACTTGGATGATATGGAGGCAGAAATAAGACAACATTAACGTTTTCAGATATTAAATAATCAATGAGTCTTTCAAAGACATCTTTATTAGCCATATGGTCAAAACAATCTGGTAAAGATTGTTTATTTATATTGGCTGCCTCTTGTTCTAATTTTACATGGTCATTAAATATCACTTTATGCGGATACGAAATGGATCCGTCTGATAATTTTATATATTTGTCAGTTGGTAGATTTGTCTCAGTATTAAGATCTTTTATTATTTGGAATCTCTGTTTAAATAAGTCTTTAAAGCTTAATATATTAAGTTTTGCGTATGAAATACTTAATAATTTTTTCAAATATCTTAAATATTTAAACAATGTGCTATCGCTTTTAGGCAGCACAATATTATAATGTATTTTATAATACATTAACCAATAATAATAATCAGAATAGTCATATAACGTATGAAATGTTGGGTGAAAAAATTCTTTATTGAAAATAAATGGATCCACTCCAATAATGATATTGGGCGGTAATCGTCTCTTATTTTTCATATAAATCCCTAATATTGCTATATAGTCTTGTAACGTAGCGCTTGAAAGCCCATGATTGAAGAATCTTGTTTTGTTATTGTCAGATACCATATAATTCCTAATCATCATGGAACGAGACGATCCTATTACAATAATATCAGGTACATCTTGCATGGTATCAATGATAATCCTATTTAGCTCCCTATCTTCAATATTTTCTATACCATAGAGGTTATTTCCTTTAATAATTTCTGATGCTATCTTTTGCATATAGCCGCTGTGAAATATTGCAGTCACATCACCAAAATAATTAAATATTATCAAAATGAATAATAACTGAATAAAAAAGGCGGAGAGCGTCGTGATAACAAATTTTTTATACATTATGTTAAATCCTTAAACATAGCTTAAAAATTAAAATATAAAAATTCACTTTTTGTTGTTAAATTTATTATGGATATGATAAGTAAGATAGAGGTTATAAGGCTGTATTTTAATTTTGGGCTAATTTGTAGAATTAATGAATTGGAATTTTTAAAATATAGTACTAATATATATGCTAAGCTAATAAAAATTATAGTTATTAAACTTCCATCAGTACTTAAAAAATGGGGCATAATAATTTTATTAATGTTAAACATTCCAGATATTACTTTAAACGCATCATGCTCATTCTTGGCTCTAAAAAATATCCAGCTTATATTTATGAAATTAAATGTAATTATCCAGCCTAATATATGGTTAAGCCTGAGATTAAAGCCAGACCAAATACGATGAATGATAATAGCTATGCCATGAAGTCCACCCCATAATATAAACATCCAGCTTGCTCCATGCCATATTCCACCGAGCAGGAATGTAACCAAGAGGTTAAAATACATTCTGTATTTACTGCCACGATTGCCTCCGAGCGGGATATAAATATATTCTTTTAGAAATCGACTTAGCGTCATATGCCATCTTTGCCAGAAATCACGTATATTTGCTGCCTTATAAGGAGAGTTGAAATTGATTGGTAGTTTGATATTGAATATCAAACTTGAGCCAAGAGCCATGTCTGTATAGCCGCTAAAGTCAAAGTAAATCTGAAATGTATATGAAATCGAGGTAACCCATGCTTCAAAAAAGTTTAATACCTCTGCCTTGTCAAATCCATTGGAAGCCCACACTGCAAGCGTATCAGCAATTATAACCTTCTTGAATAGTCCAATTGAGAATAATGTGAGGCCTAATGCGATATTCCTGTAGTTTTTAGTTAGATTATAAGTTGATGAAAATTGAGGCATCATTTCCTTATAATGAACTAATGGGCCAGCAATTAAATGAGGGAAAAAGGTAACAAATAATGCGTATCTTAATAGGTCATAGCTTTCTGTCTTGCATTTATAGATGTCAACTATATAAGTGATTTGATTAAACGTAAAAAAACTTATAGCTAATGGCAAGATGATGTTTTGGGGATGAATGCCTGCGTCAAAAACGAGATTAATATTATTTATGAAAAAATTCATATACTTAAAATACCCTAAAAGAGCGAGATTACAAGTGATACTGAGGATCAGCAGTTGTTTTTCAGAAATATTGATATGAAATAAAGGTTGTTTTGAATTTTTAAGTCTTGTCATTAATAAACCAATAATGAAATTAAAACCTATTGAAAAAAGTATCAAAGGTAAATAGACAGGGTTCCAATAAGAATAAAAAAATAAGCTGCTTATAATTAACCATACCCTTCCTCCTATGATCAATCGTTTGGAGTTTAAGTAGAAATATACGATAAACACTATTGGTAGAAAAAAAAAGATAAATTCATATGAATTAAATAGCACAATAGCTCCGATATAATATTTATGATTTAAAAGATAAACATGCAATGTGCTTTATGTTTTTTTCATTTAAATCATAATTCTAAAATCATAAATATTATATCGGATTCCTTTGAAAACATCAATCATTAGATTTCAAGGGTTTTTTGGGCAAAGAAAAAATATTGTCAAAAGTGACTACTTTTGGAACGATAATATAATTTACACTCATATTATAATGATTTCATATAAAAGGAGAAAAATTATGAGAAACGAAAAAACTATTGAATTATCTATTGGTGAAGTAACCATTTATGAGATTGCAGTAAAGCATATCAGGAAACTTATCAGAGGCGAGATTAATCTTAATTTAAGGAACATCAGCGAAATAGAAGGTCATTCTGAAAATATCTGCAGGATTTTAGATTTCCTCAGTCCGCTTATATCAGAACTGTCCAGTATGACAAAAAAACAGTTTGAGAGATTGAGTTTATCAGAGATGGAAGAAGTAGCCGCTGCATTTATAGAAACAAACGAGATATTCTTTAGACAAAATAATCAAGATAATTCAGGAGAAGGCAATGATGAATCTGCTGATTTTGATAAGTGGATATGCAGATTGATCAGATCTGGACATGTTAATTGCTTAGATTATGGATATGAGTTTTTTATTGCAGCAGCACAAGATATTAGAGAGGAAAAAGAAGAGTCTACGATAAACATGGCAAATGCTATAAGGATGGCGTTTAGTTTTAGTGAAGATGCAGCACCTGAGGATAATTTGATTGATGAACAGATAAATTTAAAGGCGTATAAACAACTTAAAACGCTTGGTATGGCAAAATAGATTGATTGGAAACGGTTGGGTTTGGTAACATTTAAGAAAATCACAGCCTTAGGAGGAATGAAATGAAAAGATATTTAATAATCATCTTAATATGCCTGCCATTATTGACTTATGCCGATGATGAACAGCCGACTCAACAAACCCCGATACATATTAAGAGCGGGACTGTCTCTGCTAAACCAAAGCAAACTGAAACGCCTGAGCAGTCTAAATCTCCCGATATAAGAAGCAGTTCTGCCGTTAAAGAGACAAAACAGTCACATTCGGCAAAAGATGTCAAGAATATTCCAGAAACTGCTGTAACTTTATCTAAGGATTCACCATTTAATCCAGAGATTACTTGTAATCTCATCCCTGAATTTAAACGTAAGTCTCAATATCATTTTTTAAATTATTTCAAAATTTATAGCTGCATTACATATGATATTGATCTTACAGGACGTGTAGTTGAAAATGATCCTTTAATTACTTATATGAATTATTGCGCAACTGGGCTGCAGAATGAAGTAACACAAATAAGGTTTGATTTTATATCAAATGATATGAAGGTTACAGATAGTGCAAAAAGGATTATCTTAGAAAAGGTTTGTAAGCTATTGACAAATGTAATCATTGCTCATGCAAGGGTTACTTCAAGCAATATACCAAATAAAGAATTAAATACTTTAATGGAAATATTAACTAATAAGGTTATGGAATACCATCTAAGTAGGACATATCACTCTTATCAGAAGTGGAAAATACTTGGATTAAATGTAACATTGAATATAACTAATCATAATAATAATGATGGCACTGATTATGTATTTTGCATAGAAACATGCAAATATAAATAAAACTTATGGAGGAATTAAAATGACAAATTTATTAGATCGTAAAAAAGATGTTGATTTAGAGGCTCTTCAAAACACAGTCTCTAAGTTGGTTGAAGTGATGAAGAATATCACTAATTCAATGATGGATTTTCAAACCAAAATGGCTGAAGTATCTGTAAAAGTTAATGAAACTGGGGATACGTTTAAATCAACGATGGGTAATTTAACTAAAGGGATTACAGATTTATCTCCAATATTGGAAAGAGCTTACCTGACTTAGCGGATGGGTTAGATGAGATTATATCTGCTGGCATTAAAACGAAGGATGCGTTGATCATTTTAGAGACTGCATCTAAGGCAGCAGTTGCAGGGTCAACAAGTACGTCTACCTCTGCTAAAATAATAACTGAAGCAATGAATGCCTATAAATTACCAGCCAAAGATGCTGGAAATGTCAGCGATATATTATTCACAGCAATGCAGCAAGGCAAAATGGTTTTCAATGAATTAGCTAACAGCATGAGTCCATTATTACATAATGTCGCGGAATTAATAATACCACTGAAGGATTTAGCTGCTGCGTTAGCAACTTTAAAACAATCAGGCCATTCTTTACCGGAGGCTTCAAAAGAGCTAAATACGATCTTTGAATCAATACTTGCTAAAAATGATGTTTTTAAAGCCGCTGGACACGATGTGTCTAAGGATTTTGAAGAACATGGATTAAAAGGTGGTCTTACAGAAATAGATAAAATACAAAAAGGTAATAATGAGGACATAAAACAAAATTTGCCGGATAAAGAAAAGATTCATTCAGCCATGAGTTTAATAGGAGATAATGTAAATAAGTTCACTGAGAATTTAGAAGGCATGGAAAAGGCTGTTGGGGCAGCGAATATTGCATTTACCAAAATGGCGGATACTACTCAGCATAATATAGATATTTTCAAGGCTCAAGCAGAGGTATTTGATAACCAATTTCAAGATAAAATCTTGCCTCCACTAGCTTCATTAGCTAAAATATGAGGAGAAGCAATAACTTATTTTGACAATTTAGGTAAGTTGATTGGCACTACAGCTGCTGTTTTATATGATGTATTTGTTGACGCTAAATCAGATTTTGCAACATTGAAACTAGCAAAATCAGACTTACTTAAAACTGCTAAAGATACATGGGATTTAATAGCGCATGATGCTCCTGACCCTGAAAGATGGTCACAAGATGCAGAAAAATATAAGAAATATGCTGACCTAAAGATTAAAACATATGATGAAGTTCAAGCACTACCTGAAGAAGAAAGACTAAAATATCGGGAAGATTTAAAGAAGCTTGCTCAATATGTTACTGATAGGATGAATTATTTATCTGAGAAAAAAGATGAAACGAAAGAGGAACAAATAGAATTAGTTTTAATGACGCAAAAATACGATGATGCCATAACCGCATTACATAATTTCAATATTGTTATAGATGAAAGTATCAAAAAGACACATGAACTGACAGAGGCTAACAGAGAGTTAAACAACCAAAAAAGCGCTGAAGGCAATAGTGGACTAAGCAACAACACAAAGTCAGATTTAAAATGTGTGCCTGTAGACAAACCGATAACTAAAACAGAAGCAACAACACCACTAGCGGCAGCAGTAACAACAGAAACAACATCAGCAGTAGATCCGTCTACAGTACAAAGCACTCAATCATCAACCCCTCACGAGCAAACTTTTGGAGAAGCTTATGAGGAATATAAGGCACGTGGAGGAAAGCAGCCATTCTCAATATTTTAAAAAGCTATAGATTATTTTTTGGCTATAGCAGGATCAGATGCTGATGCAAGACCACGCTTAGAAAATGAATTAACTGACCCTGAGACTCACGCAGCAGGCGGACTAGTCACAGGCGTAAAAGGTGTAGTCGGACAAGGTGAGTTTGTTATGACTAAGGCTGCAACTGCTAATCTGGGAACTAATTATTTAGAGGCATTAAATAATTTCCATATACCTGCACTGCCAAAATTACCATCATCATCTTTACAAGGTATAAAAGAAGGCGGGAGTCTGGGTAATCTAACTCAGAATGTTGTGCATTTAGACATAAATGACAAATCTTACCCCATGGTGACTAAAGAGAGCATTTACAAAGAGTTAATGAATGATTTTAATATTCATAGATCATATCGAGTAACAGGCCAAAAGCCAAATTTAATGGACTACATGCAGGAAAGATACGGCTGGTAATAAAGGAAATAGGGCTATATATAGTAGGGGCACGATGCATCGTGCCCTACTTTTGTTTGTGTAATACTATGTTGCTTTCTTATAAGCAATTCAGTTAATTATATTTAAAATCGTATTACGTAGGGGTAACCCTTGTGGTTACCCTAATTACATTTTGGTTAAACGCATAACAGGGCAGCCACAAGGGCTGCCCCTACATTCTAATAAGAATATATACTTTTATGAGCGCAATTTGGTATCACCACTCCAAAATAAACTTACAATAATTTTTTAAAAAAAATATTAAAGTTATGCTTTAGGGTTTCCGATAACAATGTATATAGAATTTATATTAAATAAATATATTGAGGATGCTGCTGATAAATGAGCGAACAGGGTATATTATCTAATGAGATCAAGAAATTGATTAAAAAGAATTTAAATGAATTAAGATTAATTGAGGAAAATCTAATTAGCGCGGCTTATGATAAAAAGATTAAAACAATATATGTAACAAGCTGCTCTTCTAAAGAAGGAAAAACTACTGCTGCAGTTAGTTTGTCTTATGCCCTTGCTGATCATTCAAAGGTATTGCTTGTAGATGGAAATTTCAGGGTTCCAGTGCTTCATAAGATATTTAGTCTCAATAAAACTCCAGGTCTTTTAGATATTTTTAGAGATAATGAGGGACATACACTTATACCAATGAGTACTGAATTTGAAAAATTAAAGGTTCTGCCTAATGGAGAACCTTTAGCAAAGACATTTAACATATTTCGTAATAAGACATTTATTGAAATCTATAATCTATGGTTGGATTTGTTTGATTATGTAGTATTTGACGGAGATTCAATATTAGATTCCATTGATATATCAGATGTTGTAAGGTACTTTGACGGAATAATATTAGTGGTTGAATGTGAGAGGACAACTTGTTCAGCGCTTCAAGATGCTAAGGCTAAGGTTGAAAGGGGCGGCGGCAATATATTGGGAGTTGTTTTAAATAAACGAAGATATTATATTCCAAAAATATTTAGGAGATTTCTATAAAAAATGGATACAGATAAGATAATTATTAAATTATTGACATTTCAGACTATTAAGGCATTGTTCATTATTATTATAACTGCGTTTGTGCTGACAAATATTGGCTGCTCCAATAAAAATACGCATAATGACGACAGCCCAACGATTTCCTTTAAAGAAGGTTCAGCCCCAGAGAAGTTATTTTCAGAATATAAGGTAATGCCTGAAGATGAGTTATATCTATTTTTTTACACTGATAAATTATTGAAACCAAAGGATTTTTATATCAGTATAGGGGATACTATTACTGTAAAGTTTGTACATGCCCCAGAACTTAATGTCGAGGGACAAAGGGTTTTGCCAAATGGAAATATCTCCCTGCCTTATGTTGGAGAGATAATGGCAGCAAATAAAAATATCATTGATCTCAAAAAAGAGCTTGTAGATATTTATAGCAAGATCCTTCAGAATCCTGAACTTTATGTCACAGTACCGCAATATAATGCAAGTCGAATGGATATAAATATTAAACCAAAAAATTTATCCAGATTGGTTAAAGTAAGACCCGATGGATATATTACCATGCCATTGATTGGCGATCTATATGTTATAAATAAAACTCTGATTGAAGTTAAAAATGATTTAAATGAGGCTTACGATAAATTATATCCTAATTTAAAGGGAGACGTATTTTTACAAAATCATACAGATTCTTTAATCTACGTAATGGGTGAGGTGAAATCTCCTAATGCGTATTCTGTAAAAAAGCCAATTACATTGCTTGAGGCATTAACTCTGGCTGGAGGTTTGAGCCGATTAGCAAATGTTAAGCACTGTATGGTAATGCAGAGGCATGAAAAATACATATCTACATTAGAAGTAGATATTACTGACTTAGTTAAACTAGATGTTACAGATTTAACTAAACAAAAGAAAGAACAAACAATATTTTTTTTACATCCTGATGATATAGTTTATGTACCAAGATTAAAGACAAAAGATTAATAGGGTTGATCCCTTACGATAATATAAGGAATATAAGAGGTAAATGTGAAAAAAGAAAAGAAAAATAGACACCTATGGATAAACATAATTTTCACTCAAAAGAAGATTATAATATTAACATTTTTGCTAATTTTTCTTGGGGCAGTATATGTTTCGTATCATTTGCCTCATTCCTTTGAAGCAAGCGGTACGCTTGCAATAAAACCTAAACAGAACTCAGGCCGTATTACAAAAGAAAATCTCCTTTCTGTTGCAGAAATATTGAAATCTGACTATTTAATTGAAGAGACTCTTAAGGCGCTGCAAAAATATGGAAAGACTCCAACAAAAGACTCAATTAATGATATTAAAAGCAGGATTAAGACGAATATTAGAGATATTTCTTCAACTATTGAGATAAAATATTATGATAATGATAAGGCTGCAGCCCAGGATTTTCTCAATGCCTTGATGGCTCAATATGTAACAGATGCAATGATTCAAGCTCCTGAAGGTGATGCAGATGATGTAGGGGCAGTAACTCCAAAGGCAAAGAAAGGTTCTCGTAAAGCCAAGAATCAAAATATAAGCGCTGTATCTCCTAAAGAAGAGATTGAGAGAAATATAACGTTAAAATCTAATCTTGAGCAGCAGTTATATACTTTAAGTAATGACACAATTGAAAAAACCCTTTATATTGAGCAATTTCAAAAGGCTATCGAAGGTAATGATTGGCAGTATTTTGCATCAATTTCGACAAATGCTGCAATTGTAGATATAACGCATTCCTTGCGTAAATTATTTATAGAAAGAGGCACCATTCTTCGCCAATATCAAGAGGATAGTTTTAATGTTAAGTCAATTGATAAACAGATTGAATCAGTACAAAAAGAGCTAAAGACACAACTACAAGTATTTATAGATTCTCAACAAAATGAGTTGGATATCATAAATAGAAAGAAAGAAAATATTAAAGATATAATCAATCAGATTGATGAAAAAAATCTTGCCCTTAAAAAACAAATCATAGCATCAGATAAAATGAATAAAGATGATGGATTAAATGAAATATTCTCAAATTTGGAGACAAAGAAACCTGAAGTATCAACTCCGAAAGGCGTGAAGACGGACTCAGGTTCTCTCATCACAATTGAAAAAAGCGCAAGCGTAGTAGAAAACCAAATTTCTGCAAATAAAAACATTATTATATATGCAGGGTTGATAATAGGTTTAATAATGGGCTTAGGGATTGGTTTTATAAGGGAATTTTTTGACCATACAATTAAAAATCCCTCTGATGTAGAGAATTATTTTGGAATGCCGATGTTATTTTCTCTTTCAAAATTAAGGCCCTCAGTTAAGATGAATTCCTTAGCATCTACTAAATCTCTTGTTTTTATTGCTCTTATATTAATATTTTTAATCTCATTATATACTGCAAATACCCTTTATAGTTCTACTTCTAAAAAGCAATTGCCTTTAATTGAAGATAATACAACAGCTAATGATATTAAAGATACAAAGCTTGAAAATCCTACGCCAGAGTTAATTCCTGCTAATATTGCGGAAGTGATGACAACTGTTGATAAGTTTAAGGCTGTTTATAGTTATTATGATCCTGAAACAGAGATAAATTCAATGCAATTGTACGCATTTTCTAATAAAGAAAGCGCTAAAACTGCAACTGACAGGCTAAAGTCATTTGGAATAAATGCCTATGTTAAAGATGCTAAGAGCGCCTCTGGTAAGGGTATGATACACCGAGTATTGCTTGCTCCGTTTTGTTATGATAATTCGCTGAAAAAGGAAAGATTTATTGGTTCTATAAATAATGTCAGCATTATGGTAAATCAGTCTAATGGAGAATTTTCATTGAGTCCAGAAAGTCTAAATAATCAAGATGCTATAGTGATTACTGAACGCCTAAGTTCAATGGGTTGGAAGTCTAAAGTACAGGAGTTTAAAGAGATTGGTGAGTCTCATTATAAGGTTATTGTAGCAAAGGATTGTAATTGAGAGAGTAGAATTTATGATTTTAGATTTAAAAGAAGTTAAATGGTTTTTGTTTTAAAAGCATAAATCATCAATCATAAATCAATTGAGAGTAGGGGCACGATGCATCGTGCCCCAGAGATATAGTTCTATAGTTATTTAGCAGCCTTAGGTGATGCAGATTTAGCCTTTGGGGCTACTGGTGTTGCGGAAGTTTCATCGTCTCTTTTATGCAGCCAGCCAGATATTGCTGGGGCAAGTTCTTTTTGTGATTTCCCGCCGACAAATACTCCTATGTGACCGCCCTTAAATTCGTAAAGTTCCTTATCTGTGCTGCTGACTAAATCATTTAAAGGTTTAGTTGAAGCTGGAGGAACGATATGGTCAGATATTGCATAGATATTTAATAATGGCATAGTTATATTTTTAAGATTTACAGACTTATCGCCTATCATTAACGTACCCTTTACGAGTTTGTTTTCTTGATACATATCCTTGATAAATTGGCGAAGCGTCTCACCTGCTTGAGCAGGGCTGTCAAATATCCATTTTTCCATTCTAAGGAAATTCATCAGCTTATCTTTATCCTCAACAATGTCAAGCATCCCTGTATATTTGCCAATATTTAGCGCAAACGGCATCAACATTGTAAATCCTGAGTTTAGAAAATCTCCAGGTATTACTCCATATGTATCAACTAGCGCGTCAATATTCATATCCTTTGACCATCTGAATAAAAGGCCATCTTTTCCAGAGAAATCAATTGGAGTTACCAGTGTAACGAGATTTTTTATCTTTTCAGGATAAATTGCAGAAAACATAGTGCAAAATGTGCCGCCTTGACAAATGCCCATTAGATTAATCTTACTGTGGCCAGTTGACTTTCTGATATGATCTACACAGTCATTCATGTATACATTGATATGATCGTCAAGGGTCACATATCTATCTGCCTTAGTTGGATAACCCCAATCTAAGATATATAGATCCATACCGTTTTCAAGCAGTTTTTTTACAAAACTCCTATCTGGCTGAAGGTCAAGCATGTATTGCCTATTTACAAGTGCATAGATAATAAGCGTTGGCACCTTGCAGGTTGTTGGGACAGTTGACTTATAGTGATAGAGTTTAAGCTTGTCTTGTTCATATACTAGATCTTTAGGTGTTGTTCCAACATCAACCTCATTTACATCCATTAGAGCTTCAGATCCCTTGATAAGTTTGGAATTTACATCCAAAATCTCTTTTAGTACAGCTTTGGAATCATATGTTATAAAAGGTGCGTTCATTATAGCCTCCTAAAATTATATTTTATCATTAGTTATTAGCTTTTTGTTCAAGTGCGCGTACGCGTTTCTTTAGATCATGAATCATCTTATAGGCATCATCAACCTCAGAACGTAAGGCAATCGGATAATCCTCTAAGAGCAGTTCTATTAATTTTGCGAACTGTCTCTTTGTTGCAAGGGCAGTATCTAAGACATTTGCCTGAATCTTTGAAAATTCATCTGTTTTAAACAGGACATTAAATGTCTTTTCATTTTCTTCCATCCAGAGTTTGAAGAATTCGCCGTATGTCTCGATTTTTTCACCGTTTTTGATTTTTGCGGTTATTGTTTCAAAGAGTTTCTTTGATGCCTCATTGCTGGTTTTATATGTTAGATGCTGGAATTCTACATAGTTTTTTTGATAATTGGAGTATTTGTCAAAACAAGAAAGGATTAATTCAAACTTCTCTCTATCTTTGCCAACAGCAGGCATTTTAAATGCTTTGCCGAATGTTCCGTCAAATGCTGAATATGCGTTTTGAAAAATCTTTAAACCTGCGTCCATATCCCCGCCAGCGAAAGACATAAATGGAGTACCGCTTCTCTGCATTGCATCTAACCAAGGTTTAATTATATTCTGTGAAGAACCGCCCCATGTATCTATTAGCTTAGAGGCATATCCGTAAAACTCTTTCATTGAGTCTGCGTTGTTAAAACCAAATATCTTGTCTATGACCTCTTTATACATTGCAGGTTTAAACAGGTCAAGATATACTTCTGGATTGATCTCTTTATTGAGCATCGCCTTTTGTAAAGGAGACCAGAATTCAAATACCTTCATATAAGCATCTGCGCCGCTGAATAATTTTGAGAAGGCATCTCTTCCTGAATCAGAAGAGAAATTTTTCATCAGATTATCAAAGGATATCCCTACAGTTTTAAGCCATGAATTATAGAGATTAAATGCTCCTCCAGCAGGGTTGCTAAAATCCTTTGACCCTCCAAAGGCATCCTGCATGTTTTTAATGCTGTCTAACCACCCATCAACAAATTGTTTCTGTGACTTCAGCCACATATCATAAAAATCGGTATTGCTTTCCATATAAATCCTCCTAAAATAAAATTAAGGTATAAAATTAACCCTTTAAGTATCTTTGTAGATAAGTTTAAATATTATTTATCTTCCTTATTTTTTACCATACCAAGAAAGTTTTGGGCAAGTTCTTTGCCTATAGACATTTGAGCCTCTATTGTAGAAGTCCATACATCTTGAATCTTTTTACTGCCTTCTTCAAAGACCTTGAGATTAAGCTGGCTTATGGTGTCTTTCAGGAATTGATTTTCCTTTTGAAGTTTTTCATTTTCTTCTTTGAGTTTGTCATATTTCCAACTTGGAACAAAACCCATAGTTGCATAAAACTTACTGAACTGCTCCATCATATCAGTACTGCCGTCAAAGAACTGATTTTTATGTGGAGAGAGACTCCAGTATTTTTTAGCATCGTCCAAGCCTCCGTCCTGCATCTTGCTGAAAAAATCCATAGAGCATTTTTGGAAGATTGGGTTATTAAATAAATCTACCATCGATTTTATAAGATTTTGATCCATCATAATACCTCCTGTGGCCTCCTGATGTTTCCTGCTGAATATAATACAACATTACAGGATACAAATTCCTGTTTTTTTATTTCTGTTAGTATATCATAATTTGCTATTATAAGTTTTTGTTAAATGTTTCGTCTAAATATTTCTTTAAATTTATTATATACAATTGTCATTCCCATGCCGCCAATGATACAAATTGAAGGTATCATTGGATGGCGAAGTCTGTCACATCCTGCTAATCCTCCTGAGATAATTAAAAAATATAAGGCTATTATTAATAATATAAATATTTCATTTTTATACTTATTCCATTCATTTATTAGAGCTATAATCATAAATATATAATATATTGGAGCTCCTGTATGGCTTAATAAATATATGATCAGAGTTGATTTATTTAGAGTTGAGAACATGGATATTAAAATTATTGGATTTAGTGCCTGTTTATTTATAAAACTAATTGACAAAAATGGAATTTCACCGCCTAAGAGTGTCTTGATCATTCCTATCATATGCTCTTTTGCATATATAAAAGGGTTGTCAAGTATTATCTTTAATCCCTTTTTACGTATAAATTCATATGCCGATGCCTTGCTCAAAAATGTTTTATTGTCAGATTCCTTGACTGCTTCTCTAATATCTTTTAATATGCCCAGTCTTTTTTGTATATCATAATAATATATCCCTTCTTTTGCAGAGAGTACAGCAACTGCATTGAAATAATATATATTAATATCAGAGATGGCTGAAAAATTTGAATATTCTGCTTCAATCTTGTTTCTTATCTGCCAAATGACGACAAAACTTTCAGATAGAATGATAAATATTAAAAGATGAACAAGTATTTTTTTTGTCAGTTCTTTTTTATAAATCAGCCAAGAAAATATAGATATAATAAAAAATATCGGCAGATAGTATCCTGCAGGCCTTACATATATAGATATAGCGATTAGCGTTGATGATATGATTATATATTTCAGAGTTTTTTTCTTTAAATATAAAATAATAAAATATATAAATAATACGATTATCGTTGTAAAAAGTGTCTCTGTCATGAGTTCATAAATGCTGATAAGAAACACCTTGCTGATACTTGCCAAAAGGGCAGAAAAAAATGCAGCGGTTTCATCATGGAATATCTCTAATGATATTTTGTATATTAAAATAACTGTAAGTGTGGAAAGAATAATATGAAGAAAAATTGTGCATAGCTCTACATGTCCTAATAATATGCCAGGTATCATTAGCAGAGGATAGCCCGGCGTTCTGATAATCTCTGGCTCTCCTATCTTATTATTAAAACTAAGGGTTTTTACAAGTTCATTTGCAGGTTCAAAATAAGACACAGCATCTTCAGTCCAGAACGCTGTATTAAATCCATTGTTAAGATAATATACTACAACTGGAACTGCTATTCTTAAAAGGAATGCTATAATAAAGATATAATAAATAGGTTTGAATTTATTTTGTGTTTTCATTGAAGTCTTGAATTGTCAACAGGGATAAGGATAGATAGTTTCATTAATAATTATAAAATGTTATGCTGTTTGAGAGTCTTTGACTTCCATTTTTCCATAATGTTTTTAAAGACAATCGCCATCCCCATGCCGCCTAAGATACAGATTGAAGGTACCATCGGATGTCTGAATCTGTCATGTCCCAATACCCCGCCAGAGATAATTAGAAAATATATTGCCGTTATTATGAGGATAATAACTCCTTCCTTATTCTTTATGCCTTTTTTCAATAAGGTAATTATTACAAATATATAATAGATTAGCACTCCTATATGACTCAGGAAATAGATTATCAACACAGACTTTTTTTCTTCTGAGAGGATATGAAGGGTTTTAGTTATTCCTTGATCAATAATTAGCCCTGTTATCCCTCCAAACCAGAAATACCTGTTTAATACCTTTGAGAAAGATGGGATACCTCCGCTTATAAGTGTCCTGAACATCCCGACAATGTGAATCTTTGTGTAGAGTAATGGATTATCTAATATGATGGCAGATGCTTTCTTTCGTACAAAATTATAGGCCTCACCACTGCTTAGGAATTCTATATTATCCGTATCTTTTACCGCAAGGCGTATATCTTTGTAAAACCCGAGTTTATTTCGCATATCCAAAAATGATACGCCCTCTTTTACTGCAAGGACTGAAGCTGCATTATAAAAATATTGATTAATGTCAACTATTGCAGAAAAATGAGTATAATTAGCAACCGTTTTATTTCTTATTTGCCAAATCATTATCAATCCACTTGTTAAAACAATAAATATTGTAAGATGTATGATTATTGTTTTTGTAAGTTCTTTCTTTAATAATAACCATACTAACATACATGGGATAAGAAATAAAGGCAGATAGTAAGCTGCAGGTCTGACGTATATGGACATTGCTAAAAATATTGCAGACATTATTATATATTTCAATTCCTTTTTCTTAAAATAAACAATGATATAATATAAAAATAAAGTGAGTATTGCTGTAGAAAGGGTTTCAGTCATAAGTTTATAAGTATTAATAATTAAAACTCTACTGACACCAGCTAACAGGGCTGAAAAAAATGCGGCATTGAAATCTTCAAACAATTCAAGGGCTGTTTTGTAAATAATTAATATTGTCAAGAATGAGATTATCACTTGAAAAAAAATTGTTACTGCTTCAGTATGTCCAAGTAATATTCCGGGTATGATTAGAAGAGGGTACCCAGGCGTTCTTACAATCTCTGGTTCTCCTTTGGAATTATTAAACTCAAGGGTTTTTGCAATAGATTGTGCAGGGGCTATGTATGAGGAGGAATCTGAGGTATAAAATTTACTGAAATTATGACATGAGTGATATGCCGCAAATGGTACGGCAATTCTAATAAGAAATGCTATGGCAAATACTACATAAATAGCCTTTAAAGGAATTTGTTTTTTCATCTTAGTTATTATATATTTTCATGTTGTGAAATAACAAATTTGTTTGTCAATTATTAGGATTTTTGTTGGACTTAAAACTCATCCATTTTCTAATTATTGTATTATAAACAATTGACATCCCCATGCCTCCTAAGATGCAGATAGAAGGGATTATTGGATGCTTAGCCCTCATATCCCAAATGGTTCCAGAGATAAAGGAAAAATATAATCCAACAATCAATACCGCTATAGTACCTGTTTGATTTTTATTACCCTTGTGAAAAAGTGTGATCACAACAAATACCAAAGATAAAGCCATCCCAATATGCGTTATCAAATATATTAAAAGCGCCTTGGGGTTTTCGTGAGAGAGCATATTAAATGTCTCTTTTAGTCCATAATCCTTAAGCAGTCCAGTAATTCCTCGAAATGAAAACGTCCGTAAAATATTTGAACTCATAGGCAGCCATCCAGATGTAAGTATTCTGTACATGCCAATAATGTGAACTTTTGCAAAGTATAGAGGGTGATTTAGGATAATCTTTATTGCCTTGCCTCTAATGTAGCTATAGGCCTCTATATTATTTGAAAATTGGATTTTCTCGGTTGCCAAGAGCGTTGGCAGCAGGTAATTACCGATAACAGTACTATTATTTAACATCTTATTTGACATCTTCCATTGAGGAATGCCCTCTACTTCAGAAAGAACTGCGCAAGCCTCATTATAATATAAAACTACATCAGATACTGCAGAAAATCTTGTATATCCAGTTAGTGTCTTATTTCTAATCTGCCATAAATATGTAAGACTGACTGTAATAACAAGAAATATTATTAAATGTATTAATATCTTTTGGGTCAATTCTTTTTTATATAATAACCAGACAATCATAAATGGTATAAATAATAAGGCAAAGAGATAACCGGCAGGCCTGACATATATTGAAATTACTAAAAGTAAAACAGATATAAGTATATATTTTAATCTCTTTTCATTAAGGTATCTAATTATAAAATATAAAAATAATGAAAATATTGAAGTAAAAAGTGTCTCAGTCATAAGTATACTTGTGTTGGCAAGAAGTTCTAAGCTAAAACCTGAAAACATAACACTAAAAAATGCGGCTTTCTCGTCATTAAATATTTCAAGACTTATCTTATATACTATGAAAACAGTAAGACATGAAAGGAGCACTTGCAAGAAAATTGTAAATGCCTCAACATGCCCAAGTAATATGCCGGGGATCAATAAAATCGGATAACCGGGTGTTCTGTTTATATCTGGCTTTCCATCTTCATCATTAAAAGTGAAGTTGTTGATGAGTGATTTTGCAGGGGTAATATAAGTTTGAGTATCAAATGTTTTGCTGGCTTCAAAGCTATGGGTTTTATGATAAGCATGAAATGGAATAAGAATTCTTAAAAGAAAAGCTATTGCAAGCAAAAAATAAACAGGTTTGACCGTAAAATTTTTTTTCATAAAAATCTTATCCTCATTTATCAAATTAAAAGGAGATTACATTTGTTTTAGGAGTTTGTCAAAATAATCAATAGCCTTTAACAGACCATTTTCAAGGCTGATCTTTGGCTGCCAATTCAAGTATTGTTTAGCCTTTGTAATGTCAGGTTTGCGCCGAGTGGGGTCGTCTTGCGGAAGTTTTTCAAATACGATCTTAGATTTTGAATTAGTCATATTAATAAGTTTCTCAGCAAGGTAAAGAATGGATATTTCATCAGGATTGCCAAGATTGATTGGCCCGCAAACATCATCCGTTGTGTTCATAAATCTGACAAATGCGTCTATCATATCATCTACATAGCAGAAACTTCTAGTCTGACTTCCATCACCATATATAGTAATATCTTTATTTGTCAGAGTTTGAATGATAAAGTTGCTGACAACTCTGCCGTCGTTTGGGTGCATTTTAGGTCCATAGGTATTAAAAATACGCGCAACTTTTATATTAAGATTATGCTGGCGTTTATAATCAAAAAATAAGGTTTCAGCGCATCTCTTACCTTCATCATAACATGATCTATAACCATTTGGATTAACATTGCCCCAGTATTCCTCGTTGATTAAAGATATAGCAGGGTCACCGTATACCTCAGAGGTTGAGGCTTGAAATATGGTAGCCTTGAGACGTTTTGCAAGCCCTAACATGTTTATTGAGCCGTGTACAGAGGTTTTTGTCGTTTGCACTGGGTCAAATTGGTAGTGAATTGGGGATGCAGGGCAGGCAAGGTTAAATATCTGATCAACTTCAACATATAACGGAAAACAGATGTCATGGCGTATAACTTCAAACATTGGATTAGAGAGCAGATGCAGGATATTTGAGCGTCTCCCTGTATAGAAATTATCTGCGCACAACACCTCATGGCCTTCATTTAAAAGTCTTTCACATAGATGAGAGCCTAAAAAACCGGCTCCGCCAGTTACTAAGATTCGAAGAGATTGGCTGTTATTTTTCATAGTTTAAATATTACTCTCTTTTATAAGGACTTAGCCTTATTTTAATAGGTTATATTTCAGAATACACCAAATTGCCCTAAAGCCGTCTTTCCAATTAATTTTTTTCCCTTGTTCATATGTCCTGCCTGAATATGATATGCCTACTTCATAGATTCTGCACCTTAATTTAGAAACCTTGGCTGTGATTTCAGGTTCAAAACCAAATCTATTTTCTTCAATTGTTATTGATTGAATTATCTCTCTTCTAAACGCCTTGTAGCAGGTCTCCATGTCTGTTAGATACATATTAGAGAACATATTTGAGAGAATTGTTAAGAATTTATTTCCGAGCATATGCCAGAAATTTACAACCTTATGAGTAGAACCGTTCATAAAACGTGATCCGTATACAATATCTGCCTTATTGTCTATTATAGGCTGAATTACTAATGGTATTTCAAATGGATCGTATTCAAAGTCAGCATCTTGAATTATAACTATATCCCCAGTAGCCGCAGAGATACCAGTTCTGAGGGAAGCGCCTTTTCCCATATTTTGTTGATGAAAAAGCACCTTATCAACATTTGTGGCTATGACATCGCGTAATCTTTCTTTTGTGCCGTCAGTAGAGCAGTCGTCAACAAGGATAATCTCTTTATCAGGATAAGGAAATGCCTTAACTTGATTAAGAATTTCATCAATTGTCTTGATTTCGTTGTAACATGGTATGACTATGGTTAATTTCATGTTATTTAAAGAAATTGAATACTGTTTTCTGTAAAGTCCTTTTTTTTAGGTTATAACAAAAATCCTAACATAATATGAAAAAAAATACAATAATTTGATTTTATTATATAATTTTTATTAATATAAAAAATGAAAAAGACTGCGTTTATTTATGATGATATATATTTAAAGCATGAGATGCCCCCCTATCATCCAGAGTCAATCTTTAGACTTGAGGCAATAACTGATAATCTGAAGAAATCAGATATGTGGAATTTGCTTATTCATTTAAAACCCGTTAAGGCTGATATGTCTGAAATTGAGGCGGTTCATACTAAATCTTATATAGAAAAGACAAAAAAAATTAAAGTTGGTTATCTTGACCCTGATACATATATGTGTGAAGATACGCTTGAAGTCTCGTTATATGCAGCAGGGGCTATGATTACTGCTATAGATAATTGTAAATCAGGAGTAATTGAGCGAGCATTTTGCGCAGTCCGCCCGCCTGGACATCATGCTGAAAAGGACAGAGGGATGGGTTTTTGTATTTATAATAATGTCGCAGTTGGTGCGCGGTATGCCCAGAAACTTGGGTTTAGAAAGGTATTTATTGCAGATTTTGACGTACATCATGGAAACGGTACTCAGCATATATTCTATGATGATGATTCTGTTTATTATTTTAGCACACATCAATATCCGCATTATCCGGGCACTGGAGCAGATTCTGAAAAGGGCAGGGGGCTTGGAAAGGGTTTTACTTATAATATACCTTTAGATCAAGGGTCTGGGGATAAAGAGATGCTTGATGCCTATGGCAAAGTACTTCCAAGGCTCGTAAAGGATTATTGTCCAGATATAATGTTAGTATCTGCTGGATATGATATACATGAGAAAGACCCTCTTGCTGGGCTTAAAGTTTCTGATAATGGAATAACATCTATTGTAAAAAATATTATAAATGCAGCAGGTGAGATTCCAATTATATTTACACTTGAAGGCGGTTATAGTCTTGAGGCTTTGGCAACCTCTGTATTGATTACCTTAAGAGAATTACTTGGTTAGATATTTTTTTAGTAATTATTAAATTAAAGCTTCAATAGTTTTCTTAGTATGAGCAAGAAGCTGCCCAGCAGTCCATTCATTATACGGTGCAATTATAGTCTCTGGCGGGAGTTCTGATAGTAGTTCAATAGAAACTTGTCTCATTTTTAATGCTCTAATCGTGTCGTCTTCCCTTTCATATAATGCTCCAAGTTCAAGATATGCAGGGACAAATGATGAGTCAAGATAGATTATTTTTTTAAGCAGATCTTTTACCTCAACATTTTCGCCAAGTTCTTCAGCGATATGTGCAAGCAGATAATAAGGTTCAATTGCAAGGTTATCAATTTCTATAGCCTTTTTACAATAAATTGATGCCTTATCAAGGTAGCCAATATTTACATAAGCCTGAGCTAATATAAAGGTAGCGCTAAAGTTTCGGCTGTCTTTATGGAGAATTCTTTGAATAACATCTACTGCGGCAAGATATGAGCCTTGTTCTATGTAATTTATTGCGCTTTTTAAGAGATTTTCTGTTGAATTACTTGCTGAAGGCTGTTTTATAGGTTTTATTAAGGATTTAATAAAACTTTTTTCCTTTTTAACTGCAGGGGCAGGCGTTTGAGTTCTCAGGATAGGCAGGAGAATTGGAATAATTGGCGATGTAGTGCGATCATCTATAATTTCAGCGTTTTTCTGATATATAATTGATTCAGGCAGTACCCTTGCTCTAAGGCAGCCAAGTTTTTGTGTATGAAGTTCTGCATGTCCTGTAATAAGATACCCCCTATCATTTAATGTATTAGAGAATTTCTTTATTACAGTTCCAATAGCATCCTGTCCAAAATATATAAAGACATTTCTACATATAATGAGATCTATAAAACAAAGACCAGAAGTTAAGTCAGGGAAGTTATCTCCAATAAGATTATTGGACTGGAATGTTACCATTTTTTGGATTTTATTATTAATTTTGTATCTGCCTTTGGTTTGGGTAAAATATGAATCTATTATTTCAGGTCTTACTGAACGGAAAGACCATTGATTATAATAACCGCTCTTTGCTGCGTTAATGGCATCTTCATTAATATCAGTGCCGATGATTGTGACGTTCCAAGAATCAATATAGGGCAGTAACTCGTTTAATATAATTGCTACAGAATATGGTTCTTCGCCAGTGGAGCAGCCTGCGCTCCAGATTTTTATAGTTTTATCATATTCGTGACGGGTAATAAGTTCAGGGAGAATCAGGTTTTTAAGCAGAGTGAATTGTCCTTTGTCTCTAAAGAAGAAGCTCTCGCCTGTTGTAAGCAGGCGGGAGAGATTTTTCCATTCAAGTTTGCTTAGAGTGCCTGTGTCAAGCAGGAGTTGATAATATTGATTTGTTGAGTCAATGTTGAGCGCCTTCATTCTATCATTAAGCGAATCGCGAAGGAGTCTTGAATCTTGTTCTCTGATATAAAGTCCAGTACGTTTTAAAATAATATCTTGAAATTGGTCAATCATGACTTGATGTATTGTTATCCTTTTTAATCTTTCTCTGTGTCTCTTAGGTGAATAGTTACTTATGTTTTTAGGCCTAAGACATCCTGCATATCATAAAAGCCTTTGGTCTTATCACCAAGCCAGATAGCAGCCCTGATTGCGCCCTTAGCAAATGTGTCTCTGCTTGATACCTTATGTGAAATTTCAATTCTCTCACCAATACCGCCAAATAAGACTGTATGCTCGCCGACAATATCGCCTGCCCTGATTGTCTGAATCCCAATCTCTTTCTTTGTGCGCTCTCCAATAATTCCCTTTCTGCTATAAACTCCTACTTCGTCAAGGTCACGATTAACTGATTTAGCGATTACCTCAGCCATTTTTAAGGCAGTTCCGCTTGGTGCATCTTTTTTGAGTCTGTGATGAGCCTCAATTATCTCAATATCATACTCATCACCAAGAACTGAAGCGACTTGAGCTAAGACCTTTAATAATAGATTGACTCCAACCGACATATTTGGAGCCATAACAATAGGAATCTTTTCACCTAATCCTCTTATTATACCGATTTGGTCACTAGAAAAACCAGTAGTGCCGATAACTATTGCTTTTTTATTTTCAGCGCAATATCTGGCATTTTGCAAGGTTGATTCAATGGAAGTGAAATCAATCAAGACATCGGAATTTTTCATAGCATCAGAGATATTATCTGAAATAGTAACTCCGCAAGTCTTTGAGCCAGTCATAACGCAGACATCTAAACCTATGGTTGGATTGACTGATGTCTCAAATGCACCTGAGAGTTTGACCATTTCGTGCGCAAGGCAGAGGTCTGCGATTCTGCGTCCCATCTTTCCTGCAACTCCTGCTACTGCGATTTTTATCATGTTATGAGTCCTCCTTGTATTTTAATAACGCAATTTAGAATATTGATAATTCGTTTGAGTCTTAATTGCGGGTTCAAGGCACGTAACTTGAACCATATGGTTAATCTTTACAATTTAACTTATTGAAAATATCAATGTAACGTTAGATGAACTTTTAGGTTCAAGTTGCGTGCCTTGAACCCGCAATGTAATCACATTCATCTATTACACTTTTAATAAATGACCATTGATCTGAATCTGATGCAGGGAATAGTTCCATACCAATAGGTATGCAATCTATTCGTAATAAAGCTTGAAGTACTTCTTTTCTTTCTTCTTTTAAATCTTCATAAGTTGAACTTACGAATACTTGATATTTCTTTTCCAAGGTTTAATTAAACCTCTCAATTAACACTGCTTTTTGACGAGCGTATCTTACTAACAAGCGAGCCTAAAATTGGATTCTCAGTTATTCTCTTCATCACTATCTTATTTGCTTCTTCATCAGAAATATCTTTAAATTCATCGGCAATTTTTTGTTGAATATCCCATTTCATCTGAACACAATCAAATTTTTTCTTTTGTTTCATTGTTCTATTACCTCTTTTGGAGAATAGATAAGCATGGGTTTATAACCTTTTAATAGATTTATTGCCTGATAGCCTCTGATTTTATCAAAATGAACTATGTGTTTAAAATTCCAACTTATAACAAAATCAACATCTGCTACAGTTGCGGTTGCAATATGTTCAGCATCATATTTATGCGAGACTCCAATTACTTCTGCTTTTATATAAGCATCTCGAAGTTCAGCTATTTCATCGGAATACTCTATGAATTCTATCATTTCTGTTGATATTTGTTTTAAAATTTTCTGTACATAATCAGGCGCATCGTTAAGTTCGCGTAAAATGGTAGTTGAAATTACAAGGATAAATTTTCCTTTTAAAATTTCATCAAAAAAAGCCTTACTTTCTTCTGAGAATTCATCATCAAAACATCCTCCAAATACTGAGGTATCAGCGTAGACTCTAAATTGTTTCATATATGAATTTCCTCTATCTATTTAACAGCGCCAACGCCTTCTTCAGAATATTCTCCTTAGTAAATCCAAATCTCTCAAATAGCAGATCTGCTGGAGCTGATAGTCCATATCTATCAATACCAATAATATCACCTTTAAGCCCAACATATTTATACCATCCAAGCGTTGCCCCAGCCTCAACAGCTAGTCTCTTTTCAACATTAGAGGGCAGTACGGATTCCTTATAATCATCTGACTGCTCCTCAAAAAGCTCAAATGACGGTATTACTACAAGCCTTGCCTTTATACCTTGAGATTTTAATTCCTCATAAGCCTCTAAGGTTGGATGAACCTCTGAACCTGTTGCTATTAGTATTATCTCTGGTGTGCCTTCACAGTCTGCGAGAATATATCCGCCTTTTTTTAATTCTTGATGGCTAGCATATACAGATCTATCTATTATTGGAACGCTTTGTCTTGTAAATATTAATGCAATTGGCCCGTCAGTTTTCTCTATTGCTATCTCCCATGCAACTATAACCTCATTTGCATCCGCTGGTCTTATTACTAAAAGATCTGGCATTGCGCGAAGATTCGTCAACTGCGAAATTGGGTGATGACTTGGCCCGTCTTCGCCAACGCCTATTGAATCATGGGTTAAAATATAGATAACATGCACCTTCATCAACGCAGAGAGTCTTATTGCTGGAATCATATAATCTGAAAATACCAGATATGTCCCGCCAAATGGGATAAGCATCTTGCTTAGTGCCATACCTGACATAATCGCTGCCATCGCATGTTCCCTGATCCCAAAATGTATATTTCTACCGCCTTCACTTTCATAGATATTACCAAATTTCTTCATAGCAGTTACATTTGACGGCGTAAGGTCTGCAGAGCCTCCAATAAAGTGTGGAAGTATATCTGCAATATCATTAATTACCTTACCTGAAGCGCTTCTTGTGGCAATATTTCCAGCGTTTGGCTCAAAATCTGGGAATTTCTCCTGCCAGTTGATTTTATATTTGCATCCTATTATCTTTTCCCACCTATTTGAGAGTTCTGGATATTTCTCTTTATATCTTTTGAATAATTCATTCCAATTAGATTCGTGTTTTTCACCGGTTTCAATGGCATTCCTAAAGTGTTTTAAGGCATCTTTAGGGATATGAAATTTTTTCTGAGGCCAGCCAAGGTTTTCCTTTGTCAGTTTAAGCTCAACCTCGCCAAGGGGCGCTCCATGAATATCTGGAACATTTTGTTTATTAGGGCTGCCAAAACCAAGATGTGTGCGAACGATTAAAAGGGAAGGGCGGTTAGTCTCATTTTTTGCGCGATTAATTGCGCGTTTGATGTCATTTAGGTCATAACCGTCTACATTTTCAACATGCCAGTTCATTGAGTCAAATCTCTTTGCCACATTTTCAGTGAATGTCAAGTCCGTTGAGCCGTCTATTGTTGTTTTATTATCTGAATAAAGATATATTATATTTCCGAGTTTTAGATGTCCTGCAATGGATGCAGCCTCATAAGAGACACCTTCCATAATATCCCCGTCACTGACGATTCCGTATATCTTATAGTCAACTATTTTAAATCCGGGTTTATTAAACATCCTTGAAAGATATTTTTCAGCCATAGCCATTCCGACCCCAACTGCAAAGCCCAATCCTAAAGGGCCTGTTGAGACCTCAATTCCGCATTCTGGGTTATATTCAGGATGTCCAGGGGTCTTAGAGTCAAGCTGCCTGAAGTTTTTTATATCATCCATAGTAATATCATATCCGCATAGATGGAGCAAACTATAAAGAAGCATTGAGGCATGCCCTGCTGAGAGTACGAATCTGTCTCGGTTTGGCCATTTTGGATTAGAAGGATTATGTCTCAGAAATTCTGTCCATAACACATAAGCCATATCAGCATCCCCCATTGGTGCTCCCGGATGTCCTGAGTCTGCCTTTTGAATGGCATCTGCTGCGAGAATTCTTATTGTATTAATACATAATTGATCGAGATTAGTCATTTAATTGCCTCCAAAACAAGTTTACAAATAAGTTTATTCCTATGATTATATTTTTGTCAAATAGTTATTCTTTTATAGTCGTTTTTTCAAGATTTAGTAAGATAATTAAATTATGACTTACATCATATTATTCCTAATTATAATGTATTAATATCTTAGTAAATCAATGTTTTTGTCGGAATCGTAAAAAAAAATAATTTTAACTTGTCTATGATATAACAAAAACCTGATTTATTCGGGATAATGATTTAAGGAGGTAAAGGTTTATGGAGAATAATGGCTACAGGAATTTGTTCATATTCGGAAGTTTGGCATGTTTTGCCATACTTATCGCTCTTACTGTGAACACCTTCGGTAAGCTTGATCAGCGCGCTGAGCCCATTACAGAAGAAGTTAATGCTGGTAAAATGGTCTGGCATAAGTACGATTGTATTGGCTGTCACACTATATTAGGAAATGGTTCTTATTTTGCTCCTGATATGACAAAGATAGCAAGTCGTATTCCAAAGAGTTATTTAAAGAAATTTTTAATGGATCCAAAAAAGACAAATGCTCACGCCACAATGCCAAAACTTGGCATTACTGCTGAGGAAGCAGATCAATTGATAGTATTTTTGGATTGGATATCAAAGGTTGATACAAATGGCTGGCCGCCTAAACCAATTATGACTGTTACTGCTGGCAATGTAGCGGATGCTTATACCAAATATCAATGTGCAGATTGTCATTCAATAAGCGGTGTTGGAGGTACTTCAGGCCCTGACCTTTCTCATGAGGCATCTATTCATCCTGATGCTGATTGGCAATTACGTCACTTAACTGATCCAGCTAGTGTAGTTGCTGATTCAGCAATGACACCATTTCCAGATATGTCTCAAGAAGAGCGCACACAAATCGTTAATTTTCTTTTAACTCTTAAATAAGGAGGATTGTCAATGAAATATAAGAGCCATCGGATAGCGATGAATTTCTTTACATTTGCTGTTTTATTATTCCTTGTGCAGGTATTAGTAGGATTAATTGCAGCAGGTCAGTTCATCAAGCCGGACTTTTTTATCATTAGTTTTAATATAATCAGAACCCTTCACATAAACGCCCTTGTTGTCTGGCTGCTATGCGGACTTATGGGAGCTACTTATTATGTGGTTGTTGAGGAAACAGAAGGTGAATTATGGAATCTGCCGCTTGCTCATTTTCAGTTTTGGGCAACTGCAATTGCAACTATTTTAGTAGTTATTGGTTACATTGTAATGGGTCTTAACCCTCAAGCAAATAAATGGGTTTTTGGAACTCTTATCCTTAATGAAGGCCGTACCTACATTGAGGCCCCAAGATGGGCGGACTGCCTGATAGCATTATCCGCTATTTTATTTTTGTTTAACAATGTGATGACCATTATCAAGAGTAAAAAGATTACTGGAATACAAGGTACTCTTATAGGCGGTATGGTATTTTTAACTCTAATGTATCTGCCGGGCATGGTTTATATTAAGAGTATGGTAAAGGATCAGTTTTGGTGGTGGTGGGTAGTACATCTTTGGGTAGAGGGCGCTTGGGAGGTTATTGCTGGAGCGCTGCTTGCCTTCATGCTTTTAAAGGTTACCAATGCTCCAAGACACGTTCTTGAGAGATGGATGTATATAGAGGTTTTCTTGGTATTATTTACTGGTATACTTGGGATAGGACATCATTATTATTGGATAGGTACGCCTCCATACTGGTTATGGATTGGCGCAATATTTAGTTCGCTTGAACCAGTTCCTCTACTAGTAATGGTATGGGATGCCTTTAGGACTACCAGAGAAAACAGGATCATAAATAATCGAATTGGTTTGTTTTTATCTGTAGCACACGCAATATTTAACTTTGTTGGCGCTGGACTGTGGGGTGTAATACATACCCTGCCTCAGGTTAATAAATGGACTCATGGAACTCAGATAACCAATGCACATGGCCATTTAGCATTTTACGGGGCATATGTATTATTAATTGTTGCCATAATATATATTGCTGTGCCTAACATCAAAGGACTCAAAGATTTTAATACAGACAGGGCATATAAGGCTTTCTGGTGGATGACAGTTTCTATGATATTAATGGTTCTGACATTGACAGGTGCTGGAATGGTTCAAGTATATATGGAAAGACTTATGGGCGTTGATTATGTAGTGGTAAAGGAACATTATAATTATTGGTTTTGGGTATTTAGGGCATTTTTTGGTGTAGGTTTCTTGATTGGAGTAGGACTGCTTGTATTAGATTATTTCACTATGGGTAATCTGCCTGTCAGAAAAGGCGCATCTAATATCAGGACAACTGCATCAGCATAGTTATAAACTAAAAGATATTTAAATATTGGGGCTGCTGATGATAACAGCAGCCCTTTTTTAATAGGAAACTTTAAATGAATATTCACTTTTACAGACGAATGACTCAAGTCGTTGTTCTAATCATAATTTTTCTGATACCAATATTTGATATCCTTCGTTATGATGTTGCAGCTAAAGAACTTTATATCTTTGGCAGTGTATGGACATTGGGACTGCCAACGGATACCTTTACAGATATGTCAAAGCATGGTTCTGCTGCGGTTGCTATTAGATTTGTCTTAAAGGCAGTGCTGCCGTGGTTTTTGATTTTAACAGTGTTTCCAATATTGGGGTTTCTCTTTGGCAGATTTGCCTGCGGTTGGTTTTGTCCAGAAGGAGCTCTCTTTGAGTTGACTGAATTCCTTACATTAAAACTCATTGGGCGCAGGAATATCTACATGAAGAAATCAAATGATCCTGCTATAAAACGAGGAAATCCATTTTTATACGGCTTTTTATCTATATTATTTTTAATCACAGTCCCTCCAATAACAGGGATATTTCTTACTGGATTTTTTATTGCACCAGCAGTGATCTGGCGGGAGGTTTCGCATCTACAAATAAGCGCTGGTTTATATACAGGGATTATTGGCGTGACTATATATATGTGTATTACAAGTATATTTGTGCGTCATATATTTTGCAGATATGTCTGTGCCGCAGGGCTTATGCAGACTCTATTTGGATGGCTAAGTCCTTATTCTCTGCGCATAAGGTTTGACAGAAAGAATTTTGCAAGATGTACAAATTGTAAGGGCTGTGAAAAGGTATGTTTTATGGATGTCTTACCGCGCCTGCCGCGTAAGGATATTAATTGCGTAAACTGCGGCGAATGTATCGTTGCTTGTGAGAAGGAACTAGGGACTGATAATAATCTATTTTCATTTAAATTTGGGAATAAGGAATGAATGTTTATCTGGATAACCCCTTTAAGGGGCTCTGCCCCTTAAAAATTCCTGCAAAGGGACTCGTCCCTTTGAACCCATTATAAAAACAGTTTAAACATCATCATAGTGGTAACCTAGATTATTAATATTGGGTATGAGTAAAAAAAGGCTGCCCTACATTTTATAACATAATTATCTACTTTTTCAGGTTTGACTCTTTAGTCTTAATTGCACCAGAAGATTTAGGTGGTTCGACAGTTTTTGGAGTCTCAGCAATCTTCGGAGTTTCAGTTGGCTTAGGCGTTGATTTTTCAGTGGATGTTATCTCAAGGCATAAAAGCTCAGGCATTTTAGAATATTCTATTTCTTTTAATAATCCAAATGACATAGGTTTTTTAGGATTTATTTTAAAGGTTATCTTGTCAGGACTACTTACGAATTTTTTG
Organism: Candidatus Magnetominusculus dajiuhuensis; assembly: GCA_015233465.1. Classification (GTDB taxonomy): domain Bacteria; phylum Nitrospirota; class Thermodesulfovibrionia; order Thermodesulfovibrionales; family Magnetobacteriaceae; genus JADFXP01. The sequence goes on from JADFXP010000004.1 coordinate 77,201, forward strand.
AATTCAGGTATTGATTTCTTTGCATAATCATCCGTTGCGGCTGCAAATTGTTGATCAATCATGGCATTAAATAAGACCTCTTGTAATTCAGGAGACGTTTTGTTTTCCTCAGCGAATAATTTAAATAGACGGTTTATAAATGCAGAATCTTTATAATTAATCTCTGCGTTATAAAGCAGTATGTTTGGTATAGCCATATTAGTGGTTACAGGATTATCAAAAAAGGTCAAATTTATATTGCCAAGATGAGAAATAATATCAACATCGCCAATTTTATCAATTTTTGCGCTTAGTTTGATTAAATTCAATTCCTTTTTTTCAGTATCATATTTGTAATTTAATTCAAGATTTCCATTTAGATTTTTAAATCCAAGTGCAGTTAGAGGTTGTGTTTTTAGAGTAAACATCTGTTCTGTTATCTTCAAATTAATTCCGCTGGCGGTAAAGTTAAGATAGGTTGGGATGTCGTTTTTTCTATCAATGGAAGAAATAGTAATTGAGTCAATATTGACTCCGTCTTTTTTCCCAGTAGGGGTAATCTTTACGTTTTTAATAGAAGAGCTTAGTTTAAAAAGATTAAAATTAACGTTGTCATATGTAACATCAACAGTGCCTTTTAGCCTCAAGATCGCTACATCAAGTTTATTTTTGATGATATTTTCAGCAAAAAGTGTTAAACCAAATAATATTGCAGCTATATCAATGATAACTATTATGGAAATTATTATATTCTTCTTTATACTCATATACACCAGCCATTACAATATTTCATGTCTTATTATAATAGGGGCAAACAGCTATAATGTCAAGAAATAATTTTTTTGATCTGCTAAGTTATTAATTTAAAACAACCTTTGACAATCAACGCTTGCATTTTTAAACTCAGTCAAAAGTTTGTCACTATTTTGAATGAAAAACTCATCCCCCATTGCATATTGCATATTTTGTTTTTTATATAACCAATCAGCATAATGGTAATTCATGCGGTCAATCATCACATAATCAACATTCCCCTTTAGTATCTCTGGTAGTCCTTCTACACCAGGAAGCATAGGGGCTATCATGACAAATGTCTTTATCCCTGAGTTGTGGAGGGCTGCTAAAGCGTTAACTCGCTCCATTATAGGGGGAGCGCTTGGTTCAAAGATACTTCTTATCTTCTCTTGTGCAGTAGAAATACTAAACCCAACTTCGTAATTTATCGCTTTTTTGAATAGCTCAATGTCACGCAGTACTATTGGGGATTTGGTTTGTATAGTAAATGTCCAATCATTTTCTACAAGTATTTCAATACATTTTCTGCTTAGCTCATATTTCTCCTCAAGCGGCTGATAGGCATCACATACGCCGCTTATCCACACAGCGCCTTTTTTCTTTTTTTTCACCTCTTTGGCTAATAGCTCAGGGGCGTTTATCTTTACGTCAACAAAATCTCCCCACGCCTCTTTGTGGCCAGTGAATCTCTTCATAAATTTAGCATAGCAATAGATGCAATTATGCTGACACCCAACATATGCGTTTAAGGTATAGTCATAAATCTGTGATTTTGAGAGAATACTTTTAGCTTTTATCTCTTTTATAATCATTTTTGATTTTTTTTAGGAAATGTTTAATTTCAATAATCTTTTCTTTTGCAGTTTGTATAGCAGGAAGTTTATTTAATTCAGTATATAACCATTCCTTTTTTTCATCAAACCAATAATAAAATCTGGCAAATGTCTTTATTTCAAGCAGTTTGTCCTTGCTGATTATATAAAGTCTTGTGACAAGGGCTGTTATCGTTATTTTAGCCATAATAAAGATTGTAACGCCCATCATAATCTTGCCGTTTGCAATAAGATACAGTCCGTAAATCTTCGCTGGAATCATTATAAGAAATGGAAAAATAAATAATGTCAGCAAGAAATATTGATTTTGTCTGGAAAGATAGTCTTCAAAGCTCTTAATAATATTCACCTTTTTTATAATTTTAACTATACTGTCCCATACCCAGTCTTCAAATAATAACCAAACTGCAGCAATAATAATAAGTATTAATCGGATAATTCGTCTAAATAAATTTTTTGTCATAATATAGATGCATTATTTATACCTAAATGTCAGCAAAAGTCCAAAACAATAGTTCATGCTCGTTCCGCCTTTACTCAGCGATGAAATTGCGCTGCTTGCTTGAGTTCCGAGCGGTATGCTTATTGCTCCGTTTGGTCTAAAGGATGTGCTGTCGCTTATTGGGAGATCATAATAAAATGATCCCTCAGCATTATATAAACCTGTAAATACCACCCCTGTGCCGTCATATCCCATTACCTTGTCGCCGATATTAATATTTATAGTGCCTTTTACATTAAACTTGGCATCTTCGCCAAATGTATGTTGGTAAGTTGTTGCAAGAAAAGCCCCATTTCCTTGTAAAAAATCATAATATAGAGTCAGGGAAGTATTTAGCTGGCTGAACTCTCCTATTGTGATGTAGCCTTCCATTGTGTCATTAATCGTTGCCCTTGCATAGTATATTACACCAAAACCAAATTTTATATTTTCAGATTGAGTAACATAACCTAGTCTAAGCTCATTTCTAGTGACTTTTTTAGTAGAAACATCAAAATTTTCCCACATCTTAGCCGTCACTCCATCAATGATAGTTCCAATTGATGGCTGTAACACCATGCCTTGATCTATAAGCTGTCCTCTCCACATATAATTATATGAGGCATCTAGTGAAATATCGCTGTCAATTTCAGATTTTTTCGCCTGTGCATCTGCTGTATATATTAAAATAATTATTGAAATTAATATAATTATAGAAATCTTTGCTCTATTCATAAATTCTCCTCCATGAGATATAAGATATTGATAATTAAATATAACTATCAAAAATCATGCCACATATCGAAATATCTTTTCTATTAATGCCTTGCAGGGTCTGCCCATATAAGAAATGCAAGTCCCCAATATCTTATCACATCAGTTAAAATATTACTAAGATTTTCCTCTACTAGGAAAAGTATTCATATAAAAGTATAAACCTTTCGCAAAAAATCACAATAAATAGTTATAATACTTTTATGGAAAATAATATGAAAAAGAAAGCAGCCTCAATTTCAATACTTTCAAATACTACTTTAATAATGTTAAAGATTTTTGCAGGTCTAATGAGCGGCAGTGTCAGTATTATTTCTGAGGCAATTCATAGTTCTATTGATCTTGTCGCTGCATTAATGGCATATTTCAGCATCAAACAGGCAGATAAGCCAGCAGATCATCTGCATCCATTTGGTCACGGAAAATATGAGAATCTAAGCGCATTTGCTGAATCTCTGCTTATCATAATTGCTGCTCTTTTTATTATATATGAGGCGGTTCTTCGCATGTTTTCAGGCAGCGGGCTTACTGGTACATCTTTTGCTATTATTGTTATGGCAATTTCTACTATGGTTAATTTTTTCGTTTCAAGATATTTATTTAAGATTGCAAAACTCACGGATTCTATGGCGCTTGAAGCTGATGGAAAGCATTTAAGCACAGATGTATACAGTTCGCTTGGTGTATTTATTGGATTAGCAATTGTAGCAATTACAGGATTTAAGATATTAGACTCTGTAACAGCGATTTTTATTGCCTGCTTTATATTGTATGAAGGCGTAGTTTTAACTAAAAATTCAATCGCAAATCTCCTTGATTCAGCCTTGCCTGAAGCAGAGGTTGATTTAATAAGAAATGTCCTTCAATCCCATAAAAAAGAAGTTAAAAGTTACGACCAGCTTAGGACAAGAAAGTCAGGCAGTCAAAGACATATTGATGTGCATCTAGCGGTATGCCGTAATGAGACTATTGATAAGGTACATGGTACTATGGATTCCATTGAGGATGATCTTTCAGCTGCACTTCCAAATAGTTCTATTATGATTCATCCAGAACCATGTATTCATCAATCTGAAAACTGCCAAAAGGAATGTCATTGGGACAATACAGATGCTATGGATAATATTTTAAAGGACAATTAAATGATTGATACTCATTGTCATCTTGAGATGGATGCCTTTGATCATGATAGAGAGGCTGTTATAGAGAGGGCTTTTAATAGCGGTATGGAGGCTATGATAACCATTGCCTCTGATGTTCAAAGCAATGTTAAGGCTATATCTCTTTCAGAATTATATCCAAAAATTTATGCCTCTGTAGGAATACACCCTCATGATGCAAGGTTTTTTAATGATGATATTTATACCCGACTGTTAGAGTACTCCAAAAAAGACAAGGTAGTTGCAATTGGCGAGACAGGGCTTGATTATCATTATGAAAATACAATTAAAGAAATACAGCGCAATGTATTTATTCGGCAGCTTGAGATTTCTATTGATACTGGACTTCCTGTAATAATACACTCAAGGGAGGCAGAGGTAGATACATTAAACATTCTCAAAGAATATAATATTAGCAAAGGTGTATTTCATTGTTTTTCAGGTGATATAAATATGGCAAGAGAGGTTTTATCACTTGGTCTCTATATCTCAATTCCAGGTATTATTACCTTTAAAAAGGCGCAGACATTGAGAGATGTCGCAAAGATGGTACCTGATGATATGCTCTTGGTTGAGACAGATTCCCCATATCTTGCCCCAGTTCCATTTAGAGGAAAGAGAAATGAACCAGCATATGTTATACATACAATTAAGGCAGTTGCTGAGGTTCGTAATGTAAGCGTTGAAGATGTAATCAGACTCACCACACTTAATGCAAAGAGACTTTTTAAAATCTTAAATACAACAAACATCGGTGTCGTAACCTATAAGATCAGGGATTCTCTATATCTAAATATAACCAATCGCTGTACTAATAAATGTTCATTTTGTATAAAATTTCAAAAAGATCATGTAAAGGGTCATAATCTTAGACTTACTTCCGAACCCAAAGATGATGATATTATTAGAGAAATTGGCGACCCAACCATTTATAAAGAGATTGTATTTTGCGGTTATGGAGAGCCGACAATAAGGATTGATACCATTAAAACTGTTGCCTCATGGATAAAGTCAAAAGGAGGCAGGGTCAGGATTAATACAAATGGACATGGAAATATCATTCATAAACGAAATATCGCTGCTGAATTAAAAGGTTTGGTAGACACTCTATCAATATCACTTGATGCACAAGACTCTGTTACATATAATAGATTGTGTCTTCCAGTTTATGATAATGCCTTTGATGAGGTGATTGCGTTTATCAGAGAATCAGTCAAGTATATTCCAGAGGTTACAGCCACAGTGGTTAATGCAGAAGGGGTTGATGTTGAAGCATGTGAACGGCTTGCTAAAAATCTTGGTGCTGGGTTTAGATTAAGAAAGCTTGATGACGTTGGATGAATGAGGGGAACAGTGTCACAACAGTCACTTAGCAGAATCAATTGCTTTTGTTTCGGCAGGAGTGTGAGGGCTGCAAGCCTTCGCAAACTTAAATTTCTTTCAAGATAGCGAAGCTATCTGATTAAGAAAGCTTGATGACGTTGGATGAATGAGGGGAACAGTGTCACAACAGTCACTTAGCAGAATCAATTGCTTTAGTTTCGGCAGGAGTGTGAGGGCTGCAAGCCTTCGCAAACTTAAATTTCTTTCAAGATAGCGAAGCTATCTGATTAAGAAAGCTTGATGACGTTGGATGAATGAGCCATATTTCTTACATGATGAAAGATGTCTAATGTAGGAGTCTCTTTAAAGTCTGGATATGTAAAGAGGAGGGGCTGAAATTTTCCTTTAATATTTATAAGTGTAAGTTCAGCAAATATGCCTTTATCAAGGTATATTCTATGGGAGTAGTTTTTTGTTGACGCAAGGACTACCTTTGCTAGTGTCATGTAGCCGGGGTCAATATTTATCCTTCTTTTACCGTCAATTGAAAATTGTTGTTCAATATTATTTGCAATAAGTTTAGAATCTGCAAGCCTTGATGGGTCATAAATTCCATCAAAAAATATAAACCGTCTTAGAATAGGCAGCCCAAGTTCTTCCTTATAGAAATTAGAGTGAGACCATGAAAGTGCTGGGGACTCGTAATATATCTCTCCAAACATATCTTTAAGGACAGGGATAGTTTGAGAATAGACAAAGGTGTCTGAATATAATAACCCGCTAAAAAGAAGCCCGCGCTCTGGGTGTTTAGGGATTCCCATTGATTATATCATCAATTAATTTCAGAGTTTGTTCATCTGTCCAGTTTACTGGTCCTATGAATTTCTTGCGTAAGATGCCTTTTTTATCAATTATATAAGTCTCAGGAACGCCGGTTACTCCAAATATCTTTGCAGCATCGCTGTTTTTGTCCCCAAAGACTGGAAATGTATAACTATTTTTTTGCATAAACGCGTTGACAACTGCTGGGTCATCGTTATAGACAACTGTAATGATTTTAAAATCTGTTGAAGTTGATTTCTTTTTATAGAGAGCTTCAATAGAAGGCGCTTCCTCAACACATGGCCCGCACCATGTTGCCCAGAAATTAAGGAATATGACAGTCCCTTTAAGATCAGATAATTTAATGGGCTGATTAGCATCATTATAAAGTGTAAAATCAGGAACTTCCATATTTTCAGCGGCTTTATGTTCGATAATAGGAGCATCAATGGGTTTAATTTGGGATTTAGAATTGATGCTAAATTCAAAGATAAAAATTAAACCAGACAGCAATATGATAGTTAGAAGTATTTTTACGATTCTCATTTTATGTGTTCCTTTATATATTAATTTTAATATTATAACAATTATTTATCATATTTTATCAACCTTTACGTTATTTTTATCAGAAATAAAAGCACAATTAGTATTGACCTTGATAGTAGTATTCAAATATAGATGGGTTATTTTGATATTTTGTTCTTTATGAGTTTTTTAATTTAATAAGATTATGTCAATTTATAAACTTATTTGTCTTTTCATTTATCTTCGTTGATGTCTCATTTACAGCGTCTTTGAATGCCTTTCCTGCTGCAAACTTAGGTAGTTTTGAAGCTAATATCTTAACCTTTTCCCCAGAGTTTGGATTTCGTCTTTCAGTTTCTGAGCGTCCTGATAAAAAGAAAGATCCAAATCCTATCAGCATTACCTTTTGTCCGTCTTTTGCCGTAGTTATGATACTGTTAATTGCTGCTTCTATAACCTTTTCAGCATCTGAAATCGTAATATTCGCTGAAGAAGATATTTTAATTGCAAGTTCAGATTTAAGCATTAGTCTATATTTCAATCCTATAATAGGTTATTTCCCAAATTTTTGTATGCAGGATATTTTATCTGAATCATTTATGGATACTTTTTGTAAATCTTCAGTGCCAGAAGATAAACAATTATTATTTAAGTAAAAATCGCAATCTTTATATCCATTTTTTGTATTGCAAAATAATGCCCTATGATTAGGATTGATAAATTTGAATGTATATTCACAGGTATTATATTCAATCGCAATTGCAAATAGATAAGGACATTGTTGAGCCATAATAATTCCTCCGTTTGTACGATTTGAATTAAATGGAGCAGTCGTACAATATCTCAGGCTGCAATTAAATGCTTTTCAGTAGTATTTAGTAATATAATTATCCTTTGTGACATTTCATCAATGCGTTTAATCAGTGAGTCAATTTGTTCTTTATTATATTTCTCTGGAGTTTCTTTAACAATATCAAATATAAATTTATGTAAATCTTCATGAACCGTTTCAAGCTGCTGCATCTCTTTAATATGACGGTACATTTGAAACCCCTCTGAATATAACCATTTTCCTAAATCTGATTCTTTTGCTGATATAAACTCTTTTTTCGATATGTCCTTACTTCCATAAATAAACATCATAAATCTGTTCATCCATACCGTATGTTTGATTACAGCAAGGTGAATGTTAAATTCCATAGGCAGGGCATCTAAATCTAAAAGATAGTCGTAAAATATGATTGAATCTTCTTCAGTCATTGATATAAACTCAAGGCCAAGCGTTGCTATATTATTATCCTTATTCATACTTCTTTGCTTACAGGCAATATTTATATTGTGCTTAGACCCAGGTAATTTTAGCGATAGGTTTATCTTTTCAGGCGAGAGTGAACACCTTAAGATAAAATCATTGAGGTTTTTTCCAATCGTTTCTTTATTAGCTGATTCATCTACAACTGTGTTAAACCTGCATCCATTTTTGCTGATGTCCACAACTATACCTTTAAACTCAACATCATAAAAAGATATTTTAGATGCAAATGAACATACCACCCTTTTATGAGACCTGACATTTTGTTCCTCTATCTTGTCAGGAAAGGAAAGAAAAATAAGTTTATCGGGATTATAGGTAATGTAAAATACCGATGTGATAAAGCCATATACTTTACCCTTATCTACGTATCTTACTGTTATTGGATGACCCTTATATAATAAAGAGTGGAGATTTTGTAAGTTATGCGATTTATGTATCTTTATAATAATATATTCACCAGATTCCATACCTATAAAAGAAGATTTTATTCTATTTAATCCGGTTTTGATCTCTATTATCAACTGTGAACCAATATCTAAGTCTATCGTTGCCATAGTTTCTCCCTTTGTCATAAGAAGCATTTACTATTTCTTTGCGATTAATAGAAATGGACATTTTTCGTATCTGCTTGCTACTTTACAAACTTTTTCAACAAATTCTTCATACATCGCGATCGAGAGGTATTCACAAATATTATGATTGTAATAATGAATACATGCCTGTTCAAATTCATTCATAAATCCTCCTTAATATTTACCATGCCTCCTCTATGCTCATTATAAATCAATTAAATAGAATATTTAATCAGTAAAACTATGTATTTGTTGTAAGGAATAACTGTAGAATATCAAATAAAAATATAATAGCTTATAGATAATATTGTTATAAGTGATGCAAACACCAACGCTCCACATAATATAAATAACTGGTTAGGATTTTTTTCTATATATAGTTGAAAATTTGCATAAACACGATCTAACATAACCTTTTACCCTCCTCTATGCTGCGTCCTTATTTGTTATTAATTCTGTAAGTTTATTGATGCACCCCCTCAGAGTCAAATATATAAGATACTTTCTGTTTTTCCTTTAATAACATTTTAAAATATCTTAAAATAATAAAGAATCGGTAATCATATGTATTTATAGTAGGTATTTTTACCTACTGGAAAACAGTAAAATTCCCTATAGTATTAATATTAAGAATAAGATTATGATTAAGTAATTCATATTTAGACCCTAATCCTGTCTTTTCCTTGATAATTAAAATGGAAGAGGCAGGGGATTTTTTATTTGGTAAATAAGATAAACAATTATGATGAATAATAAATACATTAGGCAAAATAGATTATTTGTCTTATCCATAACTTTAATTATGTCCCTGCTTATTTTTATAATCTTGGCAGGTGAGAGAATTGTCTATGATGGAGATATTGGGAGAGAAGATGAGCTTGCAAAAAATAAAATAAGACTCAGCGAGAAGATAATTAAAAAAAGTATCAAAAGCTATAAGAATAACCTTTTGATGATGACAGAACTTCCAGAGGTTTCAACATACGTAGAAAGTGATTTTACTTCCAAAGTTTCAGAGACTGCAGTGTGTAAGAGTTTTGTTGAACTTGCCGCTGTGTTTAAAGATTTTTTTTGGGTGAGAATTATTGACGCTGACGGAATGGAGCGCGTCAAGATTGAAAATAAATCATTACATTCAACCCCAAATATAATACCAAAGAAATTTTTGAAATCAATAAAAGGACATTATTATTTAAATAACACACTGAATCTAAAAAATAAACAAGTATACTATTCAAAAATAGATACTTCTTATGAAGACTTTAAAGACACAATGAACTGCACCGCTGTCTTAAGGGTCTCCACTCCTTTATTCAATTCCAGAAATGAACTTAAGGGTGTTCTTATATTTAATATAAATATCTCAGAAATCTTGACGCTTCTCCCATCGAATGCCTTTATTCAGACAGCGGATAATTACAGATTATATCTAAAAGATAACAGAGTTGTATTTGAGGACTCAGATTATAATATAAAAACAGAATCTGGGATGATGAAAATTTCAGATTCAAAGCATATTCATTTTGATACTATAGAATTTTCTCCTGATAACAAATTAATAATCTGTATTAATGAGGAGAATAAAGAGCTTAAGTATTCGTTTTTATCATTAATAGTAATCTTTATGGTAGTGGTGTTAATTTTTTCTATACTGCTGTTTTTTATTGGCAAGATGTTTTATCAGAGGTTTAATGATTTTGACCTTTCACAAAAGGCATTAGTATCGTCCCTAGCCGCACTTGCAGACGGCAGAGATCCAGAGACTGGAAGTCATCTTGAAAGGACAAAACAGTATTCAATGCTCCTTGCCCAGGAACTTCAAAAACAAGATAAATATAAAGGTAAAGTGACGAACGATTTTATTCAAGATATCTATAATGCCGCATCTTTGCATGACATTGGGAAGGTGGGAATCCCAGATTCCATTTTATTAAAACCAGCTAAATTAACAGAAGATGAATTTAATGCAATGAAGAGTCATGTAATAATAGGCAGTAAGATTTTAAACAGCGCCATTGAACGTTATGGACTGTCGCAGTCATTATTTATTATTGCGCGAAATATATGTGCCTATCATCATGAGAAATTTAATGGTAAGGGATATACTAAAGGGCTTATTGGCGATGCCATTCCCCTTGAGGCAAGAATATTTGCCGTATGTGATGTCTATGATGCCCTTAGAAGCAAGAGACCTTATAAAGAGGAAATGCCTCATCCAGATGCCTTAGAGATGATCTCAAAGGAAAGCGGACAGAGTTTTGATCCAGAAGTTGTAGCTGCTCTGTTGAGATGTGAAAGGGATTTTAATAATATCCATAATTCATATAAATATTTATATGCAATGTTTTGTCAGATTTATGAGACTAATTATATAGGAAACTTATCGTACATAAATCTTGTGGAAAAACTTAACATTGGAGTTAAAGAAATAGACGATCAGCACAAGATAATATTTGATGAGATTCAGTCCATGCTTAAGTCTATAAATACTGGAAAATGGAGCGCTGATATTGATAAAACGATTAAATTTTTGGGGAAATATGTTGTTGATCACTTTGACACTGAAGATGATTTTATGGTTGTGAATAATTATTCAGCCTTGTCATTTCATCAACTTGAGCATAAAAGACTTAGAACTAATTTAGCAAAAATAAAAATCCGTCTAAGCGATAGTAACAATCTATTGGGTGGTACGAGTGAATTGATTCTTCAGTTTGCTCAGGATGAGATATCCCATATCTTGACAATTGATAAGGCATTGGGTGAGTTTTTGGTTAAGAGATATACATTCTAAATACAAAGGAGCGATAATGTCTATAATAAAATCAAACGGGATTGATATTGAATATTTTATACACGGTCTTGGCGAGCCAGTAATCTTTGTTCACGGATCTAGTCTTGATGCCTCTTTCTATGACGAAACAACGTCACTGCTTGAAGGAGATTTTAAGATAATAACCTATAACCGCAGGGGATATGGTAAAAGTTCACGATATAAAGAGACAGGAACAATTGGCGATCAAGTAGAAGACTTAAAAGGGCTTATGGATGGAATAGGAATAAAAAGTGCGCATCTTAATGGTCATTCTTCAGGCGGAGCGATTTGTTTTGCATTTGCAATGAAATATCCAGATATGGTTCAAACGATCTCCTTAGATGAAGCAATGCTTTGGCAGTCTATGCCGATTGCCGAAGAGATAATAAACGCATTTGCAGGGGTTGGCGAGAAATATGAAAGAGAAGGCGCAAAAGCTGCTATGTGTTTCGCTTGGGAGATGATGTGCGGAGGGGATGTTTATCAAAGGATGCCAGAAGGCGGTTTTGACAGGATTATTGAAAATATTGGCACATACTTTATTGAGATAGGCGCATTTGTGAAATGGATTCCAACTCGTGAAGAACTTTCATCTGTTAAAATACCGATATTATCAATTATTGGCGAAAAAAGTAAGGAAATTCATTATGCTTATCAGAAACAGCATGATCTGGTTAAGGAATGCCTGCCGCATACTATTGAATACACTCTGCCTAACGCTACTCATCTTCTTTTTATTGAAAATCCTACTGATTTCGCTGATGCTATAAAGGGTTTTTTAAAGAAGAATCGTTAAAATGTTTATTTAACAGTGCCAAGTATTTTAGAAATAACATCAAGGGCTTTTGGATTTAATATAACCATGGCGCATAGCATAATTATAAAAAATACCTTTATATCAAAGAGAAGTTTATCAATTTTTGCATTTATTCTTAATTCTACTTCTTTAATCTCTGTTTTTACAGCTAATTCTAATTCTTTTAGGTTATTCTTAGTAGCCAATCCATCAATTGAAGCCTGCTGAGCTTCTTTAAAGGCATCTGACATTGCCTCTGCTTGGGGCTCGGATATACCTGCAGATTTAAGTTTTTTTACAAATGCTAAAGTATCAAATGTTATTGTTGTCATGATTCAATATTACCATATTTTAGAGTACTTTGCAATCAATAAAGCAAAATTATTCATAGCTTCACATCAATTGGGACTTTTATCGTTAAACTTGTACCAAGATTACTGCTGTTTACTTCAAAGGTGCCGTTTAAAGACGATGCCCTCTCTCTCATTGTAAAAAGTCCTAATCCAGAATCAATTATAGATTTGTCTGAATGAATGTTTACTTTTTTCATAAATCCCTTTCCATTATCTTCAATGGTTAAAACTACTCTACCATTTTCACAATTCATTCCAACTCTAACATAATCCGCACCTGAGTGTTTTAATATATTATTCAATGCCTCTTGATATATTCTAAATAGATGTTCCTTTATATGAGCATCCAATTCAACTTCTCGAGGCGCATTTACAATAATTGTGATTTTAGACCTTTCCTCAAACTGCTTTGAATACATTTTTAATATGCTTGCAAGGCTGACCTTCTCTATAAAGGCAGGTCTTAGGTTCATTGTGATGTTTCTTAATTCATCAATAATATGAGAAATATCTAAAATAAGCTCTGAATACTTATTACCCTGCGCCTTCATCTTTAATAGTAAAAGAGATTGAGCCAAACTATCATGAAGTTCCATAGCTATTCGCTTTCTCTCTTCATCATGGGCAGATAATATTCTTAAAGAATATTTTTTCAATTTATCTTCATAGTCTTTGATCTTTGTTATATCGCGGGCGTTTACTACTATTTGATTTATATTTCCGTTATCTTCATATATGGGATAATAATATACATCCATAAATTTTCTTCCAATACCCTTGAAATCAAAGAATGCCTGATAGTTTAAAGATTCTCCTGAAAGAGTGCGGTCAATATTTTCTTTGATAAACTGTTCAAATGCCTCTTGTCCCAGTAATTCAGCTATAGAATGACCGACAATATCATGTTTTTCCCTATCATGAGCCTTTAAATAGGCATCATTGACAACCTTGTATGTATAGTTTCTATCAACTATTGAGAGATGCTCCTCAGAAGTTGAGACTATTTGTTTATAGACTATTATCTCTTTAAATACTCTCGCTGCCTCAAGTGAAATAGATGCCTGCGCTGAAAGTATTTTAATGATTTCAAGCCTTTCAGTATTAAATATACCAGATAGAGCGCTGTTTTCAAGATATAAAATATATGATGTTTCTGACTTGACAACAACAGGGATACATAGTATAGAGCCAATGTGTTTGTTCTTTAAATACGGATCACCTTTGAAGATCTCCTCACTTTTCATATCTCCAGAGATAAGGATTTCTGATGTATTTGCAGTATAATTTATTACAGATTTTGAAACTCCGCTTAGTGGATTGGATTTGTAGAGTTCAATCTTGGTTTCAACTGATTCTCCTATTGCAATAATATTTAACTCCTTTACTTTTTTCTCAATAATAACGCATCTGTCAGCCCCTGAATATTCCAACAGTATCTTGATTAATTTTATTAATAGTATGTCTATCTCCATCTCGCCAGATATTGCCTGAGATGCCTTGATAACCGCTAATCTATCAAGGAATATTGAATCTTCTTTCAGAGTAATAGCCGTAAGATTAATATCTTTAGTGGCAGGAGTCAGGAGCGTTGGGTATCTTTCCTCTAAATCCTTGACCTTTTCAGTAGCTCCCCATTGGTTATAAAGATATTTAGCGTTGGTCATATATCCCTTAGCTGATACATTTCTACCCTTATTTAGATAATACACAGCAGCAAGTTCATTTGCAAGCGCCTCATTACTTAGAAATTCATTCTGCCTTGCCATGTCAATAGCCCTGTCGTATAGTTCCATTGCCCTAAGGTCAAAGCCTTCTATCCTTGCCTTCTCAGCGCACATCAACAGGTATTTATGGAGGAAATTCTCTGGGCAATTATCTGCCCATGTCTTCATCTTTGAGATGGAATCGTCTAATTCCTTGCTGTAATGTTTTTTTTCTTTCTCTGAAAACTTAGGAAATAACTGGGTAATACACATTGCGTAATAGAAATAAACCTCAGTTATTATGTATCTGGTGTTAAAGATCAATATATTTTTGAGTATTTCTAAGGTTAGTTTTAAGGCATCATTATATGAACCGTATATAAATAAAATTATTAATTTAAGCACCTGATAGTAATATAGATAAATCGGCATTTCACTAATTTTGTTAATTAAATCATCTTCATTTAATTCATTAATACCTAAAGAAAATTTGCTTAGTGTTTTTCCCTGAAGATTTAAACAGAATTGAATCATCCCTCTAAATAAGGTATAAGTAGAATTGTTTGTTTTACGGATTAAAATTGAATATTCTGAGGTTTTATGTATTAAGTCGTTTAATTTTATACCAAAGAAAATTTCATGAAGATATTTAACTATTGTAGCATAGCAGCCAAAGTTAATATCTCCTGATTCTAAAGATGACACTGAGGCAAGTTCTAACATAGTAATACTTGACTTTAAATGACACTTCCAGTGATTAATCCATTGTCCAAATATATGTGTTGTAACTGTTTTGTATTCAGTATCATTAAACTTTTCATTTAACTTTAATGCAAGTAACCCAAATCTATATCCTTTATCAAATTCTCCAATTCTAGTTAATAACATAGAATAACCTAAATACCCCAATACAGATGCCTCTGTATTGCCGAATTGAAGAGAATTATTTAATGATTTCAAATTCATTAAATCCATTGAAGAAACTTTACAAAGTACATTATAGGGATTTAAAATAGTGAATAATCTTATAATTATTTTAGATTTTGGATCATTCATTATTGGTAGATTGATTAAATCTTCAATCTCTTTATCACGTAGATAATCCTCAACTCTTTTTATCTCTTTTTCTATTTCATACTTTAAATCTTCATCATTGTCTGGAATATGTATGTCAAATAGCTTTAATGCCTCTTTTATTCTATCTATAGCTTCAAGGAATTTTCCTGAATTGTCTAATTGAATGGTGTGGAGATAGAGTATCTCCCCTTTATCCATATCAGACCTTGCTTTTTCTAATAGTATATTTGTGTATTGAACTGCAGTTTCAATATTTCCTGCCTTAAAATGACATATAGCGCAGCATTTAAATAAACCAAAGGCTAATTCATAATCTGTCTCCCATAAATTTTCAGAAAAGAGTCTCATCCCAGTATCAAAATATTTTAATCCAGCCTCAAAGGCAGCAGATTTGAGGGCAGTTTTGCCAGCGAAAAGGTTAAGATTAATTATCTTTTTATAATCAGATTCTACAATAAAACCATTATTTAGATGGCCAACGATCTCAAATATATCAATAGTAGGGGTAACCCTTGTGGTTACCCAATGGGCAGGCACAAGGCCTGCCCCTACTTTATTTAAAAGAAATGTCCCTATCTCCTGATGTATCTTTTTTTTACGTATTTCAGGAATCATCATATACGCAGCTTGTTCTATTCTGTCATGCGGGAATGAATAACTGTTATCCTTAGAAACTAACAATCCCTTAGATAATAGCTCTGAGAGTTGTTCCTCTAATAACCCAATGCCTTTTCTTATAATAATAGACAATGTGTTGACATCAAAACTCTTTCCCATACATGCAGCATAATTAAGCAGGTATTGTACAGATGGAGGGAGCATCTCTATCCTTTTTATCATCAGATCAACAACATTATCAGTCATTTCCTTAGACTCAATTTTGCCAATATCCAATATCCATCTGCCGCTTTCCATATTTATAAGTTGCTCTTCCTGTAGAGATTTTATAAACTGATGTATAAAAAATGGATTACCTCCGCACTTCTTATATATAATCTCTGATAATTTTGAATCAGATTGTTTCATTATTTCTGTAATAAGGGTTTCTACATAGTCTTGTTCTAATGGCTGGATATTGATATAATTTATTCCTTCTATATTATTTAACACCCCATCCTTCATTTCATTATCTCTATAGGCGCAGATGATTAACAAATAAGGATACCTTGCATTTGTAAATAGATGTTCTAATAAATGTATTGATGATGGGTCTGCCCAATGTATATCATCAAGAAATATAATCAAAGGATTATCTTTATCAATAACCCCTTCTAAAAATCTCTGGAATATATAATGAAAACGATTTTGAGTCTTATCCGAAGAAAGATGCGGGACATCTGGCTGGCTGCCAATTATAAGCTCCATATCAGGTATCATATCTGTTAATATCCTGCCATAATCACCTGCAGCATTTAATATCCTTGACTTCCACTTCTCTATATCGTCGTCACATTTAGTTAGAATGGCTCTAACAAAACTTGCAAAAGCTGCC
Source organism: Candidatus Magnetominusculus dajiuhuensis (assembly GCA_015233465.1). GTDB lineage: Bacteria > Nitrospirota > Thermodesulfovibrionia > Thermodesulfovibrionales > Magnetobacteriaceae > JADFXP01. The sequence continues at coordinate 94,016 of JADFXP010000004.1, forward strand.
GTTATTGCGCTATATGGGATGTCTCTTAAAAACTGATCATACTTTCCAGAGATAATCTTTACTCCTGAGCTTTTCTGGAATTCATCAACAAGCACACTCTTGCCAGTACCAGCATGACCAGTTATAAATACAGTCTCAAATCTACCCTGCATTACTCTATCTTTGATTGATATTAGTTGATTTGTTTCACTCTCTCTGCCGTAGAGTTTAATTGGCGCTTCAATGTTTATATTGTCGTATGTTCCAAGTTTAAATTCCTTAATCTTCCCAGAGGCAATTGTATCACGACAGCGTTCAATATCTCTTTTTAAGCCATAAGCGCTCTGGTAACGGTCTTTTGGTTGTTTTGATAGTAACTTCATTATAATCTTAGATAAGAGAATTGGTATAGTTGAATCTATTTTATGCGGCGCTTTAGGCGTTACCGTTAAATGACTGTAAACTAACTCAAGCGCGCCAACATTTTCAAAAGGAAGTCTCCCTGTCAGCATTTCATATAGAACTACTCCAAGTGAATAGAGATCAGAATGATGGTCAATTTTTACATCAAGCCGTCCAGTCTGCTCAGGAGAAATGTAAGCAAGCTGTCCTTCAAGGAGTTTTGGATTATTATCAGATTTCTTATCTTCTACATTAATTGATAGACAGAAATCTGTGATCTTTACAATGCCTATATCTGGATTGACTAAGATATTATGAGAATTAATGTCTTTGTGGATTACTCTATTTGAATGAATACTTCCAAGCGCATTAATTATCTGAATAGAATAGTTGAAAAAGTCTAACAATTGGATTCGGGTAGAGGTTGTAATAATATTTTTTAGCGTCACACCATCAAACCATTCTAATACAAGGATTAATTTATTTTCGTATTTCTCAATAGAATAGGGTTTGATAATACCCTCAATATCAAACCGTTTACTTATATTGTACTCATGTTTAAGCGCATCTATTTCGTTTTGGGCAGGGTATTGTGATTTGCATGTCTTAATAATTACTGGACAAAGGTCAGCAGTTCTTACAGCCTTATAGACTATATTAGCTCTGCCTTCATAGATTTGTTCTTTTATATTGTAGGTTTCTAACATTTAGTCTTTATTATATAATACTTCTGGGTTTGAGATAAAACCCATATTTATAACATAATGTACAAGCTCGACAGTTCTGGTAATATTGAGCTTTTCTTTGATCCTGTTTCTGTGAGTTTCTACAGTTTTCGGACTAATAAAGAGTTTTTGGGCTATCTCTTTGCTTGTTAATCCAATGGCTACGAGCTTTAATATTTCAAGTTCTCTGGGGGATAGTTTATCTTGTAATGATTGTTTATTTTTTATATTTTGTTGAAAATGTGACTGCAGCACAGGGCTTATAAAAGTCCCTCCAGTCAAAACTGACTTAATCGCGTATTCTATATCTTCAAAACTGTCATCCTTTAAGATATAACCATTAACCCCATACAGCATTGCGGTCTCAATTAGCATAGGGTCATTGTGCATGGTGAGTAGAATTATCTTGATGTCAATACCTAATTTCTGAATTTCACAAGCTAATTCTAATCCGTTTAATCCTGGCATAGATAAGTCGGATAATAATAACTGAGGTTTTATCTCTTTGACTAAGGACAGCGCTTCCAAACCATCTTGAGCCTCTGCGATTATTTCTATGTCAATAATCTTTGAAGAGGTCAATAAATTTACGAATCCCTGCCTGACAATATGATGGTCATCAGCTATGATAGTGCTTATCATTTATTATTCCTCCATTGATATTTTAAGTTGTTTGGTATTTTTGATGTTATTATACATGATAAAACTATTTATGTATATCGGTGTATGGATGTTTCTTTTGTAGGTGTTTGGATTACATTTTTGTGGGTGTGTGAGGTATTATAAATTATCCTTTCCCCAAATAATAAATATAACAGTACCTGCTAAACCGAACAAAAATGCGGCAATCAAATTTGTATTCGGGCTAATCTGCCATAAAATTGCCCCGCCAAATGCTGCAATTGATACAAATATATCACGCAGTAGATAATATAACCCAAACATCCCTGCCTTACAGTGATCTGGCGATATATCCATGATCAATGCCTTTCTGGTAGGCTCGCCAAATTCCTTAAACCCTCTGATTATAAATGCTATGACTAAAAAAACAAACGAATGCGTAAACATTAAAATCAATGGAAATAATGTGAAAAATCCAAAGGTTATCACCACAAATGGCTTTTTATTGCCCTTATCTGCTAAATACGCAACTGGTATATATATTAACATCGCAGTCACCATCTCAACACTTGTCAATATTCCAAATTGAAATGCGCTTACTGGATTTGCGATTATCTTCATACACCAAATAACCACAAAGGCATAAGGAATCTGCTCACAAAATCTGACTAAGATATCGCTGATAAGTAATTGTTTTAGTGTAGAATCCATATATTTATAGAGTTTAAAGGGATTTTTTTCAGGATTGGTTTTTTTGTTATCATCAGATTTGCCATGAATCTGATTATCCAGCAGTGCCATCTGTAAAATAATCGCAACAATTGCAAATATTATCGCAAAGACAAAAGCAATCCTTACTCCATTTAACTCTCCCCACATTCCAATACACAATCCTCCAAAGATTGGACCAAGCGCCATAGGCACTCTTCGCACAAGTGAGTGCATTGTAACCCCCATTGTCCTTTTATTCATTGGCAGAACCTTTGAAATAAGTGACAATGTTGCTGGGAGGGAAATTGCTGTCCAAGATAGGAAAAAAATCGCACCAACCAATACCGCCTGCCACTTTGGGATTATGATTACAACCAGAAATCCTATTATTGCGACTATATTAAATATAAATAATGAGCGTTTAATTCCAAATCTGTCTGATAAATAACCCCCAATAAATGAATATATCGCTGAAAGAAAATTATTCATTCCATTTAAAATACCAATAGACATAATACTGCCGCCAAGAGCGATTAGATAAATTGGCAAAAAACGTTCTGCCATCTTCTCACCCATGCCAATAAGTATTGCCATAGATAGGACTGCGACAGTATTTTTTTGAAGTCCAAGGAATCTTGTTAGATTTATTAACTTACTCACTGACTATTTCTAAGCGGCACCATGCGTATAAGGCATCATAGACCTCAAATTGATATTCAAGATTTTTCTTGTCATCTGGAAATCTTAGACTAAATCCAACTGCAATTGCCTCAAGTCCAGCTGCCAGAGGATCTATTACAAATCTATTTGTATCTGCTGCATTAACTATCCTTGCCATTCTCAAAAGCGCCTTATCTGTAAGTCCATAATGTTTAATAATTACATCAAAAGTACATAGATCACCTTCATGATCTAACTCAACACCAGGGGAATCAAATGGAATTGCCCCTTCTTTTTTTGCTACTTCTGCTACCTGACTCTTTGGAACAAATAAAAACTGTGCCTCAGAGTCAATAAACCGCTTAATTAACCATGGACATGCTACCCTGTCTACATGTACATGCGAACGTGTTATCCATTTCATTATAGTCTCCTTAAAGGCATTGTCATGAGGGCTCTGCCCTCAAACTCCCGCAAAGGGTCTCATACCCTTTGAACCCTTAATAAAAAATCAATTATGTAAAATTACGGGGTTAAGGGGACGAGTCCCCTTACGGGTCAAGGGCAGAGCACTTGGTAGATGCCTTTTTCTCTTTAAAATAAAAAATCAGGTCTAATATCAATACATAAAATATACTTTTTATGGTAAATATTTACGTAAGCAATTGCAAATGTGATACATAAATTACCTGTAGCCATAGAGATATATGGATCTGTTATAAACCTTTCTGCACCAGCAGCTACAAAGAGAAAGTAATCTTTCAAAGAATGATCCTCACCAGCCATTGCAGGTTTGAATAACCCGCTTTTTTTATTAGAACCTGTGAGGATTGTATTAGTCTGCTGAATGCCAGATGTGTCAAGGATATAGATACATTCAATATTTTGATCTGAGGTTAGCAGTTCTTTAAGTGTATTATCAAGGTCTTCTTCATTTGTATTTTTTACTTTGTTAAGAAAACTCTCTATAACCATCTTATATCTTTGGTCAAAATAAACCTTTTTATTAATCTTATTTACAACAGAATTTTTAAACCTTGTGGAGGCCTTAGTTAATTTTTCTATACATTCTTTAATACCGTTGTTTGAAAGCTTTGCTGGTTTTAAGAAATAATATCCTTGAATCATATCTGTTCCAAACTCTATGACCTTCATTAATTCTTCATCTGTTTCAACACCCTCTGCAATTACTATAGCGCCGATCTTTCGTGAAAGGGATAATAATGAATTATAAACCTCTGAAATGTAATATTCCTTATTAATATTTTCAATCATTGTTCTATGAATCTTGATAATATCAGGCTTTAAGATAGGGATTCTGTTTAGATTTGAAAAGCCTGAACCAAGATCATCAATGGCAATTAAAAATCCGTATTCGCGATAAGTCTTAACAAATTTGATTAATTCATCTGTATTTATAACCCTTGATTCGTTAATCTCTATTACAATATGTCCGGGGTCTATTTGAAGTTCATTAACCATATTAATTAAATGACCTGAACCAACAACCCCTCTATCTATTATAGATGTCTCGAAATTCAGGAATAAAAGCATATCTTTATTTGTGAATGGGTCTTTTCTAAAATTTTTTAGAGATAATTCCCTGCAAAGACGATCAAGTTCGACTGTTAAATTATTCTCAGCAGCAAGAGAAAATAATTCAAGCGGTGAAATGAATTTTTCCTTACCTTCAACATAGCTTCTGCTTAATGCCTCAAATCCAATGATTGAACTTTTTTTCATTGAAACAATGGGCTGGAAATGAGTTTGTATTCGTTTGTGTTCTATAATATCTTTAATATCAATAGAATTATTCATAGCGTTTCCTGTGTTTTAAATATATTTTGCAAAAAAAAGAGGGCTGTTTAAAGCCCTCTTAGATAATATTAAAAAATACCATTGGGGATGTGTTCCCATATCTTGCATTAAATTACATCTTATGACATTTTATGCAATTCTCTTTTTTATCTTTTGCAGCAGCAAATGCCATAGTGCCATTGTGGCAAGTACCGCAATATTTGCCAGCAAAGATATCATCCATCTTTATCTTCATTGGACCGCCGTTTGCCTTTACATCCTTTACTGCATCACCAACACTTGGGAATACCTTACCATGACAATCATTGCATTTTAAACCGGCTGCTGCATGAATGTCTCCGCTAAAGGTAATCTTACTGCCATCCTTTGTGTGTTTAAACTCAAGCATCTTACCCTTTGGTACAGCAAAAGCAGTTCCCATGAGAGCTATGGAAATAATAAATACTAACAAAATAACGAGCTTCTTATTCAACTTTGTTCACCTCCTAATAAAATGTATACCTCATCGTCTTGAGGGTTAATCTTTCTGTTATTGTATTAAAATATAATACTAGCCTTGAATTGGTGTCAAGATAAAAAGTATAATTGCTAAAAAATAAATAACATGTTAAAATAAATCATCAAAGATATTATAAATAACTCTCCATAGAAGGTGACATAATATGCAGCATAAATTAGAGCAAGGTTTAACATTTGATGATGTGTTATTAGTCCCAAGGCTTTCATCAGTATTGCCTGCAGATGTTGACGTAAGCACACTGCTTACTAAAGAGATTACGTTAAATATTCCGATAATCAGCGCAGCTATGGATACTGTAACAGAATCCTCGCTTGCCATAGCCATAGCCAGAGAAGGCGGGATTGGCATAATTCATAAATCAATGTCTCCTGACAGACAGGCTCAAGAGGTCAATAAGGTAAAAAAATCTGAAAGCGGCATGATAGTTGATCCAATAACCATTGGGCCTGATGAACCTGTATCTTCAGCCATTGGTCTAATGGAAAGATATAAAATTTCTGGAGTACCAATAACTGAAAACGGCAGATTGATTGGCATTCTTACAAATAGAGACCTAAGATTTGAGACAGATTTAAAGAGAAGTATAAAACATGTTATGACATCAAAAAATCTCGTAACTGCACACGAAGGCATGGATCTTGACGGCGCAAAGGCTCTCCTTCATAAATATAAAATAGAAAAACTCCCAATTGTAGATGAAAATTTTATGTTAAAAGGTCTGATTACCACAAAGGATATTGAGAAGAAACGTAAATATCCATATGCTTGTAAGGATTCTTTCGGCAGATTGAGGGTAGGGGCAGCAGTTGGAGTTGCGCCTGATACGTTAAAAAGGGTTGAATTATTAATTGATGCAAAAGTAGATGTCGTTGTAATTGATACAGCGCATGGACATACAGAATCAGTAATAAATATGCTTAAAGAGATAAAAAAGGCATTTGATATACAGGTAATTGTAGGAAATGTGGCAACAGGGGCAGGGGCAAGAGACCTGATTGAGGCAGGGGCGGATGCGATAAAGGTTGGCGTTGGCCCTGGGTCAATCTGCACAACGAGGATAGTTGCAGGCGTAGGAGTGCCTCAGATAACTGCGATTCAAAATGCTTGTGAAGAGGCAAGGAAATATGGAATTCCAGTAATAGCAGATGGAGGGATTCAATATTCAGGAGATATAACAAAGGCGCTCGCAGCAGGGGCGCATGCTGTAATGATAGGGAATCTCTTTGCAGGCACGACTGAATCCCCTGGAGAGACGATATTATTTCAGGGCAGGAGTTACAAGGTATATAGAGGCATGGGGTCGCTTGGGGCAATGGCAGACGGCTCTAAGGATAGGTATCTGCAAGGTGATGTAGATAACTCAAAGCTCGTACCAGAGGGAGTAGAAGGAAGGGTTCCATTTAGGGGCAGTCTTGCAGAGAATGTATATCAGCTTGTTGGAGGAGTGCGTTCAGGGATGGGATATTGCGGGTGTAAGGATATAAATGAATTAAGGGAAAATAAGGAATTTGTGATGATAACTAATGCGTCACTGCGGGAAAGTCATGTTCATGATGTTATTATTACAAAGGAATCGCCTAATTATCGGACGGAATAGGGTTTCTTAGATTTTTTTGATTATGTTAAAATAAAATGCTTAATAGGAAACATTTCGCTTTTGTTTAGGCGTTGGTTGATGCAAGAGATTGAGCTTTAAAATTTCATTTAAAAGGAGGTAATTATATGGACACAAATACTGTATTAGAAATCTTTAATGCGCTGCCTGAAAAAAATCAGTTAGAAGCAATAGATTTTATGAATTTTCTAAGATACCAGTCTGCTAAAAAAAGGATATTGAGTTCTGATAAAGAACCTCGTTTAACATTTAATTCTATTGATGATTTAATGTCTACTATAGATAATGCAGATTAAGACTACCCTATCGTTTATAAAACAATCAAATAGCTTATTCAAAAAGAACCCTTATTTGAGAGAGAAATTTAAAAAGGTAATACAGCATTTAACAGTCAATCCTTTTACTTCGTCCTTAAAAACTCATAAATTATCTGGTGATTTAAAAGATTTCTGGTCATGTTCTATTACTTATGAGATTAGATTAAGATTTAAAATTGTTGATGAGGTTATAGAACTAATTGATATAGGCTCTCATGATGAGGTTTATTGATTAGTCTTGTATAGTTAATTTATTAAAAATGAACATTTTTCCAAAGATAAGCAGAAAATGTATTAATAATTGCTGGGGGATAAAGATGAAAACTGACGGGAAACAACTTGAAGCATTAGTGGCGTTTGTTGAGAAAACGCTTTTACCTCAAGGCTTCGTTTTCACACCCAGATCTCGTCATTTAAATGACGATGGAGTTCAAGATGCAGAATTCGATATCGAAATTCGTGGAAAAGTTGGGTCAACCGATATTGCATGGCTTATTGAATGTCGTGATAGACCATCACAGTGACCTGCCCCTGGATCATGGATTGAACAACTTGTTGGTCGACGCTCAAGATTTGGATTTAATAAAGTAACAGCGGTCTCAACTACTGGCTTCGCTGCTGGAGCAGTTGAATTTGCGAAACAAAAAGGGATCGAAATTAGGGAGGTCAAGGCACTAATTCCTGATGAATTCTCTGATTGGCTGAAAATACGTGATTATTCCCTCTTTAAAGGAAAGCCAAGGCTTGACCACTCAGAAATCTGTATAGACCCTAACGAAAATGTACAAAAACGCGAAGAACTATCAAAGGTTATGTCAAGTGTAATTCGCGATACGCCAATTCTTAAATCCTTAAAGACTGGAGAACGTTTTTCGCTATATACTGCGTTCTTTCGGGCTGTCTCAGAAAATGGCAATCTGTTTGATGGCATTGTGCCAGACGGTATAGGAAAAAAATAAAACTACATGTTATTTATTCAAATGAAACTGATCGTATAGTTGTTGAAACAAAGATAGGTGAAATACAAGTACAATCAATTCTTTTTATAGGCGAGTTGTTTATCATTGAAGAGTTGGTTCCGCTCACGTACACAGCGGAATACGGCAAAGCAGGAGATGGAAAACCTATATCTCAGGTAGCTACATTCTCACCAATAGAAATTAACGGGACAAAAATTTCATTAGAAATGCACAAGATTGAAGAAACTGGGAAAACTCATATTGTTGCGCGTAAAGTATAGAATATTGCTCCGAATTTGAGTTTTATTGTTAGCCGTTATTTGAACCATTTTATTTTGTTTTAAACCCTTCAATCTCTTTAGACTGTATCTTAGGAACTTCTAATAAGCCTCTAAGGGTATCAAATACTATCTTAAACTGATGATCATATTTTTGTTCCATGTCATCTATTCTTTGTGATAAGTCTTTATAGGTAATTGCAATTTCTCTAAGTTTAATAAAGGTTCTTATAATCTGAATATTTATCGTTATAGCTCGTTGACTATTAAGAACACTTGAAAGCATTGTAACACCATGTTCTGTGAAGGCAAATGGGGCTTTTCTTAATCCCATTTTCTCTTTATTGGAAGTCACAAATTGTGACTTCCAATTATTAAGTTCTTCCTTTGTTCGTTGAAACTTAAAATCTTCAGGGAAACGGTCAATATTTCTTTTTACTGCCTGATTTAAGACCTTTGTCTCAACTTCATAAAGCTCTGCAATGTCCCTGTCTATTATTAACTTCTTACCTCTGATAACAAAAATCTTTCCCTCAATCCTTTCTTGAGGTATAAGGTCTTTAGTCTCTTGATTCATATTTCTCCTTAGTACAGCACTAGGTCTTGTTTATTGCCATAAAGATATTCTCTATTAAATCTGTTGCAGTCATTGAATACATGGATTTAACCTCTGAAGCAATATCCCCGCTTATCCCATGTAAATACACCCCAATTTGCGCTGCCTCAACTGGGCTGACTCTCTGCCCTAAAAATGACGCAATCATCCCAGCAAGCACATCTCCGCTTCCGGCAGTTGCCATACCGGGGTTTCCTGTTATATTTATATAGGAATTGCCGTTTGGTGTTGATATAATTGTGGATGCCCCCTTTAATACCAAGATTGCCCCGCTGTCTTTAGAAAATTTTCGCGAAATATCAAGCCGTTCTGCCTCAACCTTTGCACAAAGGCTCTTAAAATCACCATTATCTTTTGATAATAACCTTGCCATCTCTCCTGTATGAGGAGTAAGGATTAATGGTATTTTTGCGCTATTTAATAACTCTAAGCGTTCTTCATATTTTAAAGTAGAGATACAATTTAACCCGCCCGCATCTATTAACAGGGGAATGGTTGATTTCCTGATCAGCGTTGTCACTATCTCAATTGTCTGCTCATCAACCCCCATTCCAGGGCCTATTACGATGACATCACCAGATCTATCTATAAACTCAAATATCTGATCTAAACAATCTTTACTAAATCCTCCATTCCCATTGTCTCTAAGAGGTAAAACCATTTGTTCAACTACATTTCCCTGATAAACATTGACTAATGAATTTGGCACTCCTATGGTTACAAGCCCGCTTCCTGATTTAAGTGATGCTCTTGATGCCATGATGACAGCCCCAGTCTTCCCGCTTGTTCCACCTATTATAAGGGCATGACCATAATTGCCCTTATTTGAATTAATCGTCCTCTTTGGAATGATTGATTTTATGTAATCCTTTTCAATTAATTCGCATTTAATCTTATCTGTCTCTAAAAATCTCTTAGGAAATCCAATATTTTCAACTATCAACTCACCGCAATGCTCTCTTCCGGGAAATATCAGATGCCCAATCTTTGGAAGCCCAAATGTGATCGTCATTTTAGCAATAACCGCAGCACCTAACATCTGCCCAGTATCTGCTGAAATCCCGCTTGGAATATCTATTGAGACCACATCATTACAATGATTAATCATCTCAATTACTAATAACAGGCCGTCTTTTATCGGCTTATTCAGACCAGTTCCAATCAGTGCATCAATGATTAGAGCGTTTTTAATGTCTAAATCATCAATCGTAGTTTTAACTACAATATCTATTCCAAAATTCCTTGCAATTATATATTGACTATGGCAGTCTGGACTCAAACGATCAAGTGGAGAGAGTAATATTACTTTAACATCAAATCCATAATTACAAAGTTCTCTGGCAATGACAAGTCCGTCCCCTCCATTATTCCCGCCTCCGCATAAGACGATTGTTTTTTGCTGGAGATATTTTTTTGAAATGTGACTTGCTGCAATAACCCCAGCGCGTTCCATTAATACAAGGGATTGTATACCAAGTTCTTCAATGGTTACCCTGTCAATCTCTCTTATTTCAGCGGAAGTTACAATCTTCATATCGCCTGCTCTATTACCACCATAGCAACGCTGTATTCCTTTTCATGGGTTATACTTAGATGTATATTAGAAAATGTCATAAATTCTTTTGCCCTGCCAAGGAGGTTTATGGATGGTTTACCTTGAACATTTCTTAAAACCTCAATATCATGTAAATGACTGATATTTAGACCATTTGATGCCTTGATAAAGGCCTCTTTTGCAGCAAATCTTGCAGCAAGACAAGGGTAAGATTTAAATTTCTCCATGCAGTATTTTATCTCATTATCAGTAAAAACCCTTTTTAAAAATCTTTCTCCATATCTTTCTACTGCAAATTGAATCCTTTTATTTTCTACTATATCAACGCCAATACCTGAAATCATTTTTCAAGCATCAGAGTCTTCATCTGAGAAACCGCCTCTTTCATTCCTATCATCACTGCCCTTGAAATAATCCCATGACCAATATATAACCCGCTTATGCTTTTAATTGACGCAATAGGTTTGATATTTTGATAATTAAGCCCATGTCCGGCATTTGCGATAAGTCCCAGCGCAACTGCGCGTTTTGCGCTCGTTATAATTCTATTTATCTCTAAATCAATATTCTTGCCCCGCGCATTTGCATAAAGCCCTGTGTGAATCTCTACCATATTTGTGCCAGTATCAAGTGAAATATCAATGTCTTGTGCAGTTGGATTAATAAAAAGACTTACGGCAATACCTGCTTCTTGGAGCTGTTTGATAGCATCTTTAAGTTTATCAAAATGAGAGCTAACATCAAGCCCGCCTTCAGTGGTCAATTCCTCACGTTTTTCAGGAACTAAGGTTACCATGTCTGGTTTTAACTCAAGGGCTATTGCAATCATCTCAGGAGTTGCAGCCATCTCAAGATTTAAATTCGTAGTTATTACTTGACGAAGTACATTTAAATCCCTGTCTGACACATGCCTTCTGTCTTCTCTGAGATGAAGTGTTATACCTTCAGCGCCTCCTAAAATAGCAAGTGTTGCAGCCATTACTGGGTCAGGGTCAACGCCAAGTCTTGCCTGTCTTATTGTAGCTATATGATCAATATTCACGCTTAATATCATTATTGTCTCCTTGTTACTATTTATCAACATTATTCATATTCTGAATTTTACATAAAATATACTGTCTATGTCACTACCATTATTAAAAAAATATAAGATAAGATTAATGTAGAAATAAATAATATAAATATAATATAATAAAACAATATTAAACTTTCTTTAGGAGGAAACTGTGAAGATTAAGATATTTAAAATTGTAATGTTAGTTTTATTAATTAGCGTTCTCCCTATTTCTACATATTTCGCTTCTGCGGCAGACATCGTGTCTCTTGAGGTCTCAGCAGGTTTTTGGTATGAGATTCCAACCTTTGGACTGGCTCTTGATTTTAGTCAGATTATTCAAAATATGCTTAATAATCAAAAATTGCCTCAATTACCGGGCAATACCTATACAACAACCTCAAATTACACTATTAGTGCACCTTTTAAGTCAGAATTAGCATTTATGGCAAGGGCAAAATTTGAACATCCACTCCCTGTTATACCGAATATTTATGTGCTTTATACTCCTGTTATTTTAAACGGTTCAATAACCTTAAATGGTTCAGTTAATGTTAAAGATTCATTTGGGCATTCTGCTACAACAAATATTACTCGAAATGTTGCAAGTATGGATACTTCAATGAATATGTTTGATATAGCGTTTTATTCAGGAATACCATTTTTGAAGGCAGCTTCTCTTGGATGGTTTAGTTTAGATCTTGGCTTGGATTTTAAAGTGTTGTCTGTGCCTACTGCATTGCTGCCAACTGGGACAACTCTCCCAATAAACGTTATACCAATACCTACTATTTATGCTGCCTTTCAGGTATCTCCTGCTGAAATGGATGATTTTTCATTTGAAGGAGAGGCTCGGATTCTGCCAGCATTTATAATTTCTGACATTACATCTCAACTTAACGCATCAATTTATGATCTTTTAGGAAGGGTAAAGTACAATTTTCTAAAGCCCGCATACGTTTCAGTTGGCTATAGGTATCAAGCAATTGCAGTTGGATCTCAGGGTATAGCTGTATCAGTTAAGACACAGGGGCCTTTTGCAGAGGTTGGGACGATATTTTAACCTTAACAAGGTATAAACAAATAATATGATGAATAAAAAAATATATATATCTATAGTACTAATTGCTATATCTTTAATATTTTCTGATACACTATATGCTGATGTTAAATGCGGTGAAGCTGTTGGTGAGGCTGCGATAAACGGTACGGATATTCCTTCTGCTAAGGCAGAGGCTATAGCGCGCGCAAAGTGGTCTGCCATAGAGCAGCTTGTTGGCGTTGAGGTAAAATCTCAGACTATTGTACAAAATATGGCTTTTGTGGATGATGCAGTCAGCCGAGAGATTGGCGGAGTTGTAAAAAGTTATGATGTATTATCAGAAAAAAAAGGAACGGATACTTATACTGTAAGGATTAAGGCATGCGTTGAACCTGCAAAGGCTGAAAAAGCCGTATCAGCTCTTGCTCGAAATAATTCAGTTATTGTTTTTGTACCAGTAAAAAAGGCTGTGTCTTCTCCTACTGAAGCTCAATTTGTGGAGACAAATGTACTATCAGAGGCAATTATCAGCGGGCTTACAGAGAGCGGATACACGGTAGCAGATTTAGCCTCAGGTCAAACCTCAGATGTTGGAATGGTTGAGCAAGCCCTTAAGAGCGGAAATCTTCTTTCTTTGAGAAGTCTGTTATATAAATTTCTTGCAAATATTTTGGTTATAGGGAGTGCTGATTATACTGTTTCAACAGAAAAGGGAGCAGATATTGGATATGGTGTTAAAATGCCGTTTAATAATATTACAGTAACTTTAACTTATCGAATTGTTTATAAAGATGCAAACGGCGAGATGGTAATTCTGTCAGCAGGCTCAAAATCAGACAAAGGTATGGCTGCAAATATTAATGACGGGATTAGAAAGGGATTAAACAAAATATCTGAAAATATTACTCCAATAATTGTTAATAAAATCGCAGAACATACAAAACTTTCTGTAAAAAGGGTACAGGTTAAGGTTGAAGGAGTGCCAGATATAAACGCTAATTTTGAGGTCAAGGATATGCTGACTAATATTTCATGGGTTAATAGCGTGGAAGAAAGCGGGATTGGCGAGTTTGTAGTTAAATACTCTGAAAATACTATATATCTAGCAAATAGTATAAATCAGAAAGAAAGACTTAAGGTATCAAAATTTACACCATATTTAATAACAGTTAAGTATAAATAAATCTTAATATATTATTGTAAACTGCGGATGCTGCAGAAGGATTTTTAATTAATAAGAATTAACAGTAAATGGAGGACTTATGATGGAAACTTTTCTGAGCAAAGTAACATTAGTTAAGCTAAGAAAAGATATTTTATTACTGTTGACGGGTTTGCTGCTTTTATTAATGGTTAATGGCTGCGCTCAACAGGCAGTAAAATGTACTTCTCCTGAAGATAATAGAGAGCATCATTATGTACAGGGTATGGAAGCCATTGAGAAAGAACAGTATGACTCTGCGCTTTCAAAGTTTGAAGGCTCTGTTTATTGTGATGAAAGATATTCGCCAGCATATAGTGGAATGGCTATTGCAAATGCTAATATTGCTGATAAACTTAAGGATCCAGAGTTTAAACAAACCAAGTTCAACTCAGCTTTAAAATTTCTTGACCTTGCAGATAAATTGACCAAAACCCATGAAGAAGAATTTGCCTATTATACAGCAAAAATAAGGGTTCTAACCATAATAAAAAGCAGTGATTGGTTAGCTCAGGCATCATCTGCCTATAATGCAGGCAAGAGATTAGACGTATATGAAAATAAGCTGGATTATTATGAAGGTAAAGAGGCAATTGATTATTTTATGGGTATCGCATATTTCAAAGGGCTTGACTTTAATCGGTCAGCAGATGCCTTTAAGGCTGTCTTAAACGCTAAGCGTGAAGGCAAATGGAATCAAAAGGCAGATGTAATGTGGAAACGTCTTGATAAGGTTGTACGGGCAATGTCTGGTATTACAGTTGGAGACGTTGGGAAAAAGATAGCCTTAAAAGACGAGATAAGCAGAGCTGATTTAGTTGCTCTTTTGATCGATGAATTAAAGCTGGATAAACTTTTCGCAGGTCGGATTCCTGTTAAGTCTGAACTCAACAAGATGGAGGCAGAGTTTACCCCAGCAGATATAATGAATAATCGTTTTAAAGATGAAATTATGACAATACTCAAGTGGAAGGTCAGAGGTCTTGAACCCATTTATGATCAAACTACAAAGGCAAGTTTATTTATGCCTGATCAGCCGGTAAAACGAGGTGAGATGGCGTTGATACTTGAAGATGTTCTCATTAAATTAATTCATGACGACTCACTTGCGACTAAATTCTTTGGAAATGAGAGATCACAATTTCCAGACATTCGACCAACGTCTCCGGTGTATAATGCTGCAATGAACATGACTACAAGAAATATCATGGAAGGCGAACTTTCGGGGGAATTTCGACCAAATGATTCAGTAAATGGTGCTGAGGCATTACTAGCAATAAGGGTGCTTGAGCAAACCATGAATATCCATTAGTATGGATATATTTATAAATAATTTTAGGAGGATGTGAAAATGTACAGAAGGATATTAGCTATTTTAATCGTTGTATTATCATTTTCAGCATTAGCATATGCTGCAGATGATGAGGTTGGCGCTACCTTTGCTAAAACTAGCGAGTATTTAAATGCAACAAAATCGTCAATTACGACAAATGCAACTCAAGGGTTTGAAAACGGATACCTGTTAGTAAAAGGAGAGGCAGGCCCTAGACCAGATGCACGCACACCAGGACTTAGGCGTATACAAGCTATCACAGCAGCAAAGGCAGTTGCTTATAGGGAACTTGCAAGTGTTATTAATGGGGTGGCAGTTGCTGGTGAAACCACAGTTGAGAATCTTGAATTATCATCAGATAGGATACGTACAGCAGTATCAGGAATTATTAAAGGCGCTGTTGTAGTTTCTGAAGATTACAATGACCAAGAGGGTATTGCGCTTGTATTAGTTAAGATTGGCATGAATGGCCCTGGCAGTTTAGGCGATACTTTGTATAAAAATCTGAAATCCGATCCATCAATGGCAAGTGCTGTTGCAACAACAGCTCCAAAATTTGCTCCTCCAAAGGCTGAAGTAGCTGCTGAAAAGCCAGCTATCATTGCTGCAGGATATGATGGTCTGATTATTGATGCAACTTCTCAGAGTTTTAGACCTGCCCTTATCAATAGAATTTACTCTCCAAATGGCGAGGTTATTTATGATCCATCAAAGATCAGCCAGAAGGTTTTAGTTGATCAAGGGTGCGGTGAATACACAAATAGCATTGACAAGGCAAAGGCTGCTTTAGGTTCACGCGGTGTAAATAATCCGCTCGTAGTTTCTGCTGTAAAATCAGTAGGGAATACTGACTTACAGGTATCTGAAAAAGATGGAGTTGATATATTTACAGCAAATCAGAAATCACCATTTTTGGCAAGCGCAAAGGTAGCATTTGTTTTAAAATGATTTTAATGGATGCGTAAATTTTGGGTTGATACTTGAAATTTTCGCATCCTTTTTTTATTTAACTTTTCATTCCCTGTAGTTTGGCTAAAGTGGTGTACTTTTTTGCGGGAGCAGGTCTGTGACCTGCTCCTCATATTTCAAGTTCTGTAAGAGTGCTTTACGTAATCCGAAACTTTCGGGAACTGGTGATACACCTGCCCAGACTTGGTGGTTCTGTATTTAAACAATAAGTCATTAAAGAATTAAAACCAGTCTTGCCTTTAAGCGATAGGAACGAAATATTGATGTCTAATAATTAAAGAGATATTCTATTATGGGGATTCTATGAACGTTATTTTTTTTCATTTTACAATCTATTCTAACGTTTCTTTTGGAATATTATCACTATCAGATATATTAATAACTAAAGGTCATAATGTAAAAATAATTGGGACTCCTAAGGGCATTGGTCATTTATTAGAGAGCGCTAAGAATAAAAATCTATTAATAAAAGTTATAAAAAATTTTAATCCTGATATTATTGGATTTTCAACAATGACTCCTGATGCTGATTGTATCCCGATATTTTCAACATATTTGAAGCAGCAATTTCCTAAAGTTCCAATTATTTGTGGTGGATACCATACGTTGATTTATCAAGAAAAGGTATTAGAAGAAAATAAGTTTCTTGATTTTGTTTTTTATGGAGAAGCAGAAAAATATTTTCCCATATTTTTATCTAAATTGGAAAAAGGGGATTCAAATTATACTGATGTTTTGGGGCTTATTTTTAGAAGCAATGGCACTATAATTAAAAATGATATTCCAGAATTATTTGATTTTAATGACGTTATTCCTATAAGGGCATTTCAGTTTACATCAAAAGAGATATGGAAAACATATAAACCTGATAAATCAATCCCATTAATTCCGCTATTGTTACCTAATATTACTATGCTTCTTTCAAGAGGATGTCCTTATCATTGTACATTCTGCCAGTTATTTCCTAATAATTCATATAGCAAGATGCGGCACTTGAAACCTGAATCTTTTAAACGGCAGCTTGATTATATAATATCAAATCATAAGCCAAGCAGTTTGTTTATCATTGATTCAAGTTTTGATATTAACAAAAAATGGGCAAGTGAGATTATTTCTATTATTAAAGATAGTAAACAAATAATAGAATGGGGTTGTTATCTGCGTCCAAATCTTGTTACTGAGGATTTCATTAAGGAGATAAAAGATGCGCGATGCACTTCAGTGAATTTATATCTTGAAGGAAGTACAGAGAGGATACGCAAAGATATTTTAAGAAAACAGGTTACAAATGATGATCTTCAGTCAGCGTTTAGTTTGTCAAAAAAATATGGTTTATTTATTCATACGAATTTAATGATGGGTTGTCCTACAGAAACAGAAGAAGAATTACGAGAAGGGTTTGAGTTTTATGGAAAACTTATGCCTGATACAGGGACATTTGGATTTTTATCTATAATTCCCGGCACTGAATTGTGGGAGAAATATAAAGACAAAATAATTATTAATAGTTATAGCGATTTTGGTTTTAATAAACATTCAGAAAATATTATTAGAGATGATAAAAAAATAAATTTTAGTGAAATTAATCCGAGATTTCTGCTTGAAAAAAGTTATTCCTTAAATGTTTATTTTAAGACTTTTGGCGCACTTTGTCGTGATAAAATATCTATTAAAAACAAGACGATTCTTTTAATAGAAACAGGAAAAAATATAAATTTTACAGATATAATTAATCTTCTTTTTAATGAATATGTAAGTTATGATAATATTAGAATAGATGTATTAATCTCACGTGAAATAGATGCAGCTAAATATATTACTACATTTAATATGAACTCTATAATAACTGATCTAATGCCAATTGATATAGAAATTGAGGATAAACTCTGGAGTAATCTAGGCAAGAACTTATATGATATTATTATTGCTCCAATAAATGATGAGCAAGGTATAGCTGCAAAAAAATTATCTGAAATTGCTGGAGTATTAGGTGTTCGTGTAATGTTTTTCATTAATATGGATAAAAGTATATTATATGAATATGACATGAAATACAAAAGTATATCAAAAATTGAAGTTGAACAAGATTTAAACATTTACTTAAAAGTGTGTATGATAACTAACAGAATGTATAAGATTGCTTATAATATATATCATATTGTTCCTGATGCTATAAAAAAACTTGGAATAAATCTTATAGATAAATATGCAAAATTTATAAAATAGCTATTGAGGTGATCAAGGGGCAGGGGGGCATCGTTTAAAAAGCCCCAAATTCGATTATAAAGTGGTATTGAAGGATTTTTTGAATTAGGCTGTTTTCAAAAGTTATAATACTTTTGGCAATTATTATAATTATATACCGTCCAGTTATATAGTGAAAGAGTGTTATTTATCTTTAGTTGAGATATAAATATCATTTACTTATATATTGATTTGAATCGTTAGTCAAAATACTTGAGAATATTCTTTGAATCATCTCATAAATTAGTTATTTATTAAAAAATTACCTTATTATCGTATTTTGACTAAGTATGTTTTAGATAGAGAAGGAGTGAATATATTTAAACAGCGAGTTTTTTACGTCCTTTAGCTCTTCTGTTTGCAATAACCTTTCTACCGCCTTTGGTAGTCATACGATTTCTAAAACCGTGTTTTCTCTTTCTACGTTTTTTATGAGGATTAAATGTAGTATATGCACCGCCCATATTATCACACCCGCTTTATAGATTTTTTATTAAGATTGACTACCTGTTGTTTAATCAACTATAATTATTAACAGAATTGAGGTCGTTTTGTCAAGAAATAATTTTTTATAGTAATTTGAATTGAAAAAATATAAGATATAAAGTAAATTATAAAGAAAGAAGTTGATAAAATTATTGAAAAAATCTTTTTTTTAGTGTAATTTATGCTATACTTGTTATAATATTTGAATAACCAGTGCCGGAGTGGCGGAACTGGTAGACGCAAGGGACTTAAAATCCCTCGGGTTTAGGCCTGTGCCGGTTCGAGTCCGGCCTCCGGCATTAATAAAATTGGAATAGTCATAAGAATTGGCTAAATTTATTAATGAAAAAACATAATAGGGACTATGATAAGAAAAGCTATATTGCCAGCAGCAGGATTAGGAACAAGATTTTTACCTGCAACTAAGGCTTCGCCTAAGGAGATGTTACCGATTGTTGATAAGCCAATGATTCAGTATTCTGTAGAAGAGGCTGAAAGCTGCGGTATAAGAGAGTTTATTATTATCACAGGTAAAAATAAGAGGGCAATCGAAGATCACTTTGATTCTGCATTTGAACTTGAAGAAAATCTTCGCCAAAAGGGTGATAATCGTTTAATAAATGAAATCACTAAGCATGGAGATCTGCGTTTTGCTTACATAAGGCAGGGACGTCCGCTTGGACTAGGGCATGCGATTCAATGCGCAAAACCTTTTGCGAAAAAAGAATCCTTTGCAGTTCTTTTGGGTGATGATATAATTGATCCTGATGATACGCTGTTGTCTGATATGATAAAGATATACAATAAGTATAATGCCCCTGTTATTGCTTTAAAAGAGATTCCTGAGGAAGAGGTTTCAAGGTACGGTGTTATTGATGGAGTAAAGATAGATGAGCATTTATATCGTGTAAAGAGTCTGGTTGAAAAGCCGTCAGTTGGAGATTCACCTTCAAATCTAGCTATTGTAGGAAGATATATCTTAACTCCTGATATATTTGAGATACTTGAGCAGATGCCTCCGGGCAGAAATGGTGAATATCAACTCACAGATGCCCTCAATGAATTAGCAAAACAGAGGGATGTCTATGGTTTTTTATTTAAAGGCAGGCATTATGATGCAGGGGATAAGTTCGGATTTTTGCAGGCAACTATAAATCTTGCTTTAAAACGTCCAGAGTTCTCTGAGCAGTTAAAGGCTTATATTACCAATTTGTCAGCAACATTTGGACTAACTAAAGATATTAAATAAGTGTTTGTGACTTTTTTTAACTAATAATGTGAGTTTGGCTAAAGTTGGGGATATACATTAAATCTTCTATTTTGTAAAATGAGTTTAAAAAAATGACTCTTTGTGGACTTTAAGCTAAAATAAACCTTGCAAGGCACTATGGTGAGACTTGATGGATTCTGCATCCCCAAAACCTGCAAGACATTAAGGTGAAGATAATATTATGGTAGATTTTGAACAAAAAGACGAAGCAGTAGAAATTCCAAACAACCTGCCAGTACTGCCTGTTAGAGATATTGTGGTATTTCCATATATGATATTACCTCTTTTTGTTGGCAGAGAGAAATCTATAAAGGCTATTGATCATGCTATTGGATCAAATAGGATGGTATTACTTTTGACTCAGAAAGACCACAATGTTGAAGACCCTGTAAAGAGTGATCTCTACAGCATTGGTACGGTTGGATTGGTCATGAGGATGTTAAAACTCCCTGACGGCAGGGTTAAAATACTTATACAAGGGCTTGCTAAGGCAAAATGTCTTAATATCTTAGAACATGATGATTTTTATATTGCTGATATTGAAAAGCTAAATGAAGAAAAACCTGAAATAATGACCCTTGAGATAGAAGCCTTGACAAGAAATGTAAAGACTATGCTAGATAAAGCCCTTACTCTTGGCAAGACTATACAGCCTGATATCTTGATAGTTATTGAAAATCTTGATGACCCAGGTCGTTTAGCTGATCTTGTGGCATCAAATATTGGTCTAAAACCTGATCAGGCGCAAGAGGTTCTTGAGATTCAAAGTCCTGTCTCTCGACTTAAAAAGGTCAGTGATATACTTAGCCGCGAGGTTGAGTTATTAACGGTTCAGCAAAAGATTCAAACAGATGCTCGTGGCGAGATTGATAAGACTCAAAGGGAATATTTTTTACGTGAACAATTAAAGGCAATTCAGAAAGAACTTGGCGATATTGATGAACGTATGGAGGAGATTAACGAGTATAAAAGTAAGATAACTAAGGCTAAGATGCCTACAAACGTTCAAAAAGAAGCTGAGAAGCAGCTTAAAAGAATTGAAAAAATGCACCCAGACAGCGCTGAGGCATCCATTGTTAGGACATATCTTGACTGGCTGGTAGAGTTACCGTGGTCAAAGTCTACAAAGGATAATCTTAATATCAAGACAGCTAAGAAGATTCTTAATCAAGATCATTATGACCTTGAGAAGATAAAGGAACGAATACTAGAATATCTAAGCGTTAGAAAATTGAACCCAAAGATGAAGGGTCCAATATTATGTTTTATAGGACCACCAGGAGTTGGAAAGACATCACTTGGAAAGTCCATTGCAAAGGCCTTAGGCAGAGAGTTTGTCCGAAATTCATTAGGTGGAGTGAGAGATGAGGCTGAGATTAGAGGCCATCGAAGGACATATGTAGGTGCATTGCCCGGAAGGATTATTCAAGGTCTTAAACAGGCAGGAACAAACAATCCTGTATTTATGCTTGATGAAATAGATAAGATTGGTCTTGACTATAGGGGAGATCCATCGTCTGCGCTTTTAGAGGTGCTTGACCCTGAGCAGAATAATTCTTTTAGTGATCATTATCTTGGTGTTCCCTTTGATCTTACTAAGGTTATGTTTATAACTACAGGGAATATGACTGATACGATTCCAGGCCCATTAAGGGACAGGATGGAGATAATCAGATTATCTGGCTACACAACTGAAGAAAAAATTGGTATTGCTGAAAACTATTTAATCCCTAAACAGTTAAAGGAACATGGTCTTAATAAGAATCTTATAAAACTCTCTGACTCTGGATTAGAAAGTCTAATAACACAATATACGCGTGAGGCAGGTGTTAGAAATCTTGAACGCGAGATAGCTAATCTCTGCAGAAAGGTAGCCAAAAAGATTGCTGAAGGCAAAAAAAGTAAGTATATAGTGAGCGCTAGAAATATTGATAAATATTTGGGAGCGCCAAAAAATCTCCCTGAAGAAGAGATGAAAAAAGACGAGATCGGAGTTGCCACTGGTCTTGCATGGACAGAAACTGGCGGAGATATAATATATATTGAATCAACTACTATGAAGGGTAAGGGCATTTTAACTCTCACAGGTCAGCTTGGGGATGTGATGAAGGAATCAGCTCAGACTGCCCTTTCATATATTAGATCAAGGTCAAGTGATCTTAATATAAATGAAGCAGTTTTCAGTAAGAGCGATATACATATCCATATTCCTGCTGGAGCAATCCCTAAAGACGGACCGTCTGCTGGCATAACTATGACCACCGCACTTGCCTCTACCTTAACAGGCGTGCCAGTGAACAAAAATATTGCTATGACTGGAGAGGTCACTTTGCGTGGGAATGTGCTTCCTATTGGCGGATTAAAGGAAAAGATACTTGCTGCAAAACGTATGGGTATTAAGATTCTGATAATACCTAAACGAAATAAAAAAGACCTTGATGAGATTCCAAAATATATCAAAAAAGATACGGAATTTTTCCTTGTTGAAGATATGTTAGAGGTTTTAAAGATTGCATTAAAACATCCTGAAAAACCAAAGACTGCCAAACGCTCATCTTCAAAGAACAATGATACTGTATCAGCAAATCCAGTTCTTTGAGAAATGCAGCTTTCAGAACTTGGTGAAAATGGCATTATTGAATATATTAAAACCCGATCTTTTAAACCTATCTCCGATAATAGTGATATAATTATTGGAATTGGCGATGATGCTGCTGCTTTAAATATAAATAGCAAACGTGGCGGCGGCAAGGGTGGCAATAAACTTTTAGTTACTACAGATCTGATGACTGAAGGCATACATTTTGATCTTTCTTATACTACTTATTATCAATTAGGATTCAAACTTATTTCTGTAAATGTGAGTGATATATATGCAATGGCTGGCAGTCCTGCTTATGCGCTTTTGGCTTTATCATTTCCAGCCGCAACAAAAGAAAGAGATTTGAATGAGTTTATCAAAGGAATACTTGATGCGTTGCATTTATATAATGTAGCATTAATTGGCGGTGATACCTGTAGTTCTAAGCGTGATGTGACAATTTCTGCTACTTTATTGGGCTATGCTGCGAAACCTATATATAGAGATAATGCAAAGGTAGGGGATAATATTTATGTTACAGGATATACTGGAGATTCAGCATGTGGAATGGAACTATTAAAGCGAATAAATAATACTGTGGAAATTGAAAAAGGGGTAGAGCTTAATGTTCCGCTTGATTGGAATATTATGAGTCCATTAATAAATCGACACCTTATGCCTAAAGTTAAAATGCCTGATATAAAAAATATAAAAGTAAACTCAATGATGGATATAAGTGATGGATTAGCAACAGACCTTAAAAAACTATGTACTGCAAGTGGCATTGGCGCATATGTTTATCAAGACCGTTTGCCTATTTCATCAGAGTTAAAAATAGCTTCTGAGTATTTAAACATTGATCCTATAACATTATGTCTTAATGGCGGTGAGGATTATGAGTATCTCTTTACATCGTCAGATTCTATAGATTCTGCATTTTGTATAGGAAAGATAATTTCAAATGGATTTACATTAATAAATAAAGACAATATTGAAAAGGAACTTAGAGATTTTGGTTATGAGCATTTTAAATAAAATAAAAGAAAAATTAAATTATATAATGAGTATTGATGATACTCCCAAAAGACTTGCATTATCCTTTGGTATTGGCGTTTTTATAGCTGTGTCGCCATTATGGGGTCTTCATACGGTATTAGGCATCGGCTTAGCAGTATTCTTTAATCTCAATAAAGTAGTTACAATTGCAGGGGTTTACGTATCAAATCCTTGGACTTTTATACCCATCTATACCTTTACTACATGGTTTGGAATTAAGATTATGCGTAAAGATATTCCATCTGTCTCAATAGACTGGAAACATATTACTTTTAGTAATTTTTTTGATTCATTAAGTGTTTTTTTATGGCCGTTTGTGATAGGTTCAACGATAATCGCCATAATTTCTGGGATAATAAGCGGTTTTATAGTATATTATTATTTCAAGCGTAAACGTATTAAACTAAATGAAGATTATTAGAGACAGCAAGATATTAAAGTCTCCTTTTATTAATATAATATTATTTATATTAACATTTATTTCAACTATGTTTGCAGGGCTTGTTCAAAAAGGAATTGACCCTCTGTTGATATTATCTTCAAATTTTAAATACTCAAGGATACTTGAAGGGCTGCCATTTTCTATAACATTACTAACTATACTTTCCTCACATGAACTTGCGCATTACGCAGCATCAAAGAAAAACCATACAATTGCCACTCTTCCATATTTTATACCAGCTCCTTCAATTATTGGAACATTTGGTGCATTTATAAAGATGAAGTCGCCAATAATCTCAAGGAAATCTCTGATTGATATTGGGGCATCTGGTCCTATTGCAGGGTTTATTGTATCTTTTATAGCAACAATAATTGGGCTGGCACTTTCACATATAGTAAGTGTTTCACAAGCAACTCTGGGCCTAAAGCTGGGGGACTCTATTTTATTCGGTATTATCTCAAGACTAATAATCGGTGTGCCGCGTGAAGGTTATGATGTTATGCTTCACCCTATAGCATTTGCAGGTTGGATTGGTTTTTTTGTGACATCTTTAAACCTTCTGCCAATTGGACAACTTGACGGAGGTCATATCTCATTTGCAATATTTGGCAGCCGTCAATTGATAATATCAAGGATAATGATAGCAGTACTAGTGATATTTGGAATATTATATTGGAGAGGATGGCTGGTATGGGGGATACTTTTGATAATACTTGGTCATAAACATCCGCCACTAGTAGTGTGGGAACGCCCGCTTAATGAATCACGAAGGTTGATTGCTTATATTTCATTGGTTATATTTATATTAACGTTTATCCCTATGCCGTTTATTATTCCTGATTAAATGGGGATTTGTATTACCCCTAAATCTGTAATTAAACCTTGTTTTATATATATTAATCAAAATAACTTATTTTGAATAACCATCCAAAGATTACAACTACAATAATAAAAACTATCCAAAAAATTCGCCACATTAAACGCAATGCCCAAACTCCTGGGAATGTCCTGCCATATTTTATTTCTTTTTTATAAGCATTTGTATAAAATATCCAGTTTGCTATAAACCCTGGAAGTATTCCAATCATATATAAAAAAATAGTTATAACAACTTGAACTGTATAGTCAATGTCAGGGGTACTGGAACCCCCAGTAGATATAGTATTCCCAATCATCTCCCCGCAATGTTTACATTTAATTGCGCCGTCTATAATGGTTTCTTTACAAAATGGGCAAGTAGCCATATTTCCTCTTAACGCAAAAATATCTATGTTGTATCTTTAAATTGAACATATCAAATTTACCCAAAAGATATAGAATTTAATTTAAAGACAGGACCTTCCTTGCATACTCGGCTATAAGTGTTAGAGTTTGTTTTTGTAACACATCCTAAACAGCCTCCAATGCCGCAAGCCATTCTTTCTTCAAGGGATACAGTTATATCTAATCCAGTCCTATCAAATCGCTCTGCCATAGCCTTGTACATACCATGAGGGCCGCAGCAATAAATAAGCCTATTGCTGTTGATAGCTGCTATATAACGCTCAAGGGAATCAAGTATACCCCCTTTAACTCCAGCGCTGCCGTCATCTGTTGAGATGAAGAGGTTATCGCAATTTTTTTTTATATCATCTAAAAAGATTAATTCAGATGCAGTTTTGGCTCCATAAAATAAGGCAGAGGCGCCATATTTCTTAATAAACATATACAAAGAAGCAATCCCCATGCCTCCAACAACTATTATTGGTAATTGTGAGTTTTTAACTATTGGGAAGCCATTCCCAAGCGGGCCAAGTATAGAGACCTTATCGCCTGCAGTTAATTTAGAGAGTAATGCTGTGCCTCTACCCATAATTCTCACCAAGAATGTCATTAATCCTTGTTCAAAATCAAACACACAAAGGGGTCTTCCAAGTATGGGGTCAAGGCTATAGGGTATTTTAATCATGCAAAATTGACCCGGCATAGGTATTGGCATGTTGGAGTCAACAGAAACAGTAAGTGTAAAATATCCGCTGACTGCAAGGGGTTGGTTTGTGATAACAACTGATATAAAAGATCTATTCAAATGTTATTTCCAATATTTCATATTCTATTGTTCTGCCTGGGGCTGAAACCGTTACCTCATCACCTTTTTCTTTAGCAATAAGGGCTTTACCTACAGGGGAGGTGATAGAGATAATACCTTTTTTTACATCTGCTTCATCAGCTCCTAGCAGTTGATAGACGATTTCTTCATCGGTTTCAATATTGAGAAGTTTGACCTTTGCTCCAAAGGCTACCCTATTATTGCTTAATTTTGAGGTATCAATGACTTGGGCTGCTGCTTTTTTTGATTGAAGTTCTTGAATACGTCCTACAATAAAAGATTGTCGTTCTTTTGCTGCATGATATTCAGCATTTTCAGAGAGATCGCCATGTGCCCTTGCTGTTGAGATGTCGGCTATATTTTTAGGCCTTTCTATTTTAATAAGTCTGTCAAGTTCTTCTGTTAATTTTTTATAACCATCATGGGTCATAGGAATTCTTTCCATGAAATAAATCCTCCGCTAATTTTTTCATTATTATAGCATTTTATTTGTTTTGAGGAAACGTTTATTTATATTTTATTGAAAAAAGTAGACTGTACTGGGTTGAGAGTGTATCAAATAATTATTTCAAAGATTATTTTTTTCATAAATATAAACATATTTATCTCCGTGAGTTGAAAATGGATATGCTTCATTTGTAAATTGTTTTTTTAAAGAATAGTTTTTATCAATATAGTCAATAATATAAGTTTTAATTGTTTGTTTATCTTTATCAGTTAATATTATATAAGAAGGTTGTTTATACTGAATAAACTGTTGCGTATTTATTAAAATTGTCTTATTATTAGAGTCAAGGATATAATAATTGTCAAACCATTGAATAATCTCAAAATCATCAGGAACTGCATAATTGTTTTTACTTAGGATTATAGCTTTTTTTCTTGAATTATCTTTGAGCCAATTTTTTACTGAATAAACTGCATCAATGGATTGATATCTTAAATAATCAAAATCTTTTGATATATTAAAACTTGATAACACAGCATAAAATGACAGTAATATTAATATCAGATGTATCATTGTTCTGTTTTTTATAAGGTAATATATTGAAAACCCTGAAGAAATGAAAAGAATCATAGCTATTGAATAGAGGAAATTAATACCTGGAAATTTCATAAAAATAATTAAAAAGATATATTTGATTAAAACATATGCAAGTAAGATTCTAAAGAAATTTTTTATTGCTTTATTATTTATATCTATGAAGAAAAGTTTAATCATTCCAATAAAGCTAATGATTAGTGTTCCTATTCCTAAATAAATACCTGTTACTTTAAATAGGTTGCTAAACCATTTAAAATGTATATTATAAGAACTATTAAAATTAAATGATTGTTGTTCTGGATTTATAAAAAGAGGTGTGAATCTACGCATATATATACTGGATTCTAAGGGATGAAAAATAATAAATGGATTGGTTAATATATAAATAAACATATATATCATACTTATCAATATTAGAGTGCTGATGACTATATATATTTTATAAAAATTATTTTTAAATTTGTTAGAATCAAATTTCTTCGTGATATATAGAATTATTAATGCTAATATAAAAATAATAACTGACGCAATTATTGGTATTGCGATTAAGCTATTTATATATTCAGAGTTTGTACTTTGGTAAAGAGATAACCCGTTGCTTTTTCTCTTGATTTTAAAAATAATATAATAAGCTGACAATCCAATAACTGGAATAATCGCAATCATTAATAAAGACATTATCTTGTTGCAGTATGAAAAAAATTTTACTATTTTATTATTTTCAATATCACCATTAATTATAGCTTTATAAAAGAAATATCCTAATATTGGCATCAGAAATATTCCATCATATTTTGTAGAAAAACATAATGCCGCAAAAAAAATGCTGAAATATAATAATTTTATATTTTTGGTTTGATAAAAATATGATAGAGTTAAAAATGCGCAAAAAAGCATAAGTATCTCAAAAAGATCAGGTCTGCCAGTTATTCCAAATCCAAACAATCCTGTTGACATTGTAAAGATTAATGCAATAACGCCAGGTATCCATGAATTTAATAAAAGTCTTAAATGTAATAATAATATAGCTGCAAGCAGTATAAACGATGAGATAGCAGCTAGTCTAATTGCGCTGTCTACTAAATGAATATTTATTCCAGTAATAAACATAATTGGAGAAATAATTAATCCGACAAGATAATAAAAGAACATCGGATAGCCAGGTCCATACTCAAATGATAACGGATGAGAATATATTGACATTGCTGCCTTCATGATATAGTATTCGTCTTGACAAAAATATTTTATTAAATCTAATGAGTCATTATTTAAGAAAATTATTGGGTAGTATAGCCATGATAAATAACCAGAGATGGCAAGAATAATTGATGATAATATTATATAATCCTTTTTATGAAAGGGTTTAAATTTAAAATCCAATTAAATGTCCTTATTAATTATTTTTATTTTATTAATTGTTAGACCGTCTTTGTTTAAGAATATTAGACCTATAATTACAATTGTGACAGATGCTATCCCCCATGAAACGATTGCGTATCCTTTAGCAATAACAGGTGACACTCCTAAGCATTCTAAAGCTATTGCGCATCCATAATGATAAGTGCCAATACTTCCAGGGGCAGAAGGTATCATAGAGGCAAACATTATAAAAATATATAAACAAATGATTTGAATAAATGAGAGATTAAAATTAAAGGCATAACAAAATAACTTGAGAGATACTAAAGAAGAAAATAAATTGAGAGTTGTATAAAATAATATTAAGAATAAATCTTTTTTTGTCTTAACACATTTAAACCCTATTATTAAATATTCAACTTTTTCTACTATTTTTTTTGAAAGTTTGTTATTAAATGGCTTAAATATAAAATTAATAATATTATATAGAAATGATTCATTCCAGATTAGTATAATTAAAGCAAAAAATATTCCGCTAAGAATATAAACATATAATCGTATGATATTCTGAATCACAATAGGGGATAAAACTGTTTGATGGATTTCTTTATTAAAAGGAAAAAACAATAACAAATAAACACATACTATGAAAATAATAAATAAATCAGAGAGACGGTCTACAACGATAGTTGAGAAGGTTGAAAATGTGCTTATATTTTCATTTCTTGCAATGATATAGACTCGTGTAAATTCTCCAAGTTTTGCTGGCAGCAAATAATTAGTCATCATTCCTATTGATATTGAAGAGAAAACACTTTTAAAGTGGATTTTTTTTAATTGCATTAGCAATAGTTTCCAGCGTAATGAACATATTATATTTTGCATAAGTATTATAGCAATAATTAAAATAATAATTACATAATTAATTTTTCTTAACTCTCTGCCTAATTCAAGAATATCAATATTTCTTAAAAATAGAAATAGAAATAAACATGTAACTATTAAATTAATTATCTTAGCTATAGATTTTATCTTATTATTCATAATCAAATTCAAAGATTGAGTTTTAATTCACAGCAGTAATGACACGCAGGGGTAAATTTTTTGTATTATAAATAAATTATAATTAAAACATTTTTTTATAGTAAAGGTGACCTTAAGGTTTTATAGCTTTAATCATTATAAATAAACTATGACGTTTATCAACACGAACTAATAGTTTTGCTAAATTAGGAGAAAAAGGCAGATACCCAACTCCTATTGATGTTTCCACATTAAATCCTTTAACTTTAAATATCTCTTTGAGAGAAGTGATTGTCATAACTTTTGTATGACCAGTTATTACAGCTTCATATTGTTGCATGGCTTCTTCTATAGTAGGATTTAATGGGTGATGCCCAATTTGGATTTCATTAGAAAGTGTTGGTCCGCTATAAGGTTGTAATCCAAGTAAAAGTGCAAAGATATTATGAGTGCTTGCTAAATTATCTGTGCAGATAACAGCATATCCTTTGGGTTTTAGTACTCGTTTAATTTCGTTTATAAATTTATCTATATCAATCAAATGTTCAATAACTTGGTCTGCTGTAATTACATCAACCGAAGAATTTTCTAAAGGGATATTTAAATTTAAATCCGAGTTATAAACTTCAATATTATTTTGGGATGCTTTTGTACGACGAATTTCATTGATTTCTATACCTATAATTCTTTGTGCTTTCAATTTATTCGCTATTTGCATAGTAAAAGAGCCATCGTCACAACCACAGTCAAGTAAAGTAGAGCCTTCATTAGGTAATATTAATGAGAGGATTTTATTTCTCCTTTCAATCTCAGCTTGGTGCCATAAAAATTTAATATATCTGTAAAATAAATTCATATTTTGAACCTCATATCTTATAATAAATTTTGTTTAATTCTTTCGCTAATTTATAAATAGCCATGTTCCTTAAAAATAAACATGTAACTGTTAAATATATAATCTTATCAAGTAATTCTATATTACCTTTCATCTTAAAGTTCAAAAATTGAATTTTAATTCACAGCAGCGATGACATGCAGGAGTAAATTTATTATCTCTGATTAATTTTCTAAAATCATCAGCTTCTTTTGATAACCAGCATTCCCTCAAATTATTTTCATATATATTGCCAACAATTACCCCCTGGCAAAGTTCAACATCTCCATTGCCGCGGACATTTAGCCTACTAAAAGGATCATTACACAAAGAATTAATATTTTTTGGTATCTTCCCCTGATAATATGGATAGAAATCATCGTCTTTGAGTATAGGATAAGGGGTAACATTTAATGAAGATGTTTCTGATAATTTAAATATTTTATTTATTTCATTGATAAGCAGCGTTATTTCTTCATTACTAAGATAAGAATTAGTATCAATGAATTGCCCTTCAATATTCTTACCGCTTTTATAAGTTTTAATAAACGTATTATTATTATTTATAACATCTTGATCATAAAAGCAATTATGAGAAATTTGCCATTCATCTACTCTAAGTTCTTTGCAAAGATTATAGATTTCTATTAAGTTCTTAATGTTTGACTTAGTTATAACTGTTACAATTTTAATAATTGGCAAAATATTATTACCCCTTTTCTTGATCAGTTCCTTAATTCCATTTATTGTTTTATCAAAACTTCCCAGAGAACCTCGCAGCGTATCATGAACATTTGCATTTCCGCCGTCTAATGAAATTGAAATGAATGATAGTGTTTCAATTATCTCTGAAGCATATCTTTCCAGAAGCAATCCATTAGTTGTTAAGGAGACGCATATATTATTTTCTTTTAAATATGAGAACACTTCGTTTATTTCCTTAAAAAACAAAGGCTCACCACCAACAATATATAAAAAAGATGAATTAATAGAAGTTTCTTTTATGATTTTTTTTATATCATTTAATGATAATGTGTTTGAATTTGGTGAAGTTTTCGTTTTTCTTGATTTTTTATTGATGCAATATGGACAGTTCATATTGCATAATTCTGTTATATATAAAACCACAAGTCTTGGGAAGGTAATATTTTTATTGTGTATAGGAATAACCTTGTCTGATAGAAATTTTATAGCGTTATAAGGAAATTTCCTTGCAAGGGTTAATTTTATGTTTAAAGAAATTTTATTATGCATTATTATAAAGTCCTTAATATATTCATAATTGGTTTCCCTTGTTTACTATTTCGTTGAATTTCATTATTAGTCCATCTCTTATCCCAAGTAATATTCCAAATATCCATACTATACGTGTAATAAACAGCCAAAAAAGAACTTTTATAAATTTATAATCTTTCATTTTTTTTCTTAAATATATAATGAATCTTTTGTTAACGAGATAAAAAGAATATATTAACATGATTTCAAGAATTAATGTGACTAATATCATTTTTTTTTCAAATATACTTGGCAGCAATGAGATTATCATACCTATGATTATAATTAACTGAGAGAAGATTTTTTCGCCGCTGTAAATATTTTTTGCTGTTATTCTCTCTGGATACCTGAAGTAACTCAATACTGCATCTCTTGAAAAGCCTTTCTGTTGTACAAGGTAGTCTTTCCAGTTGTCTTTAAATGCGTGTTGAACCTGATTTTCGTGACTCCAAACTATTTTTTTACCCTTTTTTGATAAACGATAACCTAGTTCACCGTCTTCTGAGGCCACAACTGCTCTTTTTTCTTCATAATTATCCCAATTTAGATAATATTCTGTAAACCCTCCAGTATCGTTGAAGTCACTTTTATAAATGACGCTATTTGAAGTTGTCGCTCCATTAATGTATAACGGCAATTGTTCTCTACGATATTGAGACTCATAAAGGGCAAATAGTTCGGGTGGAGATGATCCTTTGCTTTTGTTGTAACCGCTGCATATCATAGACGCTTCTGGATATTTGGCTAATAGGTTACGATATTTTGTCAACCAATCACTTGGGACTACAACATCAGAATCTACAAAACAAATAATATTGCCTGCTGCTTTTTCTACGCCTTTATTTCTTGCAACTGCCTGCCCCTTATTTACAGGAAGCCTTATAGTTAAATAACTAAATTTATTATAAATATCACATGAGGCATCTTTGCTTCCATCATCTACCAAGATTACTTCATAATTATTATCCTGCTGATTTTTTATTGATTGCAGGCATTCTTCAATATATTTTTCGGAATTATAAATAGGAATAATTATTGAAACCTTTTCATTTTTAAGATCAATCATGTTTTGATTAAGTTCTTTGTTTGTCATTTCTTTTTGCAGGCTATTTTTTGATTTTTATAATGCTATTTACATTATTTATTTGTATCATTTATAGTTAAATATCTGCCGCCTAAAAAAGGGTTTCTAATACCTGGGAATAGGCTTGGAATGGCAGATTCAATGGTTGAAACAAACTCGGTGAAAGATCGAAGACTCAAGGCGCGCCTTATAATATATTTAGGGTTTAAATAGTGATCTTTAAAAACAGATTTTAAATAGCTATCCAGAATTTCTTCAGTCATTTCTTTGGTGATATAATTCTGCACTGTATAAAACTCTCCAGGCATTACTGGTTTGACCATCCCAAGACTTACTGCATTTTCATAAAGTTGAGTACCAGGAAAGACCATTGCTTTAGAATATACTATGAAATCTGGATTTATTTTCTTTTGAAATGCAATCGTTTCTTTAACCGTTTGTTCGGTTTCACCGGGTAATCCAATAATAAAATATGCTAAGGTTCTAATGCCAGCTTTTTCAGTTAAATTGAATGCCTTTATTACTTTTTCAGGGGTTATTGCCTTGCCTATTTTTTTCATCATCTCTGGATTTCCGTTTTCAACGCCATAATAGACCATCCAGCAGCCTGCTCGTTTCATTAATCTTACCAGTTCTTCATCAATTGGATAGACTCGCGCATTTGTTCGCCATAAGACTTTTAATCTTCGATCTATGATTTCCTGACATGTTTCCTTAGCATGTTCAATAGTTGCATTAAAAGTATCTATCATAAACATGATCTCTTTTGCGCCGAAATCATTTACAAGCATCTCCATTTCATCTACGATATTTTTTGGAGACCTAAGTCTTTGTTTTTTCCAAAAATCAGGGGTTGAACAGAAATTACATTTAAAATGACATCCTCGTGAACTTACAATACTATAGCATGGTTTTTGTCTAACTACCGTTGTATAACACTTATAATAATCCTTTTTAAACATATTCCTGTCTGGAATTGGGATACTGTCAAGGTCTTCTATTGGTTGCCGATCAGGAGTTACAATTACTTCATTATTATCCTTAAAGGCTATTCCTTTAACTTCATGAAGCGGCTGCTTGTTTGAAATCGTATTTATTAAATCTAAGAGCGTGACTTCACCCTCGCCCCTAACTATAATATCAACGTCTTTAAATGCAAGTGTTTCTTTAAAATAAAAAGTAGGGTGAACTCCTCCCATTACTATAATTGGATGTGAGCTTGACATCTTTGCAAGTTCACAACATTTTATTGAAGAATGAAGCTGCCACGTAGTTGCAGTTACGCCAACTATATCGTAAGTATTGTTTTCAAAGTATTCTTTTATTTGGTTATTAGACATATTAAATGCTTGTGCGTCAAGCAGAGTAGCATTAATATTATTATTCTTTAAATATGTGATAAGGTAGGCAAGTCCTAAAGGTGGATAACTGCGTTTTACAGTAATGGATGCCTCAATATTAGGTTGAACCAAGCATACTCTCATTGTACCTCCATAATACATTTAATAATTTAACTTTAATCTGAGGCTGCTAAGAACGATCAGATTTATGACTTATAATAAACTCTGGTCTATTTTTTGTCTGCTCAAATATAAACCCTATATACTCGCCTAAAACTCCTATAGCCATAAGTATAACGCCGCTTAGAAAATATATGGAAGTAGTAATCGTCAGCCATCCATGCGGAATAGTTGTATCCATAGCAAAAAAACTAAATCTGATAACAATATATAATGCCTCTATTATACTTGTTAAAGATATAAACATCCCAGATATTAAAAAAAGCCTTAAAGGAATCTTGGAAAATGATAATATCCCTGTAAATGCAAATGAAAATAAATGTAAATATGAAAATTTTGAAATGCCTCTAAATCTTGGACTAACATCATAATCTATACCTATCTTTTTATATCCTACCCATTCAACAATACCTCTTAAAAATTTATCCCTTTCAGACATATTACAAATAATATCAACAACCTTCCTGTCTAAAAGCCTAAAATCAGACTGACCATATGAAAGATGCAGCCCTGAAATCTTACTCATTATAAAATAAAATAAATATGTAAATATTCGTCTAAGATAAGATATATTATTATTTTCTCTCTTATTTGTAAATACTATCTCATAACCTTGTTTCCATAATGTGAGCATTTCAGGAATCTTTTCAGGTGGATGCTGAAGGTCTCCATCCATTGAGATAACTGCATCGCCCTTTGAATGATTAAGCCCTGCAAGTAATGCCCCTTGATGTCCGAAATTCCTTGAAAGACTTATATATTTAATCCTTGCATCTTGTTTATTTAATTCTGTTAATATATCAAGGGTTTTATCAGAACTGCCATTATCAACTATTAATATCTCATAGTCATATTCCGTATCTTTTAGAACATTTGTTATTCTACGGCAAAGTTCTTCTAAATTTTCAGCCTCATTATAGGCTGGGGCGGTTATTGAAATCATTCGGTTTTAGCCCCTTTTATCATCCTTTTAATTCCTTCTTCTATTGAAATCTCAGGACTCCAATTATTTATACTCTTCATCTTATTAATATCAGCATAGTAACATGATTGCGCTATAGTTGTATTCTTTGTTAGTTTATCATAGAAAGGCGTTGAATTACAAAGCATAATCACTTTTTCCGCAATATTCATTACAGATACTGGCTCTCCATATCCTACATTAAATATCTCAAACCCCTTGTCTTTAATGTTTAGACAACTATAAATTGCCCTGCAAACATCCTCAATGTATATAAAATCCCTTTGAGAATAAGGCGATTTTAATATCAATTCAGTATTATTAATTATGCTATCTATGATATAACTTATAAGAAACTTATTATCCTGTCCATGCCCATAGACATTAAACAGCCTTAATATGGTTACAGGTATGGAAAAATCCTTAAAATATTGATAACATAACTGCTCACCAATATATTTGCTAAATGAATATGGATTACTTGGAGAAATACTATCATTTTCACTAATAGCCCCATTTTTTTCAGCATATACTCCAGAGGTTGAGATAAATATCAACCTTGCGTTATTAATCCTACAGAATTCCAAAACACTCGATGTTCCAGTTATATTAGTTTGATAAGACCTTTGAGGATAGGAAATAAATCTTTCAGGCAGTGTCTCTGCTGCAAGATGAATTACTGTATCAGCAGTACATTTATTATTTTTTAGATCACAGATTTCAGATGAATAACTTATTATGTCACATTTTTTATTAGACAGGAAATCTGTCAGCCATCTTCCAATAAAACCTTGAGCCCCTGTAATAACTATTGGCAATCTATCACCTGTTAAGAAGATAGAAATCTGATTTCTTATCTTTATATACCTTTATAAATCCTCTATACCACTCAATGCTTTCTTTTAAACCTTCTTCAAAGGTCAACTTTGGCGACCATTTTAAAATTTCTTTAGATTTGGTATTATCGCCATACATTCGCCATATTTCAGTAGGACGATATGGGATTGCTCCAAATTTCAGCTCTGATGATGACTCGGTTAATTTATGAATAAGCGTTATTAATTCTTTAATAGAAATCTCACAACCAGCACATATATTTATTATCTCACCAATTGCTTTATCTGCTATGCCAGCAGCTAAGAGTCCGTCAACAATATTTTCAACATAATTAAACTCGCGAGTTTGTTTGCCTTCTGTTGCCTTAATCTCTTTGCCTTCAAGGCATTTTATCATCATCTCGCCAATTACTGCCCTTGGGCTTTGATAAGGCCCAAATGTGTTAAATGGCCTTACAATTACTATAGGCAGATTATAAACATGGTGCATCATCTTTGAATATAGTTCGCCAGAATACTTGCCAACTGAATAAGGAGAGATGGGAAACGGAGTCATTGTTTCAGTAAATGGAACGCTGGTTTGATAGCCATAGACCTCTGAAGTAGAGATATACACAAATCTTTCAAATTCCTTATATGCCCCAAATAGATTTGCAGTTGCATTGGAATTACAAGTCAATGCCTCAGATACATGTAAAAAACTATCCCCAACATGGTTATAAGCAGACATGTGATATATTATTTGTGGTTTTAAATCCTTTACCTGCTTAAGGGAATCAATATTTCTTAGATCAGCCTCTATAACCCTTATATCATCCCAGACTGAAGATAAACGAATATTTTCAAAGACACTGTTATATTTAGTGATTATTGTGACATCAGCACCTTCATTAAGCAGTCGCTTAGTCAGATGAGATGCAATAAAACCGCTTCCGCCAGTGATTAAAATCCTTTTATTTTTAAACATGCTTTTTATTACTCGGTATTTTCATTAAGTGTATAAAATGAAGAAAGCATTTTTTCGGCATTGGTTCTTTCTCCATGAGAATTAAATGTTATCTGAGGCCCTTTATAATGATAAACATATAATTGACCTTCAGCCATCAGTTTTTTTAGAAAACTCACAAGCCCCAGTCCATCTTGAGATGAAATCATACTGTCATCAACAAAATCAAGACTGCGTTTTTCTAATATTATATGGCCTATATAGTAATTAAGGAAAGGTTTTTCTTCAAAATAAACAGCCTTTCCGTCTAAATTATAATTGACTAATCCAAATGGACTTTGTATGCTTGCAGCAACTATGGTAGCTGCTCCATTTGAACTGGAATGAAATCTCAAGAAATCATTTATATCAAGGTCTGTAAGTGTATCTCCATAGGAAATCATTATTCTTTCATTAAACATATCTTTTAAAGAAATTATCCTTTGCAGCATACTTGCATCAGTTCCAGCATCTGAAAATATGATATTGCCAAAATCACTTCTGGAAGAAATAAATTCTCTTATCTTTTCACCTTTATATCCAATACAAAGTATAAAATCGCTAAATCCCTTGCTATTATATAATTTTAAAATATGTTCTAAGATAGGTTTGCCGTTAATAGATACCATTGGTTTTGGGATTTCTTCAGTAAATGGAAGTAATCTCTTACCATATCCACCGCATAGAATTGCTATCTTTAATGGATCAGACATGCTTAAAATTTATCATAATGAATGGCATTTTTGTTAAACTCCGTATCTGAATGTTCAGGGAGTGCTGTATCAGGAAAACCAACTGGTAAAATATTTATTAGAATAAAATTAGCAGGTATATTTAATAATTGTTTTATCTTAACTACCCATGAGTCCTGCAGATGTTTCCATACAGTGCCCAACCCAAGCGATGTAATCTGAAGCATCATCTGAGTTGATGCAATTGAGATATCTTGGACAGGCGTTATTGATTTATCGCCATTAATAATAGGCACTATTAATACAGGGGCAGCACTCAAGAAACTTTGCCCAGCAATATTATGCAAAGCCTCTTTTATTGCCTTATCTTTTACAATAATAAACTCAATAGCCCTGTTGTTCATTCCAGTTGGCGCAAATTGAGCAGCCTTGATTATTTCTAAAATCATATTATCATTAACGTTATCTGATCTAAAATCTCTTACACTTCTTCTCTTTATTATCTCTTTAATAATCATTTTCCCCTCCTATATTTATCTATTTATTAACATTATTAAAAGACTTGTAATAGTTTTTTGCATATCTTTTCTATCCACAATCATATCAATGAGCCCATGACTCAATAAAAACTCTGCTTCCTGAAAATGTTCAGGCAGTTTTTGTTTAATCGTCTGACTTATAACACGTGCTCCAGCAAAACCAATCAAACTCTTTGGTTCAGCGATGATTATATCCCCAAGCATGGCAAAACTTGCGCTCACTCCTCCAAATGTCGGGTCAGTTAGAACCGATAAATATGGCAATGAATGTTCTTTTAGTCTGCCTATTGCAGCCGATATCTTAGACATCTGCATAAGAGAAAAAATCCCTTCCTGCATCCTTGCCCCTCCAGAAGAAGAAAAAATTACAAGTGGATACTCATTAACAATCGCATCATTTACGGCCCTTACAATTTTTTCACCTACAGCACTTCCCATGCTGCCTCCAAGAAATGAAAAATCCATAACTACAAGTGATATTGGAATTCCTTTAATAGAAGCGAGCCCAGTGACTACTGTTTCTTTAAGTCTGCTTTTTTCCTGACTTATAGTTAATCTCTCTTTATAAGAAATAGTATCAACAAAATTAAGCGGGTCTGCTGAAACTAAATTAGGATTTGTTTCAGAGAAACTTTCATGATCTACTAAGAGATTAATCCTTGTGTATGCCCCTATGCGAGAGTGATAGTTACATTTCGGGCAGACCTCAAGGTTTTTAATAAATTCCTTGCTGTAAACAATCTCTTTGCAGCTTGAGCACTTCACCCATAAACCTTGAGGAATCTTGACTGTTTTGTCGGTTTCAGGGTCTCCAGTTTTTTTAAACCATGCCATATTATTAAAACGCCTTAATGTGTGAATTCAGAAAGATTTATCTTAACATAGTTGAATTCTTCTTTTAATTTTAAAAGTAAATCCATATAATTTATTAATTTATTTTCGCGGCTATGTTCTTCAATTGTCTTGCATATCTTTGACAATCCTATTGCCCCAACATTTGCGCTGCTTGATTTAAGTCTATGAGAAAACATTCCAAGTTTTTCCATGTCTTGATTATTTATTGCATCATAGATATTTTCAATTAACATCTCTGTATCATTAATGAATATACCTATTAATTCTTTTATGCCTTCGCCCATTAAGTTTATTAAATTAGCAAATATCTTTTGATCAATTGCCTTGACTGAAGTTAGATCTGGCTCTGAGACAGAGATATTTTGAATAGGTTTTGATTTTGATTTATGATTTTTTGTAGTCCAGCGGTCTATAATATTTTCAAGGTCAGATTGTTTGAGCGGCTTTGAGAGATAATCATCCATTCCTGCACCTTTACAGCGTTCCTGATCGCCTTGCATGGCATTAGCAGTAAGTGCAATAATTGGCACATGACGTTTCTCACTTGATGTTTTTTCAATCTTGCGTATCCTTCTTGTTACCTCAAACCCATCCATTTCAGGCATCTGGCAGTCCATAAATATCAGATTATAAGTATTTTTTGACATAGCCTCAATTGCCTCAAGACCATTGGCTGCTACATCATGACTATATCCCAATAAATCAAGCATCTTGGACGTGACCTTTTGATTAACTGCATCATCTTCTACTATTAAAATTCTTTCATCCTTGCGAGGTTGAGATATATTTTTATCAGGCAGCTTGTTTGTAGCAGAGCTTTCGGAATCTTTCGCAAATTCAAGTAAGCAATTATAGAGCCTTGATTGGCGTATAGGTTTATGAAGATAATAGTGCATCCCGGGTTTTAATGAGTTCTTATCTGCTATGCGTCTGCCTGGAGGGGTGAGAATTATTATCTTGATAGTTGACATTGCAGGGTCTACATTAAGAGAATTAAGCATATTTTCTGCGCCAATACATTGGCTTGAAAGGTCTACAACTATTACATCAAACGGTTCGCCAATATCAGAGGCATTATGCATCATATTTAAAGCAGAATGACAGTCTCCAGTTGTATGATAACTTATGTCCCATTTTGAAAGTATTCGTTTTAAAACATTAATGCTTGTCTGTTTTTCATCTACCATCAGGATTCTTAGTTTTGTGATACTGAGGTCTATCGGCGGTAAAGAAGATGTCCCTTCGGTTTGTTTTTCTAATTCAACATTAAACCAGAAAGTACTGCCAACCTCTGGTTCGCTGTCAACGCCAATTTCGCCGCCCATGATCTCAACAAGCTGCTTAGAAATAGCAAGTCCAAGACCAGTGCCTCCATATTTTCTTGTTGTAGAGCCGTCTAATTGAGAGAAATATTGAAATAATCGTTGTTTTCCATCATATTCAATACCAATCCCAGTGTCTTTTACCTTAAAACGCAGATTAACAGTCCTTTCTGTCTCATCAATCAACTCTACAAAGACCATAATCAGCCCTTGATGGGTAAATTTAATGGCATTATTAATCAGATTTGAAAGCACTTGCTGTAGCCTCGTTGGATCGCCCTTTACAGATGTATTTAAATCATTAGGCAGTAAACAATTAAATTCAAGTCCTTTACCGTAAACCTGCGCAGCATGAAGCTCTACAACATCCTCAATCATAGTTCTTAGATTGAAGTTTGTTGATTCAAGCTGGAGTTTCCCTGCCTCTATCTTTGACAGGTCTAAGATGTCATTTATTATAGATAATAATAATTTCCCAGAACTATTTATGGTTTCAATATATTCACGCTGCTCAATAGTAGTTTGGGTGCTAAGGAGCAGGTCGGTCATACCTAAAACGCCATTCATAGGGGTGCGGATTTCATGAGACATATTTGCTAGGAATTCAGATTTTAATCTGGCGGATTCAACCGCTATATCGCGGGCACGTTTAAGTTCTGCCTCAACGTGTTTTTGAAGTGTAATGTCCGCGCCATATACATAAATGTAGTCAGAATCAGGATTGCCTTTATAGGTAAATAGAAAATTTCGGTCTCCAATCTGAGATTCATGCTGAAGTGTGTCAGTACCGCTTAGAATTTTTTTAAATCTGCTTTTTTTAATTCCTGGACATATATTAAGCCAAGATTTTCCGATTAAATCTTTGTTTTCAAATATTATACTTGTTGCGCTGTTGATGAATAAAATCGAGCTGCTTCGCGCTAACCTAACTACTGGGGCTGGATTCATTTCAGCAAACAATGCGAGTTCTTTTAAGTCTTCCTCTGATTTTTTGCGTTCAGTAATGTCTTCTTTGATTGATAGAAAATGAGTTATCTGATCTTCAGAATTTCTGATTGGGGTGATGGATGCAAATTCCCAATATAATTCACCATTTTTCTTGACGTTATGAAATTCACCATGCCATTCAGCGCCAGAAGAGATAGTCTCCCACATCTTTTTATATTGTTCATGAGTCATCTGACCTGATTTCAAAAAACGCGGATTTTTACCTATTGCCTCGTCAGCTGGATAACCAGTTAATGTGGTAAATCTAGGATTTACATATTCAATGTTGCCGTCAGTGTCAGTTATAATAACAGCGCTGGGACTTTGTTCAACTGCCCTTGATAAAGCTCGTAATTCTTTTTCAACTCTTTTTCTCTCAAGGATTCCAGCAAGGGTATTTGCGACAATCTTTAAGAAATTTTCTTCATGGGTCTTTATAATGTGCTGAAAATCAAGATGAAGGGCGAGTACTCCGATGATTTTTTTACCAAGTTTTATTGGAACGCTGTAATGACTATGAGGTTCTTCTTTCTTACCATAACCAATGTGCTGCTTGTCAGAGCTTAACGCAAATTCTAAATTG
The DNA here is from genome assembly GCA_015233465.1 of Candidatus Magnetominusculus dajiuhuensis. Classification (GTDB taxonomy): domain Bacteria; phylum Nitrospirota; class Thermodesulfovibrionia; order Thermodesulfovibrionales; family Magnetobacteriaceae; genus JADFXP01. Next base: position 136,499 of record JADFXP010000004.1, read on the forward strand.
CCAGTAGTGGCAGCCCTTCCGCAGAGGCAAAATCCAAACGGCACTTGTGCGCATTGCTCCTCAAGAGCCTTAGGAAAGTTTTTATGTGTTTTTAATACAAGTATACTTGGGTCATCTTGGACTAGGAATATACCGCCCTTAGGGGATTTTGGAAGCCACGGGATAGAAAGTACCTCGTCAAGTATAAGATCAAATTGGCTTTGAAAGGGAAGGTTTCTCATGCTGATTTTAACAATGGAATTTAGGATTTTTTGCTGTTCATTGCTAATTCTCAGTTCTTCTTCAATAGCCTTTCTATTTGCGATTTCTTCAATGAGTTTTTGATTTGCGGATTTAAGTTCAGTGTTTCGTTCAATGAGGAGTCTTTCAAGTCCGTATCGAAAGCTCCGAATATCTTTACCCCTTTCAAGGACATCTAATAAGACCCTTCGTACTCTTTCAGTGACGATTAATTTGTCTTCAAGTGCAGACTGTGAATAATCTATCTCTTTGATATTAAGGATTCTGGCTACAGTGTTTCTTACTTTAAGAGCCAGCATCTTTACGCTTGTTATTAGATTTGGATTATTCATGTGGATATTATATCATATATGAGGGAATTGATGTATAGATACAATTAATTTTTGTATAGGATAAATAAATTAGGACATACTATCCTTTAAGGGCTCTGCCCTTAAAAATCCCGCAAAGGGACACGTCCCTTTGAACCCATTATTAAAAACTTCGTATAACTTACCAACAGATGCGTTGATCAAAGAAAGCCTGGTTTCAATTTAGTCAGCAAGGTTTTTTAGCGCCAGCCCAAATTTCTGATTGGTCTTAGATAATGCTTCCTCAAAGGCTTTTTGGTGGGTTAGATTTTTTACAGGCGTTATAATAAGCGCTTCGCAGTCAGTAGTAATGTTTAAAGGAGTTTTATCATCAATTTTTAAAACATCTAAAACGCCTTTGTCTATAACTAAAGCTAAGCTATTTCCATGTTTCGTAAGTTTTTTGGTCATGGAAGACTCCTTATGTTGTATATACATTGTGGCACCAAAATAGATATTTGTCAATTGATGATTTTTGTATCATCAAGATTTTATTAAATATAAAAACGGATAAATTTAGATTTTTTTAAAATAGGTTATATTTTATTTAATAATTGTTAAAAAAAGTGCTGTTTTGTCATCAATTTGTCACATAGAATATGTTATAGTAAAACCATGTATAAATATCTAATAATTGAAAGGATAGGGATTAAGTTGGTTGTTATAGGAACATGTAATATGTGGCTGGTAATAAATAGTGTCTGTTTCTATTCAATTTGTCTCTATTCAATTTATTCATTTCCCTAATGGATACCAAATCCGCTCAAGAGTGGGATCAAATTTGCAATCGCTGGGCTAAAGGCCCAGCTGATACAGAACAGCAGAAATGCGCTAATGCCGTGCGCATGGTGCGCGATGTAATTACTACTCACACAGCGTTCAAGAATCGGAGCATTAAGGTCTTTATACAGGGATCCTATCGCAATCGCACGAACGTCAGGATGGAGAGCGATGTTGATATTTGTGTCCTCTGTGAAAATACCGTTTTCTCAGATTACACTCTTACCCCAGGAGTGAACGATAACTTGCTTGGATTTAGCCCCGCCACGTATAGTTTTGCCGAACTGAAGCAGGACGTTGAGGCCGCTCTTGTTGCAAAGTTTGGCCGACTGGCCGTCAAACGTGGCAACAAGGCTTTCGACATCAAGGAAAACACCTATCGCGTGGCTGCAGATGTGGTGCCTACGTTTGAAGGAAGACTTTATTATAAAGACCAATCCGGCGGTCTTTATTATTACTCCGGTACCGTCTTGCAATGCGATAGTGACGGAGGAACGATAAACAATTGGCCTGAACAACATTATGCCAATGGGGTTAAACGGCACGATGCGACTAATCAACAATTCAAAAAGAAAGTGCGTATCCTTAAAAACCTTTGCAATGAAATGGTCGCCGTCGGAATTGTAAGCGCTAAGTCAATGGCTTCATTTTTGCTTGAATCGTTGGTTTACAATTGCCCTGATGAGGTTTTTACCCAAAGCACACATTACGACGACATAAAAAGCGTGATCACGTATTTGTTGGATGTTACGGAGACGGATGAAAAGGCAAAGCGCATGCTGGAGGTTAATAACATCAAATATCTTTTTCACGATAGCCAGCCGTGGAAGCGAGCCGACGTATATGACTTCCTACTTAGTGCTTGGAACTATGCAGGGTTCGGAAGCTGATGTTGACTTCACTACACTTAAAGACGCTTTTCTGGTTGGCGGTGATTGCTTGGGTGCTTATCCTTCTCATAGAAGGTCAGTCGCCTACGGTCAGCCTCCTCAAACCTTCCTCGCTTGTCTTGTTTGGGATGATTACTGTTGTAACGATTTTTGAAAAATGGGGCTGGCGTATTCCTTTTCTGCATTCTTGGTTTGTATCAAATCCTAACCTGATCGGCACCTATAAAGGCGATCTCGACTCTTGTTGGATTGACCCCGCCACAGGACTGAAACGCGGCCCCATCCCCGCCTTTTTGGTTATATGCCAAACTCTGTCCACTATACACGTCAGGCTATATACGGTCGAATCGGAATCATGTTCCGTGTTAGGTGCCTTCATAAAAGCGGCGGATGGAAAGCAAGAGTTGTTGTTTACATATCGCAATGAGCCAAGACTTGAAAAACGGACGCAAAGCCCAATACATTATGGGGGTACACGACTGACCGTCAGCCATGCAACGCAGAAACTTGAAGGCTCTTATTGGACTGATCGACAGACTTTAGGAGAAATGAAGTTTGCACGTGTCAGCCGGAAAACCGCTCATAGCTTCCAAGAATGTGAAGCTCTTATCCCTTATGTATGAATAAATAGTGGGGACAGGTAAATAGGGACGTAAATAGGGACAGCGACCTTTTGTATTTTCCTATTATTTATAAGATAAAATTCTGATGCGGGAGAGGTCTGTGACTTGCTCCTTAATATTTCAATATTTTAAGTTTAATGTTTCTTAACATTTATAAGATTTGGCTTATACGTTTATAAATACACATAATGTTCAAATATTTAAACGTTAAGAAGCAGGTGCTCTTTGGGACACCTGCTCCCGCTCAAAGATTGAAAGGTAGAAATTTTGATTGTAAAATTTATAAGTTTACGGTAACATATAGCTATGGATACAATACTTGATACATATTCAATAATAAAGCAGCTTAAATGCCTGAA
>JADFXP010000050.1 GCA_015233465.1 Candidatus Magnetominusculus dajiuhuensis
CTTGGAATTCAGAAAAATTAAAATCTTGTAGCGTTGTTTGTGGTCTCTTTTGCTCTTCCATGTCAATTCTCCTTTTAAAGGTTTATTACCTTTTCGGTACTTTGACACAGTTTATTTAACAGCCTCGTCAGAATATATCATTAAAGAATCGCTGCATGGCTAGCCAAGACCGTTGAGATGCCGTCTCATTATATGCTGCGCCTTTTGAGTTGTCATTGCCTGCAAAGGGATTGGTAAAGCTGTGGACTGCTCCACTATAATAGACCATCTCCCAATCAACTTTTGCACTTCGCATCTCATCCTGAAAAGCTGCAATCTGTTTGGCATCAACATATGGGTCATCTGCACCGTGTAAAATTAAAATGCGTCCCTTAATTAGGCTAGCATCTTTAGGATTTGGCGTATCAAGACCGCCGTGAAAACTTACTACACCCCGCAGGTCAGCGCCGCTCCTTGCAAGTTCAAGAGCGGTAGTGCCGCCAAAACAAAAACCAATTGCAGCCATTTTGGTCTTATCTGTAAAGCGTTGTTTTATCAAAGTTTCAAGCGCTGCTTTTGCTCGTGCGCGCATCAGAGCCCTGTCAGTACGATAAATACCTGACTGTTTTGCGGCATCTTCATTGTTTGCGGGTCTAATCCCTTTTCCGTATATATCAGCAGCAAATGCAACATAACCCATTTTTGCAAGAGCCTCTGTTTTTTGTTTAATATTCTGATTTATCCCAGTCCATTCATGAATCACAAGTATGCCCGGACGTTTTTTATCTGAGGCATTATCATAGGCAAGATACCCCTCAAGCTGTGTTCCACCCTGTGTATACTCCACAAGTTCAGTGATAACCACTGCCTCAGCCTTCACATTTAAAGAAACAACTGTCAAAACCGCAATAACAAATATCCCTATTAAATTAAATATCTTCATATCCCCTCCAGACTATTAGACAAACGCAATTTTCACGAAATTAAACTTCTATATCAAGATTAATTCAATAACTTTCATTTTGTCAAATGTGAAAACTCAAAGATGGAATACTTAGGATGAAATTCTCATAGGCAAACTTTCCCTTTGCAGGAACAAGTCTCTGACCACACCTGTTCAAGATAAAAAGTGACACGATAATATATAAAAAGCCTAAAAGATTTTGCACCACAGAGGCGCAGAGGACGCAGAGAAAAGATAGAAAGAAAATTTAAATCCTGATGTGGGAGCAAGTCTGTGACTTGCTCCTAAATGTTTCTTAATATTGATAAAATTATGCTTAAAAAATGTTTAAACGTTAAGGAGCAGGTGTCCTTTGGGACACCTGCTCCCGCAATAGAGTATATATCCATATTAGAATGTAGGGGCAGCCCTTGTGGCTGCCCTGTTGTGCAATTAATCTACAATTAATCAGGGTAACCACAAGGGTTACCCCTACGAAATACGGCAAATACAGGAAATCAGCGATTTCATTTTATGATAAAAAAGCTCAAACATTTAGAAGCAGGTGCCCTTTGGGACAACTGCTCCCGCAATAGACAATGCAGCTATTTCGAACAGTCATGTATCCATTTACCATCTAAATAATTCAGTGAGCCAGACTCTCCACAAGCATTCCAAACCATATCAAATGCTGGTTTCATTAATTGTGGGATGTCGGCATCAAAACTCTCTATAAGAACTTCTGGCATTATAAGATCTTTTTGTGTGATAGGGTTACCTTTAAAATAATCTCCAATTATAATATTATAATCTTTAAAAAGAAAATAATCCTTAACATTAAGAAGGCTGAGTGCTGTGATAATAGGTGGCTCAACACCTATTGTTTTAAATAATTTAAGATAATACGAAATATAACAAACAACATGTTTTTCGTAGAGACTATAAACATCACTTGATCCCTTTGATAATTTTGTGTCCACAGCTTCAATAATTCCATTTCTAAAAAACTGAGTATATGAAGATGTCTTAAAGTTATTAATAGGACGATTATAAGAAAAAAGTCCATAAAAATTATACTCTGGTGAAACTCCATTTTGAGAATTTAATATTTTTAAACCTTGTTTCTCAACCTTAGAAAGATCATATTGTTCTAATATATTTATATCAAATGCACTAAATGGAATTATATGTAATACAATCTTCGCAGCCCCTTGTTCCATCACTACTGGCATTTCATCGGCATTACAGGAACTAATACGGTCATAACGAAATGACCTTATCTTTTGTGTTAGAGTTTCAGATAGCAAGAATTGATTTTTGAGTTCAAAGACATCTAAAGTATATTTTCCTGCAGAATGTCGAGCATGAAATTTACAGGTATCTTTATTCATATGCGGGGATGCCCAACTTTTAGGAATGCGGATAATAAGAATTTCAACTTTAGAGTTTTTTAGTGGAACATGGTAAAAATCTAATCCAGATAGATTAGGCTCAAGATGACTTCCAATTATATTTAAAAGGTTTAATTTTAATTGATCAAAGTTTGAGATATCAATACCTACCATCTTTTTTGGAAGACATTTTAATTCCGTAATTCCATAAAGAATATCTCCACCTGATGTGTTAGCAAAAGAAGAGATATCAGCAAGAAATTCATTCTTATCTTTTAAAGAATTAAACTTTCCCACATCTGAAAATTTTGACTTTTCCTTATATTCAATGGTCTTGCTTTCACAAACCTCATCAGTTATTAAATTATTTATTAAATTAAGTAACTCTTCATCTTTATAATCTTTAATATTTACTGGCAGTTCTGACATTTATTTATTCCTCCCTTAGTTTAATCTTCCAATTCAACCAAAAACTTCCCGTCTCCAGCTTTTATTTCTTCAAGCATTCAGTTAAAAAATTAGGTCTATTTAAAAGTTCAATGTCTCATTATGACAATTAATACAAAAAACCAAAAGATAGTCATATTTATGATTAACCTGCTTTTTCATCATATCTATCTAAATTATGGGGTCAAGGGGACGAGTCCCCTTGCGGGATTTTTAAGGGCAGAGCCCTTAAAATAATTAATCCTTTAATATACTTGGATGTTTTGCCTTCCAAGCCTCAAATGACATTTTTTCTTCATTGACAAAAGTACGCTGTCTGCTCATTAATAGATCCCAATCAACCTTATGCCCGTCGAAATCTGGCCCGTCAGCGCAGGCAAACTTTGTCTCTCCGCCAATTGAGACCCTGCACCCACCGCACATTCCGCTTCCATCTATCATAATCGGATTCAGACTTACATATGTCTTTACACCAAACGGCTCTGTAGCCTTGCACACAAACTTCATCATAATCGCAGGACCTACAGCCATAACCATATCTGCGCCATTTTCCTTTAATTCCTTAGTAAGGGCATCAGTTACAACTCCCTTTACGCCGCGAGAGCCGTCATCTGTAGTTATCAATAATTTATCTGCTGCCTCACTCATCTCCTTTTCGTATATAAGAAGATCGTGACTCCTTGCGCCCATTACTGCTGTAACTGTGCTGCCTGCTGCCTTAAATGCCTTTGCTATTGGATATAACGGTGCTACTCCAAATCCTCCGCCTACGAGGATTACACGCTTGCCGCCTTCTATATGTGTTGGCATTCCAAGGGGCCCGCAGAGGTCTCTTATATCATCACCCTCTTTTAATTGCGATAATTCATGGGTGGTCTTGCCTACTGCCATAACAATTATACTTATTGTGCCTTCAGTCGGATTAATGTCTGCAAGAGATATTGGGATTCTCTCACCATGCTCGTGTATACGCAGGATTACAAACTGACCTGCCTTTGCCTTTTTAGAAATTAACGGAGCATCTAACTTATAATAAAATACATCCGGAATGCGAATCAATCTCTTGCTTAATATCTTTGCCATTATTTATACCTCAGAGAAAAATTAAAAAAATGAGGGCTCTGCCCTTTTTATCTACGGGCTCCCGCAAGAGAACTCGTCCCCTTGACCCCATAATTTAACATATTTACTTCAAATAAATATAGGCACAAGGTCATTTAATTAACCTTGTGCCTAATTAAAATTATATGATTGAAACTAAAAGTTTATGCCTTTTCCATTTCTAACTTACGTCTTGCTGCCATATCCATAAGCACTCTCTCTACTCCAAATGCCCCTCTCTCATACTTCCTTAACTTTAATGCATCCCTCTTTTTATCTATATGCTCAAGAGATACCCTTAAAATCTCTTCCTTTGTAGGTATGAACTTAAACCATGCACCATAACGCTCTTCCCATACATCTGTCATGATTCGCGTTACCTCTGGAGATGCCCCTACTATATTCTCTGAACCAAATATTACGGAACACCCAGATGCTACTACATAACATGCTATGGCAAGCGCCTTTTCACTCATCCACTCTGGGGCAATACCAATAGCTGGAATGTCAGATATATCATCTCCCAATCCGCCCTCAGCAGCCATTTGTGTAGCTATTGTCAAAATTCTTGTGTTATCTACACATGCGCCAAGATGTAAAACTGGAGGCATTCCTGTTGCCTCACAGACCTGTCTTAGACCTGGGCCTGCCATTTCAAGCGCTGTCTCTGGCGTTAAATATCCAGCCTTTGCCGCTGCTGCTGCACCGCAGCCTGTAACAACTACTAAGACATCGTTTTTAATGAATTCCCTTATAAGAAAATTATGATTATCATCTTGTACAGTTCTTGGATTGTTGCAGCCAACAACACCTGCAACACCTCTTATTCTTCCAGCCATTATAGCGTCATTTAAAGGTCTAAATGACGGCCTAAACTTCCCGCCTAACATGTAATTAATATACTCATGTGAAAATCCTGCTATTACAGGCTGTTTTTCATGTCCCCTGCTGCCTTTAACTGTACGATTTTTAAAGTTATCACAGGCTAACTTTACTATCTCTCTTGCTACCTCTTTTGCCCTATGTTCATCATATTGAATATGAACAGTGTTCTCCATACGTCCTTTATTGGATGTTGTGATTACCTTTGTATGGAAGTTTGCAGCTGCCTTCTTAATACCCGGCATGATACACTGTACATCAACCATTATTGCCTCAGCTAAACCAGTCAAAATTACTAGTTCCTGATTTAAAAATCCGCCAGCAGTTGAAATTCCATTTCTCATCAAAACTTCATTTGCCGTACAACATACACCTGTAAGATTGATGCCGCTTGCGCCCTGCTTCTTTGCGTAAGCAATCATCTCAGGCTCTTGTACAGCCTGTACAACCATCTCAGCAAGTGTCGGCTCGTGGCCATGTACTATTATATTAACCTCTGTCTCACTCAGAACACCTGCGCTTGCGCTTGACCTTAAAGGCTTTGGAGTTCCAAATAAAATGTCTGTTATCGCTGTGCTGAACATACTGCCTGCCCATCCATCTGCCATTCCAACTCTCAATGCAGCAGTCAACAAGCTGTCAGGTTCTTGGTCAACACCCATATTAGTTCTGTGCATTGCCTCACATACTTCCCTATCAACGCCTCTTGGAACTATCTTATATTTTCTCCATATCTCAAGACGCTTTGGAGGAGCAGATTTAGCTAAAACTGTCTCTCCTGACTGTAACCCAAACTGTGAGGTTACCTTGTCTGCTACTTCAATCGCTATCTCGTTAATTGACTTTCCTTCAGTTGAAACATCTACTAGTTTTGCAAAATTTTTCAATTTCTCTGGATCTGAAATCTTAAAATCTGGAGCATGTCCATCTGCTGCCCCTCTAAGCGTTAGCGCCATATCTCTTGCATGGTCACTATGAGCTGCAGTTCCTGCTGCACACATCCTTAAAAAATGCCTTGCTGCAATAGTTGGAAGAGATGCTCCGCAAACACCAACTACAGTTGTCTCTGCATCCTTACCAGTAAATCTGCATGGCCCCATAAAACAGGTCTTGCAGCATGCCCCGCTGTGCCCAATCGGACATGGTTTCATCTTATCTACTCTATCAAAGGCAGTCTCAAACCCTTGAGATTTTGCCCACTCAAGTATGTCTGCTGCTGGCTTATCAACGCTCTTTATTGTTGAAGTATTTTTTTCTGACATTAATGCCTCCTTATATATATTTATAACTCTAAATTTTATTTCTTAATTCAGACTATCCAATAATTGAATCCATAGTAAGGGCAGGATGTCCTACCTTTGTAAGGTGCTCAACCAGCTTCTCAGAATCATCACATATTGTCTCATCTGCTATCATATCAAGGAAATTTGGAATACCTGCCTCTGCGGCTCTCTTATCAAAATCCTCTTTAACCCTTTCCTTTAATGCCTTTGGCATCCAAACTATTCTCTTGATACCGCCATCACCATGTAAGAACTTCTTACTTGACAGATAGGTAACGCCAACGCCCATAAAACCAGGGGTTTGAAGACCGCCGCCAACTGTACCAGCAAGCGTTGAAAACTTCATACCTATTGGGGTCATTCCCTGATACCCGCGCTGCACTATCATTACGCCATTTGCCTCTGGTATTATTGCAATTATACACTCAAAACAACCGCATGATGTCATTGGATCTTCCATTATACTATAGGCATTCATGGTTTCTACTGCACCGCTTGTTGCCTTTTTCAAAAATGTATCAACTCCAGTCCATCTGCCTTTATTCTCATCTACGGTTTTCTCTTTTGCTATTGGCTGATTGCCGCCTGTTGGATCTATCTCAAATGCCGCCTTTCCGTCAAACCAATTATATGCTCCGCATAATCCTACCCTCTCTGGGCTGATTATACAAATATGACTTGGTGCAAATGACTGGCACAACTGGCATGAATAAAATGTATCAACTGCCTCATCATTCATTGTGCTGAGTTTAGCGTCTCTTTCCTTCCAAATCTTCCTTGCCTTTTCTCTTTCTGCAATTACATCCGCCTCATCTGTCAATAATGTGACCTGAACTTTATCTACTATTGCCCTATAACGCTTCAGTATCATTGCATGATGTATCTTTCCAAAATCCTCTAGGCCAAATCCAAGAGACTTTGCTGCCTTACTAACTCTTATCCAGTTAGCATCTCTCTGTCCCATATGCCAAATCCCCTGACCTTCGTTAATGTCAGAGTGTATCTTTCTTTCAATAATAGGCTCAAAATCAGGCTGCATTTTTCTGCCTGCTACCTCAATGACAATACCAAGAGGCATTACTCCGCCTTTTTCATATCTCTCTTTCCAATTTTCGCCCTTTATAATAATCTTTCCATCTTCAATTGCATGAAGATCTGCAGATTTTGCTACCTCAAAACAAGGCGACTTAGAACCGCCAAATTCAATAAATGTATCTTCCTTCCTTACCCTCTCACCCTCAAATGCAGGGCCATATGTTATAGGTATTGGAGGCTTCTCTACTGTTATCTTTAGACCTCTTACCTCAATTGCCTTTTGTACAATCTTTGAATGATCAAATTCCTTGTCAACATGCTCATATGTACATACACCTGTTGGCAAAATAACTGGGATATCTGTATCAGCAATAGCAGGGAAACCCATATTAATAGCTCCAGCTCCAGTAGCCCATATCATTGGAGTTAAAGGCCCAAGTACCATAGCAAATGCAAATACTCTCTCCTTATTATAAAGCAGACACTGCTTGAAATCTCCAGGCTTGTGACCGCCAAATATCATCGCTGCCCTGATTGCCCAGTCTGCAGCATATAATGTATGCTCTACCCTAGGCCCAAGAGGAACTATATAAGCATCCCAGCCTACCTCAACACCCTTTCTACGCAATTGTTTTAGTACGCTGTTACCTGAGGCATCCTCGCCAGAAAGGAATATCAAAATTGACTTATCCTGTATCTCTCTAACTATCTTAACGGCTGTATCATCATCAGGTGCTGCTCCGATTATAGCAGCAAACCCAGGCATTCTGCCGTCTACTAACTGTATACCTAAGGTTCTCTGTATTGTGTCTGAAATAAATCCATTATATACAAACCCATCAGGTTCTTTACATGGCTCAAGTCCTTTAATATATCTGCATGCAAGCCATATCTCTTGCGCAAATAATGTTGCCATACCGCAATCAAGGGTTTCTCCAAGATATGGCACCCATACATCTTTTGATGGCTCATCATGGAGATAACCTTTTGTCATCTCTAAGGCGGTCTTCATATCCTTTAAGGTCAAGACCTTAAAGCCCGTCATAGCATAGATCATCGGCAGGTGAAAGAATGTATCTGGAAATTCAAACGCATAATTTTCACCTTTTTCTTTAATCACTTCATTTAA
>JADFXP010000051.1 GCA_015233465.1 Candidatus Magnetominusculus dajiuhuensis
TCTTTAGGGGTTGCCTTTCTACCGCCTATTACACCGATGATTATTTTTCTCATGTAAACATTATATCAAAACTTTCTTGATGAAGGCGAGAATCTGTCTTGATTAATATCTCAACTCCGTTAGTTACCTCAAACTCTTCAAGTCCAAGCCTATGCTCATCAAATAAGAAATCTGCAACTGTTGGATGAACGGTGATTGTTACCTTTGAGATGTTATTAAAGTTTGATTTTTTAAGTCTTCTGATTATCTCATAGCTGATTGTCTTTGAGGATTTAATACAGCCCTTGCCCTCGCAGCATGGGCATACATCACAGAGCGTCCTGCCAAGACTTTCTCTTATTCTTTTTCTGGTCATTTGAATTAGACCAAGTTCAGTGATATTTAAGATCGTATTTCTTGCGCGGTCTTTTTTCATTGCATCAACAAAGGCGTTATAGAGCCGATCTTTATTTTCAGTACGCTCCATATCAATAAAATCTATAATTATGATTCCGCCAAGATTTCTAAGTCTTATTTGATATGCAATTTCCTTTACTGCCTCAAGATTGGTCTTTAGGATTGTGTCTTCTAGGTCTTCCTTGCCGACATATTTGCCAGTATTTATGTCAATAATACTCATTGCCTCAGTCTGGTCAATGATTATATTTCCGCCTGATTTAAGCCAAATCTTTCTGTCAAGTCCCTTTGAAACATCTATCTCAACGCCAAATGTGTCAAATATTGGTTCTTGATCATCATAAAATTCTATCCTGCTTAGTAACTCTGGGAAAAAGTCCTTTGCGTAATCTCTGATAAGTTCATATTCCTTAGGGGAATCTATGATCAGCCTGTCTACATTTCGGCTTAATAAATCGCGTGCGCTGCGATGTATTAGATCAAGATCACTGTATAAAAGCGCAGGGGAAACCGCTAAGTCCTTCTTTTTCTGAATATTCTGCCATAACATTAATAGAAACTCTAGGTCATGTTTAAACTCTAATACCCCTGCATTTTCACTTGCTGTGCGAATAATCAGGCCATAACCATCAGGGATTATCTCATCCACAAGCGCCTTTAGACGGGCGCGCTCAGATTCATCGCTTATCCTTCTTGATATTCCTATATGATTAATGGTTGGCATTAGGACAAGGTATCTTCCGGGGATTGTAATATATGTTGAACATCGAGCGCCTTTTGTGCTGATTGGGTCTTTGGTAATCTGGACAATGATGTCTTGTCCCTCTTGAATCAATTCTGAGATCGTTACATCTCTGCTTGGTTTGCGCGTAGGTATGTCAATTCCTTTAAATTCTTCTGCTAAAAATGGCGAGAAATCCTCTGTTTCACTCTTAATGTCATCTACATAAAGAAACGCAGCCTTCTCAAGCCCAGCGTCTATAAATGCTGACTGCATTCCGGGCAGGATCTTAACGACCTTGCCCTTATAAATATTTCCAACAAGACTTGATTCCTTTTTTCGCTCTACATAAAACTCCACAAGCTGCCCGTCTTCAAGCAGCCCAACCCTGACTTCATCCAAAGTCACATTAATAAGTATATCACTTGACATATTTTCTTCCTTTACAATCTATCTTTATTTAATCCTTTGCGGTTCAATCCAGCCGTTTATATAGCCATAAAGGGCTGTTCTTGTAATATCAAAACTTGATAACTCTGTGTTAAAGACATCCATTATAATTGCAGATAACTTTATCTTATATTTATCGGTATCTTGAAGGTTTATCTTTAAAATACTATCTGATATATTATAACTTATCAGGTTATGTAAAACCCATATTAATGAAGTATCCATTAATTTTTCATTTATATGAGGTATTAAATCGTTATGAAATCCAGTTATCTCATATTGATAAGCAGAGATAAATTTGCTAAGTGAGGGTGTATTATTTTCAATAAAAAACATATCATTTATCTTAAACCCATCAGGCAGGTTTGAATTAATTATCTCTTTATACTTTATTATATCAAAGGGAGGAATGACCTCAATATCTAAATATTCCTTTAACCCAGCCACCCCTACGCTAAGAGGAGGCCCAAAGGATACGCGGGGTACTGGATGAAATCCTACTGAATAACATACTGGAACATCTGCCCGCCTAAACGCTCGGTTTAATGCTGAGATTAACTCAAGATGTGATAGATTCCTCAACATGCCTGTCTTAGAAAATTGTACCCTTACCCTGATAGGCGGGAGCGTTTTTTTAGCTGGTATAATCTTATAGCTGTCTGCGTTTATTGGCGGATTCTTTGCTAAAAATTCTCCTGATTGACAATTCAGACCGCACGCCCCGCACTCTATTCGACAGTCTAAGGTATTTGCGCCATTTAAGGCATCTTTCAGTTCTCTTTTAAGAAAATCCCTTTCTACCCCAATATCAATGTTGTCCCATGGTAATGCGTCATTAACGTTGTAAGTTTTGGAGGCTATCTTTTCAACATCAATACCAGTTTTATCCATAGCCCTTTGCCAGCGGCTAAAGTCAAACTCCTCAGTCCAAGCGTCAAGGTGTGCGCCATTCCTCCAAGCCTCTTCAATCAGGTCTGACATTGTGCTGTCGCCGCGTGATATGGATGCCTCAAGCAGACTCATTCGTTCATCATGTCCCTTAAATGTAATCCCTTTTTTCCGCAGCGCACCTTTTAGGAATAATTTTTTTCTTTCAATCTCAGCATAAGGAATCTGACCGTACCATTGAAATGGAGTATGTGGTTTTGGCACAAAGTTAGAAATCCCGACATTTATATTGATATGCCGATTAATGGCTTTTTTGCCTATACGAAAGGCCCTGTTGACCATCTCAGGGATTGCCTCAATATCAACATCAGTCTCAGTTGGAAGCCCTGTCATGAAATATAATTTAAGATTAAGCCATCCGCCTTTAAATATACTAAAAAGGGTTTTCTCGTACTGTTCATCGCTGAAATCCTTATTTATCACGCCTCTTAAACGAATAGATGCGGCCTCAGGTGCAATGGTAAAACCTGTCTTTCTAACGGTCTTGATATTTTCTATAAGTTCATCATTTATAGCCCCGACTCTAATAGATGGAAGAGATAGGGCAATCTTTTTATCTTTAAATCTTTGATTAAATAATTTAATAAGGGGGATGAGGTTAGAATAATCTCCAATGCTTAGTGAGTTAAGGGATACCTCATCATGTCCGGTGTTTTTTATAGACTGCTCTGCAATGCTTATAATTTTCTCTGGTTCGCGTTCTCTGACTGGTCTATAGGTCATGCCAGCCTGACAAAATCTGCACCCCCTTGAACAGCCGCGTGACACCTCAATGGTTATGCGGTCATGGACGATCTGATTATAAGGTACGATTGGTGAACAAGGGTAGGGGGCATTGTTTAGGTCTGTTATATATCTCTTTTTTATTAAGCCAGTGCTTATAGTTGGGACATAGAGACCATTTATCTTAGATAGTTCTTTGAGTAATCCAGTCCTGCTTCCATCGCCTTGAGTCTTATATGCGCTGATAGCAGCAATGACTTCAGGGACAGCGTCTTCTCCATCTCCAATCAATAGTGCGTCAAAAAATACGGCGATTGGGGCAGGATTCATAGTGCAGGGACCGCCTGCTATGATAATTGGATGTGCTCCTGTCCTCTCAATACTCCTAATAGGAATCTTGCCAAGGTCAAGCATATTTAATACTGATGTAAATGATAGCTCGTATTGCAAGGAGAACCCAACAATATCAAAATCTGCTATAGGAGTTCCGCTTTCAAGGCTTGATATAGGCAGACCAATATCACGCAGATATGCCTCCATATCTACCCAAGGGGCAAATACGCGTTCACAGGAGGCATTTGGGAGTTTATTGATTAGGTCATAAAGTATCCCAAAGCCAATATGAGACATACCAATTTCATAAATATCTGGAAAGCAAAGGGCAAATCGTGTTCCAGTTTTCTTATGTATAGCATTTAACTCATGGTCAATATATCTAGTTGGTCTTCTAAACGCAGAAAAATTCACCCTAAAGTGTAACAGCATATGGATAATTTTGGCAAGGAAATGTTTTAATAAATTATAATAGAGGGAATATGAAGGCTATAGAAATCTTAAAAGGTCAGGAAGAATTATTGAAGATTAAATTTCGGGTGAAGAGGATCGGTATTTTTGGTTCTTTTGCGCGTGATGAGCAGAGGGAAGACAGTGATATAGATGTTTTGGTGGATTTTGAGGAAGGAGGCAAGACATTTGATGGATTTATGGATTTGAAGTTTTTTCTTGAAGATTTGTTTGGCAGAAAGGTTGATTTGGTAACAGTTCCAGCCTTGAGAAAGGAGATCAAAGAGGATATACTTAAAGAGACTGTTTATGCCTAGGAATTATATCATGTATCTTGAAGACATTTTAAAGTCTTCAAATAAAATAATTAAGTATGTTGGTGACGCTTCTTATGATGAGTTCTTTGTTGATGAGATGCGTCTTGAGGCAATAACAAGAAATTTTGAGATAATTGGTATTGCAGCAAGTAATATACCACAAGAAATTAAAGAAAAATATACATTTATTGATTGGCGTAAAATAATTAATTTTAGAAATATACTAGCTCATGAGTATTTTGGCATTGATTATGAAGTTATGTGGAATATAATTAAAAATAACCTCCCTGAACTTATTGTTGATATTAAAAAAATACTTGAAGGCTTAGAGTAGCTCAGACCGTCTGTCCCCCTACAATCCTTTTTTACTTTTATCAATTTTATAGGTTATAATATTGATATTAAATGAGTTCAATTTTGTAGCTTGATCCTTAAATTTCAAGCAATGTAAGATCGTTTTTCGATAATTTGAACCCTCAAAGGATAATTATGGAAAATACAAATCCACCAAAGATATTTATATCTTATAGCTGGTCATCGGAAGAACATGAGAAATGGGTTAGATCTTTAGCTGAAAGATTGCGATTTGATGGAATTGATGCGATATTAGATAAATGGGATTTGAAATTGGGGCATGATATGATTTATTTTATGCGACAAATAGAAAGCCCTGATATTATAAAAGTCCTATGTATTTGTGACAAGGAATATAAAGAAAAAGCCGATGAACGTCAAGGCGGTGTAGGAATTGAAGCTGAGATTATCTCTAAAGAAATAGATGATAAACCTGATAAACATATTCAAGAAAAAGTTATTCCTTTAATGAGAGATCGTGACTTTCAAGATAACTTTTATTTGCCAGTTTTTCTTAATAATCTACAAGGGATTGATTTTTCCTGTGAAGAAAAATTTGATGAAAAATATAAAGAACTTGTCAAAAATATATACGGTAAGCCACTCTTTGAAAAACCACCACTCGGTATTCCTCCCCCATTTATAACTAACGATAATTCATCTCCACTTAAAACTGCAAATATTGTAAAAAATATCAAAGATGCTATAGAAAATGGTAAAAATCTTAAAAGATTAATTAATAATTATTGTGATTGTTTTACTGATGCCTTAGAGGATTTTAGGATTGATACGTATATTGGTGATCCTAAATTTGACGAATTGGTCATTAAAAGTATAACAGATTATCTGCCTTATAGAGATGAATTTATTGATTTGGTATATGATATATATGACAATTATTCAGATGATATTTATAATAAACGATTTATGGAATTTTTTGAGGGTTTAATAAAATATAATTATTATCCGCGAGAACCTTTCAAACTTCCTTATAGTTATAATAGAAAATCTTTTGATAATTATAAGTTTATCTTATATGAGTTATTTTTATATTTTATTGCGATATTGATAAAACTTGAGAGATATAAAGATGCATCTGATTTTATTCATGCAGACTATTTTTATACAGAGTATCTTAATCGTGATACTAAGCACGAGAAATCGTTTATTTTTAATGAAATGGTAACTTCTCTTAATGATGATCGGAATAAACGTTTAAATCTTAATAGAAAAAGTGTTACAGGAGATACTATTAAGGAACGAGCAAATCCGAAGATTGATTTTAATATGATTTTAAATGTTGATGCTCTAATATATTATTTGACATTACGTGAAACAAATGATACATATAAAAATTTGGATCCTTATGTTGAGAAAATATGGGTTTCTTATGTTGTATGTTCAAATGACGGTGTTTTAAAGATTGAATTATTTAAAAAGATTGAATCTGAAAATCATTTTGAAAGGATTAAAATCTTATTTAAGGTTCAAACTATAGATGAATTTAAAGAGAAAATCCTAAAATTGTCTGTTATTGATAAATGTCTTCTACCAAGGAGATTATATTCTGGTCTGCCAGAGCTTCAAGAAATGATTAACCTAAATAAAATTGGCACAATTGATTAAAACCATGAATAAAATAAATTTAACTGATAATGAAAAACGAGATATTATCAAGTGTATAGAAGCCAATAAGCCACTTTCTGAGAAATATTCTTGCAGAGGGTTCAAGTTACAAACTTGAACCTGCTTTGATATGTAGGGGTAACCCTTATGGTTACCCTTATCTGGGCAGGCACAAGACCTGCCCCTATGTTAGTTATTTAATAATATATTTAGTCCTAAGCTATTATAACAATGTATTCAATAGATATTATCAAACAAATAACCGCAGTATTAAATGAACTTGAATCTCCTGCAAAAGAAGCAGAGGATATTGTCATTTTTGCCTCTAATCTCACTAAGACGATTTTATATAGAGACTATCCAATTATTCCCCCAGAAATAATCAAAAAAATTGAACACTTTGCTAAACGAAGGGCAGCCCGTGAGCCTCTACAATATATTCTTGGTCAAGTTGAATTCCTTGGGCTGACGATAAAGGTTGGTCGAGGTGTCTTAATCCCCCGCCCAGAGACTGAACTTGTCACCCTTCATGCAATTAATCTAATCAAAAAACATAGTTTCAATAAAATCATCGACCTTTGCACAGGCAGCGGCTGTATTGCACTCTCAATTGCAAGGGAATTTCCTAATATCTCTATAACTGGAACGGATATTTCAGATGCTGCCCTTAAATTCGCTAAGGAAAATGTGGATTTAAATAATATTACCAATGTATCTTTGATAAAATCTCCTTTATTTGATCAATTAAAAAATAAGACCTTTGATCTCATTATCTCTAATCCCCCTTATATAAAGACTCCTGTAATTGAAACCCTCCAGCCAGAGATTCGTTTATACGAACCGCTTGAGGCACTTGACGGAGGTGTAGACGGACTGGATCTTTATAGAAAGATATTAAATCAAGCCCCAGAATATCTAAATCTTGACGGCATGATAGTCTTTGAGATTGGCGATGATCAAGGCGATGATATAAAAATCATTGCCAAAGACGCTGGATTTATAAATATTGAGATAAAAAATGACCTTGCTAATAAAAATCGGATGGCTATAATCTATGGATAATGAATTATCAATAAAACTCCTGACATTTCCAACATTATCTGGGGTCTATATATTCAAAGACTCAAAAGAAAAGGTTTTATATGTCGG
>JADFXP010000052.1 GCA_015233465.1 Candidatus Magnetominusculus dajiuhuensis
AGACGATCTCACAGATGGCTATATTTTTTGAGGGCAGATTGAATCTGGAACTGACTTTATGATATATTAAGAGGGTGGCTAATGAATGAGCCATTACCCTTGACACAGTTTAATTTACAGACCCTTACAGTTCATTCAATAATATATTTTTACCGTCTAAGATTATAAAAATCTTTATATGTAATGATAGTGATCATACTTAAAACTCTAATGCATCATAGAATTGACGAGTATCACTGCCAAGCACCTGCATATAGATTAATGTATTTTGGATATTACTATGACCTAACCAGTTTTTGACCACTAATATAGGGACTCTATTTAATATACAATGAACTGCGAATGAGTGTCTAAAGATATGCGGATGCGCTCTTTCTTTATCAAAATTAGCGTTCAGTGTTGCATCTTGAACTATTTTATGCGCTCTCTGCCTTGTAAACTTAAATAATTTATCGTTACTTTGAAGTTGATATTGTGCTAAATAACGACCAATTAAACCAAGTATATTACCTTTGATTGGTATTATCCTTTGAGGTCTATTAGAACGTTTCAAAGTTATGAACCTTATTGAATTGGCACGAAAGTCAATATCCTTTATCCTGAGATTAAGTATTTCCGATATTCTTGCACCAGTCTGCCATAATAATGAAATAAGGAGATACTTTTTAAGGTCGTCTTTAACAATTTCAAGGATAGCGTTTATTTCGTGTTTATGAAAATATCGTGGCAGTTCATTTGTGAATATGATACTGAGTTCTTTTTTATTCCTGATAGCTGGCAGCATGAGTGACCCCTTTGGATATTTTCCTAAGTATATTGATACTTATCTTCTGTATATCCATAATTTAAATTTAAAAATAGTTTACATTATCTATAACTATAATGTCAAGTTTTAGAGATAAAAAACTGTGGAAATTGAGGTCTTTTATAGGAGTTTAAGGGTAAAAGGATTTACATTATAATATGTTTTGTAAAGTTTTAGAGGTATGACTGAGGATAACCTGCGCGGCTAATATTATTAGGCAAATTATTAATCAAAAGAAAGACAAACTGACTAAGCAAAATACCTTATTTGTAGTTGAAGAGGCTCATAACTTTGCCACTGAAGGCGCAGGAAAAGATAATCCTGCAAGTAAAATATTGCAAAAAATAGCATCTGAAGGAAGAAAGTTTAGCCTTGGACTAATGATTATTACTCAAAGACCTGCTTATGTAAGTAAAAGTGTTTTAGCATAATGCTCAACTCAGGCAATTTTTAGACTGATTAATCCGAATGATATATCTGCGGTTGGAGATATTATAGAGGGAATAACTAGGGAAGAATTAGCTCAATTGCCTAATTTCAAACAGGGGCAGGTTATTTTTACTGGTGTTGCTATCTCAGAGCCTGTTACTATTAGCATAAATAAACCTTATTTGATTATTGTTTTCAATAACGTTATAGCTGTCTTGAGTTCAGTATGACTCGCCCCTTTAATAATCTTAGACATATCATTTATTAATTGCTCCATATCCTTAGTTTGATCATCAAATTCAAAGAATTTGCACAATTCAATATTTAATGCAGCAGATATTTTATCAAGAACAGAAAGAGATGGATAACTGCCACCAACCTCAATTCTACTCAAAGATTTCGGGTCTAATTTAATGATTTCAGACAATTCATTCTGAGTAAGTCCTTTCTGTTTGCGGTATTCTGCAATTTTTGCTCCGAGCAATTTCCTGTTGTCCATAATAACCTCCATATAGATGATTTACTATTGTGAGGCGTAATAAGAACAACAATGAATGTTGACAAAATCTACATTAAATGTTCATGATATAAATTATAAAGGTGGAGTAACTATTTTAAAGAATCCATAAGAGGAAATTACTATGGCAAAAAGACATAATCAACGCTGTTCAAGTTGTAAGTCTATGATATTTGAACTTCTTGAAGCAATTTACGGCAAGGTTGAAAAAGAATATAATCTGAGACTTCCATCAAAACTTGATGGTTATCTATGTACAAGTGGTTATGATGACTTAGCAAAAATATATAGCAATCTTCAAAACTATAGAGGCTATAAAGATTTTATAAGAAAAAAGACCCTTTCCAATGTAGATTTTTTTGTTCACTCGCCTAAGATGATTGTTGAGTTTGATGAATCTCAGCATTTTACTATACCAAAGCAAATTTGGTGAAAATATTTTGATTTTATTTGTTAAGGAGGTATTATGACTACTTGGCCTAATTCAACCTGTAAAAATTGTGGGAAAAAAAGTACTTGGATGGTGAAGTGTACTAACTGTGGTACATTAGGGTGTATTAATTGTGTAGGCGGTCTTGGAAAAGGAATGTGCCATACATGTAAAAAAATTGCTGAAAAGATTAAAGTTTAATATGAATGTTATTTTGGGGGGCTTTATTCTGAAGAATTCGAGGCTATTTGTGTTGGTTTAATGAGCTAAATAACAAGGTGGTGTTAATTAGACGTTTACGCAAGGGGTAAAACTCAGTTTAAGATATAAAGTTTTAACCAAAGATAATTTTAAGTGCGTGAGATGTGGGAGAAGCCTATCCATAAATTTCAATATTGAATTCCACTTTAATTATAAACTTCCTTTTTAAATGGAAGGAAAAACGATTTCAGAAAATTTAAAAACAAAATGTAAGGAATTAGGAGGATAAAATTATGAACGATATTAAAAAATCACTTGACCAATTTTTAGATGGTAAAGACAAAAATAATGGAAGAAAACCAGATGAGCGAGATGCTTCTTTTGATTATTGTTATAATCATTTTTATTCGTTTTACAAAAAGAATAAACTTTCCGAGTTAGCAGATGAAAAAAATCTCCAAACGAGTTGTTTGCAAGTAGGTTTTTATTTAGCGAGTTGGGGAATGATGAGAGGTTCGTCTTTTCTTCTCGGAAAAAGCGTCAGAAACTATAAAAATCTGCTTACGGCAATTTCAACAATGAATCCGAAATTATGGGAAATTGATGTAGATAATTATGAGGAAGAAAATATCTCACTTTTAATAAATTGCAAACAACAAATAATTTCTGCACTCGGTAAAGAAAATAAGCCAAGCGATACTTTGATAACAAAAATCATGTTAGGAGTTTTTGCTAATGTTCCAGCTTTTGATCAATACTTTAGAAAAAGTTTTAAAGTTCATTCTTTTAATAAAGAATCACTATTGAAAATTAAAAACTTCTATGAAGAGAATAAGGATGTTTTTAACTCTTTCAAAATAAATACGTTTGATTTTTTAACAGCCGAAGAAACAAACATTGTTTATACAAAAGCAAAATTGATTGATATGTTTGGATTTATGGATGGACAATGATTTGTTTAACTTAATAATTCCCTGTAGCTTGCTACAGGGTTTCCTCTAAGCCCCCTTTCAAGAGGGGATTTAGGGGATGAAGATGAAAATTCCTTTATATACCCTGTGGTCTTTCCACAGGGTATATAAATTGTAAGCATCAAATTAGCTGACAAGTACACCTTTATCATTCTTCGACACAAAGTTTGTTGCCATCACTGTTACACTTACTTCTTCCTTCATTTCTGAAACTATTGATACACCAAATAAAAGATTTGAATTATAATGGGCTGAATTATAAATTAGTTCCGTTGCATTTTCTACGTCATCAAGCGATATGTTTTTTTCACTTCCAGTGATATGTACCAAGATGCCTTGTGCCTCCTCAATTCTATTATCCTCTATAAGTGGGCTATTCATAGCCTTCTTAGTGGCTTTAAATGCAGCATCTTCCCCTTTACTAACTCCAAATCCCATTACTGCCTTTCCAGAATTCTTCATTATGTTTTTAACATCTGCAAAATCTAAACTTATTAAGCCTGGTACTAATATCATATCGGTTATGCTCTTTACTGTATTCATTATTATATTATTAACGTATTTAAACATTTTCGGTGGTAAAGTTTCTTTTTCAAATATAGGCTTAACTATGTCGAGTGACAGAACTATCATACTGTCAACATATTTATATAGCTCATTTATCCCTGACAGTGCATTTTTATTACATTTTTTACCCTCATAGCAAAATGGTTTTGTTACAATTGCTACAGTTAAAATATGGTAAGCTGGAAAAAGTGGACACCAAAATATAGTAAAATAAGTAACTAAATGGAGGTGTCTAATGGAAAGGATCCCAAATGGAAAGTATACGAAGGAGTTCAGGGAGGAAGCGGTAAAGCTTGTTACAGAGGGTGGATTATCAATACCTGAGGTTGGCAGGCGGTTATCAATGCCTCCTACAAGCATAAGCAACTGGGTAAAGGCATATAATAACGGGAAACTATCGGATGTAGGCAAAAAGCATAGGGTGCTGAGTGAAGGGGAAATGGAAATTGCCCGTCTGAAACGTGAGCTTGCCGAGGTAAAGATGGAGCGAGACATATTAAAAAAAGCGGCAGCGTACTTTGCGAAGGAGTCGCAGCGAGGTGCGCGATGATACAGAAGTTGCGGCTTCAGTATCCAATGCTTTTTATTTTGTTGGTGTTGAAAGTATCTGCCAGCGGATATTACGCATGGCTTAACAGGAAGCCCTCGATACGTGCAAAAGATGAGGCGAGACTGGAGCTTGAAATATGTGCCGCACACAAACGGACGCGTGGGACTTGTGGGCCTGAGCGTCTGAAAAAGAATCTTTCGGAGCATGGAGTGAAGGTTGGAGTCTGCCGTATCAGGCGTATTCGTAAAAAACTCGGAATAAAATGCAAACAGAAGAGGAGATTCAAAGCTACAACAGATTCCAAACATAAATTACCTGTAGCTGATAATCTTCTTAATCAGCGTTTTGAGGCAGCTGCGCTAAATCAGGTGTGGCTCTCAGACATAACCTATATACCGACAGATGAGGGATGGTTGTACCTTGCAGGACATAAGGATATATGCAGCGGCAAGATTGTGGGATATGCCATGTCAGATCGTATGAAAAAGGAACTTGTCAGTCGGTCATTGTTTAAAGCAGTGTCATCCAGACGTCCTGATAAGGGGCTTATCCATCATTCTGATCGTGGAAGTCAGTACTGCTCACATGAATACAGAAGGTTGCTTGATCAGTTAGGAATGGTGGCTTCGATGAGTAGAAAGGGTAATTGTTATGACAATGCGCCGATGGAGAGTTTTTGGGGAACGCTTAAGAACGAGCTTGTATACCATTGTCATTACAGAAGCAGACAGGAGGCGATTAATGACATCACTGAATACATAGAGATTTTCTATAACCACCAGAGAACTCAGGCACGGCTCGGATATCTATCTCCAGCCGCTTATGAAAAACAACTCTGCAAAAATAAGGTTGCAGCATGAATAAATTGGTGTCCACTATTGACATCACAGGTCAAAATGCTTAGATTTGGCAAATTGTTTAAAACCTCTATATTTTGATAAGTAGTGTTAGATAAATACAAAGTTTTTAACATAGTAAGGTTAGCGATAGGTTTTATATCCTTTAATAAGGCGCAACCATTTAAGTTTAGTACGAGGCTGTTAAATAAACTGTGTCAAAGTACCGAAAAGGTAATAAACCTTTAAAAGGAGAATTGACATGGAAGAACAAAAGAGATCACAAACAACACTACAAGATTTTAATTTTTCAGAATTCCAAGA
>JADFXP010000053.1 GCA_015233465.1 Candidatus Magnetominusculus dajiuhuensis
TTTTAATAAGTGGAGCCGTGATGTTAAGACTGCCATCTTTATTATTAATAATATTGACCTTTGTCAAAAATGTAGGGCAGCAAATGCCGTTGGGCTTTATGTCCTGGCCCTCTAAATATGCGGTTATGGATACGTTATCTGGCAACTAAACCTCCATTAATTTAATCGTTCCGTAATATCTCGTCATTGAATTATCAATATTCTCAGGTGCTGGGTTCTGAATGAGAGGTTTAAAATCAAGTACTGGTCTATTTTCGTGACGGAAGCGAACCATTACGGTTTCATTGTTAAATATAAGCGTATAGGTTGCTCTAACTGCGCTGGCGAGGGTCTGGAGGGCTGTAAGCTGCTCATAGGTTAAAAACGCCTTTTCTGGCCCTTGCAAACTTAAATCAATCTCTTGATTACTAACGCTTCCTTCCCAAATATATAATGTGCCGTCTAACGCCCTTTGTGTTGTCGCCATTACTGGGCTATAAGTGGGTCTCTCTTCCCAATAAAATTGATCTGGTAATACAATGGTATCTAACTGTATCATCTTAGTAATTCTCCTTTATTAATGTATTGTGTACTATTATTATTTCGTCTTTACTCAAAAAATTGGTTTTTAATACTTGTCTTTTGCTATATTCTTCTAACAATACCATCGCTACATCAGAAAATGTATCCCTAAAATATTCATATGCAGTGTCACCATGGGTTAATGTTTTTTGATAAGGCTCTCTCGCTTCTGGATATTGTTTCAAGACTTTTTCGACAATCTCTTCTGTTTCTTTAGCCGAAAGCTCTACGGGATCATCTATTTCTATATTTTCACAACTCCAGAAAGTTCTCACTTTTTAACCTCTTTTATCCATTATTAAAACTTTTTCGTTAGATATTCTTCAAACGTGATCTCTTTGCCGTATCGTTGAGCTTGACGCTGAGCTGTGCCAAAATTTTCTCTTAGCTTATTTATTGTATTTTCAGACGCATTCATTGAATATGTCTCATCTCCAATCTTCAGATTTACTACATTCTGGCCGCCACTAAAGCCCTCTTTTGACAGTGTCTCAAAGTTTGGAAATGAAGGTCTTGGAATTGAGGAGGCAGCGAATGCTTGTAAATCAAAATTTTTAGTGTTGAATGAGTCAAAGATGTCCGCACCATACTTTGCCGTAGCCGATCTGTTGATGACGTATTCCCCTTGGCCTGCTATGCCTTTTGGTGTTGTAACTAATCCGCCTGAGGCGTGGGTTTCTTTTTCATCATTAGAATTTGATGATATATTCTTAACTTCAATATGTCTGACTTCTTCACCAAATCTTTTCATAGCATCTGCGGCATCATTCGTTTCTTTTGTTTCATTATCAGCAGCAATGGTAACTTTTTCTGATGATTCTGCTAACTTTTCATTATCTTCTGCTAATTTCTTGTTATATTCATCTTCGGAATAGACTTTTCGGTTTGGGTCTGTTGATGTCTCTTTTGCCATGGGCTGCATCAGATATGGATAATCTTCCTCTTTATATATGACATTATAGCCTTGTTTTATTAATTGCTTCTTCATATTAACTTCTTGTTCTTGTGTGACAGGTGCATTTTGCTGGATTTCGTCTTGATTCTTTGTTGATGTTTGCTTTGTTTCTATGCTTGCTTGTGAGATAGTTGATGTCTTTTCTGCGGAGACTGTTTCTACTGAAGACCCTTCAGCTTTTTTAGAAGTATCACCATTCAATGCATCTATTTTTTGCTGGACTTCCGCAATTTTATTCAATGCGTCATCTGTTTTTATTTTTAATTCGATAGTCGCAGCTGATTTCTTCAAAGATTCAATCCTTAATTGGATATCTGCCATTGCTGTTTTAACATTATTGATCCATTTATCATATGTATCAATATCTTTATTTAATTGATCAGATTTTTCTTTTGCGTTCTCTTTTTCTTTCTCTGCCAAAACATTTCCCATACGCTTTAGATTATTAATAGCCTCCCTTTTTACTGTTTCATCGTTAATCCCAGAAAGAAGATCTTTTGATATACTTATTTGATCTTGAGCGTTTTTCAATTCTTCAGGTGTGCGTGCAGTTTGTATTGCGACTGATGCAACGTTCATCTGTTGACGTAAAGCATCTTCATTGTTTTTCTCAACTTCTTCTGGCTTTTTCCCTTTATTGTCTAATTCATGCAACATAGAATCAAGTGATTGCTGTAAACTTTTATTCCAATCTATTACTTTTTGTTGTTCTTTTTGAATTTCTTGTAAATTTTTAACTGCTACTTCTTTTTGTTTTTCCCAAGATTTTACAACCTCTTCGGATTCTCTTACTTGATCTTTAAGCAGGTCAGACTCAGACTTTATATTGTCTAAATTTAGATGAAGTACTAAATCATTTTTTTGCTTCAATAATTTATTAAGATCTTCTTGTTCAGTTATTTCCTCTTTTCTTTCTGATATTTTATCCTTTTTTGTTTCCGTTTCAGCGTTATTCTCTTCTTTCTCCTCTGCATTATCTAAAACATCGTCCAAGTCTGTTTGTAATGTCCCCCAATTAACATCGGCCTTTTGTCCGAATAATTTTTGAAAAGGAGTCAATAAAATACCTTTCCCTATATCGTTTGTTAATTTTGTAACTTCATATAGCTTACCCATAGCGTTTACAAGTTCCAAAATTAAATTAATACCATCAGGCAGTTTACTTGACATTTTATTAAAATCAGACGCAAAATGTGCGAATACCTGACTATCGAGGAATCGTTTAAATGAATCAAGCAGTAAATGCAAAGAGTTCTCCAGATTTTTAAACATTCCATCATTCATTAGCTTGCTTTGCATTATTTCCCATGTATTTGATATTTCAGACAACATTGACGACCATGTGTCTTTAGTTATATCTGCATTATCTTTAGACTTTGCGTTAAGGTTGTCAAGTATCATCGTGATTGCTGACGATGCAGACAACGTCGTTATATCAACATCTTTAAAGATTTCAACTGCGTTTATTCCTGCATTCGTTAATTCTCGGATTGTACGAGTTGATACCCCTCCCATAATGTTTATATGGCCTATTGCCTCAGCAATTGCAACCATGCCCGCCGACCCTTTTCCGGTTGCCAATGCTGCCTCGCCCATTGCCTTTAATGATTCCGTTGTTATATCTATTCCATCTAATTTTAATATTTTATGAGCATTAACCAAATCAGATAGTTTTAATGCTGATGTTGATATTACCTTTTCAAATTCTTCAAATTTCTCGTTTGCTTTTTCCTGAGATCCTGTTGTGTTTGTAAGCTGTACTTTTAAATCTTCTATTGCCGACGCTGTTTTGATAAATTCTTTCGCTAATTCTAAAGATATGAATTCTGTAGCATATTCTTTTAATTTCTCAAAACATTCCCCTGCAAACTTTAGCGCCTCTCCCATATTTAACGATGCTGCTTTTGTTTCATCTAAGGCAGTTTTGATATCCTGTAGCGGTTTTGTAACCCCATCTGTCATTTTTATCGCTAATTCAACTACATTGTCACTCATATAATTTTCTCCTTAAAGCCTTGCGGGGTATGGGGCTCAGCTCCCATCGCTTTCTCCTTTATCTTCAGCTTTTATGTTTTCATAGACTTTTTGTAATTTTATAAAAAATGGTATGTTATCAAATAATGATTTGTTGACTTCTTTGAACGCCTCATAAAATATGCCCACTTCAGACATTGAAAGCTCTTCAAATTGTTCAGTCGCTTGTGCGTGCTCTAAGGCAAGCTGGCTGAGTTTATATAGCACTGCGGTAGGATTGCTTAGGTCTAATCCTATATCATAATGACCTGTCTTGCGGATTGAGGGAAGAACTTTTTCTGCTATCCAGTCCGTAAATTTTTCAGCTTCAGTCTTACGACTTCGGAAAGATAATTTATATACGGCTGGTTCAGAAATAACGATTACTTTTTGTGTACGTCCTAATGAGTCTTGTATCTCAAGACCCATCTTCCATTCTTCTTTAATTGGCGAAAGAGTAACTTTATCTCCGTTCCAAGAAATATCTAAAACTTTACATACATCCTTAACAACAAACCATGGACTTCCTTTGTCATCAATGTGGATACGTACTTCGTGGTTTTTAAAATTAAATATTGCGGGTAAGTTCTGTGTCATAATGACACCTCCTGAATGGATTTTGATTTTCGGGCAACAAAAAACCCGAGTGTTATCACAGTGCATTCAGACACTGCTCCACGCCTCACGACGTGAAGACACTCGGGCGATATTAGCCCTGTAAAAATTAAAATTCCCCTTTCCGTTCTTCTACGGAGGCTGGAGACAGCCCTGAATGCAATCTTGATGTTTTTAGGATAACCTAAGAAAATCGGGATTGTCAAGGATAAAAGGGATAAAATTGATAAAAGATTATACCTAAAATCCAGCCAATTTGTCAAGATTGTATTTTTTATGAATGTTATGTATAATAATGAAGGTTGCACCCTCATACTCTGCAAAGCATTAAGGAGATGATTATTTATGGAAACAACAATTGACACATACGTATTAATAAAAAGACTTAAAGAAGCTGGAATGCCCGAACCGCAGGCGGTAGTTATGTCTGACGTTATAAAACAAGTTGAGGCATCAAGGTCTGATGTTTTAGCTACCAAGTCTGATGTCCAATTAGTAAGAGCTGAAATCCAGCAGGTAAAAACAGAGCTTAAAGCGGAAATACAACTCATCCGCTGGATGCTCGGCGTTTTGATTGCTGGCATGGTTTCTTTAGTCCTTAAAGCCTTCTTCATCCCTTAACGCCCCTATCTCTTTCAATCCATTTACCATGTTTTTAAATACCTCTTCTTCATTACCTGCCGTCTGTCTTTTGCCTGAGTGGAAAAAGTCTTCTATCTCTTTATCGCTCAAGGCA
>JADFXP010000054.1 GCA_015233465.1 Candidatus Magnetominusculus dajiuhuensis
TTGGTGTTGTAACTAATCCGCCTGAGGCGTGGGTTTCTTTTTCATCATTAGAATTTGATGATATATTCTTAACTTCAATATGTCTGACTTCTTCACCAAATCTTTTCATAGCATCTGCGGCATCATTTATTTCTTTTGTTTCATTATCAGCAGCAATGGTAACTTTTTCTGATGATTCTGCTAACTTTGCATTATCTGCGGCTAATTTCTTGTTATCTTCATCATCGATAGATACTTTTTCGGTAATGATATTTTGGTTTGTATTCGCCGATATATTTTTTGTTTGTTTCTCTATTACCTTATTATCATCTAATCCCATATTCCCTACATTATATCCTTGTGCTATTAATTGATTCCGCATATCAATACGTCGTTCCTTAGAAAAAGAGCCATATTTTAACGCATCGTCTAATGGTACTGGAATCATTTCTTCAATTCTGCTTTTTTCTTGCTCCATTGATTTATCATCTTGAGATTTAACTATATCTTTTTTCTCAGGTGATTTAGGCTCTTCTTGTGATGTTTTCCCTTCGATCTGATCTTTTTTCTTTTGCAAGGCATCTAATTCATCATTAATTTTTTTTAGAGCAACTTCTTGCAATTTTATTCTTATCTCTATTGGTTTTTCTGCAAGGTCTTTCAGCTTTGCTTGAATATCGCATATATTTATTTTTATGTGATTAATATTTTTATCAAGTTCCTCGTTTTTTTTCTTTTGAGCTTCTGCTTGTTTTTCTGTTAATTTTATCTGCTCTTCTTGACGTTTAATTTCAACTTCACGTAACGCGGCGATAATTTGTATTTTTATTCTTTTATCTGAGATCGTAGAGATTTCACTTCTGGTTTCTTTTTCGAGTTCTTTTACATTATCAATATCTGCCTGTGACTTAATATTGCCAACAGCTTCTTGAGTTTTAGATAACAAGGATTTAACATATTGTTGATTATTACTTTCTACAGATTCTTTACTTAATCCTTCATTATTAACTTGACGTTCAAGTTTATCAAGGGATTTATTAAAGTCCTCAGACCATTTGTTTGATTCAATCTGTTTATCAATTATAGCTTGATATGCCTTAACCCCTGCCTCTTTAAGTTTTTCATAATTATGAAGCACTTTTTCAGCTTCTCTTATTTCATTTTGATACATTTCCTTTTTTAAGTCTGACAATTTCTTTACTGCTTCTTGCTGTTGTTTTGTTTTTTCGTTAATTTCATCATCTGTTTGCTTGACCAAAATTTTATCTTCGCCCTCTTTTGGTACAGATACATCATGTTTCTTATGCCAAGCTGCATCATGCTCTGCAGTTTCTTTTACAGTTTTGCGCCAATCGTTTAAAATGCTTATAGCTTCTATAATTTTTGGGATAGCATATCCTATGTCAAAGGCTAATAATCCAAATTTTAAGCCTACACTTTCAATCGCCTTGCCCCAAGCATTTGTAGCAAGAGTCGCAAGCGAAAATTCTTTAGTGACAACTTCAACGGTTGTTATCCCTGAGCGTAGACCTACGAGGTTTTTTTCAACCATTACTGTTTCTGTACCTAATTCAGCCATTGATGTTTTCGCTGACACAAGTGATACGATAGCAGATTCAATCATCTCTTTTTTTAATAAGACAACCGCCCCTATTAATATATGCCAATTTTCAACTAATAATTTTATAGCTCCAGTTATGTCAGTAATCCATGCCTTTAATGTCCCATCATCTGACAATTCTTTAAACTCTGATATGACACTTTTCAATCCATCCTTGAGTATGTCAAATAAGCCAGCCTTCATAAGTTCATTTTGAAATACTTCCCACATATTAGACATTTCAGTAGTTAATGTTGACCAATTATTTTTAATCTTTTCGGCATTTTCGGCGCTATGACTAACCACATAAGCCATGACCATGTTAAATGCTTCTTTACCTGTGAGAGCAAATGTCTCTACATTTTTAAATATTTCTACAGTATTTAAACCTGCGTTTTTTAAACTCATTATTGATTGTTCACTTGCTTTGGCTGCATTATAAAGATTTGCTAATGCATTTGCTAACTGCATTATACCTTCTGAGCCTTTACCTGCGGCTAATGCTGCTAAACCCAAATCTCTTATTTCATTAGGAGTAATGTCCTTTACAGAATTACTTAGTTTGACATGAGCGTTTACCAAACCTTCTATTTTTTCAGGAGTATTTATTATAATCTGCTCATATTGTTCAAATATTTCATTTGTAGCCTTCTGTGATTCAGTAACAGTTGACAATGATAATTTAAGATTTTCAGTTGCTGATGCTGTTTTGACCATCTCTTTTGCAATATCTAAGACTAAATATTCATCTAAGATATGTTTGAGATTCTTCCAAGCCTCTGTTAGTTGATTTGTAACTGATTCTGCCTCTTGAGATCTTTCTTTCAGTACATCAATCTTATTAGAAGTATTTTCTATTGCATTTGAAGCCTGATTAAATACCTCTGACGCATTATCAGTTGAATTTACTAATTTTTCAACTACATTATTACTATATGCCATATTATTTCTCCTTTTAAATTATTTTTTATCCTTAGGTTTTATAATTAGAATAAAGTCATAATTATTTTCTGCTTTAATTTTTTTACCATTGAGCGTTATTATAACGTCTAGGATTTCCCACTTTTTTTCACTAAAAGTTATCGGAGCATTAACTATATCGTTATTTATCTCATCTATTATTCTACTAGCATCATTAGATATAGCTTCTGGTGCATTATCATTATAGATAACCTTTATTTGCCCTTTTATTACATTTTTTAATAATGTATCTGTCATAACGCCAAATCTTTCCCTTACGTATCTATCATTATTAATATCATAAGCACATAGTGTAGCACTTAATGATTTTGCTCCAAATTGGTCACCTTCTGTCTGATACCACATATCTTCTTCATAGTCATAACCTTCTTCAGGAATTACAATTCTATTTTCAGTAAGTTTGACAAAACCATCACAGATATATTGATAAGTGACTCGATTATTATAGTTATTCTGCATCGTTATCCCGGCGAGATAACAACAATTCTGCGGGGCGAAAGGGGAGTCTGGTGGAAGAGTTGATTCCTTTATGTAATCAAGGACTCTTTGATGTAGTTCGGTATCTGAGACTTCTGGAGGTTGCTTCAGTTTATCCACAAGATTTGTAGTATCTGTGTTTAATTTCAAACATATTAAGACGAAAACCGCTACAACAATTAAAACCATTACAACTACTCTTTTAATACTTTTTTTCATTTTTCATTCCTCCTATGGGTGGGGTTTTTCTTATATTCTACCAAACCCAATCATAGTTTTTCAAACGTTTTATTTACTACTAAATATATAGTACATTATGTATTGTACAAATGTCAAGAGGTAATACAACTTTCTTGAAAATATTTTTTATCTCATTTAAGACGAGTATGAAAATTGAGATGAGGCTTATATTTTATAGAGTATATATAAATACAAGACTTGATATAATTTATACAATATTTAAAGAGTGTCTGTCCCTATTTGAAACCAACTCTTGGCGATAACTCGACTATCCCTGCCGTTAAACTATTCATAGTTGATTCAAGCTTAGCGCCTTCTTTACCAAGTTTAGATTTTACTTCAGCCATCTTAGCTTCAAATGTTACTGCTGAATTAACTGCCTCTTTGCCCTCTTCTATTCCTTTCCCAATTACATATCCACCTGCCATCTTTGCAACATTCGCTACCATTGTAATACCTCCATATGTTTTATTTTGACCTGTCTTGGCCTATTATTAATGATATTTTTTGTATATCATGGTTAAAATCTTGAGTAAATTTTTTCCCCACTGTTATTCTTATTCCTATTATTGTCCATACTTTTATTTTTTGTTCATTCGTAAGATCAATAATTTTATTATTGATTTCATTCAGCATGGTATTTAATTCTTTGTTTGTTATAGGACAGGACTTAATCCTTGCCTGCATAGTAACTACGTCTTTCAATAGATTACAAGCCATTTTTGCATACTTCTTTCTTGCGCTATCCGCTATATCAAGGTCCATTAACATTAAGTATAACTCTATAGAAGTTGCTTCATACTTCTCGCCCTCCACATAATAGTAGAAATAATTAGTTGACCTATAAAGGTTAGATTCTTCAAGAATACTTCCAGTATCAATATTTATATCATCTGTAATACAATAATAACCATCAAGAAACTGATATTGATCTTTAAGTTTAAACTCTGGCATAAGTTTGCAGCTATTTTTTGGATTAAATGGAGATTCCTCAAAATGAGTCGGAGCAATTTCTAATTTATCTTTGACAAATGTTTTCGGTTGTAACTCTACTGTCTTTTTTATTGGAGAGTTGTCTTGAGATATAGAAAAATGATATTCAAAGGCATAAAGTCTTGCGTTAGGATATTTAAGATCAAGGTCATGTTGAACTAATTTTACCTTCATCCCTAATACTTCCCATTTTCCACCATCAAATGAAATAAAATGATCCTTTATTTCATTTATTATAGTATCTATTTTCTCATATGGGACACTGCATCGCTTAATCTTTGCCTGCGAAATAATAACCTTTTTCAATAGATTGTGAGCTGTTTTTAAAAACTTCATTTCTGCATAATCTGGTGAAAAATAACCATTGAATTTTACAGTTAATTTTAAAGTCTTTGCCTCATTCTTTGTGCCTATTGCGTTATAATATATATAGCTTGGCACATCATGCGGGCTATTTTTAT
>JADFXP010000055.1 GCA_015233465.1 Candidatus Magnetominusculus dajiuhuensis
TGAACGTCATTTATTAGATAACCAGATGCAGGGGTAATTACATATGTTTGGCTATTGCCGCTAATAACGCTTGATGCTCCAGATGGCGATATACTTCCGCCAGTCCCAGCTGATGCCGTTACGATATAAGTATTTGCATCAAATGTTGCCGATATTGTATGATTACCCGTCACTGCTGAAAATGTATAAGAGGATACTGCCCCTACTGAGCCCCCATCAACTGTTACATCAATTATTTTATAACCTGTGTTTGGAGTTATTGTGTATGTCTGACTCCAGCCGCTTGTAATAGTAGACATTCCAGATGGAGATACATTTCCGCCTGTTCCTGAAAATGCAGTTATAGTATAGGTATTTTGCTCAAACGATGCTGATATTGTATGTGTTGATGTTACGCTTGAAAAGGTATAAGATGTAACTGCCCCTACCGACCCTCCGTCTACGGAAACATCAGTTATTTTATAACCAGTATTTGGGGTTATTACATATGTTTGACTCCCACCACTCGTAACAGAAGACAATCCAGAAGGAGATAAACTTCCGCCTGCTCCTCCTGATGCAGTTATTGTATAAGTACTTGAACTAAAAGATGCAGATATTGTATGTGTTGCCGTTACCCCTGAAAATGTATAAGTTGATACAACTCCAACAGAGCCTCCATCAACGGAAACATCATTTATTTTATAACCTGTGTTTGGAGTTATTGTATATGTCTGACTCCCGCCGCTTGTTACACTTGACGTCCCTGATGGCGATACACTTCCACCCGTACCAGCAGAAGCAGTAATGGAATAAGAAATGGAATCAAATGTTACTGAAATATTATGATTTGCAGCTACATTTGAAAATGTATAAGATGATACAGATCCAACTGAACCTCCGTCTACAGTCACACTGCTTATTTTATAACCTGTATTTGTTGTTATTGAATAGGACTGACTCCCTCCGCTGTTAACTACTGAATTCCCTGATGGTGATATGCTCCCTCCTGTTCCAGCGCTTGCCACAATCGTATACGTTTGATTAGCTGCTAATGTATTATCTTTATTAGTCTTAGTATCAGATTTATCTGTCTTGGCATCAGGCTTAACATCTGTCTTGGCATCAGGCTTGACATCAGGCTTAACATCTGTTTTGGCATCTGGATTACTATCAGTTTTGGTATCTGTTTTGTCTTTATCGGATTTATCTTTTTTAATCTTGTCCCTTGGTTTAGGTTGAATTGGTGTACCAACAGAGTTCATTGCTGCCTTTGCAGCATTTCCAAGACGAACTGGAGCTACTGCAGCTAATCCTCTAAGAGCTCTAGATGCAGAAAGCGGCCCAATCTCCTTAGAGCCTCCAGTAAGTCCAGAAAAAGCAACGGTTGTCTCATCGCCTGTAACAATAGTAGACCCTAGTGATGAGGCAGAAACATTTGCTGAAACCTCTGTAATAAGATTAAACCAAGCAAAAAATCTATTCATCAGCGAGGCTTCAGTAAAATCTTCAACTGGTCCAACTGCAATAACAAAATCAGAGCCTCTTACGCCCGCAACACAAATTGGTGTTTTAACTGTATAATTTGTCGTATTTTGACCTGAAATCTTTGAAACTACAAATCTGGCTTTACCATATAATAAATGTACTACAGAGTCACGTTTGTTTTTTTCGGAATCATATGAAATACGAGTTAATACAAGTTTGCTGTGGGAAGTTAAATTAATGCTGCTTTTATCATCTAAAATTATGCCAATCCTTGAATTTTTCTGAGTAACTAAGGTATCTCCCATACATAGCACTATATCCGTTTTGACAGTATATGCAGAGTTACTGCCTTCATGGATAATATATCCAGTACCTTCGACTATATTAATAACTCCAATTTGTTCGGTAGTGCCGGGTTTAAAACCTTTCTCAATACTTACATCTGGAGGCAGGAGTGGTTCAAGAGGACTAATCTCTTTTTGAAATACCTTCAACATATCCGTGTTTTGATCAGCCCCTATTGCTAAACCAGCAGCAATAAAACTGAATAATAAACACAATATAATTGTGATAATTGATTTTTTCATAGTCCCCTTTTGGCCATTTTATTAATCGTAAGAATTCTAATAAGAATTATTCCCAGCTTGTAATATCTTTATTCTCCTTATCTCCGCCAATCACGCCGTCTGCACCATATGATAAAATGTCATAATCCCCATGACTGCCCGGAGAGGTATATTGATAATCATGATCCCATGGATCTTTAGGGATATCTTTTTTAAAATATGGGCCCTTCCAATTGCTGCTGCCTGAAGGCTGTTCTCTTAATGCCTTTAAACCTTCTGATGTTGTCGGGTATCTCCCCATGTCTAAACGATACATATCAAGTGCTGTTTCAAAATCTGAGATTTGTGCCTTTGTTGTCTTTATTTTAGCCTGACCTACCTTACCAAAAAGCTGCGGACCTATTATCGCAGCTACCATTCCCATTATAAGAAGCACTATTGATATCTCAATAAGTGACATACCAAGATCATTCTTTAAATATTTCATGTAAAATCCTCCACAAAATTATTCTAAAATTTCAAATCATTTAAACTAAATATAGCTAGCATCATTGACATAACTATAAAACCAACCACCAAACCCATAACTAAAATAAGCATTGGCTCCAAGAGTGAAAGTAACTTTTTAATAGTAACCCTTGTTTCAATATCAAATCTATCAGCTGTCTTGATAAGCATATCCTGCATATTTGCAGTCTCTTCTCCTACTGTTATCATATGCACAGCAAACGGAGGAAATAAGTTATTTGTCTTTAATACCCCAGAAACAGTTCCTCCCTTTCGTAAACTCTCTTTTACATTTAAAAGCATATTTATCATAGCGTTACTATTAATAGTGCCGATCACTATCTGTATTGCATTTAATAGCGGCACACCGCTCTTAAGCAATGTCCCTAAAGTCCTGCAAAATTGCGCAGCAGTAAGTTCCTTATAAAGTTTATTATAAATCGGTATCTTATATCTTAATCCATCAATAAATAACCTGCCTGAGTCAGTATTGATAAAATTGATAAAAACATAAATAATCCCGCCTAATGCTATTAAAATCAGCCACCAATATCCAATTATTACTTTGCTTAACAAAAGTAATATCTGAGTAGTAAATGGAAGCGATGAACCAACATCTGCAAACATAACTGAAAACTTTGGCACTACTAATACAAGCAATATTAATATTATCGTCCCGCTGACAAGGCTTAATAATGACGGATACACCAGAGCTGAACGTATATCATTTTTTAATGCCTGTGAAGACTCAAGATATTCTGAAAGTCTTAATATAGTTTCCTCTACAAACCCTCCTGCCTCCCCTGCCTTTACCATATTGATATATAATGGTGAGAAAATCTTCGGAAACATTGAGATCGCAGAAGAAAGAGACTTACCGCTTCTAACATTTGTATGTATACTTTCTATAACATGCCGTAATTGTTTTTTATCGCTTAATTCTGAGATTACATTTAAACTCCTGTCAAGTGCAAAACCTGCAGAAAGTAAGACCCCAAGCTGATGCGTTAATCCTAATAAATCTTTTTGACTTACCTTACTTTTATATACAGATTTAAGCAGGGAGTTAAAATATAATCCCTCTTTCTTTGAACTTATCTTTACTGGATAGCAGTTCATATCCTGAAGTCTTGAGACTGCAAGACTATATTCCTCTGCCTCTAAGGTGCCAGTAATAATATTTCCTAAGCGGTCTATCGCCTCATAATAATAAGTCATCGTTTTCATCTTCTTTTGTTACTCGGATTACCTCATCTATGGTTGTAACACCCTCGTTGAGTTTAATCCAAGCATCTGTTCTTAGAGATCTCATTCCCATTGATTCTGCTTTATGTTTTAATTCTTCTATACTTGCTTTATTTGATATCAAGGTTTTCATATCATCATTTATTACCATCAATTCAAAGATTCCTGACCTTCCAATATAACCAGTATGCTTACACTCTTCACATCCAGTTCCTTTAACAGCTACAAATGACTCCTCATCTGTAATCCTCCCAAGTATTTCTTTTGAAGGAGAATAATGCGTCTTACACTTTGGACATATCACCCTTACAAGTCTCTGTGCCAATACGCCTATTAAAGCAGAAGAAAGGAGAAAACTCTCTATTCCCATATTTAGCAGCCTTGAGATAGCACCCGGGGCATCATTAGTATGAAGCGTACTAAATACAAGATGTCCAGTGAGAGCAGCATGAATCGCTATCTCGGCAGTTTCCTTATCCCTTATCTCGCCTACCATGATAACATCTGGGTCTTGACGCACTATATGTCTAAGTCCTGTAGCAAATGTAAGTCCTATTTTAGGTTTTACCTGTATCTGATTTAACCCATCTAAGGCATACTCTACTGGATCTTCTATGGTTATTATCTTAGTCTCTTTAGAATAAATCTTGCTAAGTATCGCATATAAAGTTGTAGTCTTGCCGCTTCC
>JADFXP010000056.1 GCA_015233465.1 Candidatus Magnetominusculus dajiuhuensis
TCTTGGAATTCTGAAAAATTAAAATCTTGTAGTGTTGTTTGTGATCTCTTTTGTTCTTCCATGTCAATTCTCCTTTTAAAGGTTTATTACCTTTTCGGTACTTTGACACAGTTTATTTAACAGCCTCTAGGTATAGATATTGAGGCATGAAGTCCCAGTGTTTTTTGATGCTGCATAAGACAGCATACTGTCATGACATTATCTTTTATTTCTATTGCTATTGATAATTCATTCATTTATTTCTCTTTTTCAGTAAAAAATCTGATTAACCTTCTATCCAATTATCATTCCAATAACGCACAATTAGATCATCTTTCTTTAATTCTATAATAGTCTTTATAGTCCTCTTTATCCTGCCAAGTTTACCAGTAGATGTAACAGTAAAAAATCTTGACTGTACAGCCCCGCCTGCAACTGGTTCTATTATTGGCCCATTTTGTCTTTTTATAAGGATATTTTTAGCAGCCTCAGATCCAAGTGCTATTGAAAGAACATCTCTGTCAGCTGTATTTATATTAATCTCTCTCGTATCTGCAGCAGTTATATACTGAGCAATACCCTTAATTTCAGAATCGCCTGTCTTACCATATAGAAATTCAGGAGTCATTCCTTTAACCAATAATAACTCCTCAATAGTATCAATTGAACCATCTTTACAACTATATGGTGTCTTAAGAGCAATATAATAATCCTCTTCTGCACCATTGATTCTATGGTTATTATCTTTATCAATCCAATCTAAAATTGAATCAATAATATCTACTGATTTATCTTGACCTACCCCAGCAAATGTAAACAATAACCTCAATTTATCAGGAGTTGCTGTATTGATATTTAGTTTTCCATCTTCATCATAAAGCTGATATGAAAATTCAACATCATCTATCATTCCTTTTCTTTTATATATATTATTAACATTGACAATTTTATCATTGCTATCACGAAACAAAAAGGTTTTAGGGTCTTTTATCTCTGCCTTAGCAAACTCAATTCCTGCAATTGCACCGTAATATGCCTTAGTATCCTCCTTATAATTAGTAACAATCTTAATCTCTGTGCGCATAGAATAGATAAACTCAGCTGCTATTGCGCAAAGTACAACCATAACCCATAAGACAAGCATCAATGCTGCGCCTTTTTGTGTCTTAAATAATGTTAGAGTTTTATTAATATTTTTCATTTATTTTTTTATTTCTAATTCAGGCAGCTTTGTATCTTTACCTGTTTTTTCCTTTTTAGTCCATACAGGGATAAATATTTTAATGTTCTCAGTTTCATTAATCTTTATACTTACTGCCTTTGGGAGAGAGTCTGTCAACAGCCACTCTGTATTCCAGACATCCTCATCCGAGAGATATTCAAAACTTATCTTATCAATGCCGCAATCAACTACTTCACCAAATCTTTCTGTCTTATCAAGAAGTTTCTTATCAGGAAGCATTCCCTTAGCTATCTTCAATTTCCTGTTTTCCATATAATATGAAACCCATTTAATAGCATTTGCAGATGGATAATCAACTGCACATGCAAACAACACAGAATCACGTCCTCCTTTAAATAAGTAAACATTTTTACCGTTATTATCAATCTTATAAGGATATACTGACTTTAACTCAGAACTAAACATTGTAATTATAGTCCTTAATCCCTGCAAGGCATCAATATTAGCCTCACCTATTTCACTCGCCTTTACACCAAGCATTATACTGCTTGAGATTACCACTGTAACAAGAGATAATATGGCTAATGTTACAACAATCTCCAAAAGGGTAAATCCAGAATCTCTCATTTTTTGGTCTTAAACATTACCTTTAATGTTGAAAGCATTATTTTTTTAGTCACTACGCCATCTTTCCATGAAACCAATACATTTATCTGTTTAAGACCTTCAACGTTCCCACCCTCATAATTATCACTCACTGTTTTCTCCCATTTGCAGCCGTCATCAAATTTCCCATTTTCAGAGACTGGATTGAAAATTGCCTCTTCCATAATATTTCTTGCATGAAATATAGCCTCAGTATATCCTTTGAGAGCGTAACTCGTTTTTAAACCATCAGAGAATAAACGAATAACAGAGACAACGCCTATACTAAGTATTGCAACAGCTATCAATACCTCAAGCAAGGTAAATCCATTATCATGAATTCTTATATGCCTCAATTCGTACCTTCCCTGTAAGTTTATTAATATTAATCTGCATTCGAGTTCCATCTATTGACTCGACAATAATCTCTCCGCCTGAGGAATTCCCCATTGGGAAAAAATAAATAGCATCTTGTTCACATTTATTACAGCGTGACTCCAGAAAATCTGCAAAAACCTTTTCAAAAACTACGATATCTTTTTTGTTACTATCAGAACTGTCTGGATCAACGCTCACAGTAGATATTTTATAACCCTTATTTGATAAACTAAATGCAAAAATTTTTTTCTCAGTTACTGCACAGTTTCTATAATATCTCAAAGTATTTGCAAGCTCTTTAGAGAATGTCTTAAAATTAACGTATTCCATACTCTTAAAAAAATTAACCCCTATAATCCCTGAAACCATCCCTATTATGAACAGAACAAGCACAATCTCAATTAAGGTAAAACCGCTATTCTTATTTAATATCATGACCTTGTACTGCCCCCCAAAATTTTATAATATATCTTATCTAAACATTACCATTAACTATCAAAATAAAAAATCAGTACTTTCATGCATTCTTTGTAGGTAATAATACCTACAAAATATAAAACCAGAGAAAATCTATCTTTTCTTATAAATAAACTATCAATCTAAAAACCAATTTTTTTTAAATTATTAGTTTATGTTAAAACAGCATTACAACATTTGTAAAGTTTTTATTAATTATTACAAATAGTTAAGATTTTTGACAACAACTTTACATTTTTTAACTTTCGCTTAATATTTTATGCGTTAGTTAGTTTCTTGAAATATTCATGATTTTATCAATCTGGGATTGTTGCTCAAGCCTAAATTTGGATAAATTTTATAAAAATTTAAGTTCCAGTATTTTATTCTTTGAATCAACTAAATTTTTACTATATAAGACCTCTGCACAACATGAGTAAAAGTTGTTATAATATTTGAATGAAGAAAGTTATATTTCATTAATGTAGGAATTAGTATATGTCATTTTTCATGTACAGAGCAGAGGAAAGATTAAAGAGTAATCGGTTTGTATCACTTAGAACAATGATTGATTGGAATAAGATTGGCAAGCATTTAAAAGGTATACACAAAAATGACATTACACCTGAAAATAGTGGTCAAAAACCTTATGATCCTTTAAAAATGCTCAAAGTAATTTTGCTGAAAGAATGACACAGTATTTCAGACCCTGAGATGGAAAATGCTTTAAGAGTGCGCCTTGATTTTATGGTATTTACTGGATTTGATATAAATGAAACACTTCCTGATGAGACAACTATATGCAGATATAAAAATGTCTTGATAAAATTAGGTATAGATAAAGTAGTGTTTAACGAGATAAATAAGGAACTGGAGCGATTAGAATTAAAAGTAGAGCGAGCAAGCGGAGCGGTGATAGATGCAACGATAGTAAAATCAGCAGCGCGTCCTAACAAAGTGGTAAATATAGAGAAAG
Source organism: Candidatus Magnetominusculus dajiuhuensis (assembly GCA_015233465.1). Lineage (GTDB taxonomy): Bacteria > Nitrospirota > Thermodesulfovibrionia > Thermodesulfovibrionales > Magnetobacteriaceae > JADFXP01. Next base: position 3,618 of record JADFXP010000056.1, read on the forward strand.
ATCGGCAAGAAAGTGGGAAAGAAGTTACGATAGAAGAATCTAAGGACAAAGATGCAAAATGGTTAAAAAAGGGTAATAAATCGTATTTTGGATACAAGGGATTGGGGGCAGACGATCTCACAGATGGCTATATTTTTTGAGGGCAGATTGAATCTGGAACTGACTTTATGACATATTACCGGGTGGCTAATGAATGAGCCGTTACCCTTGACACAGTTTAATTTACAGACCCCCATAATATCTAAACCTTTTTTTTCATTTTACATACATTCTTCCTCAAAATTAGTATAAACAAACCCCAATCTTGAAAAATGGTTAAGGGGACGAGTCCCCTTATGGGTGTATGAGGGTGAAACCCTCATGAGGTTAATTTATATTCAAACTCCATCTGTTCCAGTGAATCTTTCCTAAGCAAAAGCCCAACCTTATCCTCAGCAATC
>JADFXP010000057.1 GCA_015233465.1 Candidatus Magnetominusculus dajiuhuensis
CAGACGATCTCACAGATGGCTATATTTTTTGAGGGCAGATTGAATCTGGAACTGACTTTATGATATATTAAGAGGGTGGCTAATGAATGAGCCATTACCCTTGACACAGTTTAATTTACAGACCCAAACGTTCAGCTAGTAGCCATTCTATACCAAATTGTGTGCTGTCTGAAAGAGTTACCTCAACTATTAACACCTCTATCAATACCTGTTTTGTCTTTATATCTAACTGCTTAAGGGTATTAATTACAGACAAGTAATTTGTTGATGTGCATTTTATAATCAATGAATTTATATCTTCATATGGAATTATTGAAACATCTCCGGAAATATCTCCGCCCAAAGAACTTGACGAACTTGACGCAGTTGAAGAAGCAGGGTTACTTGAAGTTGGTTGTTGTGCAGACATTGAAGGTTTTCCAGATTTACTGCTGTCTCCAGCAATATTTTTTGAATAAACATCCCTTAAAATACCTGCAAGATTTTTGGCATCTCCATTTTCAACATTATATACAAATATACGCACATTTTCATTTTCAGTCATAGGAGTATCAAGTGTTTCTACTATCTTTATAAATTTTGCGATTGTCGAGGTTTGTCCAGAAATAATAATCATATTTGACGGTTCATATACAATTAACTCAGTCCCCTTTGCTAGAATTGGTTTTATGCGGCTTGCAATTTCATTTGCCTTTGCATATTCTATAGGGATTATTTGGGTCATATAACCATTATCAGTAGTTGTTATTTTCCTGCCTTTGTCAACCTGCATTGCATGTAATTTTGCACTATCTATCTCTACAATTCTATATAACTCACCATCTTTTGTAGCTGTCAATCCATTCATCTCAAGCATCATAAAAAACATCTGATAAAGATCCTTGGCAGGAAACTTACCTTTTGACTGGATTGTTACCTTTCCTTTTATGTTAGTACCAAGTATATAATTTATTTTCAATCTCTCAGCCATCGCAGCTATCACAGAAGTAATTTCTGCATCTTTATACTGCAAAGATATAAATTCATCTCCCCCCTCTGTTTGTAAGGTAATCGGGGTTATAGTCTCTGCCGAACTATTTTGTGGATTGATCGTGGATTGATTTTTTGAATTTTCATCAGGATTTTTTACTGTTTCAGCATTTTGAGCTACAGTTTTTTCTGGTGTTATAGGTTTCTTTGCATGACTTGAACATGATATTATCAAGAAAAACGATAAAATTATAAGTATAATTATTAATTTCAATCTCAGAAATAATGATGGACAATCTATCCTCATACTCCACAAAGCATTAAAATAAATCATATTTCTCCTTTACTAAGAAACCTTTTCATAAGTTTCTATTAAATTATTCAAATACTTCTATATCAATATCTATATTATTCAAACCTAAGATTAAGTGTTACCTCAGTTTTACCATATAACAAAGTTATCTTCTTCGGTTCTATCTTTGTTATTAAAAAATCTGAAATCTTTTCATTTACTCTATATGCTTTTTCAGTCTTAGTTACAGAATCTGCCAAATACGCAAATGCGTCATCTGACAAGATTGTTATTCCCTTTAATTCTGGCGCTGGAGGCATAGGAGGCGGAGCTTTAACTTCCGGCTTATTTAATATTGGCAAGGGATGTTTCTGACTTTCTAATGTTACTGAACGTCCTGAATCAAATAAATTCCTTTTTACAATTATCTCAGCATCTTTAGCTAAATTAATAATCCCGCTGTTTATCTCTTCACCCTTACCTTCATCTTTTACACTAACCGAGCTATTCTTAACAGAAATAGATAATTTAGTATTATCCTCATTATTGTTTAAATGAAACCATATCCCTAAGGCTAATATGATAATAACCAGTATAAAATTAAAGGTATTGTATCTCAATAGATGTCTTTTCAAATTGATTCCTTCTTCATATATCCAGATACAGTCATTGTTACCAGTATCAATTTAGATACATTTTTTTCATCTGTATTTAGTCTTATATTTGAAATAGACAGCATTATCTTTGAGGTCTCTATCTTTAAAAGCATCGCTGTTAGTTTATCAATTGAAGTATATAAGGTTAATTCAATCGGAATCTTTAAATAAATATCTAAATCCTCTGGCTTTCTAACAGAAACAGTATCTATCTTGACTCCAATTGAACCTGCTGTTTTAGATAATGATTTTTGAAGCTGTGCAGATGCTATATGCGGATTATTACCAGCTAAAAGCCTGTCATTAATAACAACAAGCTGCTCTCTTGCCTCCTTAAACCTTGTTTTAATATCTTTATCAGATAATAATTCAACTTGTTTTTTCAAAAAAAGCCTTCTGCTCTCTATCTGCTCATCCAAATTACCTGCCTGTCCTTTATACCAATTAACCCCAAAATTAATAAATATCCCTATTGCAATAATCAGCGCAATAAAAAACAAATACCTTTCTCTATCATTTAATTTGATATTATTCATAATGCCTTGCCTATTGCTTTATTGACTGAGTTTTCTTCTACATCCTGCTCTCTATATCCGTAAGCCTTGTTATGAACACTTGATATATCATCTGCAATCAGAGATTTAATCATAAACCTCTCGCCTTTTACATCTGTGATAATTGGAGCAATATATTCAACATCTTCAAAAAGATCAGAATTTTCTAGTATTTCTATCAAATTTGAAGAAGCACGGCTATAACCGCTGATTATTAATTGTTTATTACCAACATTGTCTTCTGATTTATTTGTTAAAACAATATCTGTTAAATACGTATCATCAGGTATTATCTTAGATAACTCTGCCAATATTCTAATTGAACTAATTGAATTTGCATGATCATCTGAAATGATCTTAATCTGTTTATTCATATTGTCTAATTCAGAAGAGATTAATAGATAACCTGAAATACTCTGTTTATTATTCGCAATATTTTGTTCTATCTTCTCAAGAACAGCCTTATTTTGTGAGAATCTTGACCATCCTATGCCGCAAAATAATATAACCATAATAAATATAAGCGCAGCTGTAACAAGTTTGCTTAATTTAGCAGCCTTATCATGTTTTTTAGGTTGTAATTTTATGCTTAAAATATCTGTTCCTAATCCAGAAAGTGATGCACCTATAGATGGCGCTAATTCTAAGAGCAATTTCTCCTCTATAACAGATTTCCTTTGATAGGTATCACTGGTATCTTTTATAAAAGACAACCCTAATATCTTTTTCATATGGTTAACTTTATATTTTGTTGTGGTTGTCATATATTCCGACAGTCCACTCGGAACATCTCCAAAGAGGATTATTTGATTAATCGTGGTTAAGGATGAATTTTGTTCAATCACATCACTTAAAAAATCTGTCCAAATATCCTGAATATCATTTATACCGCTATATGGTAATATATGTTGAACAATTGGGATTCCATTAATTGTTATCCAGAAAATAAGCCTTCCCCATGAAAAATAAAAAACGCTCTCTCCCTCTTGTTTATCTTTTAACTTAAAATGCTTTATCCTTCCAAGTGTATGAGTAAAGAATTTAGTCTTATTCCGATTATAAGATATAAGATTAAGGGCATATAAATATGAAATGCCTATATTTCCTATACTTACCCCTATCTTGCTTAATGCCTCATTAAGGAGTTGAATCTTATCCTTAACTACAAAAATGATTATTATCCTATAAATTCCATTTATCATACCAGCAATTCTATAGTTAAATAAGACACTGCCTATATCAAATGGAATATGCCTTTGAAGTTCATAGGTCATAACCTCATCAAGGGCATCAGGGCTGACAAGAGGAATATCCAAGTACCTTGTAATAATCCAATCCGATGGTAATGCTAAGGACACAGTGGCAGAGGTTACCTTATGATGCTTGATAAATGTAGTCAGTGATGTTAGCGCTTCTTCACTGATCTCATAGTTTATAATAGGTATAGGGTCTGTAAATTAAACTGTGTCAAGGGTAATGGCTCATTCATTAGCCACCCTCTTAATATATCATAAAGTCAGTTCCAGATTCAATCTGCCCTCAAAAAATATAGCCATCTGTGAGATCGTCTG
>JADFXP010000058.1 GCA_015233465.1 Candidatus Magnetominusculus dajiuhuensis
GAATCGCTAGTAATCGCGGATCAGCTACGCCGCGGTGAATACGTTCCCGGGCCTTGTACACACCGCCCGTCACACCACGAAAGTTTGTTGTACCCGAAGAGGGTGAGCCAACCGTAAGGAGGCAGCTCGCTAAGGTATGGCCGGTAATTGGGGTGAAGTCGTAACAAGGTAGCCGTAGGGGAACCTGCGGCTGGATCACCTCCTTTCTAAGGAAAGACTAAGACTGACATTAGAACATAAGGGTTGTAAAATTCTTATTGCTTACTACGCACTTTTAATAGAGATTTGTGGCCTGGTGGTTTTGAATATCTAATATTAAAATTTAATAATAGATTATTCTATAAAACACTGACCAAGACACAGACTAAGCTCTCTCATGATGTGATGAACATTAGAGAAAAACCAGATCATGTAAGGGCCTATAGCTCAGCTGGTTAGAGCGCGCGCCTGATAAGCGCGAGGTCAGTGGTTCAAGCCCACTTAGGCCCACCATCTCAAATATCTCAAAAGTACAACGGGGGTGTAGCTCAGTTGGGAGAGCGCCTGCCTTGCACGCAGGAGGTCATCGGTTCGAGCCCGTTCACCTCCATATATATAATTTATATAAAATTCATAACATAACAAATTAAAGATAAATGTAGTATCTGTTATGAATTGAAATATCAAATGTATGTATGAAGATGACATGAATCGTTGATTATTTTCAAAATGCAAATATTAATCCAAAGACAAAAGACATTTTGAAGATACTCTTTAAGATTAAGTATTGTGCTATCCCTGAAAAACAATAAATCAAGAAGACAAGATTTGAGATAATGAGCTTGGTAAATCACTTTAAACTGAAATATATAAAGTTAAAACACGCCTTATGCAAATAGAGCGTGTCGTTCTTTGACAACAATGGAGAAAATAAGGGTCAAGATACTAAGGGCATTCGGTGGATGCCTTGGCATCAGACGGCGATGAAGGACGTGGTAGGCTGCGATAAGCCACGGTGAGCTGCGAGCAAGCTATGAACCGTGGATTTCCGAATGGGGCAACCCGTCTAGGTAAAGCCTAGACATTTTATACTGAATACATAGGTATATAAAGCTAACCCGGGGAAGTGAAACATCTCAGTACCCGGAGGAAAAGAAATCAATTGAGATTCCCTCAGTAGCGGCGAGCGAACGGGGAACAGCCTAAACCCGGGAAGACATTAAGTTTATGAGTTACGGATATTTTAATAAATATCATAGATTCATAGATTTAATGTCTTCTCGGGGGTTGCAGGACCGCATAAGTACTATCAGCATTATATAATTGAACCGTATGGAAAGGCGGGCCAGAGAGGGTGATAGCCCTGTAAGTGAAATATAATGTTGAAGGAAGCGGTATCCTAAGTACTACGGGACACGTGAAATCCCGTGGGAATCTGGGTAGACCACTATCCAAGGCTAAATACGTGCTGATGACCGATAGCGTATAGTACCGTGAGGGAAAGGCGAAAAGAACCCCTGTAAGGGGAGTGAAATAGAACCTGAAACCGAATGCCTACAAGCAATCAGAGCATGACTTGTCATGTGATGGTGTGCCTTTTGATTAATGAGCCGGCGAGTTACTAGTTGCAGCAAGGTTAATCACGTTGACGTGAGGAGCCGCAGGGAAACCAAGTCTTAACAGGGCGATTAGTTGCAAATAGTAGACCCGAAGCCAGGTGATCTATCCATGGTCAGGGTGAAGCGAGGGTAAGACTTCGTGAAGGCCCGCACTGATATATGTTGCAAAATGTTCGGATGAACTGTGGATAGGGGTGAAAGGCCAATCAAACCTGGTGATAGCTGGTTCTCCCCGAAATGTATTTAGGTACAGCCTCAGATTATAGTCTAGAGGGGGTAGGGCACTGAATGGGCTAGGGTTGCGCAAGCGATACCAATCCCAATCAAACCACGAATACCTTATAGATGTTATCTGGGAGTGAGGCTATGGGTGCTAAGATTCATGGCCGAGAGGGAAACAACCCAGACCGTCAGCTAAGGTCCCTAAATTATGCTAAGTGGGAAAGGATGTGATGCTGCAGAGACAACCAGGATGTTGGCTTAGAAGCAGCCATCATTTAAAGAAAGCGTAATAGCTCACTGGTCAAGCGACACTGCGCCGAAAATTTAACGGGGCTCAAGCACTGCACCGAAGCTACGGAACGCAGCAATGCGTTGGTAGGGGAGCATTCTGTAAGCCTGTGAAGGTAAGTCGTGAGGCTTGCTGGAGGTATCAGAAGAGAGTATGTCGGCATAAGTAGCGCAAAGACTGATGGGAAGTCAGTCCGCCGTAAACCTAAGGTTTCCTGGGGAAGGTAAATCCGCCCAGGGTTAGTCGGTCCTAAGATGAGGCCGCCAGGCGTAATCGATGGACAACAGGTTAATATTCCTGCACCAACTTGTAGTCGTTGATCCTAGGGGTAACGCAGGAGGATAGTCAGAGCATGGTGATGGTTCATGTCCAAGCGTTTAGGCTTGTGGGTAGGCAAATCCGCCCACTTTAAGGCTGAGTCGTGATGGGGAGCCCTTTAGGGCGAACTCTGGTGATTCCACGCTGACGAGAAAAACCTCGAGTGGAGACTGCAGGTTGACCGTACCGCAAACCGACACAGGTAGGTGGGTAGAAGATACCAAGGCGTTCGAGAGAAACCTCGCTAAGGAACTCGGCAAAATAACCCCGTAACTTCGGGAGAAGGGGTCCCTGAGAAATCAGGGCGCAGTGAAATGGCCCAGGCGACTGTTTACCAAAAACACAGGTGTCTGCAAACTCGCAAGAGGAAGTATAGACACTGACGCCTGCCCGGTGCCGGAAGGTTAATGGGAGATGTTATCGCAAGAGAAGCATTGAACTGAAGCCCCGGTAAACGGCGGCCGTAACTATAACGGTCCTAAGGTAGCGAAATTCCTTGTCGGGTAAGTTCCGACCTGCACGAATGGCGTAACGACTTCCGCACTGTCTCAATCAGAGGCTCAGTGAAATTGTATTGGCGGTGAAGATGCCGTCTACCCGCAACAAGACGGAAAGACCCCGTGCACCTTTACTACAACTTGACATTGGATTTTGGGCTAGCATGTGTAGGATAGGTGGGAGGCTTTGAAGCGGGAACGCTAGTTCTCGTGGAGCCATCCTTGAAATACCACCCTTGGTAGTCTAGAGTTCTAACCTAGACCCGTTATCCGGGTCGGGGACATTGTCTGGTGGGTAGTTTGACTGGGGCGGGTTGATATGGAGGGAGCCGGCATTTCCACAACTTAGCCCGCAAGTTAGACGATAAAAACCGGTGAATATCGCGCAAACGCCCGCACCATAACGGCACGGGCGTTGTTTATTCAT
>JADFXP010000059.1 GCA_015233465.1 Candidatus Magnetominusculus dajiuhuensis
TTTAGAGACAGACATACTTTATCTTCTGCCATCTTTTACCTGCTCCAACAAAAACCAATTGAATATCTTAACTTAGTTTTTAAATTTTTAGCGTATCTCATTCACCTAACAATCTCTGTCCCAATCCCCTCATCTGTAAAGATCTCTCTTGCAAGGGCATGAGAGAATGTTCCATTTATTATATGAACCTTATTTACATTATTCTCAAGGGCTTTTAGACATGATTTTATCTTTGGCACCATTCCCTTAGAGATAACCCCGCTTTCAAGCATTTTTTCTGCCATTGATAGATTCATTGACGGTATCAATTTCCCAGTTTCATCCAATATCCCATCCGTATTTGTCATATTTATATATTTCTCAGCCTTAAGTTCAACTGCAATGCTCACTGCATGTGTATCTGCATTAACATTGAGTATTTGATTATCCTCACTCTGACTAAGCGAAGATATTACAGGTATATATTCACTTCTTAAGGCATTTAGATATTCTGGATTTACCTTAACAATCCTGCCTACAAAGTGATATTTCCCCTTGTCAAGATATTCAGAAATGGTTATTGGAATCTCGCTGCCATTAAGCCCTATTGCCTTGATCTCTCCCTTGCCTTTGTTGTTTATTTCAGAGACAATCATACGATTTACCTCTTTAAACACATTTATAGCATGGGTTAATACCTCTTTTGTAGTAACCCTTATGCCGTCTATTATCACGCTCTCAATATTATTATCCTTTAAAACCTTGTTCAAATGCTTTGACCCGCCGTGAATTAATACCACATTTATATGCTGCTGTTTAAGAAATATTAGATCATCAATAAGTGATGAGATATTGCCGTCTCCCTCAAGAGCGCTGCCTCCATATTTAACTACTATCGTCTTTCCATTAAATCTCTGAATATATTTAGCAAATTCAAGCTCTCTTGCCCGTGAACTTATTATCTGTTTTAATACATCAAATCCTATATTATTGTCTTCCATTATTCCTCTTAAGGTAAGTTTAAACATTGAAGGCTGCGCCGATGGCGACCCGAAAGACATTAAGGTAAAGATAACATCCTGTCAAGCGCCTGCTTAGCCTTTACTCTAATTTCTTCTGGCACCTTGATAATATTTTTCATCTCTTTTAATGCTGATAATACGTTTTCAAGATGTGTCTTTTTCATATTTGGACAGACCATATCCTTTCTCATCGGATAAAAAATCTTGTCAGGGTTTTCCTTTTTAAGCCTGTACATTAATCCAATCTCTGTGCCAACTATAAATTCCAATCTATCTGATTCCTTAGCAAATTTCAACATCCCTGAAGTGCTTGTCACTTTATCAGAGGCCTCCAAGACTTCATACCTGCACTCTGGATGAGCCATTAATAACGCATTTGGGTGCTCCACTCTTGCCCTTTCAACATCAATCAGTGTAATTCTATCATGGACATGACAAAATCCGTCCCATGCAATGATCTGTTTATTTGTATTCTTAGCTGCCCACATTGAGAGATTCTTATCTGGTATACATATTATCTGTTGATTAGGAAGCGATTCTATCACCCTTACCACATTTGCAGATGTACAGCATATATCACTATGCGCCTTGACCTCTGCTGTCGTGTTTACATACGCAACTACAGGAGCTTCAGGATAAATTGCCAATAAATCCATCAAGGTATGATCATGAGAAAATCTAAACATTGGAGGCTCTCTATACCCTGAAAAAGATGCCCAAACATTTCTCTGAGTATTAATGGTTACCATATCAGCCATTGGACATCCTGCTCTAAGGTCTGGCAGTAACACAGTTTTTTGAGGGGATAAGATGGAGGCGCTTTCTGCCATAAACCCAACTCCGCAAAAGACAATTACGTCAAAATCAGTCTTAGCTGCTATGCGGGATAATTCAAGGGAATCACCAGTATAATCTGCAATATCCTGCACCTCGTCTCTTTGATAATTATGGGCAAGAATTACTGCGTTGCGCTGCTCTTTGAGTTTAAGTATTTCATCTACAATAGACATTTTCATTTCTAATTTGGAAGCACAAATCTGATACTTCCATCAGGCATGTATAATTTTTTGAGTTTTACAAATTCCGATCTTCTATTTGTCACAGGCCTTATAATTCTATTAAAAACCCGAGAATTCTCATAAACAACCTTTGTTTGAACTGCATTTGATGATTGAGGGTTAGATAATAAACCAGACGGAGTTTTTGAAGTATACGCAGACAAAACCTTGTCAACATAATTCATAGTCTCTCTAAAAGGAGGAACTCCCTGATACCTGTCCACAGCATTTGGCCCTGCATTATAAGCTGCAAGGGCAAGTCTCTTATCCCCAGAATATTTATCCATTAAATATTTAAGATACCGCACTCCTCCGTCAATATTTTCATTTGGGTCATATGGATTGATAACTCCAAGGTCATGGGCAGTACCAGGCATAAGCTGCATAAGCCCCATTGCGCCCTTTGAGGACATTACGTTTGGATTCCAATTAGATTCAACTGAAATCACTGCTTGAACCAAATCAGGGTCTACACTGTGAAGACTACATTTTTCTGAAGCAATTGTATAATACTTATTATCATGAAAATCATGATAATCATGATAAGGCTGAATATCTTCACGGTTGTAATAACTATGAGTTGTATATGATGAAATCTTGATTGATCTGTTATTTATTGGAGAATATGAATAGATTGTCTCACCACTTGAATCAATGGTCTTATATATGGCCGCAGATGCTTCTGAGGCATATATAATTACTACGAGAAATATTAAAACATATAACACATATGTTAGAGTTTTCTTATATCTCATATTATCCTATCATATTTCATGTTAGTGTCACATATTAATATTAAAAATAAATAGCCTGCCAGTTAATATTTGAATTAAAAACTGGTCAGGCTATATTG